>JBEKBX010000034.1:0-51943 GCA_050015175.1 Acidimicrobiales bacterium | reverse complement strand
CGGCTCACGCCCTCCTCCCGGGTCGCGAGCACCCCGGCCGCTTCGCGGACGAAGCCTTCGAGCACGGCGATGTCGTCGTCTGCTTCGGCGTGCCACTGCACCCCGACGAGGAAGGGTCCTGTCGGGCTTTCGATAGCTTCGATCGTGCCGTCGTCCGCCCAAGCGACGGCCGAGAGCTCAGGCGCGAGCCGCTCGACAGCCTGGTGATGATGGGTCGGAACGTATCGCTCGTCCCAGCCGAGCACCTTACGGAGCAAGCTGTCCGGAGCGATCTTGACGCGGTGCTTTGACATCTCGCCCGGCGTGGGGCTGTGCTCCTCGTGGCCGACGACGTCGGGGAGGTGTTGGTAGAGCGTGCCGCCGTGGGCGACGTTCAACAGCTGCATACCCCTGCAAATGGCGAGCACCGGCAAACCTGAGCGCTCGGCCGCGCTCAAAAGCGCGATCTCACGCTCGTCGCGCTGGACGCGCGGCGGCTGAGACCGGGGATGCCGTTCGGCGCCGTAACGGGCGGGGTCGACGTCGGGCCCGCCGGTCAGCACCAGGCCGTCGAGGCGGCCCACCAGCGAGTCGAGGGCATCTTCGTCCTGTTCTTGGACCGGGACGATGAGCGGGTTCGCGCCCGCCTCGGCGAGGGAACTCACGTAGGCGGCGGGGACCAGCGAGGCTCGCGTGTGCCACGCTCCCCACGACGCCTGCTCGTCGTAGGCGGTGATCCCGATGACGGGTCGTCCGCGCCCGGCAGAAGTGGTCACAGCGGAGTCACATAGGCGGCGTTGATGCCTCCATCGACGAGGAAGGTGCTCGCCGTGATGAACGAGGCGTCATCGGACGCGAGGAAGCATGCAGCTGCCGCGATCTCTTCCGGCTCGGCGAAGCGGCCCATCGGGACGTGGACCAGCCGCCGCGCCGCGCGCTCGGCGTCCTTGGCGAAAAGCTCCCGGAGAAGCGGCGTGTTCACCGGTCCTGGGCAGAGGGCGTTGACGCGGATCCCCTGGCGGGCGAACTGCACGCCGAGCTCGCGGGATAGCGAGAGGACGCCCCCCTTTGAGGCGGTGTAGGAGATCTGGGACGTCGCCGCGCCCACGAGAGCGACGAACGACGCCGTGTTGATGATGTTCCCGCCGCCGTGCTCGAGCATTATCGGGATCGCCGCCTTGCAGCACAGGTAGACGCTCGTCAGGTTCACGTCCTGCACGCGGCGCCAGGCGTCGAGCTCCGTCTCGAGGATCGAGTCGTCGTCGGGAGGCGAGATCCCGGCGTTGTTGAAGCAGATGTCGAGCGCGCCGAACCGGTCGAGCGCGGCTTTGTACATCGAGGCGACACTGGCCGGGTCGGTCACGTCCGCGTGCACGTAGAGGCCGCCGATCTCCTCGGCGACGACAATGCCGGCCTCGTCGGCGAGGTCGGCCACGACCACGTGTGCTCCCTCTTCGGCGAACCTGATGGCGCTCGCACGGCCGATGCCGCTCGCGGCACCGGTGATGACCGCTACCTTGCCCTCGAGCCTTCCCGACATGGTCTTTCCCCGATCATTCTTGGTTGGCAGTTCCGCAGCTGCGACGATCAGCTTCCGGTCGCGATGAACACGTTCTTGAGCTCGGTGAACGCCTCGAGGGCATCGGGCCCGAGCTCGCGCCCGATGCCGGATCGCTTGAAGCCGCCGAAAGGTGTCCAGTAGCGGACGGACGAATTCGAGTTCACCGAGATCGTGCCGGTCTCGACCGCTCGCGCGACCCGGAACGCGCGCCCGACATCGCGGGTCCAGATCGAGCCCGAGAGCCCGTACGGCGTGTCGTTCGCCATGCGGACGGCCTCGGTCTCGTCCTCGAACCGAAGCACAGCGACCACCGGGCCGAAGATCTCCTCCCGGACCGCCGCCGAGTCCGGCTGGACCGGCGCCAGGACAGTCGGCGGATACCAGAAACCGGGACCCTCAGGTGCGTTCCCACGGAACGCGACCGGTGCGCCGTCGGGCACGAAAGCAGAAACGGCCGACCGTTGCTCGGCACTGATGAGCGGCCCCATCTCGCTTCGTTCATCGGAGGGGTCGATGACGCGCACGGCCTTGACCGCAGGCTCGAAGTGCTCCATGAAGCTCTCGTACGCGCTTTGCTGGACGAGGATCCGCGATCGAGCGCAACAATCCTGGCCGGCGTTGTCGAAGACAGCGTACGGCGCGGCCGCGGCCGCGGCCTCGATGTCGGCGTCGGCGAAGATGATGTTGGCGCTCTTGCCGCCGAGTTCGAGGGTCACGCGTTTCACCTGCTCGGCGCAGCCCGCCATGATCCTTTGACCTACGTCGGTCGAGCCCGTGAAGCAGATCTTGCCGACCAGGGGATGGGTGACAAAGCGCCATCCCACGACCGAGCCACGGCCAGGCAACACCTGGAACACGTGCTCGGGTACGCCGGCCTCGAGGGCCAGCTCGCCGATGCGGATCGCCGTCAGCGGCGTCAGGTCGGCCGGCTTGAGCACGACCGTGTTGCCTGCGGCCAGCGCCGGGCCGAAACCCCACGAGGCGATCGGCATCGGGAAATTCCAGGGAACGATGATCCCGACGACGCCGATGGGCTCACGGAAGGTGACATCGACGCCACCGGGGACGGGGATCTGGCGCCCGGAGAGCCGCTCCGGCGCTCCTGCGTAGTAGGCGAGGACGTCGCGGACGTTGCCCGCCTCCCAACGGGCGTTCGAGATCGTGTGACCCGAGTTGGCGACCTCCAGCCGGGCCAGCTCCTCGTTGGCCGCGTCCACGGCCTCGGCAAAACGCCTGAGCAGCCGGGCGCGATCGGCCGGCGAGACCGCCCGCCAGGCCGGGAGCGCGGCCGCCGCGCGGGCGATCGCCCCGTCGGTGGCCTCCGCGTCCAGCGGGACGACGGTGGCGATCACTTCCTCTGTAGCGGGGTTGACGACAGTACGTCCGGTGCTCACAGGCGTTCGAAACCCCTGTAGCGCTCCCAGTCGGTGACGGTTGCGTCGAACGCGTCGAGCTCGACGCGCGCCATGTTGGCGTAGTGGGCGACAACCTCGTCGCCGAAGGCGTCGCGGGCGACCTGGCTCGTGGCGAACAGGCCGGCTGCCTCCCGGAGGTTGGTCGGCAACCGCGGCTTGTCCGAGGCATAGGCATTGCCGACGAACTCGGGCTCGAGCTCGAGCCCCTTCTCGATACCGAACAGACCACCTGCGACAATCGCCGACAACGCCAGGTAAGGGTTCACGTCCGCACCGGGCACTCGGCACTCGACGCGCAGTGAGGACGGCTGGTGCCCGACGACGCGAAGCGCGCAGGACCGGTTGTCATGGCCCCAGGCTAGTGCCGTCGGTGCGAACGATCCCGTGACAAAGCGCTTGTAGCTGTTGATGTTGGGTGCGACGAACAGCGTCAGTTCCGGCAGTGTGGCGAGCAGGCCGGCCATGAATTGCTCGAACACCTCTGAGAACCCGTGGTCCCGAGGACCGGCGAAGACAGGTTGTCCCGAGTCGTCACGGAGAGAGATGTGGATGTGGCAGGAGTTGCCTTCCCTGGCGTCGTACTTCGCCATGAACGTGATGGAGCGGCCCTCCTGGGCCGCGATCTCCTTGGCGCTCATCTTGAACAACGAGTGCTCGTCTGCCTTCACGACGGGCTCGGTATAGCGGAAAGCGATCTCGTGCTGGCCGAAGTTGCATTCTCCCTTCACTGACTCGACCCACATTCCGGCCCCGGCCATCTCGTTTCGGATCCGCCGCAGCAAAGGCTCCACCCGGCCTGTGCCGAAGAGCGAGTAGTCGACGTTGTACAGGTTCGCCGGGGTCAGGTTCCGGTAGCCCGCCTGCCACGCATGTTCGAAGGTGTCGTTGAAGACGATGAACTCGAGCTCGGTGGCGGCCAGAGCGTGCCATCCGTGAGCCGCGAGGCGTTCGGTCTGGCGCTGGAGGATATGCCGGGGCGAGGCCACGACGGGGCTGCCGTCTGCCCATCTGACGTCGGCCATGCAAAAGGCCGTGCCGGGGTGCCACGGGAGCAGCCGCAGCGTCGACAAGTCGGGCACCATGAAGAAGTCGCCGTAACCACGTTCCCAGGAGGCCATCGCGTATCCCGGGACGGTGTTCATGTCGACGTCGACCGCGAGCAGGTAGTTGCACCCCTCGGTTCCGCGGTCCACCGTCTCTTCGAGGAAGTGGGCGGCTGCAAAGCGTTTTCCCTGCAGCCGTCCCTGCATGTCGGTGATCCCTACGACCACCGTGTCGATCTTGTTGGAAGCGATGAGCGCCGCCAGCCCGTCGACCGTGAGCGCGGGCGTGGCGTCGCTCAAAGGCCGGCCCCCGACTTCTGACCGAACCGGGCTTCGATGGCTTTCAGCTCTTCCTCGCTGCCCTGCACCTTCGGGCCGGTGAACCAACGACGGGCTGACAACAGCCAGTAGCCCCCGGCGAAGACGAGCACGACTCCCACGGCGATCGGGGCGTAGTTGAACGTGTCGCGATTGATCGGGCTGAACTCGGGGAGCATGAACAAGATGGAGATGAACGCCACCCAGAGGATGCCCACCCAGCCGACGATCGGGCTCCATCTGCCGAGGCTCCAGCGGCCTTTCTTGAAGCTCGCGCCCTGCAGGCGGCGCAGCACCGTCGGCAGCACGTAGGCGATGTAGAGGCCGATCGTGGCGATCGAGGTGACCGCGGCATAGGCGACGCCACTCCACAGGGAGGGGACGGCGAGGAGGAAGGCGAACACGACGCAGAACCAGATCCCGTTGGTCGGCGTCCTCGTGCGGGGGTTGATGCGGTGCCAGAGCTGATGGCCGGGCACGGCCCCGTCCCGGCTGAAGGCGTACAGCATGCGGGAGTTCGCGGTGACAGACGCCATGCCGCAGTAGGCCTGTGCCATGAACGCGATCACCAGCAGGAGCTCGGCGCCGTGCCGGCCGATGGCGTTCGACCAGATGAGCACGGGCGCGAACTCCTGTGCGGCGTACTTGGTGTAGACGGTCATGTTGGTCGGGATGACCGAGGTGATGGCCAGAATGAGGATCCAGCCGGCGATCAGGGAGACGACGATCGAGCTGACGATGCCGCGCGGGGCGGCGAGATCGGGGCTCTTCGTCTCCTCCGACATGTGTGCCGAGGCGTCGTAGCCGGTGAATGTGTACTGGGCCATCAACAGACCGAGGAAGAACACGTACCACTTCGAGTTGAAGCCCGACAGGTTGATGAACTTGGTGAAGACGAACGACGCCGAGGCATGGTGGCTGGGGACGAACACCAGCACTACGGCGATGGTTGCCACGCCAAGGATGTGCCACCAGGCCGAGACGTCGGAAAGGAAGGCGACGACGCGCACGCCGAAGGTGTTGAGAAGGCCGTGCAGCAAGAGGATGCCGCCGTAGACGACGAGGACCCAGCCGGACGACGTCGGGAAGTTGAAGACCATGTTGAGGAACGCCGAGAAGAAGAACGCGAACCCGTAATCGATGCCGGCGGTGATCGCCACCTGGCCGAGGAGGTTGAACCAGCCCGTGAACCAACTCCAGACACCGGGATTGCCCTTCGCCAGCTTGGCGGACCAGTAGTACAGGCCCCCTGCGGTCGGGTAGGCGGACGCGATCTCCGCCATGCCGAGCCCGACGATGACCGTGAAGAAACCTACGACGATCCAGCCCCAGACGATGTCGACCGGGCCGCCTTCGGCCATCCCGTAGTAGTACAGCGTCAGGCAGCCAGACAGCACAGAGATGATCGTGAAGGAGACGGCGAAGTTGGAGAAACCTCCCATTCGTCGGTGAAGCTCCTGCGCGTAGCCCAACTCATGGAGTTTGGCCACGTCCGCGTCCACCCCGCCCAGCCCCTGAACCGCGCTTTCATCGACCGGCATCGATGCCCCCCTCTACCCCGACGGTCGCCCCGCCATTTGGTGCGGGTCATTAGACCAGTGGCGAAGGAGCAAGTCAAGGGTCAGATTTTCGCTGAGGCACCCGGACTTTGACCAGGCGGGACAGCGGCGGCGGACCGAGCTTCTGGCACACTGGCAATCCGTGAGCGCTGTGCCGGAGATCGTCGAGTTCCTCTTGGCGTACCCACCTTTCAACGCGTTGGCGCCCACCGAGGTCGAACGCGCCGCGGCTTCGGCCGAAGTCGAGTTCCACGTTGCCGGAACGGTGATCTTCTCCCAAGGGGCTCACGCGAGTGAGTTCCTCAGGGTCATACGCGCCGGCGTGGTCGAGATCGTCCACGACGGCAGGGTGCTCGACGTCATCGGGGTCGGCGAGATGTTCGGCCACGCCTCGATGCTCTCCGGCTTGCCTACCGGCTTCGCAGCCCGCGCCGCCGAGGACACGCTCACCTACCGGATCCCTGCCGATGCGGCCTACCGGTTGCTTGGACAGCCCGCGACCCTCCGCTACGTGACTCGCTCGTTGCTGCAGGACCGCTATGGGATCCGCCAGGGACGTTCGACCGAGGTCGATCGGGATCACTTGAGCCAGCCGGTGAGCGCCCTGATCCGGTCGCCGGCGGTGGTCTGCCGACCCGACACCCCGATCCGAGAGGCTGCCCGCGAGATGAGTGCACGAGGAGCGACCGCTGTCGTTGTCGACCTCGGATCATCGCTTGGCATCCTCACCGATCGCGACCTTCGCTCTCGGGTCCTGGCTGTCGGACGATCACCCGATGCCCCCGTCTCTGAGGCAATGACAGCCCCGGCTTACACTGTCCCCGGCGAGCGTTTGGCGGGCGAGGTGCTGCTCGACATGCTCGACCGGAGCTTCCGCCACTTCCCGGTCCTGTCGCCTGCAGGCGCGCTGCTCGGTGTAATCGCCGACTCCGACCTCGTCGAGGTCCAGACCCATTCGTCCCTCTCGCTGCGACGGGCGATCGCACGCGCAACCGGCCCCGCGGAGTTGGCCGAGGTCGCGGGGCAGTTGCGACCGACGATCGTCAGCCTGCATAGGGCCCACGTGGCCCCTTTGGACATCGAGGCCGTGTTCTCGATCGTGTCCGACGCACTGACGCGCCGGGCGATCGAGTTCGCCGTAGCCGAGATGGGCGAGCCCCCGGTTCTGTTCGCGTGGCTCGCACTTGGGAGCCAGGCACGGCGCGAGGCCGTTCCGAGCTCTGATCTGGACAGCGCGATCGTGTTTCTGAAGGTGGACGACCCGTCCCTGGACGTAGACCGGGTGACCCGCCCCTATTTCGCCGAGCTTGCGCATCGGGCGACCGAGATCCTCGTCGCGTGCGGCTTTCATCCCGACGCCCACCGGGTCAGCGCTTCGGACCCGCTGTTCGTCCGCTCTTTCGACTCCTGGCAGAGCGCGGTCCGTTCCTGGCTCGACGACCCCGCCCAGGACAAGGCGCTCATACTCATGTCGGTCCTCGTGGACAGCCGTGCAGTTTTCGGGACCCACGTGGGCGAGATGCTGACCGAGACGTTCCGCCCGGCGCGAACACACCCCACCTTGCTGCGCATGCTCGCGCGCTTCTCACTGTCACACCGGCCTCCGACGGGCTTCTTGGGCGGGCTTGTCGTCGAGCACTCCGGGGAGCATCGCGGCCAGCTTGACCTGAAGGAGGGAGGGGCACTGCCGATCGTCAGCCTCGCCAGATGGGCCGGTATGGCAGCGGGCGTCATCTGCGCTTCGACTCCGGAGAGACTGCGCGCCGCCAGAGACGACGGCATCCTCAGTACCGCGGACGCGGACACGCTCATCGAGTCGTTCCAGCTCGTGTCGGAGCTTCGCCTTGAGCATCAGGTGGCTCAGCTCGTGGAGGGCACAGAGCCCGACGACTTCGTCGACCCGTCCGAGCTCAGCTCGCTCACGCGCAGTTACCTGAAAGAGGCGTTCCGGGCGGTGGCCGCCGTTCAACAGAGCCTTTCCGACGACCTCGCGCTCGGTGAGCTTTGAGGCCCTGGGGCTTCCAGGGGCGACAACGGGCGCCTGCTGCCCGCGCCTATGTCAGTGCTCTCCTGCCGGAGCGCCGCACGCCTTGGCGCGCGGCCCGCTTTTGCGTAGTAGATCTGGAGCTCAGCGGGCTCGACCCGAAGACCGACGAGATCATCTCGTTCGGTGCCGTGCCGGTTGACGCTGGGCTGGCCGGTGTCGGCCGCAGCATCTACGGCCTGGCGCGGCCGACGCGCTCGCTACCTGAAACTTCGGTTGTCGTCCACGGGATCCGCACGATCGACCTCCAGGAGGCCCCCCCACTAGACGAAGCGATAGTCCCGCTCCTGGAGGCGATGGCGGGCCGAGTCCTCGTAGCTCACGCTGCGGAAGTGGAGCGGGCTTTCCTCAAGGTGGCCCTCCGACGTCAGGGGCTCCGGTTGCGCGGGCCCGTGCTCGACACCAACGTGCTCGGGCGCCTTCTGTTGGCCGAGCGGGGCGAATCGCCTCCGCGGTTCCTGCCGCTCCGGCAGCTGGCGGCCGAGCTGCGACTTCCCGCGCACCGTCAGCACCACGCCTTGAGCGACGCCCTCACTACCGCGCAGGTGTTCCTCGCTGTTGTCTCTCATCTCGAGGAAGGAGGACCGGAGACGGTTGGGTCGCTCGCGCGCGCCACGAGCCGGCTGGACAACGAGCTGCGGTTCCCTTCCAGGGACTCGGCACACCCAAGTAAGTACCAAGCCAACGACAACTTCGGTCACGACGCGAGGTGAGACTCGGTTCAAGAAGCCGAAGCGTTGGCGGAGCCTGACGGCTGGTCGCAGGTCTCAGGCGATGATGTTGACGAGCCGCGGGGGCTTCGCGATGACCCGCGTCGGCGAGACGCCGGCCAGGGCCTCTTGGACCTTGGGTGACGCCAGGGCGATCTCAGCGGCTGCCTGCTCCGAGATGTCTCGCTCGACCTCGATACGGTCCTTGACCTTGCCCCTCACCTGCACGACCATCGTGACATTCTGCTCGGCGAGCAGGCGCAGGTCCGCGACCGGCCACGGCTGTGCGTGCACGTCGTCACCGTGGCGGTGCTCGTAGGCCTCGGCCGCGAGGTGCGGAGCGAACGGGGCAAGAATCTCCAGGAGCGTGTCGATCGACTCCTCGACGACGGCCCGGTCCGTGCCCGACCGGGCGTGGCGGGAGATCGTGTTGGTCAGCTCCATGCATGCCGCGACAGCGGTATTGAACGCGTAGCGCTCTATGTCGGCGGTCACACGCGCGATGGCGTGGTGAACCGCCTTTCTGAGCTCGCGAGCTTCACCCACTGCATCGTCCCCGGCCGGGTGATTTGGTTGCAGCGGTCCGTCCGTCGCGAGGCGCCAGACCCTGCCCAGGTAGCGGGAGCAACCTTCGAGTATCTCCTCGGTCTGCTCGTTCCAGTCCACGTCGTCCACAGGCGGGCCGATGAACAGGTGGAGCAGGCGCAGCGCGTCGGCCCCGACCTTTGCAAAGTAGTCGTCCGGAGACACTACGTTGCCCTTGGACTTCGACATCGCTCGGCCGCCGAGGCGGATCATGCCCTGGCAGAACAGCTGCGAGAAAGGCTCGCGGACCTCTTTGGGACCGAGGCCGATGTCGGCCAGAGCCCGCGTGAAGAAACGGGCGTAAAGCAAGTGCAGGATCGCATGTGTGATCCCTCCGATGTACTGGTCGACCGGCATGAAGTGGCGGGCTGCCCCGATATCGACGGGGCCCGCCTCCTCGCGGGGATTGCAGAAGCGCAGGAAGTACCACGACGAGTCCACGAAGGTATCCATCGTGTCGGTCTCACGGATCGCCGGTCCCCCGCAGATCGGGCAGGTCGTTTGCAGGAACCCCTCGTCGAAGCGGAGCGGGGACTCTCCGGTCGGTCGGAACTCGACGTTGTCGGGGAGCAGGACCGGAAGGTCTTCGAGGCGAACCGGCACGATGCCGTGGGCGGGGCAGTACATCACCGGTATCGGGCAGCCCCAATAGCGCTGGCGGCTGATCAGCCAGTCGCGCAGCCGGTAGTTGACTTTGCGTGAACCGATACCCAGCTGTTCGAGGAACTCGATTGCCAGTCGCTTCGCTGTCGGGACGTCGAACCCGTCGAGGAAACCACTGTTGATCTTGAGTCCGTCACCGGCGTATGCGCCGCCCGTGAAGCCTTCGGGTGGTTCGACGGTTCGCACGACGGGCAGGCCGTAAGCTTCGGCGAACGCGAAGTCACGCTCGTCCTCGGCGGGCACTGCCATGATCGCCCCGGTGCCGTAGCCCATCAGCACGTAGTCGGCCACGTAAATAGGCACGAGCTCGTCATTGAAGGGATTCACGCAGTAGCTGCCGGTGAAAGCGCCACGCTTCTCGAGCGATCCTTCGGAGGACTGACGCTCGATGTCGGTGGCCTGCTGAGCGCGGGCGCACAGCTCGGAGACCTCCTCCTCGTGGGCGTCGGTCACGAGCGCGGGCACGAGTGGGTGCTCCGGTGCGAGCACGGCGTAGGTCATGCCGAAGCTCGTGTCCGGTCGCGTCGTGAAGACCTCGACCTCGATCCCAGGCCGCCCGGCGACTGCCATGCGGAACTGGGCGCCCTCAGACCGGCCGATCCAGTTGCGCTGCATCGTCTTCACGCGCTCGGGCCAGTCCAGGCCGTCGAGAGCATCCAGCAGCTCCTCGGCGTACTGGGTGATCCGGAGGAACCACTGCTCGAGGTTGCGGCGTTCCACGACATCGCCGGAGCGCTCGCAGGTGCCGTCGGCGAGTACCTGCTCGTTGGCGAGCACCGTGTGACATCCGGGGCACCAGTTGACCGGCGCCTCGGCCCGGTAGGCGAGACCGGCACTGAGCAGTTCGAGGAAGATGACCTGGTTCCAGCGGATGTAGTCAGGGTCGTGGCTGCGCAGCTCGCGTCGCCAGTCATAGACCGCGCCCAGCCGCTTCACCGAAGCCTTGAGCTCCGCGATGCGTGCCTCGGTATAGACGCGTGGGTGGTCCCCGCCCTTTATGGCGGCGTTCTCGGCAGGAAGGCCGAACGAATCGAAGCCAAAGGGGCTCAGCACGGCGTGCCCCTGCATCGTTCTGTGTCTGACCAGGACGTCGCCAAAGGTGTAGTTACGAATGTGGCCCTGGTGGGCGGGCCCGCTGGGGTAGGGGTACATGCACAGCACGTAGTAAGGCGGTCGAGGGTCGTCCAGGTCGACCCGGTACGTCCCATCCTCGTCCCAGCGCCGCTGCCAACGCTCTTCGACCTCGCGAAAGTCGTATTCCACCACGGGCACAGGTTAGTTGGCCCGTTTGGGATTCTTGGAGTAACGGTGCAGAAGGGATCGCACCGCCGAGGCGACAAATCGGCCAGCGGAACCGTCGGCCGGAGCTACACGGCTGTGTCACCCAACCGGCGTCGCCGCGCGCAACGACTGACCAAGAGGTCGTAGTCGGCCAGTTCGGATAGAGTTCTGGCATCCTCGGGGGCGTAGCTCAGTTGGTAGAGCGCCTGACTGGCAGTCAGGAGGTTCGAGGGTTCGAGTCCCTTCGCCTCCACCCGAAAGTCCTGGTCACCGCCTTGCGTGACGGTCTGTTACATCCCCAATATATAGTCGACCCGTCGATAGCCAACAAGAAAGCCAACAAAACGGTTGGCTGAGGAGGCGACGAGGTTGGCAGGAAGCCTGAGAGCAGTCGAAGGTAGGCCAGGTACCTGGCAGCTGCGGGTGTACCTAGGTCGGGACGCCGAGGGGCGCGTACGGCATCGCCACGTCACCTTCAAAGGGTCTCGCCGCCAAGCGGAACGAGAGCTGGCGCGCCTCGTGGCCGAGCAGGATTCACAGCCCGCCGCAGTCCCCGAGCAGCCGGCGAAGTGGGGACCGGCCACCACCGTCAACGACGCGATCGCCGCCTGGCGCGACAACGGCTGGGATGACCTTTCCCCGAGGACGGCGCGGCACTACGAGGGCATCTGGAGGGTCCACATCGCCCCGACGATCGGACGCCGGCGAATCGCCATCCTCGGCACCTACGACGTGGAGCACTACTACCGCTCGCTCAAGGCCGACGGCTTGTCGATGGCGACGGTTCGCCAAGTCAAAGCCGTGTTGCACCGTGCATGCCGACTGGCCCACAAGTGGAGCGCTGGCGTTCTCCCGAACCCGATCGCCGACGCCGACCTACCTACGTGGCGGCTGGAAGAGCAACGAGCAGAGGTGCGCGCGCCCGAGCCGCACGAGGTTCAAGCGCTCCTGACCGCGGCCGTGGCAGAGGACCTGCGATTTGGTGTGTTCCTGCGGGTGCTGGCAGCTACGGGCATCCGGCGGGGAGAGGCGTGTGCGCTGCGCTGGAGCGATCTCGACCTTGAGCGAGGTGTCATATCCGTGGATGAGGGGGTGATCGCCGCCAAGGGGGGTGCCGTGGTCAAGGAACCCAAGACCCGAGCCAGTGTCCGAAGCCTCGCATGTGATGAGCGAACCGCTGTCGCTCTGATCGAGCTGCGGGCCGAGCAGGAGCGGATTGCCGCGGCAGCTGAAGAGAGCTTGCTCGACGACTCCTTCGTGTTCTCCGCGTCCCCCGGCGGCACGGTCCCGCCCCACCCTGACTCAATGACCCACGCCTTGACCCGCATTCGGAATCAGGCGGGCCTTCCGCCTGACATCCACCTTCACTCGCTCCGCCACTTCCACGCCACCGCATTGGACCCGGTGATCAGTGAGGCCCAGAAACAGGCACGCCTGGGCTGGTCGACGGTGCACATGGCGCGCCACTACACCGACGGGGTTCCGGCGGAAGACCGGCGCGCTGCGGAGCACATCGGACGCCTGCTCGGCTGACAGGCGCTTGGCTCCAAGCCGGATGCGACTGCCCGGCCATTTCCATGATGACTGGCGACGGACTACGCCCCGGGGACCCCGAAGAGCCCGCCGCTCTGCTCTCCGGTCTCGTCCACTCCTTCCTCGCGGGCAGTCAGCGGCAACTCGCCGGCAAGGAGGCGCTCGACAGAACGACGGGCGATGCGGATGCGTCCATTGATGGTGAACACAGGCACGGGCAGGTCTCCTCTTCCGATCGCCCGGTAGATCGACGACCGACTTTGGCCAAGCAGGACAGCCGCGTCATCCACGCTCAGGAGCGGCTTACGGGACCAGCTCTTGTCAGAGTTGGCCATCGGTTTGCTCCATCTCCGACGGCGGGACACTCGGAGCAGTCGTGCGGCGTTCTTCTCGCGCTGCGCAGCGTTCCTCGGTGGTGCGATAGAGGTTGATGCCGGCTCGCCGAGCCACGTCGTCAAGGCTGTGGCGGGCGCGGGCGGCCTCGATGGTGGCGGGCTGCCGGGTCGTTCGCGATGGCACTGACGTCAGGCGATCGTCATGGGTGGAGCGGAGCCGAATCATGGCGCGATGGTGCGCTGACCGACTCACAGCACTTCTCACAGGAACACTCACAGCAACACTCACAGGAGAAGAAATTTCGCGGTTTCCTGGTGTGAGGACACCGAGCCACTCACAGGACTACTCACAGCAACACTCACAGACCCTGGTCACAGCCCTGTGAATGGAGGGGCTCGGTCAGAGCGTCGCGGCTCATGGATCGGGTTGTCGGGGGAGGCCGGGGATAGGGAGGGGGACGTCCTCGGGATCATCGTGCTCGCAACACGGCGGCCTGCACTTCGTCATGTGCTCGGCCACCAAGGGTTGTGATTTCTCGAACTCGTTTGCGCATGCACACCCCGCTGACGAGGCTGTCGCACGAACCGGGGTCTTGCACCAGAAAGCCCTGGTCGGACGCTGTCTCATGGACCCCTCCGGAACGCGTGTTCATCGTTCTGGTGACGAGAGCGGTCTCCCGAGGCGGCTCGGCGTCCTCGCACCACAGGAAACCGCGCAAATTTCTCCTCCTGTGAGTGTTGCTGTGAGTAGTCCTGTGAGTGTTGCTGTGAGTCCCTGGGCGCAACATCGTCGTAGTCCCGAAGAAAGGGAGCGACGAAAATGCGCAACGAGGAACCAACCCGCACTGATCTGCCGCCGCGCTTCGCCGGTGGTCTCGCAGCTGACCTCGGCGCCTCGCTCGGGTGGCGGTGGGCCCACCCCGAGCGGCGGCTCGAGGACCCGGTCGAGGACCGCTCCGGGGCACGGCGCGAGCAGGAGCTTGCCGCGGCGCTCTCGAGTGAGTCCGAGCTCGCGGAGGGCTTCGCCGACGCGCGCTTCGTATCCCGTCGCCTCGACGGCCGGCCGTGCTGAGCGCGCACAAGCTTGGCCCAAAGGGCGTCGAGTACTACGTCTCCTACGCCGGGCGCGGCGCCGAGGGCTACTGGCTCGGAAAAGCCGCCGCGTCGCTTGGGCTTGTCGGTTCGGTCGATCCGGCGGCGTTCCGTGCCCTCGCCAAAGGTGAGCACCCCGACGGGGGCCGGCTCTTGGAACGGGTCGCGACCGACCACACACCGGGCTGGGACATCACCCTTTCGGCGCCGAAATCGGTCTCGCTCGCCTGGGCGCTCGCCGACGAGCCGCTACGCGCTGCACTTGCCGAGGCGCACCGCGGGGCGGTCAAGGCGGCCTTCTCGTTCCTCGAGGACGAGGGCGGCCGGGCACGGCGCGGGTTCGGGGGCCGCGACGGGCACGTCACTGCGGGGCTCGCCGTCGCCTGGTTTGTCCACCCCGCCTCGCGTGAGCTCGATCCGCAGCTCCATACGCATGGGATCGTCTGCAATGTTGTAGAAGGAAGCGACGGGCGATGGACTGCTCTCGACTCCCGCATGATCTATCTGCACCGACGCGCGGCGGCTTCGATCTATCGCGCGGAGCTGCGCGAACGCGTCGCCGCGATCGGTGGCCAATGGCTTACGCCGGACCGGCGCGGCCTGTCCGAGCTCGACGGCTTTGACCGCGAGGTGCTGCGAAGCTTCTCTAAGCGAAGGAACGCGATCGAGGCGGAGCTCGAGCGCACCGGCCGATCGGGGCCGAGGGCGAGCGAGGCGGCGTGCTTGAAGACGCGACGCGACAAGCTCGATGTCGAGCTCGTGGAGCTGCGCGACACCTGGGCCGAACGTGCTCGCGCGCTCGGGGTGACCCGTGACAGCGTGACCGCGCTCTTGGACGGGACCGACCGGCGCGTCGCGCCAACTGCCGCCGAGGTGGCCACAGCTCGCCGTGAGCTCGTCGGACCGGCGGGGCTCACCCGCGCCCAGGCCGCGTTCACCCGCGACGACGTGATCGTGGCGTGGGCTGAGCGATGCACCCGAGGCGCTCGTCGCGCCGAGCTCGAAGGACTCGCCGACGACACCCTCGCCGATCCCGCCGTGGTCCCACTCGTCGTCGCGGACGAGACAGGACGGCCGCTCACAACAGACCGTCCCCGTGACAGCCATACGATCGTCCGCCTCGTGCGCGCGCCGGCTTCGGGGATCGCGACGCTCACCTGTGCGCTTCGCTACTCGACCACCGAGATGTTGAACACCGAATCTCGCCTCCTCTCCCTCGGGCGTGCGGGCCGCGGGGGAGGCTGCGGGGTTGCGGACGCGGTGAGCCTCGAGGCGGTGCTCGCTGAGCGAGGAGACCTGTCCTCCGAACAGGCGGCGATGGTGCGATCGCTGTGCAGCTCGGGAAACGGGGTCGAAGTCGTCGTCGGCGTGCCCGGCTCGGGCAAGACCTTCGCCCTCGACGCGGCCCGACGAGCGTGGCAGTCGTCCGGATATCGCGTCTACGGCGCGGCGCTCGCGGCGGAGGCCGCCGCCCAGCTCGAAGCGGGATCGGGGATTTCCTCGGTGACGCTCGACCGCGTTCTCTACGAGCTCGGCGCGCCGCAGCACCTGTCGGATTACACGCTCGATCCCCGCAGCATCGTGGTCGTCGACGAGGCCAGCATGGTCGACACCCGCCGTCTCGTGCGGCTGTTGGAGATCGCGGAACGCGCGGGAGCGAAAGTCGTGCTCACCGGTGACGACCGCCAGCTCCCCTCGGTCGAGGCGGGTGGTGGCTTTGGCGCGCTCGGCCGCGAGCTCGGTGCGACTTCGAGAGGGCCGTGTCGGTGAGGCGGCCGCGGCCTACTCCCATCACGGACGGGTCCGTCGCTCGACCAACCCGTCCGAGCTGATCGGTGACATGGTCGAGCGGTGGTGGGCGGCGCGCGAATCCGGCGATGACGCCGTCCTCTACGCCTACGCCCGCGACGCGGTCAGAGTGCTGAACGGCCTCGCCCGCCGCCATGTCGAGGCGGCGGGCCGGCTGTCGGGCCCCGAGCTCCTCGTCGGGGAGTTCGCACCCGCCGACCTTGCGCCCCGTTGCTACCGGGTGGGTGACGAGCTGTGCTGCCTGCGGAACAGGACGCGCCTCGGTGCCGCGCGCGACCCGTCCGGTAAGGGCGTGCGCAACGGTACACGCGGCATCGTCCAGGCGATCGACTGCCAGTCGCGAGAGGTCACGCTTGCGACGAGCGACGGCCGCAGCGTGCGTTTGCCCGCCGACTACGTGTTGCGCGCCACCGACTACGGGTATGCCTGGACCCTGCACAAAGGACAGGGACAGACGGTCGGGCAGGCTCAGCGAGGCGACACAGGTGAAGTGGCACGACGCAGGGGTCGCGCGTTCGTCTTCGGAGCGGAGAGCCTCAGCGCCGAGGCGGCACTCGTGGCGGCGAGTCGTGCGACGGACTCGACGGAGCTGTTCGTGCTCACCGAGCCGGACGAGACGCTGAACACGGGCGATGGAGACGAGGAGCTGGGCCGGGCGTGGAGCCGCAGCGAGCAGCAGCGACTCGCCCTCGACGAGCTCGAGACCGGAGCTGAGATCGCCCGCCTCGCCGGAACTTCCCGGGAGGCGCTCGGCTACGAGCGCGACACGCTCGTTTCCTTGATCGGCGCCGGTCCCGCCGTGGACCTGACGACGCGCCAAGGCGACGCCTCCCGTGAGCTTGGCATCTCCCTCGTGCAGCGCGACGAGGCGCACGAGGAAGCAGGAGTGTTCGCGACGATGAGTGCCACAAGCGAAGGCGTCGAGCGCCGCAACCTGCAAGGTCCCTACACAACGGCGCGACGCCGCCTTGTACGCGCGGAGCGCGACGTGACCGAAGCGGCCGAGGTGAGCGAGGCGGCTGACGCCGCGCTCTCCGCTCAACAGTCGGTGCGCGCCGTTCTGGGAACTGACGTACGGAGTGCCCTCGACCGCCTCGAGATCGTCGATTCCGCGCTCGCCACGCTGCGACGCCGCGAGATCGCGACGTGGGGCTCGGAGCCATCCGAGTACGTCGTCGCCCTGCTTGGACCCCGCCCGAGCGATTCAGGTCGCGCGCAACGGTGGCAGCAGGGCACCGCCGAGATCGAGGACTGGCGACGCTCCGTTGACCTAACCGATGGCTCAAACTCGCCGAACGCGTGGACCCGCGTGCTTGGCCCGCCGAGCGAGGGTTGGGAGGGCCGAAGGCGCCGGCGGGTCGTCGCGAACCTTGTGGCGGTGCGACGCGACCTCGGCCTCGAGGGGACCGATCGTGCTCGGGCCGTGAACGGCGGTCCTTTGCTCGACCCGGCGACGACCGCGGTGCTCGCGCGAGGTACGAGCGGCGAGTCACCGTCTGCTCCTCGGTTGCGGCGCGTTGCGCAGCTCGAGCGTGGAAGGTGAGGTCCGCTCGCGTACCTCATAGGGGGCTTACCGACCCGACGTCAGGAGTGACACAATCGTCGTGACGAACGAGAATGGGGAAGTGGCCGAACGAGAGTGGATGCTCGAAGTGTTCGCAACCGACACCAGGATCAAGCCGTTCACGGCTTTGGCATCTGCCTCCAAAGTTAGACCGTGACGCTCAACCTGGACCTCGCGAGTGCCAAGGCAAAAGTGGCGCGGGCCAGCGAGTTGCTTGACGTTCTGGAGCGAGACTTGCCGATCCACCTGAGTCAGAACGGTCCGTATGCTGTACGGTTTTCGCTCGATCAAAACACCGGTTGGTGTGAGGTTTGGCTTGTCCCCTCAAATCGCGGTGACTATCGATTCAGCCTGCTCTTTGGGGATTTCATCCACAATCTCAGGTGCGCACTCGACTACATCGTCACGGCTCTCGTGATCGCAAGCGGAGCACAGTTGACCACCAAGCATCAGTTCCCGATCTATCGGCAAGAGGCTACGTACATCAAGGATGTCGGGCCGTTCGGATCGCCCAACCCAAAGGGTCTTCTGGGGAATGTCACCCACGGGGTTGGACTTATCGAATCGTGGCAGCCATATAAGCTGCAGCAGCAAGGTGTCGATCCCCGAGACGATCCGCTCTGGCACGTCCACAGGTTCGCGAACGCAGATAAACACCGAGAGATCGCTGCCTTCCTGCCCGTTCCAGTAGGCGCGATTGATGTCGCGTACAACGGGATCAAGGTCAAAGATGACCCGGTCTTGACGTTCCCGCCGAACTGGTCGCCCGATCAAGAGTACATAATCCATCGGATGCGGTTCGATCCTCCGGATGCCTACAATCTCCGCGCAACCGGCAGACTCACTATCAATGCCGGATTCTCTACGGCTCCATTCGGCGCGGAACCCTTACATGCCGTAGCCATCAACAAGATCAGGGCCACTTGCGATCATGTGGCGATGCTCGTCAATCTCTTTGAGACGATCTGAGAGTGAGCGTCCAGTCACGCCAAGCCAGTTCACCAGGGAGAGTCGATGTGGTTGAAGCTATTAGCGTTACCGACGTTCTGCGAAAGGCTCGGACGCTCCTCGACACGACCACCCGCGGACTTGCTCTGGCGACAGGCTCGGATGCCGACGCACGACCCGCGGGTGTTCAGATCGTGGCAGTGTTCGGCCGCTCCGTGACACTCGTTTTGCAGAATCTTCGGACGGTGGTGGGCGACGAGCCCTTCGATGACTGGTATCGGCCCTATCGCGAAGGCCTCAAGACCGATCCTTTGTGCGAATGGTTCAAGCGGCTACGCAATGAGATTCTGAAGGAAGGGCCGGAAGAGGTCGGCTCCACTTTGCTTACGACGTACCGGGACGTAGGCGATCCTTGGGATGAGTGGAAGCCCCCACCGCCTGATTCAACGGCTCTTACCCTGCACGAGGGTCGGTTCCACTGGCGGATCACTCGCCCAGACGGAACCGAAGAGCTGGAGGAAGCCTCTACGTTCGCCGAGCTGGCCTCCTACAGTTTCCCATCGCTCGCAGGCCAGCCGAATCCGACCGTATCCATTGGCTTGCTCTGTGAGGAATACGTGGCCAAACTGAGATTGGTAGTTGAGGAGGCCGAGCGTCATTTCGGCTCGTGAGCTTCAAGGCGACACAGAACGACCATCTGCGCGGTCGTCAGATCGCCGCCGACAGCCGCGACGTCGTCAGAACCGGACGTCCTCAACGCGCCGCTCGTTAATGTCGTCAAGCGGTTCGGGGTCCGGGTGCAAATGCGACTGCGCTCCGCGAAACACGGTGCGATCGTGAGTGCCACAGTGCTCGAACGTCCGCGCCTGGCGTCCTCGCCTCCGACTGGCACCTTGTGCCTATGGTGTGATACCCGGACGCCCCTTGTTGAGACCCCGATGCAAGCCGTCAGCGCAGGTCCTAGACGTGCCCCGAGGTCGATCCGGCCGCTCGCCCTTTCCTCGCGCCTCACACGTGCCTCACGCGCAGGCTAACAGCAGACGTCGGAGGAGACGGGGGGTCGATCAAAACCAGCGAACCGAGCCTCGATCTGCTCGCCCTCCGAAGTTGCCCAATAACGGAGGGGCCGAGCGCAGATGTGCCATTCGGATCTCGGCGATGGGTTGAGGTTGAACGAGAGTTGCTCCAAGACCCGGCGCGGCAGCCTACCCATCTGTGGACTCGAACCCACATCCAGGAATGCAGACTGGAGTCCACATATCGACAGCCGAATGTGGACTGCGGCCGAGCGGATACTGCGTACCGGTACCCGCCGGACGTGTTCGCGGTCACGCCTAGCCTTTAGACTGGAAGTACCTCAGGAAGGGAGGTGGTTATGTCCACCCACATTTTGAGGTTTCCGTAAACACCCCACACGCAGGGGATAACCACGACCCGGCGGAACTGAAGGCGAGAAGCGGGTAGGCGCGGCAACTCGGGACAACGACGTGGATTCGCCGCACGGCGAGCCGATTACTGCGGCAGCGGCCTGACCTACCAGGACCCCAGCCGCTTATCAGCGTCGTGTCGTGCGAGGAACCGTCCTTTCAGGACGGCTCATGGTTCACGTCGAGGGGATCGACGGCAGGCGTGGCGCGTTGCGCGGCCTCGCCGACGCCGAGATCGGCGAGTAGCTGTTGCCACCGCTCACGCCATTCGCGCGCGGTCTCGAGGTTCGCGAGCTCTCGGTCAACGTCGACCCCGCCCTCGAGTGGCCAGAGGGGATCAGGGAGTCGTGACAGGCAGAGCCGAGCGAGGAATGCCCGGCGTACAAGGTCGCGGAGGCGATCGACGGCGAAGTCCAAGATAACGCCGAACATTTCCCCGGCCGGGACTGTGGAGACGGTTTCGAGCGTCCTCCGGAGCTCGGTCTCGGAGATGCTCGAGCCGTGCACCAGCGATGATCGTAGGTCGTACAGCGTGTTCACGTCCGCGGAAATCGTCCCGGCGAGGTCGTCCGTAGTGGCGAGCAGAAGCGAGGAGCGGTCCCTCAGCTTCCGCGTGATATTCCACCGGCTGGTGTCGCCACCGACGAGTGCGGCCTCGAGGGCGGTTGCGAGATCGGTCATTCGCTCAGCCCATGTGCTCGGCTCGAACGACCGGTTAAACAAGTCGGCTCCAAGATCGAACGAGGTCGAGACCATGCCTTCGCGGTGGACGACTGCCTCGTCCACAAGCCGCCCGAGTGCCTCGAATGCCGGCGCGTCCTCGGGGCGCATCGCGACGTCGCGCTTCATCCGCATGTTCGGCATCCCGGAGCCGTCGAAGACCCGATAGCGCGGAGTGGCCTCCGACACCATCGTTGAGGCGCCGGCGAGCTCCCACATCGACTGCTGCGTGCCGATCTTCAGCAACCGCGCAAGAAAGACGAAGCGGTCGAGCTTCGCGATCGCGGCCGATTCCGACTTCCAAGCAGCTTTGCCCCGTTCAACCTTGGCGCTTGCGACGAGGAGCGCATGTGGCGGGTCGTAGGGACGGGGGTCCTCGTGGTTGAACGCTCCCGGACCCGACGGGACGAAGGAGATGGCTTGACGCATCATCCCCCCAAAGCGCTCGACCTCGGGGAAGACAGTGACCTCACCGATCTCGACCGCGTCCGCTCCCACCGTCGATAGGTTCGACATCGCGCGGCAGGCATAGACCGTGGCCTGGTCCGCGTTGAGCACTGCGATCAGCTCGTCGACCGTTTCGACTGCCTCGGGGCCATCCGGGTCGTACTCATCGAATCGCGAGCACCGGACGATCGCGGCCTCGACAAAGCGATGTATGTAGCCGCCTGGAAACTCGGGCTCTTGTCGCCTAAGGGGTTCGTCGAACCGGTCGGGGTAGAGCGTCTTCAGTGCCGATTCCAAGGCCTCCGCCTCGGGGCCCATGACGTCGCCGCCGTCGTAGTCCCGACCGACCTGGAGGAACCAATCGAGCTGATAGCGCGACGTCGGAATCACGCCCGCCTCCTTGAGCCCGGCGAATGCCGAGGCGAGAAACGCGTGTGCGATGTCTCGGAGGTAGTCCTCGCGCGTGAGGGGATCGTGGGCGCCAGTCCTTCCGCTCTGGTACTCCCAGATCTCGTGGTCGAGCGCTCGTTCGCTGACATCCAGCCGGGCAGCTGCCGCGCGGACCAGCACGACCGCCTCGCTAGTCGAGACCTCGCGACCGAGCGCGTCGCGGAGGAAGGCGGTGACCATCCGGTCCGGCTTCACGTCCTCGAGACCGAGCAGCATCCGTAGGTATCGCCAAGAGATTCCGGAACGCTGTCCGGGAAGAGAGCGCCAGCGCTCCTCGAGCGTTTCACCGAAGGGGGTGCCCTGCGCGTCGCGAAAGTCCTGTGCGGTCTCGACACCGAGATCACGGAAGGCAAGCGCCGCGAGGTGAACCGCCTCCCCCTTCGTCGCCGCGCCAGGCTGGGTGGAGACCTTGTTCTGTGTGCCGATTTGCTCGATGAAGGCTTCGATGCCGCCGCAACGGTCGTACTCGGCGAGCAGATCGGAGATGCCATCGGCGTACGCGTCGACACCCTGCCGTTTCCTCGAGGCGACGTACCGGGTGACGACCCCCCTCGTGATGGCGTAGCGGGCAATCATCGCCCAGATTCCATCGAGGACTGCTAAAGCGAGGCTGTTCGGGTAGCCCTCCGGCGTCGACCATGCCTCGTGCTCCCGCAGGCGGGCGTCGCACGCGGCGAGCACGAGCTGGACGTCGGCGTCGGGCGGCGCGGCGAGCTCGGCCGATCGCGCGCCGTCGGGTCGCCGTGCGTTCGGGTCGTCGACGCGACCCACAGCGGTCTCCGCTGTGCCCGAGTCGGCGGTCTCCACTGGCACCCGACCAAGCCGGAACACGCGGGCGAGCCATGGGTGGCGACGTCGTTGCTCGCCTCTTGCATCCATCGTTGCGAGGGTACCGAGCTGTTAGCTGCACGCGAGCGGCCGACACGAAGGACAAGACCGGAAGCCCGCTATCGACGTGACGGCCGCGCTGATCGATGCGACTTCGACAAGATTCTCACTGAGGCGTGAGCATGAGCGGCGAAAGTGCGTCGAAGATCGCCCGGAATTCGCCGACGGCCTCGTTGCGACGGCTGTCCAATTCCCGGAGCGGACCAATCGGAATCGGCTTGTTGAGGGCGTAGGTCGCTCGGAACTTTGCGAGCACGGCGTTGAGGTGTCGATTCGTGCTCGTGGCTCTCACGACGCGTTCGAGGGTTTCGTCAGAGAGCGCCGACGCGTGAGGATCGACTTGTCCAGCACCGACGTATCGAATTCCCAGAAGGTTTCCGTGCCGGGCTTGTCGTCGTAGAGCTTGATGTCGCAGCAGCACTCGAAGTGAAGCGCTCGTCGGCAGCCCTGCTCCTCGCGCTCAGTAACGCGGCTGAATTCATCAAGTGCCGCTCGCCGTGTCTGTCGACCTCCGATGATCGCACCGGCGATTGCGCCCGGAGCACCGACACTCGCAACAACAAGGTCGTCGACCCAATGGACCTCCCCGACGAAATCGCAGGAGACCACCTTTGGGGACGACGCAGGCCAGCACCGTGACCCCGTGAGCAGTGGGACGATTGTGGAGTGGGCGAGGACGAGGCTGGCGACGAAGAGGAATCGAACGACGTCAACGCGCTCGTCGCTCTCCGCAAGCTCGCTTGGCAGATCGGGAAGGGACTCTTGCCGTACCCAGACGCCGCGCGACGGTGCAGAGTCCGACGGCAGGCGAAAACGCTCGTCCGATTTGCCTCGTGGCCGGGGAATGACGCGACCCCGATCGACATCGCCAAGCTCTGTCTGGTTCGAAGCCTCGCGCTGCAAAAGGCGACTCATCGGGCGGTCCGATGGCGTCAGCCGGAGGCTGCGGCTCTGCTGGCTCGCTCTTCGGTCGAAAACACCATCCTTGGCCTATGGGTGCTCTTTGCCGACTCGCCGATGGATCGACTGCGAGGCAGCGCTGGGCAGGCGATGAAGGGAGCCTTCAAGTATTTGACGGACGGCGATGCCCTGAAGCAGGAGTTGATTGACCTATTGGTTGAAGAGATCGGGGGGAGTGGATCGTTGCCGCGTATCAACGTGATGGCAGATGCCGTCCGGACAAAGGCCGATTCCAGCCTCACGACCGATCTCTACCGACGTCTCTACGTCCCGCTCTCTTCCTTCTTCACGCATGCCAACGGTCTCGCCTTGATGCGGCAGCTGAAATCTGACGGCTCGCCTCGCTATCGTCCGTCGTACCCTTGGCATCGACGCGGGCCCGTCCGGACGGCGGACGCCTGCTTCGGCATCATGGCCTTCGTTATCTGTGGACGTAGCGATCAGCCGCCTGAGCGCACCAAGGCGTTCATCGACTATGCGAATGCACACCTCTCTCGTTCCTTGGCACCGCTGGTCGCCATAGCCGGACGCGGGTCGGGCGGATCAATCAAGTGGTCTCGGGTACCCCTTGCGATTCAGCGACTGCGTGAGGGGACGAGGTATTATCACTCGACGCAAGCCGCGCTCGATCCGTGGGAGGTTCGCGCGGCGCGGATTCGCGCGGATCTGATCGCGATGTTGTCGGTTTACGAACCGCGGGAACCTGTGGAGTCGTTTCCGCGCATTGTTGAATTGCTTGTGCGGATGCTGGTCGGTGAGCCTCCGACTCCAGATCCGGGGGGCGAGGACTCGCTCGGCGTTTCTTAGGGTGCGTGATGCAAATTCTGGAACGCCTCCGTTGGAAACCTAAGCTGCGGTCAGCGTGAAGCCGACAACCGCAGGAGCGTCGCTTTCTGATGAGCACCCGGCACTCATCGAGGTCGCGCTGGCAGTGATCCGGCAGCTCGCGGGTGTTCCTCAGAGCCTGGCCGGCTCCCCCTGGCAGCACCATCACGAATATGCGAAGCGCGCCGCGCATCTCTCGGAACACCTGGGCGCCGCGATCGCGCTGGCGACGAGCCGGCGATACGCGTCGGCGCTTGCCGTCGCACGGATCGCTCTCGAACAAGGTTGCGTGGATGAGCTCCTGCTCCTCGCGGACCGCTATCGCGAGACGATTCCCGCGGACGTCGCTGCATACCGTCAGCTCGAAGCCGAATGGCAACGTGGCGAGGCGGACTGGGCTGAGTCCGTCGTCGAGCTCAAGTACGCGAATAGTGCGGCGCGACTTGTGCGGAAGGGTCATTCGGTCCGTTCGCAAGACGGCATCATCGTCGAGCACGTGTCTCCGTACGAGCCGGTGCTCGACGAGCACAAGGCGTTGTTGGGACCGCCTCGAGTGCAGGACGAGTTGGCTGGCCCCTTCTCCGATCCGGAACAGCTCAAAAAATGGGCCAGGCGCAGCCAGGTCGCGTATCACCAGTACCTGAGTTGGTCAGGGATCCTCGACAACCTTCAACTCAACGAGTTGGTGACGGCTCGCCAGACGCTCGAGCTCGACACCCACTATCGATTTCTCTCCACGTTCGTCCACGCGACTACCGCGGGCTACCGAGCACTCGATCCCCAGCGCGGCTTTCCAGGTGCCCAGTATCTCCGTGACCATCTCCTGGGCGAGTTGGCGTTGCTGTACGTGTCTGCGATCGGTGTGACCGAGTTGAAGTCGTTCATCGCTTACGTCGACGCGCGAGGGCACCTTGAGATGACGACCCGTGCGGAGGTCGAGCAGGCTGTGAGCACCGCGGGTGAGGTGATCAGCTATTTCTGGTTCCCACGATTGGGCTCACCCGTCCCTTATGACTTCTTCACAGAGGCGAACCGTCGCGCTTATCCCAATGGGCAATTCGAGCGAGATATGAGAGCGCCGCGACCGGATGAAATCCCCGCAGCTGAGGTTTCCTACTACGCGAACCCGCTCGGACGGCTCGAACAACTGCACCTTGCCGGAGCAGAAGTGTCTACCGGGTACTCGCACGTGCCCATGTGGCCGTGACAAATGACTCGACGACACATCATCACGGCGCTTGACCTTGCCGTCGACGCGACCTGACTGCACTCCGCTCATTTCCGAAGCCGCTTAATGCAGCCTCACGCCCGCCGGCGCCACCTTGCGAACCATGCCAGCGACGTCCACGTTCCCAGAGGAGCGGCTGGTCAGAGGGCGCTGGTGGGAGAATCTGGCGACAGGAAGGAGGCGGCGTGAAGGCGACATGGCGAACCATGCTCGACGGTTCCCGCGAAGAGGCACTCTTGGCCGTCGACCTCTACAACCAGACGCGTCAGCCGCGCCGCTTGGAGGGATTCCTGATCCACATGCACCTTGCTTGGCTCTATTTGCTCCAGGCCCAGTTTCATCGCGACCACCGTGACTACCACTTCCGGAAGCCGAACGGATGCTTCGAGCGCGTCGACGGAGAACCCAAGACCTGGGACCTTGCCAAGAGTGTTGCGGAGCGCTGGCCTCAGATCGGAGCGGTGAGCAAGAACCTGGAGCTGACGATCGCACTTCGAAACAAGATCGAGCACAGGTACCACGAAGCGATCGTCTTAGCCACCAGCGGATACGCGCAAGCGTTGCTGCTGAACTACGAAGAGGAGCTCACCGGCGCCTTCGGACCGCAGTTTTCGCTCGGAGAAGAACTTCGCTTTCCGATCTTTGTCGGCAGCCTCACCGCCATTGGCAATGCACGCATTGAGGAGCTGCGAGCGAAGCTCCCGAAGACCACGAAGGACTTCCTGGCTCACTTTGAAGCAGATCTCGACCCGGGCATCGCGAGCGATCAGCGATACGAGTTTCGGATCAACCTTGTTCCGAAACTAGGTGCCAAGACCGAAGTCGACACAGCCATGACGTTCGTTAGGGAGGCGGATCTAAGCGATGATGAACGTGCGGCGCTCCAAGAGCTGGGGCGCAGCGGCAGGGTAGTGGTGAGAGAGCAGGTTCGATCCGTGGCGAGCGCTGGGAAGGTCAAGCCTTCCGTTGGCGTGTCGCTCATCCAGGAGAGAATCCAGTTCAAGTTCAACATGGCCCACTTCGTTAAGGCCTGGCACGTCACCAACTGCCGACCACTCGGTGACTCGGCCAATCCCGAGAGAACCGACGAGCGCTATTGCGTATACGACGAGCCGCATAAGGACTATCTCTACACCCAAGCCTTCATCGAGAAGCTTGTACGAGAATCCCGCGATGCCGAAAGCTTCGAGCGATTCTTTGGGTACCCACCGGAGGCCAAGACAGCATCCGGCACCACTCCCGCTGCGGAGTCGGCATGATATCGAGATGTGAGTCCAATGCCCACTGACGCCGACCTCATGCGCGAGAGGGCTGAGGCGCTGGACGCGATCCTGAACAGTCCAGCAAGGCTCAAGCTGATCGTGGCGGGACCCGGAACCGGCAAGACGCACACCTTCCAGAAGCTCATGGATGGGAATACCGAACGGTGTCTTGCACTGACGTTCCTGGTATCACTTGTCACAGAGCTCACCGACTCGCTCGGCGACGACCACGACGTCTACAGCTTCCACGGGTTCGCAAAGAAGCTTCTGCTCTCCATGACAGTCGACGGGGTGACCCGTTCGGTGGACTACTACCCTCCCATCGACCAGATATACGCCAAGGACATCTCGATTACGGATCGTCCCACGGACACGGCGAGCATCAGCGAGGCGTTGGTCAAGATGGAGGACGACGGAGTCGTGCTGCCGGGGATCCTTCGAAGCGGCAGCTACTACAACTCTGTCGGGCACTCCGATTCTGTCTACCGGGTATTTCGAGCGCTTGAGGCGCGGCCGTCCCGAGTCCCTCGCTATCCACAGATCGTCGTCGACGAATACCAGGACTTCAATCTCCTAGAAGTTTCGCTCATCAAGTTGCTGGCGACAGCCAGCCCGACGCTCATCGTCGGCGATGACGACCAGGCCCTTTATGGGTTCAAACATGCGTCGGCCTCGTTCATACGCGACCTATCGGTCGATCCGTCATACACCAGGTTCGATCTGCCATTTTGCTCGCGTTGCACCCCTGTCCTGATCAAGGCAGTTCATCGCGTCGTCGAACGAGCACAGGCGGCCGGACTCCTACAGGAAAGAATTACCAAGCGTTACGAGTGCTTCCTCCCCGAGAAGCGAGACGAAGGCAATCTCTATCCGAAGATCGTGCACGCCAGATGCACCGTACAGAACAACCGCTGTCCCTTCATTGGGAAGTACGTTGAGCAGCGCATCCGGGCGTTGCCGGCTGATGAGATAGCCGAATCTAGAGCCGGGGGTTATCCGACCGTGCTGGTTATCGGTCCCAAGGAGTTCGCGAGGCCGACCTACCGATACCTGAGTGAGCACCTTCCCAGCGTCGAGTACCGAATCGGGTCGTCGATGACTGTTGCGCCGCTCGATGGCTTTCGAAGACTCATGCGCGACCGGGCCTCCCGACTTGGTTGGCGGCTCTTGCTAGAACTCGACTCGCCTCCAGGCTGGGAGGAGTGGATCCGTGATGCCCTGATCGAAGGCGCTGACATAGCCGATCTGCTTGATGCGGACTACAAGACCACCAAACTCGAGATCGTTGAGATACTCGTGCGGATTGTCGGCGGCGAAGCCGCTGGCGATGACGACCTCCGACTGGTGGAAGCTGCAACGGGACTCGGTTCGTCGGCGCTTCACGAGGCACTCGGTAGATCAGTGGACGACCAGGATGAGGACGAGGAAGCATCCGCTGAGCAGCTCGGCGATGACGCTCAAGAGGAACCGACGGTCTTTGTCACCTCCCTCCTGGGTGCCAAGGGCCTTCAGGCCGGTCATGTCTTCGTCGTAGGTGTAACGGACAAGCACTTTCCTCGAAGTAACACTCATCCGACTGACGACGAGGTATGCCAGCTGATTGTCGCCCTGACTCGGGCGCGCAAGAGCTGCACGCTCGTCTCGGTTGGGCGGTTCGGCAATGAGCGGCTCGCACTGTCCGTGTTCACAAGCTGGTTGGCGCCGCTGCTCACATCCGTGCGAGTTGACAGCAGCTCCTTCCGATAGTTCGAGCTGCACAATGATTCAGGCACGACAAATGCCGTCAGCCCGGTCATCGCCGGTTCACTCGTCCGACCCAAGTGCTTCTCAAGGCGGGCCAGCACGGTGCTCAACCTGCCGACTGCTGACCCGTCTGTTGTCACAGCCTTTCCATATCCTTTGACCTGATGGACCTGCGCACCGAGGCAGAAGCTCTCCTCCGCCGCCTTACGGGCACGGACGCGACCTTTCGTGCAGGCCAGTGGGAGGCGATCGAGCGGCTCGTCTCCGGACGAGCCAGGGTGCTCGTCGTCCAGCGGACCGGATGGGGGAAAAGCGCGGTCTACTTCATCGCCACTCGGCTGCTTCGTCAAGGAGGATCAGGTCCGACGCTGCTTGTCTCACCCCTCCTCGCTTTGATGCGCAACCAGTTGGAGATGGCGCGCCGGTCGGGCGTGCGTGCGGAAACTATCCACAGTGACAACCCGACTGAGTGGGCCGAGATCGAGGGCCGTATTCGACAGGACGAGGTCGACCTGCTCCTGGTGTCCCCGGAGCGTCTGAACAACCTCCACTTTCGCGCCGAGATCTTGCCGGCTCTGACTCGGTCGGTGGGTCTCCTCGTGGTGGACGAGGCTCACTGCATCAGCGATTGGGGTCACGACTTCCGACCTGACTACCGTCGGATTAAGCGGGTCATCGAGGTCCTGCCTTCCAACGTTCCCGTCCTCTGCACGACGGCGACTGCGAATGATCGAGTGGTCGCCGACATCGTCGCGCAGCTGGGAGAGGACCTGCTCATTGAACGCGGCCCTCTGGAGCGTGAGGGACTGGCGCTGGCCGTCGTGCAACTTCCCGAGCCTGCACGGCGCCTCGCTTGGCTTGCCGAGCAGCTACCCAGCATGCCGGGCTCCGGAATCGTCTACTGCTTGACCGTTCGCGACGCCGAGCAAGTCGCCGCCTGGTTGCGGGCACGGGAAGTCAACGCCAGGGCCTATTCGGGCGAGGCAGACTCAGCTGATCGAGTCTCGATCGAGCAGGAGCTGATCGCGAACGAGGTCAAGGTGGTCGTCGCGACCTCAGCACTTGGCATGGGGTTCGACAAACCAGATCTGACCTTTGTGATCCACTATCAGAGCCCCGGTTCCCCGATCGCCTACTACCAGCAAGTTGGTCGCGCCGGGCGTGCCCTCGACGCCTCGATGGGCGTACTCCTCGCCGGTCGCGAGGACGCCGAGATCCAGGACTGGTTCATCCGCACTGCCTTCCCGTCGCGGGAACAAGCCGAACAGGTGGTCGGCCTGCTGGAGGAAGCTGGGCGGCCGATGACCTTGCAGGCAATTGAGGCTGCAGTCAACCTGCGCCACACGCGGCTCGAACTGATGCTGAAGATCCTCGAGGTGGAAGGCGCGGTGGAGCGGGCTAACGGCGGGTGGCTCCGGACCTTGAGACCCTGGAGCTATGACGAAGAACGGGTGGAGCGAGTCACCGCCGCACGTCGGGCTGAGCAAGCGTCCATGGTCGCCTACGCGACGACGGCTGGCTGCCGAATGGAGTTCCTGCGTCGTCAGCTCGACGATGCGGCGGCCAGCGCCTGCGGACTGTGCGATCGGTGTCTTTCCTGGTCGCTCGACGTGCCTCTTGACGCTCACGTCGTTGCCGAGGCCGCAGCGTTCCTGCGACAGCGACCAATCGAGTTGGAACCGCGCAAACGATGGCCCGGCGTTGGCACGGCGAGAGGGAACATCCCCGATGAGCTGCGCAATCGGAGAGGCCGGGCTCTCAGCGCCTACAACGACGGTGGGTGGGGCACTGTCGTCAAGGACGTGAAGTATGGCGGCGCTGGCCTGCCCGATGACCTCGTCGAGGCCACCGCCGAGATGGTCCGACGTTGGCACCCCGATCCGGCCCCAGGCTGGATCGCTTACGTGCCCTCCTCTCGACACCCTGGCCTGGTCGCCGACTTCGCCAGGCGGCTCGCAGTGCGACTGGCCCTCCCCGTCCTGGACGTCGTCCGCCGTGTCCGCGAAGGTCGTCCTCAGAAGGAGATGGAGAACTCGGCGCAGCAGTTCCGTAACGTCTACGGTGCATTGGAGGTGGTTGGACCTGTGATGGATCTCCCCGTCCTGCTCGTCGATGACATCATCGATTCCGGTTGGACTCTGACGGTGATTGGCGCAGCGCTGCGTGAGGCTGGCTCTGGTCCGGTCTACCCGCTCGTCCTTGCCCAGGCCGTGAGCTCATGACTCGCCCGGCAGACTCCGAATTGGTCGCGCTGCTCCTGACCCAACGGCTGGTCGAGGCTGAAGCGTCTCCGCTGAAGGCGGCGGAGTTCTGGTCCGTCGTCGAGTGTGTTCCCGATCTCGGTGCTCTTCTCGGTCTACGACCGGACGAGATAGGCGAAACAGCGCAGGTCGACGAATCGACGGCACAGCGGATCGGCGCTCTCCTCGCCGCGGCGACGGCCTTCGCCTTTGCGCTAGATGACGCCCAGCAGAGCGGACTACGACTCCTGAGCGGACTTAGCGAGCACTTCCCAGCCGTGATGAAGGAACGCCTCGGCCGAGCGGCGCCGCCACTGCTGTACGTATTCGGCGACGCCGGCCTTCTCGGCCAGAGCGCTCTCGGAATAGTCGGGTCACGGACTGTGAGCGAGGGAGGTTCAAAGATCGCCCGCGAAGCGGCGCTGGCCGCCGTAAAGGCGGGACTCGGAGTCATCTCCGGGGGTGCCAAGGGCGTGGACCGGCTGGCTATGAACGCCGCCGTCGACGCCGGGGGACACGTCGTCGGAGTCGTCGCCGACTCCCTCTTACGAACCGCCCGCGACTCGGAGGTGAGGCGCGCCGTCAACGACGACCAGCTATGCCTGTGTTCTCCCTACAAGCCCACCGCAGGGTTTTCCGTCGCCAATGCCATGGGTCGCAACAAGCTCATCTACGCGATGTCGACGGCGACGCTGGTCGTGGAGTGCGAGGAGGGTAGCGGCGGCACATGGGCCGGCGCTGTCGAGGCTCTGCGAGGTCGTACAGCACCGGTAATTGCCTGGACTGGTGTCGGCGCCAGTTCGGGGAACATAGCGCTTGCCCACCGCGGCGCGCACCCACTGGGCGTGGTCGAGGACCTCTTCCCGCTGCCAAGCCACGAAGTCGTGCTAACTCCTGCTCAACTCCGCCTCGACTTCTGAAGTGCCGAACACTCTCGACGCAGGGCACGGAAGTTGGCAAGCGGGAACCCTTGAGAGCGGAGTCAATTGCGCACAAAGGGCGGCGCCCTGGACGTTTCAGTCCGGCGCTGGACCGGGGCGTCGACAATCCTGTGTCGCCATGACCATCACCACACCGCCACCGCGACCGTCGCCACCGTCAGGATCACCAGGACCGCCGGGAAGACGAGGACGAGGATGAAGATAAAGAAGAAGACGGAACGAGCCAAGGCGAACGACGAGGGCCATGGAAGTAGCCGGAGCTGATGTCTGGAAGGGGCAATGGATTGTCGTCGTTCTCGCAGACGGCCGGTTTCATCGCGCCTTTGTGGCGAAGACGATCGAGGCAGCGATCGACCAAGTGCCTAACGCCGCAGCGGTTGGTATCGACATGCCCATCGGACTCCCGGAGCCCGGGAAGAAGCGCCCGGCGGACGAGATGGCTCGCGCCCTTGTCGGACCTCGATGGCAGTCCGTCTTCATGACACCGTCGCTTGACTTGCTGGAGGCGGAAACGCACGCGCAAGCCAACGAGCTCGCTGTCGGCGCCGGCAGGGACGGAATCTCTGCTCAGGCCTACGCCCTCCGGAAGTTGATTCTCCAGGTACAACCGGTGGCGAGGCGTGACAGTCGGGCGTACGAGGTGCACCCCGAGGTCTCGTTCGTACACGCCAATGGTGGAGTCCCTCTGCCGTGGTCCAAGTCGTCATGGAACGGTATCCATCTGCGCCGGCAGATCCTCGTATCGCGAGGGATCTCATTGCCAGATGATCTCGGCGCTCCCGGAGGGGCCGGCTGCGCGGATGTGCTTGACGCTGCAATCGCAGCCTGGTCTGCGGATCGCATTGTTGCCGGCAAGGCGGTTCGCTTGCCGGAAGGATCGGCCCGGGCTGGGGCCATCTGGAGTTGACGATCAGCGCTTTCGACCCGGAGCTTGACGCGATTCGCCGCGGAGCGGTTCAGCACGACTCGCTAATCAGACTGCCAATACCAGGGTGGACTCAAGCGTCACCGCAGGTAGATCGGTCGTGGCTAACGCGGATATCTGGCCCCTGAACTGTACTGGTAGACGCAGATCCGCTCGTCTGGTCACGGCTGAAAGCCACGAGGAGGGGAGTGTCGGGATCAATCCGGATGCCCTACAGCTACGTCCGAGGCTTCGAGATCGCGTCGGCGAGAATTTGTGGCCCATCGATGATGCGTCGTTACCGGGAGTCGTTCGTGACCTTTTCCTTGCTGCGTCACATCTGGAGGAGTCCCTCTATTCGAGTACGGAGGGAGTCCTTCCGCTTGTCCCAGAATGCCTCGCAACCCACAAAGTCCGGCAGGTGCTTGACGTCCTGAGCGGCATATTGGCTCCTAGCTGTTTGGCTCAGAGAAGCCAGCCATTCCTTCGGAAGCCGGTTGCCTTTGCCGCCAGGTCCGTTGTCTTCGGGTCGGAGCAGCTGGAGGTTCGGTAGGAGTTCCGCCGCCTGGGCCAGGTTGGCGAAGTTGTGAGCCGTGAACTTGCTCTTGGGGAAGATGTGGTCCTTGTGGAGCCCAGTGACAGGCATAACGCCGTGCGTCATGTGAGGGAATAGCATCCGCAGCAACGGGTAGGTTCGGCGGTCCCCGAACCGTAGTAGGCACAGCTCGTCGATGAACTGCTCGGTGACGTCGATCGGCTTAGCCACCGCCTCCTTCTTGAGTGCCTTCTCGAGTTCAGAGAGTGGGAACGCCTTCTGACCGTGATTCTTGATGACTCTTCGAGCGGCAAGAAGTACCGGATCAACGGCACCCGTCCAATAGCGACGCTGCAGGAGGGTCCGAGCAACGAACGCACGTACGCGCCGCCGATCTGCTTCATGAACGTGGGCCGTCGCGTAGGTCGGTTGCAAGTTGCGATGGTGGGCATAGAAGGCGAGAGGAATGATGACGTTCTCGCCGGCGAGACTCGTCCCGACAAGCCGAACGACGCCAGCATCGCAGCAGCCGTAATCATTGATCGACTGAACTCCGGCCACATGTCCTCAAGGGCCTTGGCCTTGTTGCCGTGCAAGAAAAGTTCCACTCGGAGCTTCGGTGCCGGAACGTCCAACAACACGAGGCCCGCCTTCATGATCCGATCATCGGTGAAGCGGAATGGCTCTGATGACTGGGAGTTCATGGACTTCCGTAGGTTCGTGACCTCTGCTCTTGCGTTCAATGTGGTCCACTTCGCTGTCGCGGTGCTGACGAGGAGGTCAACCGATGTCAGCCTTGTGCCCTCTCCATTAGTGCGACCGAAGATGTTGAGCACTCTGTCGAGATCGCCACTCTCTTCAATGTCGAAATGCACGGACTCGGTAGTGTTGAGGGCAACTGCCAATTTCTTCAGGACGCTTCGCGTAGCCGCATCCGCGGCGTGGCCTGCAACCTTGATCGCTTTGTTGAGCGATTGGGCGTCCGTCCCGAGTCCTCGCGCATCGGCGACCTTGAACCACGTGCCACTGTCATTTTTCGCCTCGTCTGCCAAGAACTTGAAGCTGTAGCCCGAGCCGTCCGTCTCGTCGTCTGAGCCCTCATCTGGCCCGGGCTCCTGATCCAAGTCGATATACAGCGAGCGACCGGGCGCCTGGCTAGTCGCTGCGTAGGTCCCCTGGAGCCCGATGCTCAGCGCTGTAAGCCGCTGTTGACCGTCAAGAACACCCAAGACTGGGAGGTCGGCGACCACGTGAGCGTTGGCAGGCAACGTGTCCGGGCCCTGGTATTCCGTCACGAGCCGCCTGAATTGTAGCTGAGGGTGCTCGGAGCGCTTGGTACGCCACAAGAGCATGGTTCCGATGGGATAGCCGCGCACGAGAGAGTCGAAGAGCAGGGCGATCTGCGCTGGCTTCCAAACAAAGTTCCGCTGAATACCTGGTAGTACAAGCTTCTTCTGGTCGACGAGCGTGACCGCATCCGCGACCGTCATCGACTGTGTTGTGATCATTGTCCTCCCATTCTTGTGCCATTTTTCGACCGCACAGACCAAATGTGTATCACTGAGAGGCCCACGAGCAGCCGATCTAGACACCGCGTACCGTTTCGGAGCGTTCCTGGTCGTCGCTGGTGATCACCGCGAGGTCGCTACAGCTCAGGTCAGGGGTCACACCGCAACCAGGGCGACGCAGGCCGTAACAGACTGGGCAACCTACGTAGCGCTCGAACGAGCCAGGATGGCTCCACCGAGGCTTGGGGACGTCGCGAACAGTCACTCAGGTAAGCATTACGACGTTAGTGGCCTACATATCGAAGCGAAGCGGTTCGTAACAGAAGGCCGGCCTGTAGCTTTCGCAGACAAAGGGTGTCGGTGTTTGGTCAATGAAGCTCGCCCATTCGTCTGGGTCAGTAGCGATTAGACGCAGTTCCTCCAGGTCTTCAAAGAGTGGCGGTTCGCCTTGGCGAAGTCTCCGCTGCTCGGCAGCCAGCATCCGGGGGAGAATCTCCCGAGCCTTTTGCAAGACTCCGTTCATGATCCTGAGCCCAGCTTGGTTCGAGGTGGCGAATATCAAGTGATACTGGACCACTCGCTTGGTGTTTCGGACTTCGATGGCGCTGGTGTACGAGTAGCCGAGCCGTGACAGTCCCAGGCGGTAGAGGTTTACATAGTGCATCCAGGACGCCTCGCCACCAATCCACCGGTCGCGCTGGGCGCGGTAAATCTCCCTCCAGTCGCAGTTGCCAAAGAGTTGATCAATCTCTAGTTGGTGTTCGTCTGACGCGATGTCCTTACCTGCCTGGGGAAGTTTGCGACGTAGCGGTCCGGTCGGAAACAGAATCAGCAGTTCGACCCGGTTACGACGGCGGTACTCGCCTTCGGGAGGATTCATGCACCAGCTCGCCAGCGCCTGCACTGTTGACCATCTGAGCTCCAACGCGTTGGGATCCAGATATGCAAGCGCAGCCCCCAGGTGTGGTCCGTATCTCGGACCACCCTGTCTGCGGAGCCACGCCAGCCCTTCGGCGATGTTGAGGTTGCAATCACCAGGGACAACGCGAATCCGCCGACTCGGGTACCGAGAACACAGAGTTTCCTGGAGCGCAGCAGCCTTTTCGGGAAGCTCAAACAGAACGAGGTGAGTGAACGTGCTCCTGTCGCCTGCTTGAAGTGCGACCTGCGGCGAGCTTCGGATTGGTCGTCCGGTTCCTCGTTCTAAGTTTCTCGTGGAGCCCGCGAAGCAATCAATGAATATACGGTCGCGGGAACCTGTCGCTGCTCGAAGAAACTGCGGAGCGTACGCGCCGAGGACGATTTCAGTCTTCCAAACGCTCCACGGTCCCCACTCTCGAACGTTCTCGACCTGCTCCACCATCTGCCCTCGTAACCATCATGTGGGACCACGGCTCAGGTAGTTGATCCCAGGTATCGCCGTCTAACACGCGTCCAGCCGTTGCCCTGCTGACGCGGTGCATTCTCACAGCAGTATCGGCCAATTCTGGATCGGAGTTGATACTCGTTGATCCGTCGAAAGCGACCGTCACTGCTGTCGGCCCATAAGCAGGTGCCCACGATCCCCACTGTTTGAAGAAGAAGGCCACGTTTGCGTCTCGACAGCGGTCTCGGAGATCTCGCGCCCACTCTGGATGCATGGGACGAGCATCATGGCCAGACTCGCCACCAGCGATCAGCCAGTCAACTTGAGTGAGATTAAGTGACGGCAGCGGACCGAGCAATGGTTCAGCAGAGACAAAGCGGACCGCCGAGGGAACGCGCCTGAGATGGTTTGCCCTGTATGAGTAGGGGTCCGACTCGATGCTCACACCGACCCACAGGTTCAGGGGCCATGTCAGGCGATCAGCTAGATCAACCATCCGCTTAGAGCGCTTTGTGAGCAACTGGAATGTGTGCCGCGGCGTGTCCGCCATAACAGCGAAGACGTCATCGATGAATTCGGTGGGAACGTCGGGATGAAACAGGTCGCTCATCGAGTTGACGAAGATCATGCGGGGGTGCCGCCACTGGCGAGGCAGGTTTAGCGCGCTGGAGTGGACGGTCAGGCCGAAGCCCGGACCAGAGGTTCTCGCGTCTCCATCCGCTTGGTACTTTGGATTGCCCATCGCCTTTAGCCGTTTCGCCAGGGTCAGTGCGTAGCAGTGGTCACATCCCGGCGAGATGCGGTCGCAGCCGGTCGTTGGATTCCATGTGGCCTGGGTCCACTCGATCGAGCTGTGATCAGCCATTTCCGACTCCTCGGGGTGACGACCCTCCCACGGCCAGCCTTCTCGAATCGTCTGGGCGCGCCACGCCCCGCACCATATCCGTCGCAACTCTAGTGAGCCTTCGAAGGCAACGCTCTGCGGGGCAACATCTCGGGCTGAGTCGACAGAACCGCCCTCGGTGTCCTCAAAGCCGAACGCCGCCTCGCGCGGATTCTTGCGATCCTGCCTGACGGGGCTCGGGAACGAAGCTAGCCATCTCCGACCTGGACGCCCCTTAACTTTCTGGCCCTTCAGCCATACTGGCTACGTTTAGCCGGACTGGACATAACTAGGCAGCATTGGACTTCAGCGGAATTGCCGATTCACCTGGACCTACGCATACTCGACACTACCAGCTGGACGGTACATTTACAGACTGGCAGTCAAGGACAAAGTCGGTCTCTCGGACCCTGCTAGGGATCCGGACACGCCGTCTGTGAATGGCTACCATCCAATCGAACGGACGTGGCCGAATGGCACCCGTTGGCGAGTGTGGGAGCGCGACATGCCAAGAGTCTCTGATTTGCTGCTCCAAGCGACGATCTACCTCTACGAGTCACGCAAGGCTGCCGAGTTCGGCGACACGGTGGGGGGTAGCGGCGTGCTGGTTGGTCGCACCTACGGGCCTGAGTCGCGGAATGTCAACCTCTATTTCGTCACCTGTGACCACGTGGCGAACAGGGGCGCGCCAGTCGTCCGGATCGTGACGCGCCGAGGGGCTGTCGAGATCGAGGAGTCCGGCTGGAAGCGGCACCCGGACCTTTCCCCTGACGTTGCGGTCGCTCACTTCAAGCACGTCTCCGAGTCTGGTGGGGACTGTCCCTACTCGTACGTTCCCGTTGAGAGGTTCCTCAGCCTTGACGACTTTTCGGCACCCCCAGGCGATGACCTGCAAAATCAGCCCTACTACTTGGGCGAGTTAGCCGGGGTCGGAGATGACGCCGTGATGATCGGTCGCTTTCTTGCCGCAGACGGAGTGCTCTCGCAGACCCCCACCGTGCGCTTCGGGAATCTCGCATCTGCCGGCGTCCTCACTGTGGAGTTCGGCGAACCTCGGTCGTCGCAGCAAGAGTGCCTATTGGCCGAATCTCACTCCTTGCCGGGCTATAGCGGCTCTGCGGTCTACCTGTTCCATCCGGCGGTGACTTGGGACGGCCTCGCCATGCATATTGGGGAAGAAAGCCACAAGCTCTGGCGGTTCCTGGGGATCGATTGTGGTCATATGAGACAGAAGGTCGACGCTGACGGTGCCCCCATCCCTGGATGGGAACCCGCGATGGCGATCCCCGGAACGCCACGAACAACGCTTGTCAACGCGGGGATGATGACCGTCGTCCCGGCTTGGAAGATTTTGGAAGCACTGGAGGATGCCATGCGGAACGAAGAAACACCCGACTCCAACGGGGTCATGGATTAGCTCGTTCCTGAGTCGGAAACCGACCGGATAACGGAGCCCGTGCCCTCCTAAGGCTTCGGCTTCAACGAGGCGGCGATCTGAGCGAATTCGGTCAACGCAGCTTCCAGGTCCTCCACAATCTCAGCCGCGAGCACGTCGGGGGGCGGAAGGTTGGCGGAGTCCTCCAGTGACTCGTCCCGCAGCCAGATCAGATCGAGGCTCACCTTGTCGCGTTGGAGAAGCTCGTCGCAACTGAAGGAGTGGAAACGTTCCGACTCGGCGCGTGTGAAACGGTTGTCGGCACGGAAGGCGTCGATGAAGTCCGCAAGGTCTTCGTACCGCAGCGGGTTTTGTTTCAAGGTGTGATGGATGTTCGTGCGGTAGTCGTAGACCCACAGCCGCTGTGTCCACGCCGTCTCCGAGGCGGGCTTCCGATCGAAGAACAGGACGTTGGCCTTGACGCCCTGGGCATAGAAGATGCCCGTCGGCAGCCGCAAGAGCGTGTGAACCTCGCACTCGTGCAGGAGCTTTCGCCTGACGGTCTCCCCGGCTCCACCCTCGAACAGCACGTTGTCGGGGACCACGACGGCGGCGCGTCCGTGCATGGCGAGAAGGGTCTTGACGTGCTGGACGAAGTTCAACTGCTTGTTTGACGTGGAGGCCCAGAAGTCGTCGCGGAGGATCACGAGGTCCTCGCGCTCGGTATCGCCCTCCGCGTTGACCACGGTCATCGACGATTTCTTGCCGAAGGGCGGATTGGTGAGGACCATCTCGAACCGGTCACCGGGGTCAGCCCTGAGCGAGTCCTCGACGCGGATCGGGCTGTCTGCGTCCTCCGAGCCGATGCCATGCAAGAGCATGTTCATGACACAAAGCCGGGCGGTGTTGTCCACGATCTCCCAACCGTGGAGGGCCTCGAAGCGAAGATGGCGCTTCTGGTCAGGATCGAGCAGGTAGTGGTTGGAGATGTAGTCGTGCGCTGCGAGGAAGAATCCACCGGTGCCGCAGGCAGGATCGCATATCGTCATGCCCGGCTCGGGCCGCATCACTTCGACCATTGCCTTGATCAGCGCGCGGGGCGTGAAGTACTGGCCCGCTCCCGTCTTCACGTCCTCGGCGTTCTTCTCCAACAGCCCCTCGTAGGCATCGCCTTTCACGTCAGCGTCGAGCGTCATCCAGTTCTCGCGGTCGATCAGGTCCGAGATGAGCCGCTTTAGCTTCGCCGGGTCCTGGATGCGGTTCTGGCTCTTGCGGAAGACGACACCCACCATGCCCGTTCTGCGCCCGAGTTCGGTGAGGATGTGACGGTAGTGGACCTCCAGATCGTCACCGTCACGGCGCAAGAGCGACTGCCAGTCGAGGTCAGAGGGTACGAGCGCGGGGCGATTGAACGGAGCCTTGGTCTGCTCGTCGGCCATTTTCAGGAACAGCAGGTAAGTCAACTGCTCGATGTAGTCGCCGTAGGACAGCCCGTCGTCGCGAAGAACGTTGCAGTAGTTCCAGAGCTTCTGAACCAGGCCGTTTGAGTCAGTCATGTGTTCCTTTCGCAACCAACGCTGGCCTGCGGTCGTCGAGCGCATCTTGCGCTACTAGTTCTCCGCGGAAGGCCATCGCCAGGAGTGCTCGCCGGAGAGAGTTCGCCCGTCTCAACGCGACTTCGACCCAGGCAGCAACCGGGGTGATGCTGGACAACTGGTCCTCGACCTCATTCACCATCTCCATCTGGCGTTCGAGGGGTGGAAGCGGAATCGTGACCGTCTTGAGTTGACCACCTGAGATACCGACCTGACCAGCCGTCGTCTTGAGGCGACTCTCGATTTCTTGCCTACTTCGCCCGGTGTTGAGGACCAGCGCGAGGAATTCGGGAACGACTTGAGACTGATCCGGCACGGCGCGGATGAGTTTGTCTGGATGCACCGTGGGTTGCGGCAGGTTCCGCACCACGGCAGACGACCCTACGTAAGTGGGGTTCCCGCTGTAGCGCGTAAAGAGAAGGTCCCCGTCACAGAGGAAGTAGGAGGCGACCTGGTCCGCGTCTACGGTCGCGTACCGAATGTCCGTGGCGTCGAGACTCATTGGCCGAACGGCGCTTATGCGAAGTATCGCGATGCCAGGCGGCGACGCCGCTGGTCGTGACACAAAGAGTCCGTTTCTTAGTGAATGCAACACGTCCCCTAGGAGCTTTCGGGGACCAGAGATGTCTACGGCGCGACCCAGTAGCGCGGTCCGCAATCGCCCCAGGTTGCGCTGTGCTTGCTCCAAGGCTGCCACTCCGGCGTCGAGTCGTGAGAGCTGTTCCTCGATGGCAGCGACGATGCGGACCTGCTCGGTCGTCGGCGGCAACGGGAACTCGACTGTATTGAGCCTCCCTAGCGAGAGATGCGCGATGTTCGTCGTAATCCGCGACTCTTGCCGGAATCGCCCGGAATGCATGTGGTGACGGAAGACCGTCAGCGCCCACTCGCTGAGAACACCTGGATGCGGACGAAAGCGAATCAAGCTGTTCGTGAAGCAGACTCCCGGTAGCTCGCCTCGATAAATCGCAGGCCGGCCGAGAAACTCTGGACTTTGTCCCTCGTTCAACAGCACATCACCTGAGTGCAACTCGAACGTGGTGACCTCATGTGGCGCAAAGTGCATCGACTTGACATCCGCAACGTCGATGCGATCTTCGAAGACGTTTGCCACGCGCAGGTATGGCCGCATGTTCGGGCCCGTGTGCCACTTAGGTGAACGCTGCTTGCCAAGTCGAGTTTCTCCCACATCGGCGATGGTCCGAAGCTCCCATCCGCGGGGCAGGTCCCTCATGCCGCAAGGGCCTTATTCAACTCATCGAGGAGCGGACTCAAGTTGACACCGAACACCTCGAAGGCTTTGCCGATCCCGCCCCGTTCGACGAACGGCGTGTAATCCAAGTCATCGGTGGAAATGCTCATCGAGGCGGCGATGTGATCCTTGATCTCTTCCAGCCAGCGTCTTTGCTCGTTTGTAAACTCTGATCCGGCGTACTCCTGTTGCGCGAGCCACACCGCGAATCGCTCGTTGACCTTCTCGGGGAACGGCACCAACTCGTTCTCCTCACCGAGCGCGAAGCGCACCAGCGAGACGAGATCCGTCGTAACTCTCTGGCCAGAGCCGTGCACCTTTGACTTGTCGAGCGCCTCGTAGGCAGCCCAGAGACCCTCAGGCGTCCATTGGTGCGGCGGCCGCCCGATGGCGTTCGCGAGGTCACGAAGGTCCTTGAAGCTCAGACGCCGGCTGTACGGGTGGCTGTAAAGGATCTGAAGGGCGGTGATTTCGTCCTTGTTGTCCTCGATGAACTGCCGGAAGTCCTCGACGGTCTGTCGCGCTCTGTCCGTGGAGTAACCAGCATGCAGGACCTTGTCCATGCTCGTTTCGTCGATGATCTGCTCGTAGGAGCGGCGGAAGTCGACGATCTTGAGCCTCAGCTCCGGGTTCGACGCCAGTGGGTAGACGGCGGCTTCGATCAGGTCGGCTGCTGCCTTCTTCACGTCCTTGGCGGTTGGCTCACCGGCTTCGGTGCCAACCTCCGCGACTGCGTACTGGTGGTCGGGATCGAGGGCGGCGATCAACGTCTCGGTTATCTCCCGGATGCTCGTCCCGTTGGCGAGCTCCTGAAGCATCACTCGGTCAGCCTGGCGGAGGCGAAGGTCGAGCCTGGCAAGCCGATCGGCGATGGAGGAGACAAGATCGGGATCACGTTTGCCGAAAGCCAGCTCCTTGAAGAGTCGGTCCAGAGGAACGTTCGGCTTGCGATCGAGGGGCTTGGTCTCCATGAGCTGGGTTTCGGTCACGCCGACGGCGTCGATGATGACGAAGTGGTCCTTGATCCTGGCGTCGGGAGTCACCTGCTGAAGGTCGGTCGGATTGATGACCCGGACGCCGCGACTCTTCATCTGCTCGAAGTACGTCCGGGACTTCACTCCGCGCATGAAGAAGACGCACTCCAAGGGCTTCACGTCGGTGCCGGTCGCGATCATGTCCACGGTGACGGCGATGCGAGGATTGTAGGAGTTGCGGAACTCGGCGAGGAGGTCCTCTGGCTTCTTGCCGGTCGTGCGGTAGGTGATCTTTGCGGCGAAGTCGTTGCCCTTGCCGAACTCCTCACGGACGATCTCGACGATGTCCTCGGCATGCGAGTCGTCCTTGGCGAAGATCAAGGTCTTCGGGACCTCGGTCCTGCCGGGGAAGATCTCGGTGAAGAGCCGGTCCTTGAAGGTCCTGATCACTGTTCGGATCTGGTCCGGGGCGACAACGGCGCGGTCGAGCTGGCTGGCTTCGTACTCAAGTTCCTCGTCGGCTTCCTCCCAGCGCACCTTGCGGGTGGAGCGCTCGCGGTGCCCCACGTACACGCCCGCCTCGACCTTGCCACCGATCTCCGTCATCTCGGTTGCGATCCGATACACGTCGAAGCCGACGTTCACATGGTCAGCGACGGCCTGTTCGTGGGTGTACTCCATGACGAGGTTCTTGTGGAAGAATCCGAACGCCTGCTTGTTCGGTGTCGCCGTCAAGCCGATAATGAAGGCGTCGAAGTAGTCGAGAACCTGTCGCCAGAGCCCGTAGATCGAGCGATGGCACTCGTCCACGATGACGAAGTCGAAGAACTCGATCGGCAGGGCGGGGCTATAGACGACCGGGGCGGCATCTGGTCCGGACAGCTCGTATGAGGAATGCTCGTCGATCTCCTCGTCCAGTTCGGGCTCACCCCTCATGATCGAGTACAGGCGCTGGATCGTCGTGATGGTCACCCGGCTCACGGGATCGATGACGTTCGAGGAAAGACGCTGCACGTTGTAGAGCTCGGTGAACTTCCGGCCGTCGTCCGGCGTTGTGAAACCCTGGAACTCCTTCAGCGTTTGGCGGCCGAGGTTCGCCCGGTCCACCAGGAATAGGACCCTCCTGGCTCCGGCGAACTTCACGAGGCGGTAAGCCGCGAACGCAGCGAGGAGGGTTTTGCCCGAACCGGTTGCCATCTGGATCAAGGCGCGGGGTCGGCTCTCCGCGAGCGAACGCTCGAGGTTGGTGATTGCCACGTCCTTCGGCGGCCAGAGCAGCCCCATCTCGAGCGGTGGCATCTGCTGAAGTCGCGATCTCAGCGTCGCTCGTTCTGGTGCTCTCTGCCGTTCGTCCAGCCATGCAGCGAGCGTCTCCGGGCGGTGGAACGTGAACACCTCGCGTCCGCGGGGCTCGGGATCGAGCCAATTCGTGAAGCGCGTCTGAGAGCCCGTCGACTCGTAGGAGAACGGGAGTGAGTCACCCCAGGTGGGAAGATCCTTCGGTAAGCCACCCACGTACTGAGCGGTTTGCGGCTCGACAGAGATCAGCGGGTAGCCCTCAGGTTTGGCCTCGATCGTGCCGGCCGCCTTACCGTCGACGTAGCACAGGTAGTCGACGCGTCCATGGGGCGGTTCCAAAATGAACTCTCTGATTGCGACGCCGTGACCTGCCGACAGGTTCGCTCTTGTGGCGTCCTGGACTGCCCACCCCGACGCGGCGAGCAGGCGGTCGATCATCACTCTCGCCCGTTCCTCGGGCGGCAGTCGCGAAAGCAGATCGTCGTCGCTCAACCCTGGCAACCTCCAAGTGGGGATTCTTTCAGGTTCACGATGGGCTACCGGACCGCTTGCCTCCGATGCTGGCGCCGCCGTTGAGGCAGGCCGGTATTATCTCGATCCGCCAACCATGCCAGGGCAGCTGACCTGCGGAAACTGTGGGTACTCATGGTGGAGCAACGCCAACTCTGCACGCTCGCGCTGCGGAGCCGTAGGACCGTTGTCTATATCCGGCACGCGTACGCGACGGAGCCAGCAGCGCCAGTGCGCAACTCTTCATCGCTCCGCCCAACCAAGAAGCCTGGAGCAACGAAGACGATGTCGGCCCACCCCTCGGGAGCCAACGTCCTCGGAGTGATCGGCCTCGTCGTGATTATCGTCGTCGCAGGGGCCATCTGGCTGCGTAACAACAAGAGCTATCAGCTCACGTCGGAGCCATGACCCGGTGGGCTTGCCGACACGAGACGATCCTGTCAGATCCGTTGGATCCTGGCGTTACGGCTGACACCGCTTCCTGTCGCCTTCTGCGGTCGTCCGGGCATCGTCGGCCGGTACGTCGGCGACCACTTGGTCCCAGTCCGCTCGTAGCCCGCGGGGCCCTGGCACCTTCCAAGGCAGCGCAGCATCTCGCTTGGACGTGAGACGATGGAAAAGTGGCGACGAACGTCTACATAGACGGCTTCAACCTGTACTACGGAGCCTTGAAGCGGACCCATTTCAGGTGGCTGGACCTTGAGGCGCTTTGTCAGAACCTTCTCCCAAACGACTCGATACACCGCATTCGGTACTTCACTGCCAAAGTCACGGCCAGGCCCGATGACGTCCAAGCGCCGCAACGCCAGCAGACCTACCTCAGGGCGCTCGAAACACTCCCGCTCGTATCGATTCACTTCGGGCACTTCTTGACCAGTAACACTTGGATGTGGTTGACGAACCCCCCGCCACCGGGAGGGTCTAGGAAGGCGCAGGTCATCAAGACTGAGGAAAAGGGTTCGGACGTAAACATCGCGTCGTACATGCTCCTTGACGGCTTCAACAAGGACTACGACACCGCTGTGGTGATCTCGAACGACTCCGATCTCTGCGAGCCAGTCCGCATGGTCAGATTTGAACTTGGGCTGACCGTTGGAGTGGTCAATCCGCATCCAGCGGCGAAACGAAGCCGAGTGCTCAGCCAGGATGCTCACTTCTTCAAGCAGCTACGGAGAGGCGCGCTGGCCAAGAGCCAGTTTCCGGACGTGTTGTACGACGCGCGTGGACGTTTCTACAAGCCAGGAGGCTGGTAGCGGCGTCAGAAACGCAGAAACCCGCCTCTCGGCGGGTTTCGCACCCAGGCGCCGAAGCACCTGGGGGGATGGACTAAGTATACCCAACATGTAGTTTCCTTACAAGACCCCCTAGGTTTCCTTCCCTTTCTCTCGGTCCCGTCCCGCCGGCCGCCCCGGTCGGCTTTCTCAAAGCGCGAAGGCGTCCTTTCCGCGAAGCCGGTTGGACGGCCAACACGAACGACCTCCAATGCCATCGACGAGCTGGCCAAGCGGCACGGCATCACGTTCGACAAGCGATGACCCTCGCCACCACGAGGATCACGACGGAGCCGAACACGACGAAGACATTGTCTTCCGAAGACGGGCTGGCATCGTCTTCGTCGCTCCAGGCTTCTCCACCCGCTACGAAACCTGTCCGGGAGCATCGGACCTAGTCTCGACAACCACGCCTCCGACGGCCCTTGCTCCACGGTCACGGAGAGCCAACATTCGAGCCAACAAACCCGTCCCAGAGCGTCGCACGCAGTTGCACGCTGTGGCAGATGTCCCCCCGGGAGGCCGCCCGGACCGGCTAGAACGCGACGATGCGGGACGATCTGACACGAGCTGCGACAGTATTGAGCTACCTGGCAGTCAGGAGGTTCGAGGGTTCGAGTCCCTTCGCCTCCACCCGAAAGTCCTGGTCACAGCAGTGTGCGGGTGTGCCGACCCCTCAGGGTCGGTGAGAATGTAGCCAACTGTAGCCACACAGCAGGGACCGGAGTCCGCAAATGTTCGTCGAGGACGTCGACTTGAAGGCGCAAGAGAATGGTGATCGAAGTATGCGATCAGCGACGATCGGTCCTCGGCGCCTACGCGGTCTCCTCACGCTGCTGTCCGGTCGCGTGTTCGGAGCTCCGCGCTAGCCGCGCCTGGTCCTTGGCGCGATCCCAACGCGCGGCGCCGCGTCGTTGGGGCCTTCGGGCCCTTGCGGCCTGCGAAGCGCGGGGGGAAGGTTCTCCAGCCAGCGCAGCACCGCCTCCTCGTAGAAGATGCCGAAGCTGAGCGTGGCGCGGCTGTGGAGGTCAATGTTGGCGCTGGCAAGGTGGGCCTCGAGCGCGCGGTAGCGGTCGAGACGTTCTCGATTACGGGACTCGTAACCGTCCAGGATCTCGGCGAGTCGGCCATGCGGGAGCGCTCCGCCGAAGAGCACGGAGAGCAGAATTGGCAGCCGAACCGTGTCTTCGCCCGGCTCCCGGTCGAGCCAGGCGAGGAAGGCCGCCTCGCCCGCTTCGGTCATCCGGAAGGGGCGGGCCTCACGCAGCCCTGGCAGACCCGCGGCCAGGAGGCCCTGATCGGCGAGCACACCGAGCTCTCGGTAGACCTGACTACGAGTGATCGTCCAGTAGTCGCCGATCATGAGCTTCGCGGCCCGCACGAGCTCGCCACCGGTCATCTCCCCGCCGGTCATCGGCCCGTGCTTTCGGAGGAGGCCGAGCAGTGCCGCCTGGGTCGAGTTCAGTCCGCCTTGACTGTCCACTGTAGACATCTTAGTATCGTCCACAGTAGACAGTCACTCACCCGGACGGGAGGTCGCGTGGCCCAGTTAGCTAGTGACGACGTCGCTGTCGAGGTGCGCGGGCTCGAGAAGTCGTACGGGGATCTGCAGGCCGTGTGCGGCATCGACCTCGAGATCCGGCGCGGCGAGGTGTTCGCCCTGTTGGGGCCCAACGGCGCCGGAAAGACGACGACGGTGGAGATCCTCGAGGGCTACCGGCGGCGCGACAGCGGCCACGTCGCCGTGCTCGGCATCGACCCAGGTCGACACCGTGCCCAGCTGAAGCCGCGCATCGGCATCGTGCTCCAGTCGACCGGCGTCGACCGCTATCTCACGGTGGCCGAGACGGTTGCGATGTACGCAGGCTTCTATCCGTCCCCCCGACCGGTCGACGAGGTCATCGCGGTCGTCGGGCTGGAGGAGAAGCGGGACGCCCGCGTCCTCAAGCTCTCGGGGGGCCAGCAGCGACGGCTTGACGTTGCGATCGCCCTCGCGGGGGACCCGGACCTCCTCTTCCTCGACGAGCCCACAACCGGCTTCGACCCCTCGGCGCGGCGCGAGGCCTGGGAGGTGGTGAAGAACCTTGCCGGTCTCGGGAAGACGGTGCTGCTGACCACGCACTATATGGACGAGGCCCAGTACCTCGCCGATCGTGTCGCCGTCATCGCGGCAGGGCGGATCGTCGCCACTGGTCCTCCCTCGAGCATTGCCGGCCGGGACGGCGCGCGGGCACGGGTTCGCCTCCGGCTTCCCGAAGGTGCGGAGCTACCCCCAGAGTTAGGTGACCACCGAACGGGCGACGGCATGACCGAGCTCGTGCCGGACGATCTCGGCCAGGTGCTGCACGATCTCACGGGCTGGGCGCTCGCCGAGCGCATTGACGTCAGCTCCCTGGAGATCATCCGCCCCACGCTCGAAGACGCCTATTTGGAGCTGACTAGCTCCGCGGCAGCCGACGGTGGTGCCCGCGCCGGCTCGCGACCCGAGGAGGTCCGGTCGGAGGGAGCGGGGTCGCCCGGCGAGCGCACCACTGGTCCGGATCTGGGTCGTGCAGTAAGGAGGACGCGATGAGGGCAGTCCGACTGACCGCCTCGCAGGTGCGCTACGTCAACAAGGCCTTCTGGCGGAACCCGGCGTCCGCCTTCTTCACCTTCGCCTTCCCCTTGATGTTCCTCGTCATCTTCACCGCGCTGCTCGGTCACGGCACGGTGCACCTCGGCACTCACACGGTCCACCTGTCGACGTACTACGTGGCTGCCATGGCGGCGTTCGCCGTGATCAGCGCCTGCTACAACAACCTCGCCGTGACGGTGACATTCCAGCGGGAGGCCGGCATCCTGAAGCGCACCAACGGCACGCCGCTGCCGGCTGCCGCCTTCCTCGGTGCCCGTGTGCTCCACGCCTTGGCGGTCTCCGTGCTGCTCGTCGTCCTAACGGTGGCCTTCGGGCGTCTCGTTTACAGCGCCGACGTGCCGACCGGCGTGACGCTGCTCCGCTTCCTCGTCATGCTCGTGGTCGGCTCCGCGAGCTTCAGCGCGCTGGCCTTCGCCATCTCGGCGGTGATCCCGAACGCCGACGCGTCAGCCGCAATCGTGAATGCCAGCATCATGCCGTTGCTCTTCCTCTCCGGGATCTTCATTCCATTCGGCAACTCCGCGCCGGCGTGGATCGTGTGGGTCGCCAGGATCTTCCCGGTGCGCCATTTCGCCACGGGCATGCAGTCTGGTTTCCTCGGTACGGCCTTCAGCTGGACCGACGTCCTGATCGTCGCCGCCTGGGGGCTCTGTGGGCTCGTTCTCGCGATCCGTCACTTCAGCTGGGAGCCGCACGTCTGATCCCGGAATCCGTGCCGCAGATCGAGCCGGTGTCGGTGTCGAGCTCGACGTGAAAGGTCCGACAACTCGTTCCTCAGCTTGACCAGCCACGATCGGAACGGCGATCCTGTCACGCCGGGGCGCTCAGCTTCTTCTGCGGCATGGTCCGTCGCGTTGTCGAGATCCTGTGCGGTCACCTCATGGGCGCCCTCGCCAAGGACGCCGAAATCCTCGTGCTCCGAGCTTGTCCTTCCGCGTCCTCGTACTGTGCTGACCTTGTCAGGAGATGCCTGACGTTGTAAGGTGAGGCCTGACAACAAGGAGGGTCGACGGTGACAACCACGGAGCCGATTGCATCCTGCTCGTTCTGCACAAAGGCGTACACCGATGTCGAGACTTTGGTAGCGGGACCGGGCGTGTACATCTGCGATCAATGCGTGGCGCTCTGTACCCAGCTCATTGCAAGCAAGCCGAAGGAGGTCGAGCTCAAGTTGGTCACGCGCATCGCCCCGTGGGAGGTCGAGGCCGGACTCGACGAGGTCCTAGCCAGCCTGCCTCGGGTAGCACAAGCTGGGACTCAAACCGAATACACCCTTACACAGTACGTCCGGAAAGCTCGCCAACTCGGAGCTACCTGGGCCTTAATCGGACAAGCCCTCGGCTTTACAAGACAGTCCGCCTGGGAGCGGTTCTCCGGCGAAGGCTGACACCGAATCTGGCGCCAGTTCGGTCGACCCTTTTGACCGCACGCGATCACGAGCAGAACAACCAATCTCGGGCGAGACTGCGTCAGGGCGGTGCGGTCTTGCCGGCAATGCAATAGCGGTGAGGAGGCATCCTGCGAATACGACGGCGGCAGCCGGCAGAAGTCCGAGATCTGTGCCGCTTATGAATGACGAGCGAGCGGTGGTGTTGATCAGATGGCCGGTTGTACCACCAAGCTTCCCGGCCACCGCCAGCGCGCCTCCGATCGAACCGAGCATGGCGTTGGCAATCGCAGATGGCACGTGATAAGGGGCGATGGCTTGTCGCATCAGGGATTGGTACCGAGTCGACAAGAGGCTACCTACGACCGCCACGCCCACGGCCCCGCCGAGTTGGATGAAGGTCCCGTTGGTGGCCGAGCCAACCCCAGTGTCGCCGCGCGGCACCGAGTTCATGACCGAAGCGGACACCGATGGCATCACCAGTGCTGCCCCGACTCCGACCACGATCATGGCGGGAAGCATCGTCAGGAAGCTCCAGTCGACCGACGCCCGTGACATCGTGAGCAATCCCGCTCCGGCAAAGAGCAACCCCACAGAGGTGGTGACTTTCGTGCCGAGAGTTCGGTTGAGTATGGCCGACAGCGGTGCCACGATCGCCATCACCGCGGCTATGGGCAGCATGCGTACGCCCGCTTGCAGCGCCGAGTAGCCGAGGTTGAACTGGAGAAACTGAGTCAAGATGAACAGCGACCCGATCAGCCCGAACATCAGCAGGCCCACCGCGCTGACGGCTATCGAGAATCCTCGTTGTTTGAAGAACTCGAGGTTGAGCATGGGATGCGAGCTCGCCCGCTCCCAGAGGATGAAGCCCGCCACGAGTGCGACTCCACAAGCGCCGAGCCCAAGTACAAGCGAGGACGACCAGCCGTTGACCGGCGCCTCGATGACGGCCCAGAGCACCGAGCCGACAGCGACGACCGACAAGAAAGCTCCAAGCAAATCCGGCTGACGGGCGGCCGGGTTCTTCGAGTCCGGCACGAGGCGGACAGCCAGGATGGCGGCAACAAGCGCGATCGGGACGTTTATCAAGAACACTGAGCCCCACCAAAATCGAGAGAGCAGCGCGCCACCGACGATCGGTCCGAGAGCAAAGCCCACACCACTCGTGCCGGCCCAGATCCCGATGGCCTTCTGGCGTTGCGTCGGGTCACGAAACACGTCGGTGATGATCGAGAGTGTCGACGGCATCATGAGCGCGGCCCCAATGCCCATGGCGGCGCGAGCCGCAATCAGCATCCCTACCGACCCGGAGAACGCCGCCCAAGCTGATCCACCGGCAAAGGCAAGCACGCCGATCAAGAAGGTCCACTTGCGCCCGAACCTGTCCGCGAGACTCCCGGCGACAAGTACCAAGCCGCCAAAGACGAGGGCGTAGGCATCGACGATCCACTGAAGCGCGCTCGAGGTCGCACCCAGATCCCTCACCAGCGTGGGCAGGACGACATTGAGGACGGTGGTGTCTAGGTTGATGATCAGGAGAGAAGAGCAGAGCACTGCAAGTGTTGCCCACGGCGACACGGCAGTCCCCGTTAGCAGTATCGCCCTCGACAAGGTGCCCTTGCGCGTGTCCATCGTGTTTGCCTCTCCTCGTGTGTGTCAATCAGCTACGTCGGGGTCATCTGCGTTTCGGCCGTTCGGAGAGCGACTGTCGCGGCACTCCGAGGACTCGTAAAGTCGCTTGTCCGTCACTGCTACTGCCGGACCTTCTTGTGACGGTCGCTCTTGGGCAGCTTGGAGTCACTCCTTTGTTGGAGAGCGCCATGGAGCAAGGTGAGGACGGCCTGACGCATCTTTTCCTGGTCGCTTCCAAGGGCGATCTCGTCTGCTGCAGCGTGCAATAGGTGGAAGACGAGCGAAGCAGTGCTCTCGACGTCGACCTCGGCAAAACTGCCGGCAGCAATCCCCGCCGACAGGAACCAGGCGACCATGGAGCTGGCCGAGCGATGCTTGGACGCTTGAGGCACCTCGCTCGAGTCGTGGAAGGCGACGTCATGAAGACTGCCCAGCTCGAGCCGGAACTCGACAAAGCGGTCGACCTCCTCGTCGAGTGCGGCCCACCAATCGACCGAAGCGCGGTCCTCGTAGCGACGAAGGAACTGCTCCGCATAGCTTTGAAGGAGGTGGGCGCGCACCTCCGACAAGAGGTCGTCCCAGGTCGGGAAGTAGCGATAGAAGTTCCCCTTCGCGGTGCCGGCCTCTGTCGTGATGTCCTCCACGCGACAGTTGGCGGGACCACGAGCTCGAAGAACTCGCACGGCTGCTTCCAGCAACTCGCGCCGACGGGCGTCCGGAGACAGTCGGCGCCGCGCAGTCGGTCCGCAGCTCACTTGTGGAGGCTTGACACTAGTGACCACTGGTCATCAGTGTAGCGACCGGGAGTCATTAGAGCAACTGATCGGTGCTGTCCCCGGAGCCGACCACTCGCCGTGCACATCGTCCTGCAGCACACTCTCCGAACAATCGAGAAGGTGGGTGAGCTGTCCTTCATGACGTGCGATGTCGAACAGGAGGAGGAGGCAGACTGGCTCGGGGGCTACCTGTTGGTTCCCGGACGGTGCTGCTCCAGGCCGCGAAGCAGGGGAAGACCGCGGAAAGTATCGCGAAAGAACACGAGACAAGCGAACAGCTGGCCCGGTTCCTGCTCAACGCCAGTGGCGTGTTGGTCCAGATCGGAAGGGCAAAGGCCGCTAGACACAGGCAGGCTCACCTGTCCGGGTGATCACAGGGCGTATCCCAGGTGGTACACTCCCTACGTACCACAGGAGATACACCACACGGTGTCTCACAGACGAGACAAGGACTGTCAATGCCTGCAACTG
>JBEKBX010000033.1:0-52335 GCA_050015175.1 Acidimicrobiales bacterium | reverse complement strand
AGTGTGCCCGGCACTTTTGCTCGTCCGTGACCCTGTGGGCTTGCTTGAGCCCGGTGCGGTGAAAGCCGCACGCCGGGTTCTTAGGGGGCCCCGGCGCAGCAATGCGCCGGGGCTACCCGACGAAATCTTTGCGAGCCCGTTGACAACGCGGGGGACAGGCCAGAGGCTCCTGTCAGATGTCTGGTCGCTTCCAGACAACTCCCATGAGGATCGTCGCAGGAGGCCGGGTTCGGAGCCAGGGTGTCGTCGACGAAGCACGCGGGATGAATGCAGTGACACGCAACTGCTGCAGCCTCGTGGTCAGCGCTGGCCTCCGGCTGACGGTGACTGTCCCGGGCGCGTCCTGTGGTCCTAGCAAATCCGCGGGATCTGCTCCAACAGCCACGAAGTTGTTGCTGGCTCCGAGCACGGCGGTGGACCCCACACGACGGCACCAATACGGCACCCAAGACCTCCGCGGCTCGGGACGGTGAGTACTTGATGGACGTGACGACAGTCGATCCTGCGCTGAGTTCCTACGTGCAGCAGCGGGGCAACATCGCCATGCGCGCCCTGCAGGGACGGCGTGACGCTGCGCCGAAATACGTCGGATCCGGGGATTGCAGGGGACAGAACAGCGCGGTAATGAGCCTGCAGCCCTGGAGGGGCGCTCTAGGTCCCCGGGACAGACCGTCTCGACAAGTCGAGCGTTAGAGCGGCGTCGCTCGGCGGTTCCGCTTGGGGGTCAACGCTTCGCGTAATCGGTCATGCCGGCGAAGTCCACCACAACGCATGGCTCGTCGCCTACTGTCCAGCCGTCGTGTCCGGCCGGAATGGAGACGACGTCACCGGGGCCGAACTCGAGCTTGGTGCCGTCGTCCATGAGGACGGCCTGGCGACCAGATAACACGTAGCCGATGTGGGCGGCCTGGCAGCTATCGGTCTTCGCGATCGGCTTGACATGCTCGGACCACTTCCAACCTGGCATGAAAGTGGCTCGACCGACCACTCCGCCCTCCACTCTGACCAACTCAACGTGACCCGAGTTACCCTCGAACGGTCGGGTCTCTTCCGGTGAGTCGAAGCTCTTACGAACTGGACCTGGCATGTCGCCCCCCTGTCTGTCGGAGTGAGAATCCGAATTGGCGGTGAGCGTACACGTGCATTCTGGCTTTTGCTACAGGATTGTTCACGTTGCTCTTGTGCAGGTATTACAGAGGCAGGCGTGGTGCCGAGTGGGATAGGTCCAGCAGGCAGCTAACACGTGACGGCGCACCCGCGCCGACGACAACGACCGGGCGGACCACAAGGTTCCGCTCAGTCGCTCGCCGAAGAGAGACGCAGGGCCGCTGATGGACACTCGCAACTGGCAGTGCAATGGGCGGCGCGGGGTAATAGACCATGACATAGAGGTTGTTCTGGTCGAGGTCCGTTCCCTGGAAGCCGTTGCCGAACGAGAAGCTCCAAGCGAAGCCCGGCGCGGGGGCGCCCTGACAAGGACCCTGGACGCGCTTAGCGGCGCAGGACCAGTAGAGATACGGCTGGACGTCGTAGAAGCCGCGCAAGGTCGTGTCGGGCGTGGCGACAACGGGGTCGCCCTGGCTTAGGCCAAGTCCGTCGTAGTACAGCTCACCCAAGGGGCCGGCCTCGCAGTCGAAACCGCTGCACCTCGACCCGGGCGGCGGCAGTTGCCATTGCCGACTGCCTAGCCAGTCGGCCTTGTTCATGGCCGCAATCCACGCGAGCGCCGTCTGGTGCTCCATCGAGCCGTCGCGATCGATGTCCGCAACGCCGAACTTCTCGGTCTTCGCTAGATCGGCGTCGGCGAGCCATGTGACATCTGCCAGCGGATCGTAGACAGTCTCTCTGTTCGTGCCGGTGCGAAGCTTCTTGCCGTTGCCGACTGGCGTATGGAATGGGTTGCCCTCGATCATCGGCAACACATAGATGTTGTGCTGGTAGACGTTGGAGCCCTGCCACCCCGTGTTGAACGAGAAGGTGACAAAGCCAGTGTTTCTCTTCGCCGCAGTGCCCCCGGTCCAGTACAGATAGGGTTGGAAGTCGTTGAAGGGGCTGGGCTTTCCTTTGGAGATCGGAACAGCGGTATCGGGCTCGTGAAGACGCAGCGTCTTGTAATACAGCGAACCCATTCCGCTGTTCAGACAGCCGTATCCGAACGATCCGCCACCCTCTTTCTTGTAGCTCGAGCAGCTGGGGTCGTTCGGCGTCGTCGCCGGGAGCATCCAGTTGTCGTGACCCAGGTAGCCCCTGCCGTGGTCATAAGCGTCCATAGCCTTGACCCAGGTGACAGCCGTCTGGTAGTCCATCGAGCCGTCGCGGTTAATGCCACGTACGTTGAACGTCTCTTTGCTTGCGAGGTTGGAATCAGCTAGCCAGGTGACGTTCAGCAGCGGGTCGTACACCGTCTGGCCTCTGGTTCCGGAACTCGTCCGCGCCACGCCCGACGCGGCAGGTTGCTGGGAGGCGCCAACCCCGGCATCGGTGACTTGAGATACGACAGAGACGAGCATGAGCGCGAGGCCGAAGCCCCCGAGGCGCAGGATCGGGCTCATCGGCGCAACCTCGCCGACGCCCCGGACCCGGCTGAACTGGTCGGGCCGCAGCCCGCCACCCCCCGCCACCAGGCATTGTGGACACAGACAACCATTTCGTGGCCCCGTCCCCCGTTCCCCCACGTGACCTTGTGCGCCTTGTGCGCCCCCCGGGACTCGAACCCGGAACCTGCGGATTAAGAGTCCATATCGCGCCGTAGAGTCTGACGAGACCAATCGAGTTTGCCCAGGTCAGGAGGGGTGTCGGACGCGCCGTCGTGGAGTCTGGCGAGCCTGTCTAGGGTGGTCGGGCAGAGTTGCGTTGCCATCCCCGTTGCCATGAAGGGGCGACATGCTTTGAGCGCTCGCAGTCCGAATCGCGTGGCGGTGGGGCGCATCAGCCGGCGGCGTCGCTGGGCTTATCGAAGGTCTTAGAAAGCGCGTCAACGATCTCAGTGGTGCCCGTGTCGGTCAGCCGAGCAATCCAATAGACCGCGACCTCGAGGAGAATGACCGCTGACCACGCCGACATAAGTTTGAGGCGTTCCGACGCCGACTTCAGCTCACGCAGGAAATCATCGCTCAGCGTGATCGTTCGTAGCGCGCTCTGCTCGTCGTCGTGTGAGCTGGTGTCCAGTTTGAGAATCGACAACACGATCTCTCTAGCACGCACGAGGTCGGGGTCGTCTGCTTCCCATCTCTCGTCGCTCATGTCGCGAGCCTCGCGCATCCGTCATCGTTACGCGCCCGCCTCATCCGCACCCGCTGTCGCTCGCCCGTCCCGCCCCACACGCCGCAGAGCTCCGGGCGCTCGAGGGCGTAAGCAAGGCACTCCACGAGTACCGGGCACTGTTCGCACGCGGCCTTGGGCGTCTCGAGGTCGCCGCCCTGGCCGGGGAACCATATGTTCGTCGCCTGGCCACGGCAGAGAGCTCGTGCCATCCACGCCGGCCGGTGCTCCCCGTAGAACTCGTCGACGTCGGGACGTTCAGCTGCCCACGGCAAGCTAGCGGAGTGCTCGAGGATGACCATCGGGGCCAAGCTACCGAGTCTGCGGTTCCTAGCGGTGGACCCGTAAAAGCCCTGGTCACAGATCATCTAGGAGCCCCGCAAATCGGCGGGAAGGGTACCAGGTGCCGCCTTCTTGTGATGGTGAGATGATGCGCAGCGGGGGGAACGGAATCAAGGAGGTCAGCACAAGAATGGCCATCCCATGGATACAGGAGACCACCAACTACCACTCGATTGAGCCCGGCCGTGACGAGTATCACGACGGCGGCTGGATCTGCTTTGAGGGCAAGAAGATCAAGGCAGAGCATCTCGTCAACGGCAAGGGTGGCCGAGTTAAGAAGTGTGCCGAGTGCGCCAAGCAGGAAAAGCGCTAGAGGTAGCGCCTACGGTCCCGGCGGGATACGGCCCTGAAGAGCCTCCGGACCAGCCCGTCCGGTGCCGAAACAACCATACAAGGACGGCCCGTCGCTCACGGCTACCCGGGGCGGCGGGCTGCTTTCTGCTTGAGCCCGAGCGCCCTCAAAATGCGCCCCGTCGTTGTCCGGCAGGAGGCGGTGCTGAAGCGACACGGAGGGGGTGAGTAACCTGCGTGTCGTGCTTGAAAGCGATCCCTGTCCGTTGCCCACGACGCTGGAACATCAGTGATTCCCGCGTCCGTCGTCATCGACACACAGAACTTTTACGGGTTCTCAGCGCGAGCTCTCGGACCAAGGGCGAAGGCCGATCCATCGGGAATCGTAAAGGCATTTCGGTACCTCGGCTTCGAGGTAGACGAAGTCCATGTAGCCGTCGCAAAGCCTGCTCAGGACGACGCCCAAGAGGCCGCGAACCGTCTGTGCAGCGTCCGGGAACGGCTCAACCTCGTTCTGACTCGTCTGAGTTTTCTTGCCTCGAAAGTGCCGAGCGGCATAGATGGATGCCTCGTCTCTGCGTCACAAGCCTGCACGCGGGCCATACAGGAACTTCATGGCGTAGGTCAGGTGCACTCGGGCCTACTGGCGTTCAGCTCGCTTCACAAGGACGCGGGCCTGGCAAGCGCCCGCCTGGAAGATGCGAGGCACCACCTCCAGGAGGCGCGCAACAGCTTGCTCGCTCTCCCCGTAGCGCCGGTCTCATCAGAACTCGTGGTCTCGGCGCTGCGCGTTGCGGAACTTGAACAAGAATTGCAACGGCTGTCTGAGCGCCTAGGCAACATCAGCATGTATCTATACGGGGCAGCATCGAACATCGAGTACCTGAACTTGCTTTCGACGGGGGCGCACGCGCCGCTTCGCGTTCACGTCAGTCAGGGGCGGTGGCCGATAGGGCGGGACGGCGGCGCCGCGACTGAAAAGCGCGTCGACACGATATGTGCCGTTGAGCTCCTCGAAGCGACTCGCGCGGCTCTTTCAGCGGCGCCTCGAGCTGTCATCCTCGTATCCGATGATGATGATCTGTCCCCGGCAGCCACCCGCGCTGTGAGCATCGCCCAGACTCAGAACGTCTCCGTGATCGTGGCCGGAACCGCGGCGCTAAGCCGGCGGTGGCGTGGCACCGCGACGCATGAGCCCGCGTGGCTCCACCTCGACGCTTCGACAGTCTGCCGAATGGCTGGACTGGATCCCGCGAACGTGGCAAAGCAACGAAGCGAACTCGCGACCTTGGCCTTGGGCTTGCCCATTCGCTTCACGCAGTCGAGTGCTGGCCGCGTTACCTCGCCGGCGGGGTTGACGCTCGAGTGGAAAGGGCTGCCGCTCATCGCGCCGACCAATCTGTACGCGGGTTCCCTCGTTTGGGGTCGAAACGGTGAGTACGGCGTACCGCGCGTCGAGCTCTCCCCGATGGTAGGAAACCCTCTTGCAGTGAAGGGGAGAGCCACGCTCCGCGGGCATGCGAATCCCCAGGTGCGAGTAACCCCCTATCAGGTGCCGGTTTCGGCTGGCGGCCCACCCTTGGCAGCTCAGATCGAAGCGCCCGGATGGTGGCAGGTGGGCTCGCAACTCGTAATCGCGGAAGTCCCGACCCAGACGGGCACGGTCTGGAAGGTTGTCGGACCTGATCCCACGTCCCCGGCCCCGCCGACACTGCTAGATGCTCGTGAGGCAGTGGTCCAAAGCCTCCAGCACCCCTTCGCGAAGGTAACGAGCGGCGGCGAGTCCTGGGACGTTTTCGAACATAGTGGCCGACTCGGCGTCGGCGGTCGAGTCATTATCTGGCCCTACGGAGCTAGCGGATCGAACGCCGTGCTGCTTTCATCAGTCTTGTGAGAAACACAGAAGGCGCCCGTTAGGGCGCCCTCTGGACACGTCGGCCCTTACGTCCGACAAGACTGTTATGGACATTATAGGCATGTTCACTAGCGGAGTGTCCTCAGGGGACGTTGCCGATAGTAGCGACGCGGGGGCGATTCCCTACTGGAGCCCGAGAGCCCCAAAAAAAGCGCCCCGTGGCGCCTATGCTCTTCCCGTAGGTTTTCGGCGTACGACGCGCTTCGCGCACGCGCCCGGGCCACGTGAGGCGGCCCTGGCGTTGTTGCTGACTCGTTCGGCTCGGTAGAGGGTGCTGGTTACGGCATCGCGGCATCGTCCGATATCTCCTTAACAAGGACGGCGTAATCGATGGCCTGCGAGGCACCGAGCACCGAGGCACCTTGCTGCGTGGGAATCTCCAAAGTGACCTGGCGATCCAGTCGCCAACCCTCCGCTCCGTGCTCTTTCAGGTTCTTCTCGAGTGAGTGCCAGGGGTTCGACCCCCCAACCGTCAGCGCGTCCCAACGAATGACTTTGTAGTCCCACTTCGACATCACGTCTGTCCTTTCGATTCGCCCGGTAAGCATCGCCCACCGCTCGACAACTACGCGCACCCATACGCGACCGGACACGAGCTCGGCGACGGGTGGCGGGAAGTCCTGGCGGCGGGTCAACTGGTCAACGCGCTGGCGACTCACTCGGAGGAGTTGCGCGATCTCAGCCGCGCCGACAAAGAACGGATCGGCCACCGTGAGCACCGTAGTCGATGCTGTTGTCACATGACTAGCGCACACTAGTCACATGACAAGTGCCCAGACGTCCGACCGGATGCTGCCAGCACCGCGTCGGCAACCATCGGCGCCGCCCATCGGTGAATTCCGGCGTTCAGAGTCCCTCCCGACCAGGGTTAGCCTTAAAGGTCTATGCCGGGTTACCGCGAACCCACGCCAGAGGAACTTGAGGAGAGTAGGGACGCGCGCATCTCCCGGCAGGAGCTCGACAGGCTGGAGATCTGCGTCAACTACCTCGAGCAAGCGGCTCGCCTGCGGGCTGACAGCAACCGACCTCACGAAGCCGCCCTCTCCGCGCTTATCGAATCCGTTCGCACCGAGTGCCTCGAGCTGCATAAGCGATGCGCGGGACGCGTCGCCTCGCGACGCCGACCTCGAAAATCCCTGTCGGCAGACACATGCACGATCTTCCTCGACGAGTGCGGGCAGCACGCCCTAGGAGCCAGCGATCCGTTCCCCGTTTTTGTACTCGCTGCCACCATCATTCGGGACGTCGACTTCGCGGTCGTGGACGCGAAATGGAAGCGGTGGAAGCATGACGAGCTCGGCTCGGACGCGGTGGTGCACGAACCCGACGTTCGCAATGGCTACCCCCCATTTCGTGGCGTTGCTGGCCAGGCAGCAGCGGAGAAACTACCCGAGATCCTCAGCGAACTGGACTTTGTTGCCCTGGCCATTGTGGTCCACCGTGCTGATTACGTCGCGGACTTTGGCACGGGACCGCTCGACGCGAGCTTGCCCGCGCACGCGTACATGATGGCGCTCGACTTCCTAATGGAGCGTGCCGTCCTTGCGCTGGACGACCACTTCGGCGGGGCCAAGGCGCTGCTGGTGGCAGAGTCACGCGGACCAAAGGAGAACGCGCTACTACAGCACGAGTTCTCGCGGCTGCATCTCGAGGGAACGTCCTATATCAGTGCAGCTTGGTTTCGCCAGCAGCTGCGGCCCGGGATCCAGTTCCAATCTAAGACCGACAATTCCACAGGTCTGCAGCTCTCTGACTTGTTGGCGCGTCCCGTGGGCGAGAAGGTCGCCGCGCCGGACCAGGACCCGGTTCGGTGGGCCGTCTTTCGAGACAAGCTCTGCGCCGGACAGGAGACCAAGAATTCCATCCTTGGTCTCAAGATCGTGCCTTGGCGCGAACGCTACCGAGACCTCTGGAAAAGCTGACGGGGCTGCCTAAAAAGGCAACCCCGTCCGCCGACCAGGCAAAGGCCTAGCCCACTTCTGACGTCATGTTACTCGCAAGCTGCGCGTTCACGTCGCATCGCCAGAAAGGCCGGGAGCGCCTTCGGTGACGAAGTCGGCCAGGTCGCAAAAAGGCGCCCTCGAGATGGCCGACGCGCTGCTCGACGGTGAGCTCACTCGCCACTCTGCACGACCATGCCCGTGCCCGAGAGGACGAAATCGAGGTCGGCTGGCGCGAAGTAAGGGCCGCCACGTAGTTCAGGAGGGTGAGTCTGGCGCCTACCGGTTCGATCAGGTCGGACATCTCACTTCCCGATTAGGCGACCGGTGCCGCGAAACCCACCAGCAGAGCTCCGCGGCACGGTCGCATGAAAGGGGCGCAGGCCGGCCTTAAGCGCTGAAAGGGGCGCGTAGGTCCCTGACGGGACCGGTTGGCCTTGACGGGGGCCGCTGACCGAAGACAGCGCGCCGTTTTGACGCCCCATGGGTCAATCGTCGAGACGGCGGGAGCCGAACGGCACCGTCCGGGCGAAGTCGACCATCGCCTGATTGAAGATGTCGTTGCGTTTGAAGGCGGGGAGTTGATCCGACAGCTTCGAGACCTCAGGGCTGAAGGTGCCCGCGGACTCGGTTATTTCCTTGGCCGTGCGTGGGCCAGTTTCGGCGAAAAACGGGCTGCGCCGGCCAGCCGTTTCGAGCAGCAGGCGTCCGAGATCGCTGGTCTCGGTGATCGCAGGGGCTGCAGGCTTGGCCGGGGCGACCGGCGCGCCGGTCCACACCTTCAACGCCTCGAGAGCCTGGGCGTTCCCGCTAAGGGACTCGCGCACAAGACGTGCGATCTCGCTCCGCTCTGTCGCGGCGAGGATCCGGCCTGCGGCCTTGGCCCGGGCCTCGGCTCGCGGCATCACGACGTTGAGCACGGCGGCGACGTCCTCGAGAAACTTCTCATTCATGGTGGGATCCTTTCTTACCGGCGAGTGTTGAGCGTGCCGAGGCTCTTGGTCACGAGGCGCTCGACAGGCTCGTAAACCGGCCTGGCGCGAAGCTCGAACTTGCCGACCGAGGGGGTGCCGTACTGGGGGAAGCGGATCCGCGGGCTCGCATCGCGGGCTATACGGGCCGCTGTCTCGTAGGTGCGCTCCATGAGACCCGCGTGCGCGCGCCAGGTGTCGACGACCCGGCCGAGGGCTGACTCGAGGTCGACGAGGGACTGGTCGAAGTCCGCCCGTAGCGGCTCGATCGCAGCTTCGAAATCGTCCGCAAACTGCTCGGCTTTCGCCGTGCGGAGCTCGGACTCCAGTGCCTCCGTCGCCGTCCTCCTGGCCTCAATTTTGAGCTGAGCGAACTCGGACTCGTGCTCGGCCTCCGCCAAAGCGGCGGCGCTGACCGTGCTGTCGTCGGCGATGGCCCGGCGGCGCAGGTCCTCGGCCGCCAGGCGCGCGAGACGCGCGGCCTCCCTGGCAGCCGACCAGGCGGCGTCGGCCGCGGCGAAGTCGGCTTCGACCTCTTCGACGGTGCGTGTCATGCGGTTTCCTTTCGTGCGAGGCGGTCAACCTCAGCCTTGCTGAAGCACAGCTCGCCCCCCGGGCCACGGGTCGCGTGGAGACTGCCCCGCTGGGCCCGGCGCTGGACGGCGCGAATCCCGATGCCCAGTCTTTTGGCGGCTTCTGTGCTCGAGCAGGTCACTAAAGGTAAGTGAGCTACAGGCGAACGCTGAGAGTCAACGCAGCGAGCGTCCGGGCGAACACCGTCGCCACGTTTCTGCAGCGTGGCGGCCTGAAACTTTCTGCCCAACTCGGCGACTTCCTCAATCTCTTGGCGAACATCTTTGGGCGCCGTGAGTCCGTTCACATGCCAAGCGGCGAGGCTGTCCAGCAGAGCCGGCCCGATGGCGGCACAGGTCGCTGGGCTGAGGAGAATGCCGCCGGGGATTTTCACGGCGCGAACGGGCTTTTCTGCGTCGCCCCCGGCTGGGAGCCGTCGGTGCGGCCGAAGTCCACGCCGGTCCCTTCGAGGCCCTGGCCCCAGTTCGGCATGGCGTAGCCGCCGCGGTCCTGGGACGGTTCCGGGCCTCCGAGCTCCACGGTGCTGAGGCGGCGCGGTCCCTCTTCCGCCGTCGTCCACGGGACGTGCATGCCCGGCCGCAGGCCTCCGCCCACGCCGGCGCACAGATAGCGGGCCGCGTCCGCGATGTGGTCTTCGGCCTTGGTGTCGACGTCCTCGACGCGTACCGGGTCATACGGAAGTGTTGGCAGGGTTCTGACGAGATTAGGGCAAGTGCCTTCTACTACGTGGAAGCGGGGACACGTGTCGCCGCGCCATTCGTCGCGCTCCCGCAAAGCGGCGTGGAACTGGCAAATGGGTCCCTCTGCGAGGTAGGAGTGCAACGTCTGCCAGCCGGCCAAGCGCTCGTTATCGGCGGGGAGGGCCGGCAGCCCTTCGGCGTGGTACATCTCGAGCACCGAGGGTGCCGTGGCGTGAATCTTCGCCTGGGTCGATGGGTCAATGAAATGCAGGACGTACTGCTCTTTCGCTTTGCGCTCGGCGTCGATGATGCGGCGTGCCTGCTCGGAGGGCGAGAGGTTGCGCTCGTAAAGTTCGCGGTAGGCCCACATGCGGCCGTCCTGGTCGACAGCCGCCCACAGGACAGCCCAGGGCGCCGAGAATCCGTAGTCAATGCCTGCGAAGCGCCTGTACTCGGCTGGAATATGGACATCTCGGCGGGGTCCGATGATGTGCCGGTCGGCTGACCATTCCTGGAAGACCTGGCCTGCGAAGGCACTGAAGTCACCGTCGAGCATGGCCTTTCTGCGGGCTGGGTCCTCGATGCCCTCGAGGATCTTCAGGTACTTGCGGTCTATGTGGGGATTCTCGTAGACGCTCGCCCGGATGAAGCGTGTCGTCAGTCCTTGTTCGTCGGTCACGACCTTGCGACCGTCGTCGGTTGCGTCGACGAAGTGAGTCTTCACGTAGGTGTGAGACGGGCCGCCCGGGTTCGCCGTGGCGCGTATGCCGATCACGGGAACGGCGGGGTTCGAGCTGCGCAGGGTCTCTCTCAAGATCGGCAAGGCTTCCGGCACGAGCAGGCCTAGCTCGTCGATGATGATGACCTGCCACTCGGTGCCTTGGTACTGCGCCGTGTCGGGGAGGGAGAGGACGTACCCACACTTCAACAGGGAGCCGTTCGGGAACTTCAACTCGAGGTCGGTGCCGTTCCACCTCGCTCCGAGCTTGCGGGCGAATCCATGCTTGGCAAGCTCGGCGATGACGGTGTTCTTGAGCTCTGGGAAGGATCGGCGGATGATGAGGGCGCGGAGGCCGGGGTATTGCGCACAGAGGCGGATGGCCTCGAGGACAGCGCAGGCAGTCTTGCCCCCGCCGCGACTACCGCCAAAGAGCACTTCGTCTTCGGTGGCCGCGTGAAACTCGGCTTGCCTGGCAGTCGGCTTCCAACGCAGCTTGCCGAACACGTCGATGTCGCCCGGTGTGATCGTGAAGTGCAGCGCCCGGGCGAGGGCTCTGTCTCCGGTGGGTTCAGTCATCTTCCGTCACCTCCATGAGTGCGGCGTCGAGTGCGGCAACCACGTCCTGCGCCCGCTCTGCCAGGCCACAGACGCTCAGAGCACGTTGAATGGCCGCAAGTACCAGCGGGGCCTGCTGCGCAAGCGACGCCACGTTGAGCGCCGCAGAGCTGCGAGTCTGACGGAGCTGGGCTGCCGCCAGGGGGCCGATTCCGAGACTGTCGGCGAGCTCACGGGCCACTCGGGCGGCCGCCGTGGCTGCCTCCAGCAAGCGGGGACTGACGTCCCTGCCGGCGGCGGAGGCGGCCTCGAGTCCTTCGTGGGCAAGCTCCTCACGAGCCGTCGCTCGTGCGAGCAACGCAAGCGACAAGGCGTTCTCATCGGCTACGAGGTCTGGGCGCTGGGCGGCTAGCTCCTGAAGGACGAGGCCGGCCCTCTCGCCGACTGCCCGACTCGAAAACGCCCCATGCTTGAGATGGGCAATGTTCCCAGGCTCGAACGGCGGCCACGAGTAGCCTCTAGCAGGTCCCTTGCTGGCTACCGCCACGGCGGTGCCGGGCGCGTTCTCTGTCATGGTTGCCCCGTTCTTCGGTTGCCACGCCGCTGCCAAGGTGCGAGCGACACGCTGTGACCTGGTCGTTTGTCACCGGCAACGGATTGAGTGTCCGCAGGTCGCGCATCGAATGGTGGACATTGAGGCGGAAGCGAGTCGTTCGCGGCGAGCAGGGCCGTACAGGCGTTGCACAAGCGGGACCAGTTCAACGTCGTCGTGCCGCAGCGGTCGCATTTCACAACCGTCAAACGCTGCGCGGGCCGGCTCACGACAGCCCCCCAAAGACCCCGGGGAGGACCCGACCTCTCAGGGTCGGGGTCCCCCCTTTAGGGGTGAGAGGTGAGAGGTCGTAAAAGTCCAGGTCAGGGCTTCGCAAGGGGAGTCTTGAGAGGACGACATGGTGAGAGGTCGAATATCCCTGGTCACCGCTTAGAACTGACCTCTCAGGGGGGGTCGTGAGAGGTGGCACTGAGAGGTCGACTGAGAGGTCGTGAGAGGTCATTTCGGCTTCACCGTGAGGAGCACCGGACAGCCGTCTTCGTGCTCCATGTAGAGGTGGCGGACGCCCGGCGTCGCGGTGTCCTCGACCATCCTGAAGGCGGCGCCGCACGACGGACAGCGGCCGGGGAGGTTGGCTTCGCTCCGGAGGGCGAGCGCGTTCTTCATCTCCACGGTCGCGTTGTCGGGGATGTCGGGCCCGACGTAGAGCACCCCACCTCGGCCCCGCTTGCGTCGGCGCTTGGAGCTCATGGCTCGTCTCCGAGGTGCGCGCCGGGCAGGCAGTAGATGGTCGCCCCCCGCGCGCCGGCAGTGGTCTCGATCGCTCCAGTCCGCACCGCGGTACCGAGGAGCTTGCCGGCTGTCTCCTGGGCTATGCCCAGCTCCTCGGCTGCCTGCTTCTTCGAGCGCCACGATCCTCCGCTCGCCCTGAGGGCGTCCACGACGTCGGGCACATCGAGATGAATGCGACGGGCCTCGGCGGCCTCGGCCGGCGCTGCCCACCGCGACCACCATCCCGTCTCGGGGTCGAAGACCATCGAGAAGTCGTCGGTCTGGGTGCTGCGACGGAGGAACTTCACGTCGACGTAGCGGCGCGCCTGCTGGCGCGTCATGCCCTGGGCCTCGGCCTGCTTCTCTGTGTAGTGCGGCAGCATCGTGACCCTTGTGCTGGCCCAGTCGGCGAGCCTGCTCGCGCCCCTCCAGAGGTCTTCGGGGTCGCGGGCCTCGTTCGACTTGCCGAGGTGGTGCAGGATCAGGATCGCCACGGCTCGGCGCATGGCGAGGTCGCGCAGCTTGTCTAGAGCCGCCTCCACCTCGTCGTTCGAGTTCTCGGCACCGGAGTAGAAGACAGCCCAAGGGTCGATCACCAGCGCGTCGAAGCCGTACTCGGCGAGGGTGAGCTCGAGGCGGCCGTCCAGTGTCGCCTCTATCCACTCGTCACTCTCTGACCAGCGGTCCCCACCTTCGCCCCCGCTGTTGGAGGTGCGCTTGCGGACCGTCCGGATGCGCCAGCGGTCGAAGGACTCGGCGGCGCCCTGGGGTGGTCTGCCCTCACCTGTGAGAAGGCGCCAGCGCCGCGAGGACTCCCACTCGTCGATCTCGCCCTGGCAGATGAGCGTGGAGAACGGTCGGGCGATCTGGAGGGCACCGCAAAGGAAGCCCTCGCCCCGACCGCCCAACACGGCGAGGTTGCCGGCGAACGAGGACTTGCCGAAGCTTCGCGGAGCGCCCACCACTGCCAGCTCGCCACGCCGCATCATCCCGGCGACGAGCACCTCCGGTTCTGGCGGAGGCGTCATGACGGCATCGGATGCCCAGCGGATGCTTAGGAGCTCGCGGCGCGAACCGGCCTCGGAGCCATTCTGTGAGAGGTGCGCGTCGCGTGCGGCCAGAGCATTATCGACGGCGCTCGCTATTTCGGGGTTCAAACGCGCCCGGGCCTCGGCCTCGAGGCGCTCTCTCCGCTCGAGATCGCTCATGACGCGCACCTGAGCACCGCCGACTCGTCGATCACTCCGACGCAGACATCGACGACGAGCTCGGCGAGCTTGCGGTCGATCCCGATGCTCACCGCGTAGTCGGCCAGCCCACGAGCGAGCAGGCGCTGCGCGGCGTCCGGATCCGGTGTCCCCAGGCGTCCGACCGTCGTGAAGATGTCCATTAGCCGCCGCTCGGGGTCCTCGCGGAGCCATCGTTCGGGCCCGGTCTCCAGCATCGGCAACGGTTCAAGCCGTTCGAGCCACCAGCCGATCGTCGGGCCGGTGCCACGCTCGACGAACTCGGCGAGTTCCTCAGCCGTCGCCTTTGGGTCGAGCACCTTGCGACCGCGACGTTCGACAGCGTCGGCCAAGGCGCGAAGAGTCGCGGCGTCGAGTCCGATGAGGGCGCTCATGACGCCAGCTCGCCGCGACAAGCCGCCGCGCCCAGCCGGGCACCGAGCAAGCCGATCCCGTACCCGAGCTCGTCGAGTCCGATCTCGCCTCGATCGTACAGAGCGAGCAGATCACGAAGCCGCTCGAGCGTGTGGAGTGCATCGCGCTGGCCTCGGAGTCGATCAAGGTCGCTGGCACCCTTGGCTCGAGGACCCGCACCGCCGGTCATGCCGGGTCCCCTTCGGCGTCGATCTGGAATAGGCGCTCGATGGCACGACGGGGCCAGACGAGGCGATTGCCGATTTTGATGGCCAGGGTCCCGATCGGCGGCTCCTCGCGCTTCACCGCCGAGTAAATCGTGTAGGTGCTCACGCCAGCGAGCTGGGCGACTTCCGAGGCGGTGAAGGTCGCGGCCATCTCACAACGCCTGCAGTGCCCGGAGAATCGCCAAGTACTGTTCGACGCGCCCCGCACCTGGGTTCCGCGTGCCCCGCTCCCAGGCCATGACCGAATGTCGGCTGACCGGTGGCTCGAAGGCGTCGGCGACATCTTGCAGGCTCGCACCCGCCGATCTCCTGATGGCTCGCCTAATCTCGGGCGGCGGAAGAGACCGACGTGCGGCGATTCGATTCGTTAGTTTCTCTGTCGCAGCACCAATCATGAGCCAGATTGTACGGCATGGTGTGACCAGAAATCTGCTCGTTCGACCAGCCGAAATGGTGAACTTCTAAGCGGAATAGTCTGTGTCCGGGAGGCTGTGTCTAGCATCTTGTCACCAGTTTGTGTATGCTGGTGTCGTGCAGCGACGCCGACTGATTCAAGGTGTGAGACCACCCGGGCCCTCGAAGGGGTGGCAGCTCAGTGCAGTATGGCCTGCCCCCGACGACGCTACCCCGGAGGTGGTTGGCGTCTTCTGGGCTCAGCATGAGACCGGCTGGCGCGTGACCGGGGAGCTCGCCCGGCAAGACGGCCGTCTCATCGTGCGGTCGTTCAGCGTGCAGCCGGTTCGCCTTGCCTGGAAAGCCGCCCTCGAGGCCATCGCCGGCTCGCGAGGGGGAGCGCCTGGCGCTGGTCCCGGGGGCGACGACGACGTGACGAGCGCCGAGACGCCGCGGGGCGGCGTGACGGCCGAGCTTCTCCGGTCGATTCCTTTCGGTGAGCTTCTCGCGAACGTGCTCGCCGAGGTCGCAGGGTGGGAAAAGACCCTCGCGAACCAGCGGGACGACGGCTCGAAGCCGGAGCCCTGGGAACTCAACCGAAGGGCCGTGCGCCAAGCGCGAGAGATCGGCGGCCTTGAGTACAGGGCCGGCCGCCGTCCCTACGGGGACAGCTTCTATCGCCGTATCGCTGAGCTCTGCTTGGCGATTCAGGCTGAGAGTCCAGGCGATGGGGTGATCCACACGCTCGCCGATCAGGAAGGCGTCGCCTACGAGACGGCACGAACCTGGGTTGCCAGAGCGCGGAAGCAAGGGTTCCTTGCACCAGGCTCACCGGGTCGATCGGGTTTCGAAGCAGGACCAAGGTTCCACGAGAAAGGGGAGAGGTCATGAAGGGTCACATCCGCGAGCGCAAGCCGGGGGCCGGCTACACGGCGTGCTGGTCCAGCGTCGACCCCGGCGACGGCCACAGGCGCCAGTACTCGAAGCACTTTGCAAAGAAGGGTGAGGCACAAAAGTTCCTCAACTCCGTGCTCACCCGGGTCGACAACGGCACGTTCGTGCCAGACACCGCGATCACGGTCCGGCAACTGCTCCTCGATCACTGGCTGCCCACGCAGCGGTCCCGGGAGCTGCGACCCGCCACCCTCTCGCAGTACGAGGGCGTCATCGATCATTGGATCCTCCCGCGCCTTGGCGCGATGAAGGTCGCTGCCTTGACTCCTGCGGCGGTTGTCGAGTTCATGGCCGCGCTCCGGACAGAGCCAGGCGCGAAGGGTAAGCCCCTCTCGGCGCGCTCTGTGCAGTTGACGACCGGGATCCTCAAGTCCGCCTGCAAGTGGGCGGTTAAGACCCAGCTTCTCGGCCGCAACCCGATCGCGGAAGTAGAACGCCCCCGTTCGGAGACACCCGCGATGAAGTTCTGGACCGTCGAGCAGGCGCGGGCCTTCCTGGACGCGACGAGCCACGACCGGCTCGCGTTCGCCTGGGCCCTTCTACTCGCGAGGGGACTGCGCCGGGGTGAATTGTGCGGGCTGCGCTGGTCGGCGATCGACCTCGAGGCGGGAACACTGCGCGTCGAGTCGACCCGGATCACGGTAGAGGGCCAGCCCGTGGCCTCCCGGCCGAAGACCAAGGCAGGGGAGCGCCCAATCGATCTCGACGCGGATCTCATCTCGCTCCTGCGTACGCACAAGGCGCGCCAGGCAGCCGAGAAGCTCGCCGCAGGTACCTCGTACGAGGACGGCGGCTTCCTGGTCGCCGACGAGCTCGGGCGCCCGTATCACCCGGACAGCATCTCGGGATGGTTCGAGGTCGCCGTCGAGAGGGCCGGCCTGCCGCGCATCCGCCTGCACGACACGCGCCACACGGCAGCGAGCCTCCTGCTGGCCGCTGGCGAGCCGGTAAAGGTCGTTTCCGAGATGCTCGGGCACGCCAACGTCTCGGTCACGCTCTCGACGTACGCGCACGTCATGCCCGGCATGGCAAAAGAGGCCGGCGCCCGGCTGAGCGCGCGCCTCCTCGGCTGAGGTCTCGTTGCCACGCCGTTGCCACGGGGGGAGCAACGCAAGAGATTGGGAGCGTGGAGCGAGCCTCTGACCTGGGCCTTTGTGGTGCGCCCCCCGGGACTCGAACCCGGAACCTGCGGATTAAGAGTCCGTTGCTCTGCCAAATTGAGCTAGAGGCGCATCCGCCGGGTCAGCCTAGCCGGTCTCGCAGCCGTACTGAAAGAAAGAGGGTGACCGAGGGGACTTGAACCCCCGACCTCCAGGGCCACAACCTGGCGCTCTAACCAACTGAGCTACGGCCACCACGACCTTGGGGCATTAGCCCCAGATTCACCTAAAGCATGGCACAGTCGACGTGACAACCCGAACCGGTCTGCCGGTGGCCCGGCTACTCGGTGCGGCAGACGCAGAACTCGTTTCCTTCCGGGTCCGCCATGACCTGCCACCAGCCCCCTTCGCTTCCAGACATCGCGGTCCCGATGGTCCTTGCCCCAAGCGCGGTGAGCCGCCCGATGGTCTCCTCCGCTTCGGTTGTCAGAATATCGAGGTGCACGCGGTTTTTGACTCTCTTCGGCTCTGGGACTCGCTGCAGGTACACGACGGGCAAGACCGGATCCGGTGGCACGAGATCGAGGTAGGTTCCGGCTCGGTCCATGTCTCCGACCGTGTATCCCAATGCCGCAGCCCAGAAGGGAGCGAGCGTCTCGGGCATGACACTGTCGATCCCGATCTCGATGCGGACCGCCATCGGCAAGGCTCCTCTCGTCTCCGAACCTGAAGGTCAGCTCACGACGTTCAGTTCGTTGGGCCAACTCTCCCAGAGTAGGTGCCAGCATCCCCTACGCTTGCGGAGGGAGATTCCCATGTCAGCCGAGGCCCCCGTAGCTCAGCGGAATAGAGCAGCTGCCTTCTAAGCAGACGGTCGGAGGTTCGAGTCCTCCCGGGGGCGCCACCAGGGCGAGGAGTTCTAATTGTAGGGTACGCGCTATTGCACAGCGTATCGAGACCGTCTAATCTTTCTTCTAGCAAAAGGTGCAAGGCGCGCCCGCCGAGGAGGTTTCGATGCCCGCCAAGCTCGCCGAGGCCACCGAGTTCGGCACCCTGGAGACGCTGATTCCAAGCTGGGAGCGCAGCCTTCGCGCTGGCAACAAGTCACCCAAGACGATCAGGGCCTACGGTGACAGCGCACGCCAGTTCGAGGTCTTCGCCCGCGAAGAGCTTGACGTGACAGCGGTTAACAAGATGACCCGCGAGTCCGTCGAGACGTTCATCGCCGATCAGCTCGCCCGCTGGAAGCCCACGACGGCCAGCGTCCGCTACCGCTGCCTACAGCAGTTGTTCAAGTGGCTCCTCGAGGAAGGGGAGATCACGGCCGACCCGATGGCGCGCATGAAGCCGCCGATCGTGCCAGAGGTCCCGGTGCCGGTCGTATCGGACGACGACCTCAAGAAGCTGCTCCGGACCTGCAACGGCAAGACCCTCGAGGACAAGCGGGACCTCGCGATCCTGCGCGTGTTCATCGACACTGGGATCAGGCTGGCCGAATGCTCAGGGCTGAGGCGCGAGGATGTCGACCTACAGGAGGAAGTCCTTCACGTGACCGGCGAGGGTCGCAGGCCCCGAGCCGTGCCTTTCGGAGCAAAGACCGGCGTAGCGATTGATCGGTACTTGCGCCTGCGGCTGCGGCACTCGCAGGCCGACAATCCCGCGCTGTGGTTGGGGCCGAAGGGCGGGCTCACCGACTCAGGCATCGCCCAGATGCTTGAGCGGCGGTGCCTACAAGCTGGCATCGAGAAGGTCCATCCACATCAACTGCGGCACACCGCGGCTCATGTCTGGATGGCCCAGGGTGGGGGAGAAGGTGACGCCATGCGCCTGTTCGGCTGGCGGTCTCGCCAGATGCTGAACAGGTACGGCGCGAGCGCCGCCGACGAGCGAGCACGAGACGCTCACCGACGAATCGCCCCGGGCGACCGCCTCTAGAACGAGGCCACTGTGCCCCGGAGCGTGTTTCGGTGTGTGCGTCGCGATTGGCCGTATCTGTCCTCGCGGCACTGGCGAAAGGCCCCCAGCACCGGTTGCGTCACGTTGTTCTCGACCTCGCCCGCGACGACGCCAAGGCCAATCGAGTCATGTGCGCCCTCAGGGCTGCCTGTGCGCGCCTGGCACGCTCGGGAGACGGCAGAGAGCCATCGGGGTCTACTTCACGCTCGAAACGGTTCAGGAACGCGGCACGGGCCGCTTGGGTCGTCTCTTTGGGGTCACGCTTGGCGTGGAGGCTGTAAGCAGCCAAGCGGGAGCGAAGGGATCGTTGTGCAGGGGTCAACCCCCCTCGGTCATGCACAGCAGTCCCTCATTGCTGGTTGCGACCCCGCCGGTTGTCTTCCGGCCACCGCGGACTGCGACGAGGACGCAGATTCGAGGAGCAGGGTTCTCGTACCGGTGGACACGCGATGAACGGAAGCGGAACCGAGTCATTCCGCGATCGTGCGCCGATCGACTCACAGCACCTCTCACAGGAACACTCACAGCAGAGCTCACAGACGAGATCGCGGGAAGGTTTCTTCGGTTCGGCCATCCCGTAGTGCGGCTCTGCGCGGCCCGGCAGCTCACAGCAACACTCACAGGAACACTCACAGGAACACTCACAGATCCAGGTCACGGCCCTGTGAGTGGAAGGGGCTCGGTCGGAACGACGCGCGTGGCGGCGTCGCTCCCATCGTCGTTGACGGCCCGGCGCACGGCCACGATCGCATCTGGCGTGCTATGGGTGAAAACCCATAATGATCCCAAGGGGCGATATGGCTCGTAGCTATGAAGAGGCTTCGGCGACGCGCCGTGCGCGCCTGCCGGCCGAAACGCGAAGTGACAGGGCGGTCTTCGAACAGACCTACAGGTTCGCAGTTCAGGTGATGGAGCGACGGGAGCTCCTCGGCCTCACCCAGATCGAGCTTGCCGAGAAGACCGGCATCGACGAGGGCGACATCGACAGGATCGAGCGTGGCTCGATCTTCCCGAACGAGAAGACGCTTCTTCACCTCGCCGAGGCCCTTGGCGCGGAATGGTGACTGGTCGACAAGCCGACCGCCAGAATCCGGCTCTACGGCCGGTGTCGAGCGACGGAAAGTCCTCGTGAGTGACTATGCTCCGCGAACACGGCGCGATCGTAAGTGCCGGAAGGCTCGAACGTCCGCGCCGACCGCCGCCGCCGGCCTGGCACCCTGTGCATCACGTGTGATGCCCGGACGCCCCCTGTTGTGACGCCGATGCAAGCCGTTAGCGCATGTCCTAGACGTGCCCCGAGGTCGATCCTGCCGCTCACCTCCCTCGTGCCTCAGACGTGCCTCACACATAGGCTAACAATGACGCCGGAGGAGGTGAGGTAGGTGCCGGGGCCGCGATCAATAACCAGCGAGCCGAGCTGTCAGGTCCTGGCGATTCGCGACGAGAGCTACGCCGAGCTGGTGCGGCAGTGGATGTGCCGCGCCAAGGACGCCGCCGCCCGCCACGTCCACGGCGTCAGCGGGCACGTCCTCGACGCGGTCCAGGGGGTATCGGCCTGCAGCGGTACTTCCTGCCGGAGGAGTTCATCGAGGACGTCGTCCGCCGCACGCTCCACCACCTTATTTCCGACGACAAACCGGACGGCACATCGGACCCCGCACGACGACACAGCGCAATGATCCGACGACAGATGGAGACGATATGACCATCGCTTGGAACGTGCCAGGCCTGCCCTTCACGCTCTCGCCGTCCCCCGAGTCGGCGTGGACGATCGCCGAGGCGCCCGCCACGGTGACGGCCTCGGCGGCCCCTCACAGCGACATCTTCATCGACCCGGGAGCAGACACCCAGCTCAACGCCGAGTCGATGCTCAACGCGGCGACCCTTCTCGGCGTCCCCCCAGACGGTGACTTCCAGTTCAGCGTCCGCGTCAGCGTGGAGTTCGTATCGACCTATGACGCAGGGGTGCTGCTCTTGTGGATCGACGATCGCCACTGGGGCAAGCTCTGCTTCGAGTTCTCCCCCGACGGCGAGCCGATGATCGTCTCGGTGGTCACCCGCGGCGTCTCCGATGACGCCAACGCCTTCGTCGTCGACGGCCGGACCGTATACCTGCGAGTCTCCCGGATCGACCACGCCTTCGCCTACCACGCCTCCCTCGACGGGAAGTCCTGGCGGATGATCCGCTTCTTCACCATCGACGGCACGTCCAGGTCCGACGCGATCGGCTTCGAGGCGCAGTCGCCGACCGGCGACGGGTGCGTCGTCACCTTCGACGACATCCGCTTCACGCGCGAGCGTCTGGGCGATCTGCGCGACGGCTCGTGAGCAGAGCCCGGGAACTAAGCCAGAGGTTGTGGATGTACCGTCGCCACGAGGCCGTCAGGAGGAGGTTCGAGTGGTTCGCTGCCGGGCTAACGCACCAGCGATCCGAAGTCGGCACCCTCTACCGCGCCACAAACGAGATTCATCCAACACGCGCAAGCCACACCATTGCACCGCACCCCAACCACCGATGCATCAGTGCCAATCGCCAAGTCCAGTCTCAATTACCCCCGCCGGCTCTGGCCCCTACGCCCCCACGAACGTGCGCCGGTAACAGCCGGTCGAGTGCGGACGATCTCGATCCCCTCGGCATTTAAGACCTCGTCGAAGCACGCTCCGAAGCGCTTGTCGCGGTCGTGAGCGAGGAAGCGGATCGGTTTCGCGAGCTTGGACGGCGAGGAACTCCTTCCAGGTCGGTCCACTGCGCGGAGCTGTTCCGAGACCGTGGCTACTAAGGACCCAGCGGATCGAGCTCGCCGAGATGCGGACCCTAGTGGTCTGTCTGCGAAATAGCATCCCCCTGCCGGGTCGGGATAATGGTGCCATGCACGAGACGTCCGACGACCTTGCTGTCCTCCAGGAACTCCTGGACCGCAGCGCCAGCACCGCAGGGATCCACATGCAAAGCATCATTACGCCCGACCGACGTTTGCGCGCCCCGGACGTCTGTTCTCGACTGACGGGAATGTGTCTATTGGCGCTGGCCACGGTGACCGCAGATGGTCGACCACTGGTAGGGCCGGTCGACGGCATCTTCTACCGTGGAGTCTTCTACTTCGGCTCGTCGCCGGACTCAGTGAGATTTCGCCACATTCGGCTCCGTCCATACGTCAGTGCCACTCATCTTCCCGGTGAACACCTCGCGGTGACGGTGCACGGTCGGGCTCTTCCCATCGACTTACGAAGCACTGAGCATGCAGGCTTCCGCAGGACTCTCCTGGATACGTACGTGCCCCGCTACGGAGCCGAGTGGGAGGTGTTCCTCGACTCGGGGCCGCTCTATGCACGCATTGAGGCTGATCGAATGTTCACGTTTCACATGCAGCCGACGGAGTCTTCTGACTCGGTGGGGACTACCTGAACGAGGCCATCCGCACGTTCCGAGGTCGGACTACGGCATTTCACAGACGGACCACTAGCCCGCGAAGCTCGCCGTGAATACGAACAAATCCAGCGGCGGTTCTCCCGGCCGAGGCGGATAATGAGATCGACGAGCTCCTCGTTGAGCGGAGGACGTCCAGGACCTTGCCAGGCTCGCCAACGTTTCCACTTGCGACGCGAGAACTCCCGATATCAGCTAGGCAGAGCCCCGGGCGTGACGAGAAAACAACCCCAGCGCCACCCTGGAACTACTCGGCTGAGCACAGCGAGCGGGTCGGTAACGAACGCGACCATGGAGCTGCCGCTTGCGCACGCGGACCTCGTGGCGAAGCACCGTCAGCTCGATGTCCTTGTCCAAAGCTGTCCGTCGGCTCAAGATCCCAGCAGGCCAAGGATCCGGCACGTGAGAAGTAGCAGAGGCGGAGGGCCATAACTGATGATGGTTGACGGCGGTGAAGAAGGCCAGCTCAAGGCCCGATCGACGTTTTGGCGCCTACACCAACGTAGTGACCTCGTGATTCTCACGTTCCGTCCGGGTGAGCTCGCTGGCCTTGCCGTACGCGATTTGGAGGGCGAGCCCCGTCGATCACTGAGCGGGGCTGGCCGCAACCTTTACGCGGAGCCTCGCTGCACCAGCTGCGATGGGAGCACGATGTGGCTTGGTTCCAACGAACGGCCCGAGATCAGGTCGTGGAGCAGTTGGACTGCTGCCTCGGCTGTCTCCTCGAAAGGGTTGCGCATCGTGGTCAGAGCGGGGTCGGTCGTCAGCGCTGCAGGGGAGTCGTCGCAGCCGACTATGGCCACGTCTTCGGGCACGCGCCGACCAGCCCGTCTCAAGGACTTCATCGCTCCGGCGGCCATGAGGTCCGACGCCACGAACAACCCGTCGATGTCCGGGTACCGCTCGATGAGCACTTCCGCTCCGAGTCTGCCGCTCTCCAGGGACCAGTCGCCCTCTGACACCAGCCCTCTGCGATACGCGCGGTCCAGCGCTGCACGGTAGCCCTGGAGCCGGTCCTGCCCGGCGGTGTCATCGAGCGGCCCGGTGATTGTGCCGACACGCTTGCGACCCTGGGCGACAAGAAACCGTGTCGCGTCGTAGGCAGCGTTCTCGTCGTCCATCCCGGCCCATGAGACGGACTTCTCCAGCCCTCCTGGGGGGCGCCCGAGCACCACTACGGGCACTTCGGAACCCAGCAATTCCAGCAACGGATCGCCCTCCCGCAGCATGGCAAGCAATACCCCGTCGACGTGCCCGGCCGTCAAGTAGTTACCGAGAAAGGCGTCCTCTCTGGTGTCTTCGACGATGCTGATCAAAAGATGGAGGCCGGCCGCTTCAAGCTGGCGAGTGAACGCTTTTACTCGGATCCCGAAGTTGGGATCCTCGAACAGGTGCTCGTGCTCCTCGGAGATGACGAACGCGACCGAGCCCGTGTGGCCCTTGCGCAGCTGGCGAGCAGTCAAGTTGACCGAGTAGCCAAGGGCGTCGACCGCGTCAAGCACCACGGCCATCTTCGAGTCCCGCACACTATGGCCGCCGTTGAGGACTCGTGAGACCGTGCCTCGTGACACGCCGGCGACCCGAGCAACGTCCATGATGGTCGGACGCCGTGCTCGGGGCCGGGCAGCGACTGCGGCCATCCTCAGGCCGCTGTCGACCGGCCCGGGCGGACTGGTGGATCTTTGGGACGGCAAAGCCACGACCAGCGACATTAGCAGGCACGACGCCCAGGCCAAGGCACGCGCGCCCTCCTTGCGAAGCGTGCAAGGCTGCTATAAAGTCCCGTTTGGGATCGATCCCAAGTGACAACACCGGGGACCCGTTGCTAGTTCGTGACCGGGCGAGAGGCGAAGGGAACGGGACAAGACAACTTGACAAGAGGAAGAGGCAGGACAAGAAGAAAGGAAGTGGGTAGATGAAAAGAACGCGCTCTGCGGTCGCGCTTGCCGGGGCGGCACTTGCCGTCACCGCAATGCTCGGCACCGCAATGCTCGGCTCGCCAGCCGCCGTGTCGGCGAGCACCAATGCCAAGACCACGATCACATGGTGGACCTGGACGTCCAACCCGAAGACCGTAATCGCGAACTTCGAGAAGGCGTATCCGAACATCTCGGTCCCGGTTCCGCCGGTATACGGCTCCGGCTCAACGTTCTACGCCAAGCTCACGACCGCCGTTGCCGGCGGCACAGGCCCTTGCGTAACCCAAGTTGAGTATTCGGAGCTGCCCCAATACATCGCGGCACACGACCTGGTCAACATCGCCCAGTACGTCTCCAGCTACCGGAAGGACTTCCCGGCCTGGGTCTGGCAGCAGGTCTCCCAGGGCAGCGCGGTCTACGCGGTGCCCGAGGACATTGGCCCGATAGGGCTCATGTACCAGCCGGCCGTTCTCAAGAAGTACAACCTGCCCGTGCCGGCCACTTGGAGCCAGTTCGCCTCGGACGCGGCTGCCCTGCACAAGGCCAACCCGAGCATGTACCTCGAGCCTTTCGTGCTCAATGATCCCTCCATCTTGGAATCGCTGTGGTGGCAGGCCGGAGCGCGGCCTTTCCAGCTTCTGTCCAACGGGACCTGGAAGATCGACGTGGCCGGCACCATCGAACAGCAGGTCACCAACTTCTGGGCCAAGCTCGTCAAGCAGGGACTTGCCCCGGTGGACAACGACTTCACGACCGACTGGACTCACCACATCGCCCAGGACAAGTACGCGGCGATGGTTGGTGCTGCGTGGGGACCGGACTACGTGATCTCGTCGAACCTGGCAAGTAACTCCACCGAGGAGTGGGCCGTGACGCAGCTGCCACAGTGGACCGCCGGCGCCCATGCAACCGCAAACTGGGGCGGCTCCACCAACGCGGTGACCAAGGACTGCCCCTCCCAGGACGTGAAGGACGCTGCTCTGTTCGCTGCTTATATCAACACCTCCAAGAGCGGCATCGCGATCGACGAGGAGCCCGGTACCCAAGGCGGCCGTGGGCTCTTCCCGGCGGCGAGCGCCCGTGCGAGCGTCCCGCAGTTCAAGGCCTCGGTGCCGCACTTCTCGGGCAACATCAACGCTCTGTACAGCCAGTACGCCGCGCAGGTGGTAACGAATTGGGTGTGGAGCCCATTCGACGCCGAGTTCCGCAGCTTCATGAGCACTGAGTTGGCGAGTGCGATCGCGGGCAAGCAGACCTGGAGCCAGGCCTTGCAGTCGGTCGAGTCCCAGCTGGTCAGCTACGCCAAGTCGGCGGGCTACTCGGTCGAGAGCTAGCTGAACCGTAACGGCGGGGGAAGGGCCGCTGCCCGCTCTTCCCCCGCCGTCCCGAACTCCCGGGGGGAGTACGAGAGGAGAGGTGATGGCGGTACAGGCAGGAGGCCGCGCGACCTCGCTGCCGTTTCGGGCGATGACGCCCAGAGGGAACACCAGGTCCAGGCGACGCCGACTGCGTGCGGCGCACGGCCGCTCGGGGCTCATCATGAGCAGCCCGTTCCTGGCTCTGTTCGCGGTTTTCTTCGCCGGGCCGCTCATCTACTCGATAGTGCTGTCGTTGCGCTCCCCGCTGACCGGCGCTTACACGGGGTTGTTGAACTACCGCACGGTCCTCTCCGATGCCTCCTACTGGAACGCGGTCGTACGCATGGGCTACTTCGGGCTGGTCCAGGTGACGGTCATGATTGGCCTCGCGATCGTCTTGGCCCTCTTGCTTGACAGCCCGTACTGCCGGGGGAAGAAGGTCTTCGCCCTCGTGTACTTCCTCCCCTACGCAGTGCCCGGGGTGATAGCGGCCATCATGTGGGGCTACCTCTTGGAGCCCGACCTCGACAGTGCGCTCGGGGTGCCGCACCGGCTCGGGCTCACGAGTGGGCCCCTACAGCCGCTCGACTACCGCCTCGCGCTCTACGCGATCATGCTGATCGTGACCTGGGAGTGGACCGGCTACAACATGACGATCCTGCTCACGAGCTTGACCAACGTGCCGCACGAGGTGCTCGAGGCCGCCAAGGTGGACGGGGCCTCGGAGCTGTCGATAGCCGCCAGGATAAAGCTGCCCATGGTCCGCCGCACGGTCATATTCGTGGTGGTCCTGTCGATCATAGGTACTCTCCAGCTCTTCAACGAGCCGGTGATCCTGAACGAGATCGCCTCGATCGGCAGCACCTTCACGCCCAACCAGATCATCTACACCACGGCGTTCGCCTTTGGGAACGAGGAGCTGGCGGCGGCCCAGTCGGTCGTCCTCGCCGCTGTCACGATCGTCGCCACGGTCGCGTTCTACGGCATCGTGCGCCGAAGGATGGACCCCTTCGCGGCGACGAGGGCGGTGGTCAAGTGAGCGCCGGCGGGCGGCTGCGCGGGCCTGTCTTCGGGGGGTCCGGTACCGCTTTTGCCCGGCGGGCCAAGACGACCGGCACCACCGCTTTCTTGGCTCTCGCTGCCGTCTACGTGCTCGTGCCGATCTACTGGCTCGTTGTCGCCTCCTCCAAGAGCCAGAGCCAGCTCTTCTCCACCCAGACCTTCCTCCCGCCGGCGCACCTGTCCTGGGCGTCCAACTTCAAGGGCCTGTTCACCTTCGAGAACGGTGACTTCCGCTGGTGGCTGCTCAACTCCTTCATCTACTCGTCAGTGACAGCGACGCTGGCGGCGGTCATGTCGACCCTGTGCGGCTATGGCCTCGCCAAGTACAGGTTCCGGGGCAGGCGGGTGATCTTCGTGCTGGTGGTCGGCTCCCTGATGGTGCCAGCGACTGCGCTCGTCGTGCCGCTTTTCCTCCTCGAGCACTTCATGGGCCTTACCGACACCTACCAGGGAGTGATACTGCCGCTGCTCGTCTACCCCTTTGGGGTCTACTTCATGTCGATCTTCTCCGCCGAGGCCGTGCCCGACGGCCTCATCGACTCGTCCCGTGTGGACGGCGCCGGCGAGCTGCGCACGCTCTGGCAAATCAGCCGGCCACTGCTGATGCCCGGCATTGTGACCCTCTTTCTCCTGTCCTTCATAGGCACTTGGAACAATTACTTCTTACCGCTCGTACTGCTCGGAACGGAGAGCCGCTTCCCGCTCACGGTCGGCCTGTCCGCTTGGGTGAGCAGCATCAGCTCGGTCGGTGCCCAGCCCATCTACCCCGAGATAATCCTGGGCTCGCTCGTCTCTGTCCTGCCGATGCTGGTGCTGTTCCCGTTCCTGCAGCGTTACGTGGCCCGCGGGCTCAGTTTCGGGGGGATCACAGGTGAATGATGACCAGCAGGCACCGGTGCGCGAGGGGGCATACGAGATGTCCGTGAAGTTTTGGCCGCCTGCTGGCAGGCTGTTGTTCGGCGCGGCCTTCTACCACGAGTACCAGCCCGCTTACCTCGGGTGCGCCAACGAGGAGCGCCTGCGTGTCGATCTCGACCTCATGAGACGAGCCGGCTTCAATGTCGTGCGGGTGGGCGAGTCCGTCTGGTCCACCTGGGAGCCCGAAAATGGTGTCTTCGACCTCGATTGGCTGGCCCCGGTCCTGGACGCGGCCTACGAGCGCGAGATCAGCGCCGTGCTCGGCACGCCAACGTACGCCGTGCCGATGTGGATGCCCCGGCAGCACCCCGAAATAGCGGCCGTGCCCGCCAACGGCAGGGCCCTGTCCTTTGGCTCCCGACAGGAGATGGACTTCACCAACCCCGCGTACCGTTTCTACGCGGAGCGGCTCATACGCAAGGTGGTTTCCCGTTACCGGGACCACCCTGCTGTCATCGGGTACCAAGTCGACAATGAGCCTGGCCTGGTGCTGCTGCACAACCGGGACGTGTTCCAGGGCTTCGTCGACCATCTACGGCACCTCTACGGCGACGTGGCCACGTTGAACCGGGAATGGGGCCTCGTCTACTGGTCGCACCGGTTGACCTGCTGGGCCGACCTGTGGCCCCCCGACGGCAACGTCCAGCCCCAGTACGACCTCGCCTGGCGCCGGTTCCAGGCGGGCCTCGTGAGTGAGTTCATTGCGTGGCAGGCCGAGATCGTGCGCGAGCTCGCTCGGCCTGACCAGTTCGTGACGACGTGCATCGCCTACGACAGGCCCGGCGTGGAGGACGTAGACATCGCCTCGGCCCTCGACATCATGTCGGGCAACGCCTATTACGAAATGCAGGACGGCTTTGGCCACCCTTCGGCCCGTCCGAGAGTCGCGGGGTGGGTCGCCCAAGGGATCTGGGCCGTGTACGAGCTCGCGGACCGGATGTACTCGTCGAAGCAGGCACCGTTCCTCGTGACGGAGACGAACGCCGCATCGATCGGAGGCTCCTCGACCAACATGCCCGCGTACGACGGGCAGTGGCGCCAAGCCGCCTGGGCACTGGTCTCGCGAGGGGCGAGAATGATCGAGTACTGGCCATGGCAGAGCCTGGATTTCGGTGCGGAGACCTACTGGGGAGGAGTGCTGCCCCACAGCCAGGTGCCTGGTCGCGTCTACCGGGAGGTAGCGCGCATCGGGGAGGAGTTCGCTTCAGTTGGCCCTCTCGCCTGCGGGGCCGTTCCGGACTACGACATCGCCGTGCTGTACGACACCGACAGCAAGTTCGCGCTCGCTGGCCAGTCTCCATTGGTCAAGCGTGATGGTCCTTCCGACCCGGACTCCTATTGGCAGATCGTCACCTCCTTCTACAGGGGCGCGTTCGACGCCGGACTTCAGGTGCGTTTCGTGCGGCCCCGCCAGCTTTTCGGTCTCCGCCGTCCCGGCGAAGCTCCTCAGCAGCCCACCAGCCCAGCTGAGTTTGCGGCAGCCAACCCGGTGTTGTTGGTGGCAGCTTTCTTCACCGCCAGCGACGAGGACCTCGAGTGGATGGAGGGCTACGCCGCCGCGGGAGGCCACCTCGTGCTCGGGCCGAGGACAGGGTACGCCGACCGGGAGGGCCGCGCCCGAGTGGAGACTCAGCCGGCTTGCCTGCACAAGGCTGCCGGCTCTTGGTATGAGGAGTTCTCCAACCTCGCCGAGCCGGTACCCGTGCGCGCTGCAGGTGCTAGCGAGTTCGGACTGGAAGCCGGTGCCGTTGCTACTGATTGGGTCGACTGCTTGAACCTTGTCGACGCTGAACCTCTGGCCCACTACGAGCACCCTCACTTCAGTAGATGGCCGGCACTCACGACTCGGCCGCACGGTTCTGGCCGGGTCACAGTGATCGGCACAGTGCCTGGGCAGGCCTTCGCTCGTTCGATCGCAGCTTGGCTCGTGCCGGCGCCGGTTGCAGGCTGGGGCCGGCTGCTTGGCCCGGTCCGGGCAACCACCGCCACTGTGCACGACGGTTGTCGGTTGCACTTCCTGCACAACTGGTCATGGCACCCCGGCTCGGTATCGGCTCCAGTCCAGCTGGAAGACGCAATCTCCGGCGAGAGGTTCGACTTAGGAGACCAGGTCACCCTCAAAGCGTGGGACGTGAGGGTGCTTCGAGCGAAGTCGTGAGAGGACGATTTGTTCAGACCAGGACGTGGGCTCGCCGGTGTTGCATCACGCCTGGTTGGTCGTTATTGCCTCGAAGAGATTGCCTCATGACTCAGCAAGGAGTGTGGCGATGAGTGAGCGGATCCGTTACGGCGCGGACTACAACCCCGAACAGTGGCCCCGGGACGTGTGGGACGAAGACGTCCGCCTGATGATGGAGGCAGGAGTGGATCTCGTCACCGTGGGGGTGTTCTCGTGGGCGCAGTTGGAGCCGGCCGAGGGCAGCTTCTCCTTCGACGGGCTGCGGGACATGCTCGATCTCTTGTCTCGTGCAGGCATCGGCGTGAACCTGGCCACTCCGACGGCGGCGCCTCCCGCTTGGCTCTCCGCGCGCTACCCCGATGTGCTTCCGGTCGATCGGACGGGTTCCCGCTACAGCTACGGCAGTCGGCAGAGCATCTGCATCTGCAGCCCGACCTACCGCGAGAAGGCGGCTGCGATCGTGGGTCGGCTAGCGGCCGAGGTCGGCGACCACGAGGCAATCGAGATGTGGCATGTTCACAACGAGTACGCGTGCCACGTCCCTTATTGCTATTGCGATCATCATGCGCGGGCCTTCCGGCAATGGCTTGTCCAGCGCTACGGTTCGCTGGACGCGATCAACGAGGCCTGGGGCACAAGGTTTTGGAGCCAGACCTACACAGATCTCGACCAAGTCGTGCCGCCGCGTATGACCGCTGCTGTCGCCAATCCGGCTTTGGAGCTCGACTACAAACGGTTCTGCAGCGACGCGTTCCTGGAGGCGTTTTTGGAAGAGCGGGCCTTTTTGAAGGCGGCTCGGCCGGAGTTGCCTCTGACGACGAACTTCATGGGCCTGTACAAGCCTCTCGACTATTTCCGGTGGGCGGCTCACGTGGACGTTGTCTCCACGGACAATTACACAGACCCGGCCACTCCGGAATGGCAGATGCGCAGCGCCATGGACTACGACGTTGTGCGGGGGCTCAACAAACAGGTCCCGTGGATGGTCATGGAGCAGGCCCCCACACGCGTGAACTGGCGGCCCCATAACGTGCCCAAGGGTCCCGGTCACATGCGCGCCATGAGCTATCAAGCGATAGCCCGAGGCGCATCAGGTGTCCTGTTCTTTCAATGGCGGGCTTCACGATCAGGGGCGGAGATGTTCCATTCCGCCATGGTGTCCCACGCCGGCACAGCCTCGCCGGTCTGGAGCGAGGCAACTGCGCTGGGAAAGGAGCTCGCGGGGCTCGAGGGCCTCATGAGCGCCCCGGTTGAGGCCAAGGTCGCCATCTTGCTCTCTTGGCCCAACTGGTGGGCGGTCGAGTCACCCGTCCAGCCGGCCGGCGACCTCTCTGTAGTCGAGCAGCTGCTGTGGGTTTACCGGCCACTCTACGAAGCCGGCGTGACGGTCGACTTCTGTAGCCCTGACGAGCGGCTCGACCGCTACGACGCGGTGCTCGTGCCGAGTCTGTACCTGTTGAGCGAGCAACAAGCGGCCATCCTTATTGCGTACGTCGAGGCCGGAGGCACTGCCGTAGTGTCGTTCTGGTCGGGGATCGTTGACGAGCAGGACGCGGTCTACCTCGGCCCCTACGGCGGCCCGCTGCGACCGCTGATGGGTTGTGACGTCCTTGACGTGGCACCGATGCCTGTTGGCGAGACATTGGAGTTCCAATGGGACAGCGGCGAGAGGGGCGTCGGCGGCTTTTGGGCGGACGTGTTGACGGAACGCGACGGGCAGGTGGTCGCCCGCGTCACCCGTGGTGCCTTGTCAGGACGGCCAATTGTTGTTGAGACTACCTACGGGAGCGGGCGTACCTACTACGTGGGGTGCCGCCTCGGCCCTGATTCCCTAGCGCAGCTGTTCGCACGGGTGCCTGCTCTTCGAGGACAGGTACCAGGGGCGCCGCGGGGCTCCGGGGTCGAACGGGTTGTCCGCGTGAGTGAGGACACGCGCTACGAATTCCTCATCAACCACTCAGCCGAGGAACGAGAGATCGAGGTAGCCGCTCGCGGTCTTGAGTTGCTGACGGGAGTAGAAGTCGGTTCTCTCGTTACCTTGAAGCCGGCAGGGGTTGCCATCATTCGTCATGCGAGGACGTGAGCGACGCCGGTTTCGTTCCGTCAAGCGCCATGGCATCGAGCTTCGGCAGACGTTAATGCGGGACCTTCAGATATGGAGGCGAGCGACTATCGACACAATGGACTTCAAGGAGCGCGTGACCCGCCACGCGCATACGGTGGCGCCCATGTTTCAGTACGTCATCCACTGGCAGGACTCGGACAAGGCGCCCGAGGCGGTACTCGCTGATCGCTACGAGGACGAGGGCGACGAATACGTCTTCTACACGCGGTTGGAGGACGGTGAGGAACAGCGGACGGCGATCCCGATGGGCGAAGTCGAGATCATCACCCTCGAAGGACAAGAAGGAGTCTGAGGCTCTGATGTGAGCTTCACAACACCGTCTAACTGTTCCCGTTTCGCTGGCCAATTTCCTGCGAAAGCCCTGCTCAGCACAGCGTTCGGCCCTCAATAGCTTCTAAGCAGACGGTCGGAGGTTCGAGTCCTCCCGGGGGCGCTACCAGGGTGAGTCGTTCTAACTTGAGGGTCGCTGGACTCGCATAGCGTATCGAGACCCTTCCAGGGGTGCCTTCGGGCTGGAACCAGGGGCGTCGGCCCGTCAGTGGTTGGCATACTATTAGATAGGTAGCTATACTTTGGGATGGTGGATCTAACAGACCCGACCCGAGCGATCACTCCGACTCTAGACGGCCCCATTTTGGCGGTTCTCGCCAGCGCCGGTCGACCGCTAACGGTTGGAGAGATTGCGGCCCAGGTGCCTCGGGGCTCGGAAATTGGTGTCCGCAGGGCCGTCGCGCGCCTGGTCGATCAAGGAATAGTGACCGCCATCCAGATGGGTCGGAACCTCGTCCACGAACTCAACCGAGAACACATCGCAGCCCCGGCGGCCGAGGCACTGGCCGGTCTTCGTGGTGAACTTTGGAAACGGATTCGAGACTCCCTCGCCGGGTGGACACTGAAACCGGTTTATGCATCAGTTTTTGGGTCAGCCGCCCGTCGCGATGGTGGTCCGGAGAGTGACATTGACCTTCTGCTGGTGCATCCCAACCTTCCCGGCGACAAACGTCCACCTAACCGCGAAAAGGGGCTCTGGGGACTGCTCAACGAGGTTGCCTTGGGCATGGTTTCGCAGGCTCCATCGGCTACCAGCGAGGCTCAGTGGCATGGTCAGGTTGATCAGCTGCGAGTGAAGGTGCAGCGCTGGACGGGCAACCCATTGCAGGTCGTTGACGTCTCGTTTTGGCAATGGGCAGAAATGCGCAGCACTGATCCCGCCTTGTTCGAACAAATCGCCCGCGATGGGGTGACAATGGCGGGGCAACCGATCGACTTCCTGTTTGCGGCTAAACACGCTTAAGTGATGTCGGCATTCCGCGATCAAACTGTTGCTGGCGGTACGAACGAGGCGAGAGCCCGCCTGCGCACGGCCGAGGCGTATCTCCGCACTGCCGAACTCGTCCTTGAGGAAGGGAGTACACAGGAGTTCTCGAATGTGGCGGCCGGCACGGCAGTGTTGGCTGGGATAGCCGCATCTGATTCGATCTGCTGTTCTCGGCTCCGAAAGTTGCACCGGGGACAGGATCACAGAGGAGCCGCAAGGCTGCTGGAGGAGGCGACGCCCGACGGCAAGGCACTGGCGGCGACCCTTAGCCGACTACTCGACGTCAAGGACGCTTCGCATTACGGCACGGCCCTTGTAGCGAGCGGACGTGTCGCTGACTTAGTCAAGTGGGCTCGCAAGCTGGTTGACCGCGCCCAAGAAGAACTTGAGCGGTGAGCTGCTAAGCAACCCCGTCGGCCGCGGCCCCCACGGCGCCCTTAGCAATTCTTGGGGCGAGGCCTTACTGGCTGTCAACGAATTGCGACGGTCTAGCGTTTGCGACGTCGCCGCTAAGACTAAGAGCGAGGATCGCGAGCACCGACTCGGGCTCAACCCCTCGGCGACCTCAGCGATAGCGTTACGGACACCATCTAACTGGGCCTTTTTCGTTCGTCGACAACCTGGGAAAGCCAAGGCTCAGCACAGCGTTCGGCCCTCAATAGCTTCTAAGCAGACGGTCGGAGGTTCGAGTCCTCCCGGGGGCGCGACGGCACGAGGTCTGACGCTGACCAAGCACCTCGCATCCGCAGCTTCTTCGCTCGGAAGGGCTGAACGAGAGCGTGGGCAGACCTCGCGCGACGTTGCGATCAGCATTGCCGTGCTGCGCGATGGAGAAGGTGTCTTTCGGCACTAGGCGACATGAGAATGCGCGCACATCCTGACTACGGGGTAGATGGCCAACGCGATCGCAGTTTGTCGTCCCCCGTTAGTGTCAGCACCCCCTGCATCCCCCCGCCGGGGGTGCTGACGCGTAGGCGCCTCGGGAAGGCTGTCGCCGTCATCGTTTTCGCAGCCCCCTCGGCACCCGTACGGGCTGATCGGTGATCGCGCGCGCTCGCGGCTCAGGCCACTCGGCGACTGCGGGGCAGCATGGCGATCGACCGTCGCAGGAGCTCACCCGCCACCGGCGACCATGTCGCTCATCCGGAAACCGTAGCGAACATCTGTTTCGCTACCGGTCGTCGTGAGGACCCCGGGTGGTTGCCATCGAGCAGAGGCGGTGCGTCCTGTGGAGGCGACCGAACGACGACAACACTGAGCGTCGGGAAGTTGACAAACGCGTACGCTGGGCGGTCATGGTCAAGGTAGATAGGCAAGCAAAGCCACTAACCGAGATCGAGTCCGACCATCTAGCTGGTCGTGCTGTTCCTCACCGCCAAGCCGGACACGATGTAGCGCTCGATTTTCGAGACTAGAGCTGGCGCCGAGGATGGCGGCTTCACCTTGCGGGAGGCCGTCGCCGATGGCCGAGATGTGGCAGAGCTGACGTTGCCGTCGTCAATGACGGACGATGACGCACGGTCAAGGGTTCAGCGCCTGGTTAGGTTCGTGGACGAGGTGGAGGCGGAACACGCGGCACGATGGGCCAAGCTCAGACATCTTGAGTTGGTTGTGGAAGCGATGGCGCCTTAGACGCTCTCTGCCCCGCCCGTTCCGCTGGACCTGCGCAAGCTCTCGTCGGCAACGTGTTCCCGAGCCTGCGCTCATCCGGCGCCAAGAGACAGGCTGCCTCTTGGTGAGCTGCCTACGAACCGATCAGCGCCTGCAGAGCCTTCGAAGTCCCAGGCTCGAGGCTCAATAGGGCAGGTTCATGAGTTCACGGACCACTGCCTTCGGCCGGATGCCCGCCGATGCTCCGCCCTTGGCCTGACCGGTTCCAATGAAGCCGAGCCAGGAGTTAGGGGAAGGTTCCCATCGGGGCCAGGGTGCATCCCACGTTGTAGCGGGAACGCCTGACGATCTCCTCGACCTCCTGGGCTGGCAGCGGCTTGGAGAACAGGAAGCCTTGGCCCCAGTCACAACCTAGATGCTTGACATGGTTCAGCTGCAGCATCTGCTCGATGCCCTCCGCGATCGTGACCAGTCCGAGGGACTTGCCGAGTTGGATGAGAGCATCAAGGAAGTTGGTGCCGGTCGACGAGACCACCTGGGCGACGAACGACCGGTCGATCTTCAAGATGTCCACTGGGAATTCCCGCAGATAGGAGAGTGAGGCGTAGCCCGTCCCGAAATCGTCGACCGCGATACGAACACCGATGTTGGAGAGGGCTGCCAGGCAATGGGCGGTGACCTTGGGATCGATCATCAACATCGACTCTGTGACCTCGACTGTCAGGTATCTCGGATCGAGCGCGGAAGCCTCCAAGGCTTCGCGGACGTGGTCGATGAGGACAGCCTGGTGGAGCTGGCGCGCACCGACGTTCACGGATACGCCTACGTGGGATCCCAAGTCGTGCCAGGCCCTGAGCTGATGACAGGCCTGCATCAGCACAAAGCGACCGACGTCGATGATCAGATCGGACGACTCCAGCACCGAGATGAAGTCGACAGGGCCCACTATCCCACGGTCGGGGTGGCGCCAACGCAAGAGAGCCTCGACATCCCGGGGTAGGCCACTCGCGAGATCAACGATCGGCTGGTACGCGAGGAAGAACTGCTGGTTGGCAAAAGCCCTGGCCAGGTCCGTTTCCAGCGTCAGCTGTTTCTTGACCGACTCGTGCATTTCAGGCTCGAAGAGCACGTGACAGTTCTTGCCCATTGACTTCGCTTTGTACATGGCGATGTCCGCGTTTCGCAGCAGGTCCTCGGGGCTGGAAAGCCTCCCGGTGGCAACCCCGATGCTCGCCGAGGTCGACAGAGTGGTCTTGATGGCATCCCCCAACATGAAGGGCTGACGCAAGACCGCGAGCAGTCGTTCAGCCACGGCGTCGAGCCCTCCGTCGGAGAAGGAGCTCTCGGACAGTACGACGAACTCGTCCCCGCCGAGGCGTCCCACGGTGTCGGAGCTTCGCACCGACTCGGTGAGCCGTGCCGCTACAGCCTGCAGCAACCCGTCACCGACCTCGTGGCCCAAGGTCTCGTTGACTTTTTTGAAATCGTCGAGGTCGATAAAGAAGACGGCGATGGGCCGCCCGCCACCACGGGCCCGGCTGAGGAGCTCGTGTGCTGTCTGGTTGACGAGGAACCGGTTGGGCAGGCCGGTGAGCGAGTCGTGAAGGGCCTGGTGGCGCAGCTCAGCGTTTCGTTCCTGGACGAGCTCGAGTGCCGAGCGGCGCGAGCGTATGAGCAGGCTCAGCAAGATGACCAACAAGATTGTGAGGGCCAAGGTGCCGAACAACACCGCCAGCCCTTGGACGGCGGGGGAGGGACCGCTGTCCCGGGGCGTGCCAGTCGCGTCGATCACCCATCCTGGATCGGCTGGGAACGTGAGCGTCCTGCTGGTTGCCGCCGACTGCGGGGGCCCGACACGGGCCAGCACCGCCGGCCTTCCGCCGGGCGGGGCGTAGGCCAGCACCAACGAGACGGCCTTCTCACCGACTAAGGCGGGGTTGAGGATCTGGTCGGCGTCGAAGACGGCCATCGTCCAGCCGAGGAGCGCCTTGGAGCGGGCGCTGATGGTGGTGGGGAAGCGGGTGCCGGCATACACCGGGCTGAGCTCCATGAAGATGGGGAGACGGAGAAGTACGGAATGGAGCGCTGCAGGGATCGCCGGCAGGCCTGGCGCCGGCCGAATCAACTTGACGACGGTCGCTGCCACGGTTGCACCTGTTCTCGCCGAGGTGTCGAACAGGCCAGCAAACGACGAGCCACAGAAATTGAAGTGGGCGGAGACGTAAGGAGAGATCCACGCGAGCAACAAGTTCTTGAGGATTCCCTCGCTGAGCAGCTCCACGGCGACCAGCCGAGTAAGGCAATAGCCCGATCGGCCGTCGAGCGAGCTCTTCACCGAGTTCGAGCTTGTAACCGTCGCCCCTAGCGGTGGGTCCCGCTCGACGACTGCCTCGAAGTTGGGCAGCTCACGACGGCTGACGTTCTCGATATAGGTGAAGGCGAAGCTCCCCGGGTAGCGCTCGGAGAGGTCCAGCTTGGATAGAAGGGCGGCCAACGCGGCATTCGTGAGCTGAGGATGGGTGGCCACCTCGGCGTTCACGGTGGCCAGAAGGTCGCCGTCACGATCCAGCGACGTTGCGAGGATGGACTTCACGTCCGCTAGCGAAGACGTGACGGCCTCGTGGCGGAGGGAGCTCGTGTAGGCGTACCAGGCCCAGGCGCTGGCGAAGGAAACGGTCAGCGCAGACACGAGGGCGAGGACGACGACAACTCTCCAACCACTGTGTTCGAAGGGCAGATGTTTGATCAGGCGAGGAAGTCTGCGATCGGCAACATCATCGTCATTGTCAGGAGGCGGGCTGGACCGGCCCGGGAAGGAGCGCGACTCGTTCCGGTGGCAATAGGGCTCCGGATGCCGGGTCTGTCGGTCCATATCCCTCATGTACAGCGCTTCCTGTCGTCGATAAATGACCGCGCCTTTTCGGCTGTCAGCCGGCCATTACCTGTTATTGAGCTGCGCGAGTCCGGATCCTCCGTGCTGCGTTGAGTGGCAAAGAGAAAGCCTGCTGCAACAGGCGGGTCGGTAACCGCTGGGTCGCCGCAGGTCTGTGATGCGAGCCCATAAGGCCTGCACGAGACGCGTGAGTCCATGTCGGCGGATCAGGCGAACGGCACCACATCCCACGGGAGGCGTCGGGCCCTCGGCACAGGACTGATTCCTTCTAGGTAGGGTGCGAAGAGACCGTGCCTGTCAAACCGCTTCACAAAGTCTCTAACGGCGGGAAACAAGAAATCCTGCTCGGGAGTCAGCCTGTCCGCGGTCAGATCCGATTGTCTTCCTTTTCGCTGCAGAGGTGTGGCCCCCGTGACTAGCAGCCTCTCTTTGCCGACCGGGGACCACGGACCACTGCGGCGGCGAGCGCGCGCCCGCAGGGATGGGGCTACAGGCCTGATGCTGGCGCCGGCTCATCGAGCGACGGGGAGCGGACTACAAATGATCTGGAGATCGTCGCGTGCCTGTGGATTATGAGCTGCCGGCGCAGTGAAATCGTTTGATCCACTGCCGACGAAGTGAGGCCACGTAGCATAGGTTTGGGAGTCTGCGCTGGGACAGGCGCGAGATGCTGGCACAGGCGCCGCCCTGTTGCTTAAGACATGACATACCCGAGGGGACCGAATGGTCAGGGACCGATGAGCGAAGAGATGGAGAACGAGACGTTCGAAGCCTTTGAGACCGAGTTTTCGACGTCCGAGTTCGACAGTGCGGGGGCATCCGGGTTCGGCCCCGAGGGGGCCTCGGAGGCGGGCGGAGCAGGGGAGCCTGGCCTCGACGAAGCACGGGACGACCTTCTCGCGGCTATCGAGGAGCTTGGTCTCGGGTCGCGCGACCCGGAGAACGCCGACTCGGCAGCTGCCGGGTGCTACCTGTCAATCGTGCCCATGGACCGTCATGGTCACGGAGGCGTCGTGGTGGGTTGGCTCTTGCGGGACTCGGCCGGTCCCGACCAGACGGCGCCCTCAGCAGGGAACGAGTCGGTGGACATCCTCAACGAGGCACTCGGACCTCTGTTGTTGGCCATGGGGTTCCCCATCGAGCCTTACGCGGTTGACGGTCGTTGGATCGTGACGGGCGCCAGGAGGGCACTCTCGAGGACCGAGATCATGGGGAGCCCGACTGGTTTGGACTAGTAACGGTCGAGCCAGGTGTCAGTGGGGTTGCCACGCACCAGGGCTCGACACCAGGCGAACAATCTGGTTGGGAAGCTTGCCTGAAACGACTTGCTCCAGGGTGACCTCGTCGAGCACGCCTCGCAGACACGCCCGGACCGCGACCCAAACCTTCTGCAGATGCACCGCGTCCGCCTCGTAGCTGGCCGACTCGGGACGCATCCCGCGGACCTCTGCGAGAGGACCTTCGAGCCGGCGGAATACTTCACCGACGGTTATCTCCGACGCGGGCCGTGCGAGCTTGTAACCACCCTCGTTTCCACGCTGGCTCGTAACGATCCCCACCCGGCGAAGGTCGTTGAGGATCGCGCGTAGGAAGCGAACCGGAAGGCCCTGAGCTTCGGCGAGCTCTTCGGCCGTGAGCGGCTCACCAGCTCGGGCCGCCAAGGTGCACAGCGCCCGCAGCGCGTACTCGATTCTGGCTGAGATATGCATGCCCGCGTCCAGTCGCCAAAGGGCCGCCAGCAAATCGGAAGCCCGATCTACCCGTCAATCGATCATTTGAACCGATTCGGTAGCCTAAATCTATCAGTGGCGAGGATCATTCGTGGTTTGCGGGATCTCAGTCCTCGGCGAGCAGGCTGGAGTCGACAGCTTGCAGGTAGCTGCTCCAAGCCACACGGACGGCTTCACGATGAGCGTCGAGCTCTCCATCCACGGCTGATCGGTAGGACGCCCTCGCGTCATCCACGGACCGGAGGTAGCCGTCCCGGGCGATGGCCATGCTCTCGTTGTAGGCCTTGCGGATCTGCGCGGCCAACTCGTTGTAAGTGGCTCGTGCCTGGGCGACGATGTCACGACGCATGGTCGCGGGGGCGCTTGCTACGGCCTGCTTGTAGTCCGCCCAGGCCGCGTCGATCGCGTTGCCATGAGCCTCCTCGGCGGCCGCTTGAGCTTCCTCATAGACGCCCCGCACTGGCTTAAGGGCCTCCTCGTAGGCTGCCCACGCGCCTTCGACAGCCTCGCGGTAGACCTCCCAGGCATCGTCGATGCTCAGGTAGTGGTTGCGTGCCTCCAGGTCCGACGCGCCGCTGTCGCCGTCTCTAGGCATCAGCCACCCTCCTCCCGTGCCAACTTCCAAGCAATCGCCCGACGTCTTGTCTTCTCACGGAGTCGCCCGTCACGTGCCGTTCTTTGCAACCAAGGTCTCGGCTCCCGTGGCGGCGGGACCCTTGAGCACAAAGGCATGCTACTGCGCTCGCCATGCTACTCGTGTGATCCAGCTCAGGGCACGATCAGCGTGCTGATGGCGCGCAACTCCTTCCTCGCTTCCCGTCACGGCGTGCGGGGCGGGCGTTGGCGGCCCGCGAGAAGGGCCCGGACCTCCCGCTGCGACGACCGCGACCGCTCGGGTGTCACCTCGCTTAGGCGTGCAAGGTCCAGGTGGGTAGCCTCGATGGCAGCAAGGTACGGGGAAGGCTTGCGAACCGAGCGGCGACCTGCGAACGATCGTTCGCGCGCCCACGAGCAACGAAGGTCATCCATGGCGCGCGTGCACGCGACATAAAGCAGTCGCCGCTCCTCGGCAACGGCTTCGGTAGTGCGCGCATGGGCGATCGGGACGAGACCGTCCTCGAGCCCGGTCACGAAGACAACCCGCCATTCGAGACCCTTTGCGCGATGGAATGTCATGACGTCGACGGCATCGCCGACCTGTCGAGGGGGATCGGAGCGCAGGCTCGCCTCGAGCCAGGAGACGAACCCGGCTGTGCTCGCGCTCGGGTCGTAGCGGAGGTACTCCGCTGCCAGGGCGCCGAGCTCGGCGAGATCATCGTCAACCAGCGCGGGGGTGGGTTCCTCGCCGCCGGAGGGCTCACCTAGGGCATCGCGGTCATCATCCGCGGCGGCTAGGGCCGGCTCGGCTTGCAACGCGGCGAGCTCCTCGAGCCATGCCCGTATTCCAGGTGAATCTGATGGGTGCATCAAGCGCTCCAGGGCCCGGCTAACCGCCGGGCGCGCGAGAAACGCGCGACCGCCACCACTCCGGAAAGGAATGGCTGCGGCGTTCAGCTCACGCTCGAAGAGGACGAGCTGGGCGTTCGTTCGGGCCAAGATGGCGAGGCTTGACCACGGCGTGCCAGGGCTCCGCGCCCTTCTGAGTGCGGTGATCACACCCAGTGCCTCATCGGCGGCGGTGTCATAAGCGACGATGGGATGCGCCGGAGCGCCCGAGCGCGGGTACCCGGTGACGAACATGCCTGGCAGTTCCTCGTCCGACTCTTCCGACCGATCGTCGAGTGCCGATCCAGGTCGAGGGGTCGGTTCACCAGTCAGGACCGATGACGCGACCGCAAGGACGGCCTCAGTCGAGCGGTAGTTCACCGCGAGCCGGACGACACGGGCACCTGGATACCGTTGCGGAAAGTCGACGAGAGCCCGCGGATCACTCCCGTTCCAGGCGTAGATTGCTTGGTCGGGATCACCGACCACACAGAGGTCGTCGTTGTCGCCGAGCCACGCGTCGAGCAGCCGCACCTGTGCCGGGTTCACGTCCTGGTACTCGTCCACGAACAGGTGCCTGAACCGCCACCGAGCGGAAACAGCGAAGTCCGGGTCGCTTTCGAGCTCGGTCGCGCAGCGACGTAAGAGGTCGTCGAAGTCGAGGACGCCCCGGCGTTGCTTCTCTCGGTCATAGCGCTTCCAGATCTCGGCGACGACAACAGGGTCGAATTGGGTCGGTCGCCCGCAGGTGCTGACCGCTCGCGGGTAGTCACGGGCTGTGAGGCACTGAGCCTGCGCCCATTCGATCTCGGAGGCGAGATCGGCAAGCGTCGCACGGTCGTGACCGATGTCCTGGCCAGCGGCCGCGGCCAGCAAGCTCGCCTTGGACGCGATGACGACCGGCGCCGGTCGACCACGTTCCGAGGCCAACCGCCTTAGTTCGCCGAGCGCAACCGCATGGAAGGTTCCAGCCATCGCCGGCTCGCCGAGACCGAGGCCCGCCAGGCGGCCCCGGAGCTCAGACGCGGCCTTGCGAGTGAATGTGAGAGCCAGGACATACTGTGCCGAGGCGGAGCCTTCGTTCACGCGCCACGCGATGCGACGCGTCAGCACCCGCGTCTTACCGGAGCCGGCCGCGGCCAGCACACACAAGGGCCGCGCCTCGGTCGTGATGGCTTCGCGTTGTCGAGGGTCGCATCCGGCCAGCAGTCGCCCGGCCAGGTCGCTCGACCTCGTCGTGCCCGAGTCCATGAGCAGACCGTAGCGGTCGGGTGTCGCAGCGTTCAGGCTCGCGGACACTTTCTCGCGAGCGGTCAGGACCGCCCGGACTAGGACGCGTTAGTTTTTGCGAAATGCTCACGTCTTTCGCCGGCTCACGCCTGTTCGGGGAGTCCTACGGCGCGGGCACGCCGTGGGTTCTGGCTCTGCACGGTTGGCGACGGGACCACCGGGACTTTGAAGCTGTTCTCGCGGCTCCGGGAATCGACGCGATCGCACTGGACCTGCCCGGGTTCGGGAGCGCCGTCGCGCCGGAGACGGCGTGGGGAAGTCAGGACTACGCCGAAGCGGTTGCTGCCGTGCTCGACGAGATGGCGCCGCAGGTGGTCGTAGTCGGGCATTCCTTCGGCGGTCGCGTCGCGGTGCATCTGGCGGCAAGCCATCCGGACCAGGTCGGGGGCCTGGTGTTGAGCGGAGCACCCCTTCACCGGCTTCCGGGCGCTCGTTCCAGGCCGGGGCTGCGTTTCCGGATGGCGCGCCGCCTCGCGGCGCGGGGACTGATCGGCGAGCAGAAGATGGAAGCATTGCGGCAGCGCTACGGGTCTGATGACTACCGTGCGGCCTCCGGTGTCATGCGGGGGATTCTCGTGCGGGCGCTCGCTGAGGATTACGCCGCGGTGCTCGCCAGAGTGAAGTGTCCGGTCGAGCTCGTGTGGGGTGACGACGACGCCGATGTTCCCCTGGCAGTGGCCCAACAACTGCAACACGAGCTGACACGAGCAAATCTCGTCGTCTGCGCTGGCGCGGGTCATCTCACGCCTCTCACGGTTCCCGGCGAGCTACGTGCCGCTATCGGACGGCTGAAGACATGATTGTCGGGGAGCCGACCGACGGCACATCCGGCCCGTGATCGCGCTCCGCGCCGTCGTTCTCGGCGCAACCGTGCTCTCGGTCGTTTGCGCTGACCTTCGGTGGCTGCGCGTGGCCCAGCGCGAGCACTACCTGTCGGGCGCAGCCACTCGCTTCGGGTGGCGTTGGTGGACGGACACGCCTGTCAACATCACTCTCGCCCTAGTAGCCGTGGTCGGCGCCGGGGTCGCCCCCGTTGTTGCAGCCGCGGCTCTCGCGACCGCTGTAGTCGTCGCCGTCGGGCCTGCAGGCCTTGGTCTGCGGGGTCGCACGTCGCGTCTCGCGTGGACGCGCCGGATGTCTCAGGTGGCCCTTGTCACAGCCGGGTTGGAAGGTCTCGCTGTCGCCCTGCCCGGCGTCTATGGCGGTCTCTCCGCGGCTGTGGTCGCGGCGGCGTGGAGTGCGATCGCTGTACCGATATTCGTCGACGCAGCGCTGGTCGTGCTCCGGCCGCTGGAGGACCTGCTGGCGGAGCGCTACGTTGCGCGAGCATCGGCTGTGCTTGGCCTGGTTCACCCGCTCGTCGTGGGGATCACAGGTTCGTACGGGAAGACCACGACGAAGACCTATGTCGCTCACCTTGTCGCCGGTGACCGCAGCGTCGTGGCGAGTCCGCGCAGTTTCAACAATCGGGCCGGGCTGGCGCGCACGGTCAATGAGCATCTGGTGCCAGGGACGGAAGTGCTCGTGGCCGAGATGGGCGCTTACGGCCCCGGGGAGATCTCTGCGCTATGTCGCTGGCTGCGGCCGGAGGTCGCGGTCATCACTTCAATCGGACCCGCGCATCTCGAACGGTTCGGCACCCTCGACAGGACGCTTTCGGCGAAGGCGGAGATCACCTCGACAGCCCGCGTCGTCGTCCTCAACATCGACGACGAGCGGCTTGAGGGGCTCGCGCGACGCCTCGGCCCGAGCCAGAAAGTGATCCGCGCCTCGGGGTCCGACGCGGGCGCGGATGTGGCTGTGTTGGAACACGCTGACGGCCTCGAGCTGCGTCTCTGCGGCAGACCGTCGGGTGTCGCCCTGTTGGAATCCGGGGCCGCAGCGCCCATCCGATCGAACGCCGCGTGCGCAGCCGCGGTCGCGCTCGAGCTCGGGGTCGGTGCCGACGTCGTGGTGAGGCGCCTCGCGTCGCTGCCCGGAGTGCCGAACCGCCTGCAGCGTTACGAGGCCAATGGCGGTTATGTCGTCCTTGATGACACCTTCAACGCGAACCCTATCGGCGCCCGCCATGCGCTCGATGCGCTCGAGTCGGAGGCCAGCGAAGGCCGGCGAGTTCTCGTGACACCTGGAATGGTTGAGCTCGGCAAGACACAGTCTGCTGAGAATGCTGCCTTGGCTGAGCAGGCGGCAGGTGTCGTGACCGACCTCGTCATCGTCGGCAGGACGAACAGGGCAGCACTCGTCGAGGGCTTCCGCAGGGCCGGGCGGCCTCTGTCGGTGAAGCTCGTCGGCAAACGGGAGGAGGCGGTCACCTGGGCGCGTGAGGAGCTCGGTCCCGGCGACGCCGTGCTTTTCGAAAACGACCTCCCTGATCACTTCCCCTGAGCGCATCGGTGGAGGAGAACGCAGATCCAGGTGGTCAAGGTCGCTGTTCGCGCCTGGAGTGTGACATAAAGTGACCTCACAATGAGGCAAGGTGGGAAACGCCGTTTGGACTTGGACGACCGGGGAGCGTTCGTTCTGCCGAAAGCAGTCGCCCAGGCCCGTACAGCTGAAGCACGTGAGACCGGTGCGGCTGCCCGTCCTGCGCGTGTGGGGGTGATCTACGGCGGTCCTTCACCGGAACATGACGTCTCGATCCTTACTGGCTTGCAGGCCGTCCACGCTCTCGCCCACGCGCCTGGAGTCGGCAGCGTACGTTCGCTGTACTGGTCCAAGTCGGGAGACTGGTACGAGGTCCAGACTGCGACAGAGGCGGCCGGATTTGTCGAGGGTGTTCCCCCCAACGCGGTGCGTCTGCGCTTGATCAGCGTCCCGGGCGGTGGGTTCGTCAGGCCCGCGAGTGGGTTGCGCGCAAAGGAGGACCGCCTTGATCTCGACGCCGTGCTGGTCTGCTGTCATGGCGGCCCCGGAGAGGACGGGACACTGCAAGGTGCCCTGGACCTGACAGGAATTCCGTATTCCGGCCCGACGGCGATGGGGGCCGCGCTGGGCATGGACAAGCTCGCCTTCGGGGCGCTCGTGATTTATGCAGGCCTGCCGGCCTTGCCGCGCGTGCCACTCGGAGAACACAGCGAGGAACCGGGATTCCGTCCCCCCTACATCTTGAAGCCGCGTTTTGGAGGCTCGTCGATCGGCATCGAGGTGGTCGCAGACTTCGACACGGCTCGCGCGCGCCTGACGGCGAACTCGCACTTGCGTCGAGGCGCGGTTCTCGAGCCGTACCAAGCAGAGATGTTCGACCTGCAGCTTGCCGTCAGAAGCTGGCCCGAGCTGCAGGTGTCGGCGATCGAGCGGCCTCTGCGGACACGCGGCGGAGGAGAGATCCTTGGCTATGAGGACAAATATGTGGGGTCGGAGGGAATGACCTCTGCGCCCCGTGAGCTGCCTGCGCAGATCGAGCCGGACCTCGAGGAGCGCATTCGCAAGATGGTGCCGGAGGTCGCCTCGCTCGTGGGCCTACGCGGTGTCGCTCGCCTGGATTTCCTGTCCGACGGGGAAGACGTGTTCATAAACGAGATCAACACGATCCCCGGTTCGCTTTCCCACTACTTGTGGGTCGACCCGCGTCTTCCGTTCACGTCGTTGTTGCTCGACCTTTTGGCCGAGGCGATCAAGCGACCCGCTGCTGCGTACTCGTCGGCTGGTTCGGACGGGTCTGCCCTGCGACTGGCAGGGTCCATCGCGAGCAAGCTCGGATGAGCTGCTGGTTGGCGCCCGGGCAGGCGTCGTGAGTTTTCCGACGAAGCTGTTGGGTCCTGGCGAGGAGATCTATCTCGACTCGAGGCCGAATTGGTCCTACCTGTTCTGGCCCTCGGTCGTCACGGCCCTCGTCATCGCCGGCTGCGCTGCCGCCGTCGTGTTATGGACGAGCGCGCCGGGCTATGCCGGGTGGATCCTCCTCGGTGTCGGCCTCGTCGTTCTCGCGTACTTGGGTGTCCGCTACTTGGGCTGGCGGACCACCACTTTCGTCGTCACCTCTCAACGGATCGTCTACCGAACGGGCGTGCTGAGGAGGACGGGCAGAGAGATCCCGATCGGGCGGGTGCAGGACGTGACGTACCACCAAACCGTCGTCGAGCGGATCGTGAGGGCAGGCAGCCTCACCGTCGAGTCCGCCGGTCGCCACGGACAGGACCCATTCCCCGACATCAGCAAACCGGACGAGGTGCAGTCGTTGATCAACCGCATAGTGGCTCAAAGCGTCGGTGGCTACCCGGTGGCGCGGGGCCCCGCAGCAGTCGGCGCACAAGCGGGTCCTCAGTCGAGCGTCCACACGGCGGCGCCGATCACCGATCCCACGCCGCCCGTCCCACCACCACGAGCGATGGAACCGACTCCGCGCGTCTCCGCGACGTCTACTGTCGCGCAGCAGCTCGGCGAGTTGGCGGAGTTGCACCACCACGGCGTCATCACCGATGCCGAGTACGAACAAAAACGACGGGAGCTACTTGACCGGCTCTGAGAATGCCAAGAGGCCCGTGTCCTCCCGTTGGTACGCTTCGTAGGTGGACGAGCGCTTTTGGATCACGACGCTCGGTTGCCCGAAGAATGAGGTCGACTCGCAGAAGTTGACCGGTCGCTTGGCGGCTGCCGGCTATGGGCCGGCGCAGAACCCTCGCGAAGCTGATCTTGTTGTTGTGAACACCTGCGCCTTCATCGAAGACGCCCGCGCGGAGTCGATCGAGACCATCTTCGAGCTCGACGGGCTGCGCAAGCCCGGGTCCCGGCTCGTCGTCACGGGGTGCCTTGCCGAGCGCTCGGGCGAGGAGCTCGCGGATGCGATCGGCGAGATCGATCTCGTAGCCGGTTTCGGCGTGCCCGTCGAGTTGAGGACTGCCCGGAGAGTCGTGCGCGCCGCGGCGGGCGACTTGTCTGCGGACGGCCCGGTGCACACCTTCGACCTGTTGGAGCTGCCCCGACCGCCATCGAGCGCACCATGGGCTTACGTCAAGGTTGCCGAAGGCTGCGACCGTCGGTGCGGGTTCTGCGCGATCCCGTCATTTCGGGGCAAGCAGCGTTCGAGGTCGTCAGCTTCGATCCTTGCCGAGATCGAGGCGCTGAACGTGCGCGAAATAGTGCTCGTCGCGCAGGACCTCGCTTCCTACGGTCGCGACCGCAGCACCGATGCGCGTCAGCGTGAGAGCGAGGATCCTGGCATCGTCGAGCTCATCGACGCGGCGGCGCAGCGGGTCGATCGTGTCCGCCTGCTCTACCTCTATCCGTCCTCGCTCAACGATCGGCTCGTCGAGGCGGTGTTAGGCACGGGCGTTCCCTACTTCGACCTGTCTTTGCAGCACGCCTCTGGGTCGCTGTTGCGCAAAATGCGCCGTTGGGGAGACGCCGCCCGGTTTCTCGAGCGCTTGAGGCGGATCCGCCGGCTCGAGTCAGGTGCTGTCTTCCGTTCCTCGTTCATACTCGGCTATCCCGGCGAGACCGAGGACGACCACGACCAGCTCCTCAGGTTCATTGAGGAGGCGAACCTCGACTGGGCGGGGTTCTTCACGTTCTCCCGCGAGGAGGGGACGCTGGCCGCCGGCCTCGGTGAGCAGGTGCCGAGTGCTTTGGCATTGGAGCGTCTGCGGGAATGCTCGGAGCTGCAGGACTCGATCACGGCAGGTCGACGCCGGGAGTTGGTGGGGACGATGAGCGATGTGCTCGTCGATCGGCCTGGCCGCGGCCGGTCCTACCGGGAAGCACCGGAGATCGACGGTGTCATACGCGTGCCACGCTCGCTCCCGGCGGGTTGGCTCGGACCGGTTCGCATCACGGGCGCGGTCGGGACAGACCTCCACGCCGTGCCGGCGTTCGAGCTCGTGAGCGGGTCGGCCCCATGAGCGGCAGCAAGAAGACTTTCGGGCCATCGGCTCTGATGACGCCGGCCAACGCGCTCACCCTCGCGAGGTTGCTCGCGTCACCGGTGATGGTCGCGCTGGTAGTCGCCACAGGACCTTCCAGTTGGTTGCTTGTCGGTCTCTGGTTCATCTGTTCGTCCTCCGACAGCCTTGACGGATTTGTCGCAAGACGCTACGGCGCGACGCGTTCCGGAGCGTTCCTCGACCCGCTTGCCGACAAGTGCATCGTCCTCGGCGTGCTGGCGGCACTGGCGGCGATCGGAGAAGTGGGCTGGCTGCCGGTGCTGTTGATAGCGGCCCGTGAAGTCTCCATGAGCGTCTTCCGGAGTTATGCGGCGCGCCGGGGAGTATCGGTGCCGGCCAGGACCACGGCGAAAGTAAAGACCCTGCTGCAAGACTGTGTGATCGGGCTCGCCTTCCTGCCGCCCGTGGGTCTACATCACGCCAGGGTCGTCGGCTGGGTTCTCTGGTTCGTAGTCGCGATCACTCTGTGGACCGGGTTCGAATACCTGCGCGACTCGCGCAAGCTCTTAGCGGGCGCCGACTCGCCTACGAGTGGCAACGTCGGCCGTCACGTCGCCTGACCGCGGGTCGATCAGGAGAGTCAGCCCATGCGAGCCGAGGTCGTAGCAGTGGGGACCGAGCTCCTTCTCGGTCAGATAGTCGATACCAACTCCGCCTGGATCGGCGAACATCTCGCCCTATCGGGGATCGACTGCAACTTCCAGACAAGAGTGGGCGACAACATCGCCCGTATCGCTTCTGTGCTGCGGACCGCGCTCGGGCGAAACGAAGCGGTGGTCATATGTGGCGGTCTTGGGCCGACCCAGGACGATGTCACGCGGGAAGCGATCGCGTCGGTGATGAACGTCTCGCTTTGCCGGGACGACACCGTCATGCAGCTCATCAGGGACCGTTTCGTTCCTCGTGGGCCGAGCCGGGGAATGCCGGCCAACAACGAACGACAAGCGGACGTTCCCGAAGGCGCCACGGTGATCCCGCAGACGATGGGCACCGCTCCTGGTCTCATCTGCCCTGTCGGGGACCAGGTGATGTATGCGCTTCCAGGTGTGCCCTACGAGATGCGCGACATGATGGAACGGGCCGTGCTGCCCGACTTGCGGAGACGCTCCGGCCGGGCAGCGGTGATACGGAGCAGGACGCTCAAGACATGGGGCTATAGCGAGTCAGGGCTCGCCGAGCTAGTCGCAGCCCGCGTCGAGGCGCTCGAAGCTGGCGGACCAGGCGTGCCGACCATCGCGTTTCTCGCGAGCGGCGCCGAAGGGATCAAGCTGCGCCTCACGGTCAAGGCCAGGGACGACGACACAGCGAACAAGGCGCTCGACGCAGAAGAGGCCGAGCTCCGCGCTCTGGTCGGTGAATCGGTCTTCGGAGTTGACGAGGAGACGATGGAAGGCGCCGTCGGCCGGCTCCTTTTCGAGCGTGGCTGGAGCCTTGGGGTGGCCGAATCACTGACCGGTGGTCTCGTCGCGGCCCGGGTCGTGGGCGTGCCGGGCGCGAGCGAGTGGTTCCGGGGAGCAGTCGTGGCCTATGACGCCGACGTGAAACGGTCCGTCCTCGGAGTGGCGGACGGGCGGGTCGTCACGCGCGAGGCGGCCATGGCCATGGCTGAAGGCGCACGGCGGTTGCTCGGTGCACACGTCGGCCTCGCGACGACAGGTGTAGCGGGTCCGACCGAGCTGGAGGGCCGGCGCGTCGGCACCGTTGTCGTGGGACTCGCCCTGCCCGATACTGTCCCGGATGCCGTCGAGCTGCGGCTGCCGGGCGATCGGGAGCGTGTCCGGCAGCTTGCGACGATCTCGGCGTTGAACGTGTTGAGACGTAGGCTGTGCGGAACTGCCGGCGGAGCATAGGAGCCAATGTTGAGTAGGGCCTCTGTGTAGCAGTGCCTTGCCACGCGCGATCTACTGGAAGGTCCACCAACGAACATATGTTTGGAACTACAGTGATGTGATGACCTCGCAGCAGGGACCCGTGTCGGGAGTGACATACCCCTTTCGTAGGTTGCGACCCGCCGGCATGGCGGCGGTGAGCCGGAATGAGGCAACACCACAGCAGAGAGGTCCAGTCTCAGAAGTGAACCGTCGACAGGCAGCGCGAGAGGAGAGAGACCCGACGATGGAGCGTGACAAGGCACTCGAGGCGGCACTCAGCCAGATCGAGAAGCAGTTCGGAAAGGGCTCAGTCATGCGCATGGGTGAGCACACCGGCATGGGGATCGAAGTGATCTCGACTGGCGCGATGGCCCTTGACCTCGCGCTCGGAATCGGTGGGCTCCCGAGAGGGCGGATAATCGAGCTGTTCGGGCCCGAGTCCTCCGGTAAGTCGACCCTCGCGCTGCACGTGGTAGCCGAAGCCCAGCGCAACGGGGGGATCTGCGCCTACATCGATGCAGAGCACGCGCTCGACCCCGTCTATGCCAAAGCCATCGGTGTCGACATCGACGAGTTGTTGATCTCCCAGCCGGACACCGGCGAGCAGGCGCTCGAGATCGCGGACATGTTGATCCGTTCCGGCGCGATGGACGTCATCGTCATCGACTCGGTGGCGGCGCTCACGCCACGCGCCGAGCTCGAGGGCGACATGGGCGACACTCATGTCGGCCTGCAGGCCCGCCTGATGTCTCAGGCGCTCCGCAAGCTCACGGGCACCTTGAGCAAGTCGTCGACGATCGCGTTGTTCATCAACCAGTTGAGAGAGAAGATCGGCGTGGTCTACGGATCACCGGAGGTCACGCCCGGAGGTCGTGCTCTCAAGTTCTACGCCTCGGTTCGGCTCGATATCCGCCGGCTGGAGTCCATCAAGGACGGTACCGAGGTCATCGGCAACCGCACGCGGGTCAAGGTTGTGAAGAACAAGTGCGCTCCGCCCTTCCGCATGGCCGAGTTCGACATCGTTTACGGCAGGGGGATCAGTCGGGAGGGCTCCGTGCTCGACGTGGCTGTCGATCTGGGGATCGCGAAGAAGTCGGGCGCTTGGTACACCTACGAGGGCGAGCAGCTTGGTCAAGGCCGCGAGAATGCCAAGCAATTCCTACGGGAGAGTCCAGAGCTCATGATCGAGCTCCACCAGCGGATTCGCAGCCTGGTGGCGGAGAAGGCGGCTCTTGCAGTTGAGACGCCGATCGGAGCCGGAGGCCTGGCCGATGACGACGAGCCCATCTCGCTCGACTGAGTTCGGCAAATGGGTGTGATTCGCTGGTCGCAGCGCGTGGGCTAAGCGACGAACCCGGGCCCAGACCGCCAGCTAAGTGTTCACGGCGATCCTCGGATGGCCCAGGCTGGATAGGCGCAGAACGTCCTGACGGGGACGGCTGAACGGTTACTGGCCCACCCGTCCGTCGATGCGTTCCCGCAGGAAGTCAGCGTGCCCGGCATGACGGGCGTACTCCTCGATCATGTGCACCAGCACCTCACGCAGTCTGATCACCTCGCCCGTGCCGTAGCTCCCGGCCACCTCGAGGTTCGGCGCCTCCTCGACGAAGCGCTCGGCGAAGCGCACCTCCTCCCGCCAGGCGGCCCAAGCGGACGCCACCGCATCGGGGTCGCCGACGGCCCCGTTGAAGGCGGCGTCCCGATCGTCGTCGCGCTGGTAAAGCGACAGCACATCCTGGCCGTCGAGGACACGGCGGAACCAGTGACGCTCGACGTCCGCGAGATGGCGAACCAGGCCAAGCAGGGACAAGTTCGAGGGCTCGACCGAGCGGCGTGCCATGTCGACAGCACCGAGGCCCGAGCACTTCAACTCGATGGTCAGGCGGTAGTCGTGCAGATAACCGACCAGCGTCGCCCGTTCATCGTCGAAGCCACCCTCGCCCCGAGGATCGTCCTCGGGGCGAACGAACATGTTCGACCACCCGAAGCTGCGAGTGACGTCCCGCTCCCGCAGCTCTGGGCTCGCCCGGTCGCCAGCGCTCGGACTGGAAATTTCTGCCATGCCACCACAGTGAACGATTTCGAGTCCGCCGCGCCAGCCGTCCAGGCACCAGCGGCGCTGTCGAAAGCGCCACGCCGTCAAACATCCGCGGAGGTGCCGGCTTCTCACGACAGGTTCGGCGTGTTGTTCTGGAACCGTGGACCAGGTGCCGATCAGGCATGAGCGCTTACAACTGTCCCTACTCTTCGGCAAGTCGTGGGTTTACCCTTGGCATGTGAATGCTTGGCCGATTCTGGGCCGGAGCAAAGAGCTGTCTCAGTTAAGCGCCGCCGTTTTGGAAAAGCGCGGGGCGGTGATCACAGGCGCGGCCGGAGTAGGCAAGACGACGCTCGCCGTGGCGTGCC
>JBEKBX010000032.1:0-40537 GCA_050015175.1 Acidimicrobiales bacterium | reverse complement strand
ACCACTACGACGGTCCCCGCCACGACCACTACGACGGTCCCCGCCACGACCACTACGACGATCCCAGCGACGACCACGACCACTACGACGGTTCCAGCGACGACCACCACGACGGTCCCCGCCACGACCACGACCACCACGACGGTCCCGTCGGCGACGACCACCGTTACGACTGATCCCCCGCCCACCACCACTACCACGACGGTTCCGCCCACCACCAAGCCGAAGACGGGACCGCCCAGGGTCAACCCTCACCCGATCAAGCTCCGTCACTCCCTGTTCTCGAGGTTGATTCAGGATTTGAGGAAGCAGCCCTTAGCACTGAGATGGGGATTCGTAAGGTAGCCGACCATCGCTTACCGGCGTGAGGATCAGGCGTCGTTGCTCGATCGCCTTGGCGTGGCCAAGCGCGAGAGCAAGCCGTCAATTGACGCCGCCCTTTGATGCGCTTCACACGTCATCGATCGTGAGTCAGGCGCTTCGTATAGTTTCGATCTCCTGCAGAAACTGATCGGCGCGCACGTCCCATGTGTGCTGACTGGCGAAAGCCTGCAACCTCTTTCGCATAGCAGGTTCGGGCGGTGAGTCCAGAGTCTTCGCAACCGCCTTGGCAAATTCGACCGGCGTATCGGCGACATGGATGAATGGGCAGTCAAGCCAAACGATCGCAGGTAAGTCAGTGGCGACGACGGGACGTCCCGCGGCGAGGTACTCCAATGTCTTAAGAGGGAAGCTTGCCTGATTGAACGCGCTATGGGTGTATGGGACGAGACCAACATCCATCGCGGCGAGGTAGCCCGGCAGCTCCTCAAAAGGACGCGGGCCGACCCACTGTACGTTCGGACGGCTCAGAAGTGCGTCGAAGGCCTTCATGTTGAAGAGCGGATGCCTTGGGCCGACCAACAGCAGGGAGACTCCGGAGGCTGCTACAGCTTCGAGCAGCGCTACATCGATGCGTTCACCGATATAGCCCATGAAACCCGCGATCCGACCCCTGAGATCAATATCAGGTGCAGCTTTCACACTAAGCGTGCGGCCGAAGACGGTAGGGTCGCAACCAAAAGGGATCAGTGCCGTCGGCACGCCGAATTGGGACATCTGCTCCGCCACGCGCGGATTGGCAGCAACTATGAGATCGGCACTGTGGGCGAGCTGATGCTCTCCGCGTCGCATCCTGGCGCGAGATACGCCCACAAGATCGGCCATCGCCACAAAGTCGTCTTGCGCCCAATAGACCCTTTTCCCCTCGCCGCAACGTCCCAAGACGGGTGCAAGCGGGGCGCAGTCAATCAGCACGTCGATACGCTTACCTGATTCCCGAACCGTCTTCTGGATGCTGCGCGCGACCAGGAAGCTTGTCAACCTTGCCATCCCGTAACGCTGACTAGCAGGAAGCACGATGGGGCTGAGTCGGGTGAGTCGCGGTCCAAGCGAGCGGAGCCAGGGCCGCACGAGCGCATCCTTGGGCACGTTGCCCAGACACGGTACAGCGGGATCCACATACAGAACGGTCACGTGTTTTGAAAGGCTGACCGCTAGCTGCTGATCCGCAAACCATGGGCCGTCCCAGTTGTTGGCTGCCCTCAATACGAGGATCTCATCGTTCGACCGTGGCGCGGCCTTGATCAGGTTTGCATCCGGTTGCTTCGGAGAGTGCGACGCGGTATCAGAGGATGAGTCGGTGTCCAAGGAACGGCGAGGTTCTTCCTCCGATTGAGACCGATGTGATTCCGAGTTCGTAGCCATGATCAGCTCCTCGGTCGCTCGCGGCTCACGGCGGACTTGTATCTCACGGCCACAGTGGGTCGCAGTCTTCGGTTTCAAGTTCGACTCGCGCTTGCTGCGGCGGGAGCGGTGGCCGAGTGAGCTCACCTGCACGGCAGCAAATGCTGAGTTCTGCCGGGTTTGCTGGCGAGTGAGGCACGGTGCTGGCGGTGGCTCGGCTCACGTCTCTGCTCCGGAGTTAGCTAATCTTTAGGATGAGTAGTCGGGGCTGCGAGTCCGGTCAGCGGTCCGACAGCGGGCTGAAGACTTCGCCCCGCGGGCCGGCAGTTTTCGAGTCTTCAAATACGACCGCTCGCAGTCTGCAGCCAAACTGCTTTTCGCTGAAGCGGTGCGCGTGGGCGGTCAGCGCCTCGGCGGAGAACCTGGTTGCCGACAGTTCGTCCATGGTGTCGGCAACAGCTTGCGCGCTCGGGTTCGCGATGAATGTGCCTGTGACGCCTTCGACGATTGTGTCGAGGAAGCCCCCGAATCGAAGGGCTCCACTCGGTTTGCCGAACGAGGCAGCCTCGAGCGGGGTAAGGCCGAAGTCTTCGAAGGAGGCTGTTACGAGCGCTCGACAGTTGGCGTAGCACCATCGAAGCTGCGCGTCGGTCGCGGCACCCACGAAGATGACGCGTCCCGCGCCAAGCAACTCGAGGTATTCCCGATCCGGGCCGGCTCCGACTATGACCAGGCGTTCCGCGGGTCGACCCCGCATAGCTTCGACGACCGCGTCGACGTGCTTGTAGCGGAGCAGCCGTGAGACGCAGAGCCAGAAGCCAGGCTCCACCCCCTCGATCGCGTGCAACGGGCCATCGGGACCCAGCGCCGGAGGAGGCGGAAGGACCTCTGCCTTGATGCCGTACAGCTCTTCTACGGAAGCAGCCACCGCGGTGGAGTTGACGAGATACCGGTCGGCAGAGAGTGCCGCTTTCTTGTCCCACTTCTCGAGCTGACCACGCGCCAGGGAAAGAGCACCCCGCTTCAAGCCAAGTCGCAGGCTATCCGCCATATTGAAACTGTCCGTCTCCGTCCGCGTTCCGAGGTACCGGTCTGTCTGGTAGAGCCATCGAGCGGGAGCGTGACAGTAGACGATCTTGCGGCCCGAAGCCCTGACGCCGTGCGCCCAGCCACTGGAACTGCAGACCGTTACTTCGCTGTTGACCTCGAGCCGGGAGAACACCTGTGCGAGAAGGGGAAAGGCCGCTCTGTGATGCTTTCTCAAGCCTGGTACGCGGTTGAGCCAAGACGAACGCACCTCGAGATCGGCAAACTCGGGGAAGGTGCCCTGTGGGTCGAAAAGTGACGTGTAGACGCACCGGGTGTCGAGGGCCCGCGCCATCGCGAGCACCACGCGCTCGGCACCGCCGCGCTGCGTCAGGTAGTCGTGGACCAGCGCCACCGAGCTAGTAGACACAGATCTCCCTCAACACACTCTTCAGAGTATGAGGCACGTGCTCGCGCCACCTCGGACTGGTGACGAAGACGGCGTAAACAGGACGTGCGAACGGAGGCAACAGACTCACGAACTCCTCGGGCGGACGTATTCGGGCATCTTCACCTTTGGTGCGTGCACACCAGTTCCCAACCAAAGTTCACCGAATGACCGGCCAGCTTGTGCGACCGGCTTACCCAAGATTTGCCCCAAAGGTGGTGATCGCCTCCTGCAGTGACGTCTCAACTGCTCCTGGCCTTGCAGCCAGCGAAGCGAACGAGACCAGCAACGACGGACAAGCTAGAGGACTTGATTTTACACGCGAGCTCTGGCCTGCCCGACAACAATGGCGAGAGTTCCCCAGCCATGGGCTGCCACTCCATTTCCCAGTGCGAAGCGCCGCTCAAGAGTGTTCCGACGGCAGCTCGCTTCAATCATCCAGAGCTCGTGTCACCCGTTCTTGACCGATCGACCCTGTCCAGGATGGCTCTGCCGAGAAGAGACGGCATGACCTGCGCCGCCCTCAGCACGTGCCCCACCAAGGCGGGATCCTGCGCCAGCCGCCATGCCCACTCCAGTCCGAGGCGTTCGACCGATCGCGGCGGCGGCAGTTTCGTGCCCGCGACCGTATCGACCGCGCCACCGACGCAGAAGTAGACCGCTGGGTGGTGTCGAGCAAGGGCGTCCGCCCACAACTCCTGCTTCGGACAACCGAGGGCCACGATGACCACATCGATGGACTGGCCGTCGAGCCGGCAAGCCGTCTGGGCAACGGCGATGGGGTCTGGGGCGCTCGGGTACGTCCCACCAAGAACAAGCCACTCAGGTCGTCGCTCACCAAGGACCTGCTGGCTTGCCGGTGAGCTTCCGACCACTGCGATCCTTGCACCTCGCAGCATCTCGCCGTCGAAGATCCGCTGCACCACCTCGCGTCCGGTAAGGCGCCCGGCGCTAGGTGCTCCGGCGGCCGCCAGCGCAAGTCTGACCCCGTTTCCATCGACGAGAACGACACTTGCCCGCGAGAGCGCGGCCGTGTACCGCTGGTCTTTTCGCCACAAGTAGGCCTGGTACGGAGCCAGCGTGCAGACGGTGACCCCCTCTTTACCGGCGACGGCGGCGCTCGCCCACTTGTCGAGATCGGACCATGTCATGAGCGACACGGGTAAGCCCAAGTACTGCGCCACTGTCGTGTGCTGATTCTGGCCCGCGACTCGTGGGCGTGCCGCCGAGCGGGATGTCTCCCACTTGCGCCTTCCGACGCGAACCTGGAGTCGGGAAACAAGGCGCGACATTCCCACGACGAAGAGGAACGTCATCAGGTCGAGCCAGCGGGACGGCTGTAGATGCGCCCGGATCAGTTCTGATCGTGAGCCCCGTTGTCCACTGTCGGGGTAGAGCTCGAGGTGCTCGCGGTTGCCCGCGGCCACACGTGACTGGACTCGGACGAGTTCGCGGATGGTCGCTGGCGGCCTCACGACGACGGAGAAGGTTTCGACTGTGACGCATTCCTCCTTCGCGAAGAGGCTCTGCACGAAGAGGTCGTCACCGATGACTGTGGGAAAGTCCGAGAACCGGGACCTTCCCTGCTCGGAAAGGCAGAAGACGCCGCGCCCGACCAGGTGGTCCGGATAAGGTGCGCGAGATCGGGCGCGATAGTGCCGGGCGACACCCTTAGATACCGAAGACATGTCAAGGCGGAAGTTGACGGTCGCGGCTGGGAGTCCCGTCCTTTCAAGCTGTGCGACGAGTTCGTCCACAGCACCTCGCGGAAGCTCGATGTCCGCGTCCAGGTAGACGCGTGGATAGCTGCGGGCCGCACCATCGCCGAGGTTCAGGGCCACCGTCTTGCTGGCTACAGAGGTCTCGAGGACCTCCACGTGTTCGAATGACCTCGCCACGGAGGAGGTCCCGTCCGTACAGCCATTGCATACGACGACGACCTGAAGTTCGGCAGGCCGATCACCAGGGCGCAAAGCGTCGAGGCAGCGCGCGATCTCAGACTCTTCGTTGTGGGCGGGGATGATTACGGTCGTCATGGCGCACGGTGGTCGCCCGGAACAGCCCGACTGAGAACGTGGGCGTCTGGGAGGACAGCAACCCTAGTCGACGGTTTGCACGGATCTTGCGCCTGCCCTGCGACTCGCGCGTATTGCCAGAGCCTCCTACCACTCTGATCCGTACGGCTCATAGGGAAGCAACTCGTAGATCTTCACGCTGTAGTTCCCTGGCAGGGAGTCCTCGAAAGACCCCTTCGAGTTGAGCTCGAACAGCTCGTCCTGCTCGGAGACCGGTGGGTTGTAGCGAGCGTTGGAGTCGTAGAGGAGCACGGCGCCGCCGTGCGCGAAGCGGCTCAGGGTGTATCTCCCCGTCGTTGTTCCGTTTCGGTCGCTCTCGACAAACAGGTAGGTCGTGCCTTTGACGTCCTTCTGCACCGAGATGATCGGGACGGCCGAATTGGAGCTGCGAACGCTGAGTCCACCCGAGACAGCCGGAGCATTGATTTCTGGAGCGAAGCGGTCGATGGCATGGTCGATGTAGGACAGATTGGATCGGATCGTGCCGTTGGAGGCGCAGTAGTCCCAGATCGGTGTGCCGTCAGGCAGCAGCTCGTCGCAGAACCATTCGATCCCGTTGGCGCCCCCGAGCAACGCCTCCCAGGCGGCAGAGTTGACCTGGGTCGGTGAAGCAGTCGGGTCTTCAGCCTTGCCGTCGTTCTCAGAGCTCAACCCGAGGTCGTCCGTCCCGGTCTCAACGAACTCCCAGACAGGATCATCTGGACCGACGAGCGCCCGCATGTTCTGGGCCTCCCGTCCGTAGACCCAGAGGCAGTCGTAGGTGTCGTGGCTTCTGCAAAGGTACGTATGCCACGGGTCTGTCACGGCGTAATCATCGGCCGACGCGATGGTGGTCGCCCTCAAGTTGGCCTCGGACTGGGCCAGACACGCAGCGGACCCGACAACGTTGTGCTGGGGCAGCCAGGCAATCCAGGCGCCTTCGTTCTCGAACACCAGCCGCGTCGGATCCTCACGCTCGATGGTCGCGGCCTGGGAAGCCACATCGGTCGTGCACGACGGCTCGTCACCCCATTGGTAGCCGATGAAGTACTTCGAAGCCCCGGGGATCTTGGTGATCAACTTGGCGATACTCGCCACGGATTGTGCCGACGTGTTCGAGGAAGGATCACCGCCACCGATCACGTACATGTTCTCGGTCACGGCCGCTTCCAACTCACCGTCGTCGCTACCGAATCGCTCCGGCCACGAGTTCATGCCAACGAAGATGTTGACGCCCATCGCACGGAAGGCGGCTGCTTGGTCCGGGTACGCGTGCGGTACGTTGCCGCCGTTCGGAGCCTGATCCCAGACGGCGATCGGGACGAAGGTGTCGGCTGTCGGTAGCAGTTGCCGGTACAGTCTGATGTTGTCGGCTGGCCCGACGGTCGGAGCCCCTGCGTGCGTGGACGGGCCTACGCTTGTGCGATTCGGAGCGAGGATACCCGTGGTCACGCCCACGGCGGCGGCGACCGCCGCGACCAGCATTACGATTTTGGCCACGGAGCGTACTCTGCCCTTTACTGTAGGTGGTAACAGGTAGGTTCCCGCCTTACGCAAGCTTGTCATGTGTCGGATTCGAGAGGGGGGATTACTTCTGGTGCGTGTGGCTGTCGACGACTCAAGTGGTCCGTTGCCGCATGCCCCCGGTGTGGGAGCACCGGCGTTCCATAATCTTCCGGACCCGAAGCAATCATGACCGACGGGGCGATCATTGGCGACGAGGGCCGCTCTCCGGACCGCACGCTTGGCGAGGTCGCGCGCAACAGCCTCGGCTGGACTTTTGCCAACAACGTGGCCGGGAGGTCGCTGACTTTCATCAGCAGCCTTGTGTTGGCGCGCCTGCTCGTTCCACGGGAATTCGGTGTGTTCGCCATCGCCCTCGTCGTCTACTCATTGCTAATCAACCTCAACGACATCGGCATCTCTACGACCATCGTTCGTTGGCCGGGCGACATCGATGAGGTGGCTCCGACTGCTGCCACGCTGATCTTCCTGACGAGCCTCGTCGTCTACGGCGTGTTCTTCTTCGTCGCCCCCTACTGTTGCAGGCTCGTCGGTGCCTCCGATGCCACGGGCGTGACCAGGCTGCTTGCCCTCGCCATCATTGTCGACGGCATCTTTGCAGTTCCGACAGGGATGCTCACTAGGTACTTCCGACAAGATCGCCGTGCCATAGCAGATCTCGTCAACTCTGTAGTCGCCACGGTCATCTCGATCGTGCTCGCCGTGCACGGCTACGGCGTCTGGAGTCTGGCATGGGGCAGGCTTCTCGGGAACCTGGTGGGCGCGATCCTGTGCGCGTGCTTCTCCGAGCGTCGATATCGCCCCGGGTTCAAGCTCGACGCAGCGAAGAAGTTACTGCGTAGCGGAACCCCTCTGCTCGGCACGACGCTCGTGACCATCGCCGTGTTCAACGTCGACTATCTCACGATCGGTCGGATCCTCGGCCCCACGGCGCTCGGCTACTACGTGCTTGCCTTCAACGTGTCGAGCTGGGCGATCAGCATCTTCTCTTTTGGTATCGATCGTGTCTCGCTGCCCACTTTCGCCAGGCTCCGGGGGAACCCTGAAGTGCTCCGCCTGACCTTCATCCGCGGGATGACCTTCCTTTCTCTTGCCACTTTCCCTGTTTGTGCGTTGATGGCCGCGATGAACCATCCGCTCATCTTGTTCATGTACGGGTCCCGATGGGCGCCGAGCACAGCCGCCCTTGGGTTTCTCGCCATTTTCGCAATCGTGCGGATCAGCCAGAACCTAGCCATGGACACGCTCATCGCCGTGGGCAACTCCTCCAGCACGCTCAAACTCCAGTCGGCTTGGCTCATCGTGCTGATTCCGTCCCTTATCGTCGGCGCCCACCTCTATGGCATAACCGGCGTGGCCATCGCTCACGTGATCGTTGGCTTCGTAGTGGTCGTGCCGATCTACACCATCGTGATCCGCCGACTCGGCGTTTCCGTCCGCGCACTGCTGGAGCATCTGATCTGGCCGTTTGTCGGAGGCGGTTTGTGCGCAGTCGTGTCGAGGACGGTTGCCGAGCAGTTCCGCACCCCGTTCGTCGCTCTCGCTGTCGGTGGCACTTGTGGGCTCGCCGTCTACTTGGTGGCGGTATTCCCGACCCGTCGGCTCCTGAGGTCCAGCTCAGGCGTGCTCGACATCGGGCACGCCTTTCCCGAAGAGTCCAGGACGCCGGCATCGCCCATCGCAGTGGCTGGTGACAACGGCCTGGCAGACCCCGGATTCGCGACTGCATCCCCCATGACGGCCATGCCGTCTGCCCGGGACCTTATGAGCGAGGTCGATGCTTCGCCGGTGTGGTTCGGCTCCCCTGACCGCCTCTTGTTCGGCTGGTTGCACATACCAGACGGCAACATGGCAAGAGCCGGTGTGGTGCTGTGCGCATCCCTCGGAATCGAGAGTCGTCGAGCTCACGTTGCGTATCGCATTCTCGCCTCTGCCTTGGCAAGGAGAGGCTTTCTCGTGCTCAGGTTCGATTACGACGGGACTGGGGACTCCGTAGGAAGCGGCAAGGACCCGGACCGAGTGAGCGCCTGGACTGCCAGCGTCCGCCAGGCGGTGAGTTTCCTCGAGCAGACGGGGACCACCAGGCAGGTCGTGGTGGGGATGCGCGTCGGGGCCACGATAGCCGTCAATGCCGGGATCGAAACGGACCTCGACGCGCTTGTCCTGTGGGACCCGTGTGTGAGCGGACGCAGCTTCATCCGTGAGCACCAGGTGCTGCTCGAGGTGATCAATCCCTCCGGCAGAGTGTCGCAACAAGGTGTCGAGCTGCCGGGCCACGTTCTGACGGCCGCCACCGCTTCGGACCTCGGCTCGTTGCGGCTGCAATTCCCTGGGAGGGACCTTGCGCGACGGCTCCTCGTTCTCGAACGTCCAGGTCGTCCCCTCAGACCCGAAGTGCGAGATCAGCTTTCGGATCAGGGGGCGGAATGGGCTGAGGCCACCGGCCAGAGCGAGCTCCTCGAAGCGATATCCCCCCATGACAAGCCACCCCTCAAGGCTATCGACACCATCTGCACATGGCTCGACCGAGTAGTCGACGACTCGCGACGACCCGTCACTGTTGTGGCGCGGCAACGCGCGCTCGTCGGCCACGCCACAGACGGGACGTCGATCACCGAGCGGGTCGTGCGGCTCGGGCCGCTCGGTCTGGTCGGTGTCATGACTGAGAGCGATCGGGCGGCTGATGGTCCGGTCATGATCATGTTGAACGACAGCCACGAACACCATGTCGGCCCAGCCCGTCTCTGGGTGGAGCTCGCCCGGCGGTGGGCCACCCTCGGCATCACGTCGGTCCGGGTTGACGTGAGCGGCATCGGGGACAGCCCGCTCCGGCCAGGCCAGAAGGAGCTCGTCGTCTATCCGCCTGAGATTTTCGAGGACGTCGCCGACATAGTCGGTGAGCTGCGACCAAACGATCCTCGAGACGTCGTGTTGATGGGCGTGTGCTCCGGTGCCTATCACGCCATCGAGTGCGGTATCAACCTAAGCGTGCGTGGAATATGCGCGATCAACCCGGCTCTTAGCCTTTCTCCTTGGAACGAAGGCCGGTTGGGTCGGGCGACTGTGCCACGACTCGTCGCTCTTATCTCGTCGATACACCCCCGACTCGGCAGGGCAGTCTCGCTCGCGGTTGCCCAGGTCTTGCCGAGGCGATCGGCGGCAAGTTCGCTCTTCCTCCTCGACTCCCAAGGGACGAACTCGCTCATCATCTGTGGTGACGCCGAGGCGCGCCAGCTCGAGCGACTCGTTCACTGGGATCGGACGCGCGAGCGACTGAGCTCCAACGGACGGTTCCGTTTCGAGCACGTCAAGGGACTCGAGCATTCGCTGCTCACTACCGGGCCGCGCGAGGTCACGATGTCGCTGCTCACCAGCTTCGTGATGTCGCTCGCTCGGAATGATTCCGCGGCCGTCGGCGTTACCCTTGCCAGCGGAAGCAATGGTTCGTGGGACCATTCGTCCATGCCAGAAGCTGCACCCCCCTTATACCCACCTGGCGTCTACCAGGGGGAGACGTCACCGCAGCGCTAGTCAATGAGTCGGTCCGGGTCGGGCGGACCAGGACAAGCATCCGGCCCGAATGAGTGACAAACGAGGCTGTAAGACTCAATCGATGAACCCAATGCCACTCCGGCCCGACCCCTGAGTCGCAGGTGGTATGTTCTTTACTTGTCGTGGCGAGGGCAAGACCGTGCGCCTAAAACAAAGCACGAGCATATGGAGTCTAAACTAAACCATGGATTTTTGGCAGTCCTTTGCATTGCTCGGTAGGCGTTGGGTTTTCTTCGGCACAGCCCTGTTGATGGCGGCCGCGATAACTGCGGGAGTCTTCCACACCGTAAAAGCCCAGTACCAGGCAACTTCCGAGCTCCTCTTGGTGCCGCCAGCCATTTCCTCGACGGCGACCGCGGGAAACTTCGTCACCGACTACGGCAACCTCAACACGGTGGCGTCCATCGTGAGTTACAGAGAGGACAGCCAGCAGGTCGCCACGCAGCTCAAGGCGATCGGCATACTCAATTACACTGTCTCAACTGACCCGACAGGTGCCGTGCCTGAGCTGATCGTCACGGTGACCGCGAGTTCCCCGCCAGTGGCGCTCTCCGAAAACGCGATATTGTCCCGAGACGTCGTCAGCTATTTGTCTCAGATACAGTCTGGCGCGAGCCCGAGCACTCGCATCTCGACGCGGTCCTTGGAAGCGGCGACCCAGGCGACCCGAGACGACAAGAGCCGGATTCGGGTTGTCGTCGCTGTCGGTGTCGTCTGCGTTTTTCTTGCCGTAGCTCTCACCTCCCTGTACGACTCGGTGAGGCGACGTCGAATGACGCCGCGCGGACACGAGCGCGCGACAAGTGCCGCCAGGCCGGGCCAAGCGACGTTGGAGCTGGATGTGCCGCTATTGGCCGATGGTCGAGTATCGACCAGGACAGCGGTTCAGTACGGCCGCCGCGCGGGCAGGGACCTGGGATCGAGGAGTGTGGCTGCACCCGGAGCGAGCTCGGCTCCAGCACCTTTCCAACAGGACAGCTAGCGACTCATTGCCGGGGGATGCAAGTTGAATCGGATAAGGAGTTCGATCGGGCTCCAGCTCCTCGGGCCGATCGCTCTCGTCGGGCTGCTCGTGCTGGCAGGTCACAAGGGCGTCTACCTTGCGATCGGGCTGCTCAGCTGTGCTCTCGTCGCGGTCCTTTTCGCGCTGAGTCGCCGCGACGTCACGACGGTCGTCTCGATCTACATCGTCGTCATGATCTTGCTGCCGTCATACCTGACCATCGGCGATCTGGGAGCAGCTGGTAGCCCGACGACCATCGTCGGGATGGCTGCCCTGGCATGGTGGCTGGTCAGCAAGGTCGTGCCCGGCCAGCCGATCGCTACCGGACGCCAGCCGATCCGAATAGGCCTTTACATCTTCGGCGCGTCGATAGTGCTCAGCTTCGCTTCAGCCTTTAGCCGAGAGATTCCCGCCGTCGAGATCTCCGGGGCCAACCGCGGAATGCTGGAGGTGCTCGGTCTTGTCGGCATCGCCCTCTTGATGGCGGACGGCATCGACACCCGCGAGCGGCTCGACGTGCTTGGCCGTCGGCTCGTCTACTGGGTGGGCGTCCTCTCGACACTGGGCATTGTCCAGTTCCTGACCGGATCAACACCCTTCCAGAGCCTCTACAGTCACCTTCCCGGCTTCACGTCGGCATTCATCCCGCCCCCGATAACCAGTCGCGACGGATTGCGACGGGTTCAGGCAACAACAGGCAGCCCGATCGAATTCGGGCTCGTTCTCGCCTGTGTTCTGCCGATCGCAGTGCATTACGCCAAACAGGCGCCGGCAGGAAAGCAGGGTCGCCGCTGGCTGTGCGTGCTGCTCATCTCTGTGGCCCTGCCCATGTCGCTCGCGCGCACTGGATTCGTCGGCGCCGCCATCGCCTTCGTTGTCATGTTCGTCGGCTGGAACGCACGTGAGCGCATCGCGGGTATTGGCGCCGTGACGATGTTCGCCCTGGCCCTTCGTGCGGCCAAGCCCGGCCTCGTTGGGACGATCCTTGGGCTCTTCACAAACGCCGGAACCGACCCAAGCGTCTTGCACCGCGAGCAAGATCTTGCACGCGTCGGTTTCCTCGTGCGTCAGTCGGCATTCTTCGGAAGGGGATTCGGAACCTTCATCCCCTCCGAGTTCACGCCCCCCGGCCAGCCTGTGGCCTCCCTCGACAACCAGTATCTCGGTTCGCTCATCGAGACAGGAATCTTCGGCCTCGTTTGCCTCATCGTTCTCCTGGTCATCTGGCTGTTCACGGCGCTCGACGCTCGACGCCGCAGCCGTGATCCGGCCACGCGCGAACTCGCCCTCGCCCTCGCTGCCTCATCACTTGTCATGGCCTTCGGCATGTACGTGTTCGATGCGTTCAGCTTCAGCGAGGTGTCGGGCACGATGTTCATCCTCCTTGGTATGACCGGCGCCCTATGGCGATTGACCCAACAGGAGGGTGGTCGCCAGCAGACCGAGACTGTCTCGCTCACGTCGGTCCCGCATGTCGCCTGAGCGCGTCACCGTCGTCACGGTCACGTGGAACAGCCAGCCAGTCATCGGAGGCTTCCTGGGAAGCCTTTTCTCTGCGATGGGCAAAGTGAGCTGGAAGCTCGTGCTTGCGGACAACGACTCGCATGATTCGACGGTGGAAGTCGCCCGCACGGTGATGCCCGAAGCGCGAATTGTGCGTTTGAGTCGCAACGCTGGCTACGCGGCCGGCATCAATGCGGCTCTCGAAGCTGCGGACCCCGGCACACACCTTCTCGTCTCCAACCCTGACGTCAGGCTTGACGCCGGCTCTGGGGAGCGGCTGGTGGAGGCGTTGCGCGATCCGGGAGTTGGGATCGCCGTCCCCCAACTCCGGGACGCCGCCGGTCGGCTTGTCTTCAGCATCCGCCGGGACGCGACGGTTCTGCGTGCCCTCGGCGAGGCGCTACTGGGTGGCGATCGAGCCGGCCGTTGGGCACCTTTCGGAGAGACGGTGACGAGAACCGAGCCTTATGCCGGTGCAGCCGATGTCGACTGGGCCTCAGGCGCTGTCATGGTCGTCTCGCGCGAGTGCGCCGAACGGGTAGGTAAGTGGGACGAGACGATGTGGCTCTACTCAGAGGAGACGGACTACTGCCTACGCGCCCGCGAAGCCGGCTTCCGGATCCGTTACGTACCGGACGCCCGAGCTCTGCATCTTGGGGGGGAGTCTGGTGGCAACCCCATGTTGTGGACTGCACTCACGGTGAACCGGATCCGTCTGTTCGAACGTCGGCACTCACGACTGCACACCGCTGCGTTCCGATCCGCGGTGACACTGAACGAAGCGCTCCGCGCTCTCGCCGGCCGCTCGACCAGCAAGGCTGCTTTGAGAGCACTGACCCACTCGAGACGGCTCGCACCGCCACGCCCGCAAACAGCCGATTGAGAAGCGGGGGCTGTTGTTGCGCCACTGACGCCACTCGGCTGGTGACGGCAAGCCTTCAGCGTGTACCGGGTGCGAGCCGCCGTCCTACTTGCGATCCAGCCGCACTGACCAGGATTGCGATCGCGCCGCCGAAGCACCAGAGCCTCACGACGGAGCCCGGGAGATCTTCGTGTACGAACCAGTGCCTACGCGCGAAGGCACCGAGGAGAAGCACTGCAACGGCAACCACTGCAGCGACTGTCGCGTGCGTGGCGGCGGTAGCCGGCCGGCGGTAGCCGGCGATCACTCCGCCGGCAACGAAGGCCGCGAGAACCAGCATTGCAGCCGCAAGCCAGAGGTGGCTCGGTTGGTCGATCATCGGACGGCCGTGCCAGTCTTCTTCGACCGCCATCGTCGGCACGGTGACCACGAGCACTACCAAGGCCGACAAGCTGACGTCCAGCCAGCTGAGCCTTTTCTTCTGCGAGCTGCTCTCACGTTCTGAAGCCAACGACCGTGCGCCCAGCTTCTTGTCGCCCATCCATCGCCCTCCCGAGCATGCGAGCGTACCGCTGAGCGTCCTCCGCTAGAGCGCGGGGCCGGCACCGATGAACGGAACTCGGATTGCCTCACCGCGGTCGCATGCCTGAGAGACCCGACGCGTGTGGCGTGAAGACAGCCAACAACTATCCGTAGCAGTCGCGAACTCGATGCCGTTCTGAATCCGCCGCCCGCTTGGCGGGGGAGTCCTGAGTGAGGTCCCGCGTCGGCGACCACCCGGCGCGCACGGGCCTCCGGAATCTCCCGTGTTCACAGCCGTGCCGCGCTCGTGCAAACTGCATCGAGGTGCTCAGAAGGCTCCGTGCCCTCGGAACACCCGAGCGGGTGTCATCCACAGGATGCGGAAGTCCCACCAGATCGACCACGAGGCGACGTAAAGGTAGTCCAGTCGCTGCATCTCCTCGAAGGTCAGCTCGCTCCGGCCTGAGACCTGCCACAGTCCGGTCATGCCGGGGCGGACCTCGAACCGACGCTGTGCCGACCCGTCGATCGTGCTCGACTCGGCCGGGACGAAAGGTCGCGGGCCGACAAGAGACATGTCGCCGCGCAGCACGTTGAACAATTGCGGCGCCTCGTCGAGGCTGGTCCTGCGCAAGAAGCGCCCGACCTTGGTAGCGCGCGGATCGGCACGCATCTTGAACAGTGGGCCCTCCATCTCGTTCGCCTGCTCGAGCTGTGAACGCATCTGTTCGGCATCGTGGGCCATCGTGCGCAGCTTGTAGATCGTGAAGGGCCTGTTGTCCTTGCCGATTCGCTCCTGGCGGAACAGCACCGGACCGGGGGAGGTCATCTTGATCGAGATCGCCACGACCGCCAGCCCCGGCAGGGCAGCCAACAGCAGCACGCTGCCCAAGACGAGGTCAAAAGTACGTTTGGCGACGCGTGCTGCCACGGTCAAACGTGCAGGGGCAACGTCGATGAGAGCGAGCCCGGCGATCTCCTTGACAGAGGAGCGCCACGTGATCAGTTCGAAGTACCGCGGCACGATCGAGATCGCGACGTGGTCGTTCAGCGACTGGAGGCGGAGGATGGCGTCGGCCGGATGGGTTCTCGAGAATGCCACCATCACCTGATGAACGTCCAGGTCCTCGACAAGCTGAGGCAGCTTCTCGATGCTGCCGAGCACGGTCGTACCCGGGGCGGGGTCGTCATCCACGCAACCGACCACGGTTATGCGCGGATCCCAGGACAGGTAGCGGAGCAGGTGTTGGACCATCATGCCGCTGCCGACGACCAGCACTCGGCACTGTTCCATCTTGATCGCGTGCAGGGCGGCGCGGGTCATGACCCGTCCGGTCGGGATGACCGCGACCGCGAGCAGCAACGCCACGACGATCGTGACCGGCTCCAACGTCGCTTGCCGTTCCAGGGATCCGAAGAGATGGTCGATCCCGAGCACGACGCAGCCTGCGATGCCCAGGCCGTAGACGATGTCGTGAAGCTCTGTGAACGAGCTCTTCAGCATCTGACCCGGCGACTTGGAATAGAGGTTGTTGAGTGCCAAGGCGATCACCACCACGGCAAGCAGAGGCAGGCTGAGCACGACATTGGCGAGCAAAGCCGAGTTCACCGAAGCATCTGAGGGCTGATGGACGAGGTACAGCGCCGCCGAGAAGCACAGGGTCATCGCGACCGTGTCAGAAGCTACGAGCGCGAGTCGCGGCCTGAAGCGTCTGTGGCTTTTCGCCACCCTCGAGGGCCGTGGGCCGGGTCCGACCGGAGACGAAGCCAGGTCGGGCAGGGCCTGCAGCGTCGGGGCTCTCCCTAGGGTCTCGCTGTCGACGGCGACGTTGGAGAGCGCTGACGACGGCCGCGACATGGACAGTTGTGCCGAATTAGCCAAACTGGAGAACGCCTTTTCCATCGACCCTCGCTCGATCTGTACTGCGGCGACGCCAGGTCGCCCCCCGACTGACGGGTTGAGCGGTACCCGAGCGTTGTTGTCCAACTATTCCGGTACCAGAACTCCCCCCGTAACCGAAGTCGGTCCTTCGTAGACAACCGATGACCGACCTGATTATTCCTAAGCATCCTATTACGAAATTTCCACTCCCGGAAACGGGGGTGCCCGTCGGGTACCGCTCGCCGCGGCTCAGCCGGGATGCACCGGGGCCGGGTCAGCCGATGTCGCGGCGATCGCTGGTCTTACCAGCGTTTTCGGGCTGGCGTGGGGGGCTTTCAGCCCACGCTTGTCTCGCGGGCTCCAGGGCCGACATGAGATCAAGGTAGGCTTCGAGACGGTTCGCGAGTCTGGCCCTGGCGTCGGGCCGGTGCCGCCTAACCACTTCAGGCGACGGGGGTCTCACAGACGGCCGCCCGACCCGGATTGCTAGGCCAGCTTTCATGCCTTCTCCGTGCTTGCGAACGATGTCTTTGGTCACCAGACCGAGACCCCGGTGCCTCAGCTAAACGGCGGGTAAACGCTCAATGACGGAAAGATAGCATCAGGGCTTCGCTGGAAGGCGTATCACAGTGCCGGCGCTTGTCTGGGCGCTTCTCACGCGTTGGAGGCAACTCCCTCGTTGTCTCGATCGGGCGGTACCACCGAGCAAAGTTGACTACGGCCGGACCAGCCTGAAGCTGAAGCACATGGTGAAGAGCGAAACGGCAGGACGCGCCATAGGTGCTCTTGTCGAAGCCCGACGATAGCGGCCCGGAGAGGTCGGCCAGGAGTCGCCGTAACCCGGATCGCGAACTCCTACGTGAAAGATCGCGAATGGGAAGACGCCGAACTTGAGAGCGCAGCGACACGGCCGCCGGCCGACCATCAGGCGTCGCCAAGACCGGTGCGGGAGCTAGCGTCAAGAAGGCCTTGAAGGGTTTCGATCCACTCTGGTTGGTGTTGGCCGGGTTCGGTGCCGGCCTTAGCGGCAGCGTGGCAGGGCTGGCCTCGCTCGTCAGTTACCCGGCCCTTCTTGCCGTTGGGCTTCCGCCGGTAAGTGCGAACGTGTCCAACGCGGTCGCACTCGTGTTCAGCAGCGTGGGCTCCGTCTGGGGTTCGCGTCCGGAGTTGACGGGCCAGCGAGCCCGGGCTCGGCGTCTGGGCCCCATCGCCGTAGTCGGGGGTCTCACCGGCGGGCTTCTCTTGCTGGAGACACCTTCGAGCGCCTTCGCGCTGGTCGTTCCGTGGTTGATCGGGCTCGCGTCGCTCACCATCGTGATCCCGAGCAATCCGGCTCGTCTGGCGTCGAACGAGGCGCACCGACCGACGTGGAAGCTCGGCGCGGGGGTTTTCCTCATCGCCGTCTACGGCGGTTACTTCGGGGCCGCGGCAGGGGTGCTGCTCCTTGCGCTGGTGCTGGTTGCCACGGCGGAACCGCTGGCTCGAAGCAACGCGATGAAAAACCTGCTTGTCGGGTCGGCCAATGCCACGGCGGCGGTGGCGTTCGTCGCCATCGGGCCGGTCCGCTGGTCGGCCGTGATCCCTCTCGCGGTGGGATGCCTGGCCGGCGGCCGGCTGGGCCCGATAGTCGTGCGACGGGTCCCGGCGACACCGCTCAAGGTGCTCATCGCCTGCGCAGGTCTCGGTCTGGCAGTCCATCTGGGCATCGATGCCTACCGCTGAGGCTTTGTCGTTGGTCCGCTCCGGCGCCCCCGGAGGTCACCCGGGCTCACGGATGCCCGGATGAGAGCCCGGCCATCGCTGACCGCTCCTCGGCGGGTCCGTGAGGTTCGGCGCGTAGACGTGCTTCACGTAATCGTCGAGCATTCGCGTGGCGCAGTACATGGGCCCGAGACTGCGCATCGACGCGCGTACCCGCTTCAGCCAGCGCGTCGGGATCCCGCGCTCGTCGCGCTCGAAGAAGAGCGGCTTCACCTCGTTCTTGACCAGGGAGTAGAAGGTCGCCGCGTCACGCGCGTCCTTCGCGGACTCGTCAGGGTCGACGTCGCCGTTGATGGCCCAGCCGTTCGCGCCGTCGAAGGCCTCTGCCCACCATCCGTCGAGCACGCTCAGGTTGAGGCAGCCGTTGAGGGCGGCTTTCATGCCGCTCGTGCCGCTCGCCTCGAGGGGGGGACGCGGCAGGTTCAGCCACACGTCACAGCCGGCGATCAGGGTGCCGGCAGCGCTCAGGTCGTAGTCCTCGACGAACACTACGCGACTGATCACACCGGGCTCGCGCTTTAGGGCGAACATGCGCTGCGCTATCGCCTTGCCCGCGTCGTCGAGCGGGTGGGCCTTGCCGGCGAAGACGAACTGCGCCGGTTGGTCGTGGTTGAGCAGCTCCAAGGCCCTGGCCGCCGGGTGCAGGAGCAGGTCGAGCCTCTTGTAAGTCGCCAGGCGGCGGGCGAACCCGACGGTGAGGAACGAAGGGTCGAAGGCCTCGGCACCGGCCCGTACGACCTCGAGGTCCTCGCCACGTGCAAGGCGGTCGACCACGGCTTTGCGACGCAGTTGGTCGACCAGCTCGTTTCTCTGCTCGCAGCGGACGGCCCAGAGCTCCTCGTCCGGGATCTCCTCGATGCCGGCCCATACCGCTGGGTCGGACGAGTGCCGCTCCCAACCCTCGCCGAAGTGCCGGGTGAGCAACGCCTGCATGGGCGGGGCCATCCAGGTCGGGAGGTGCACCCCGTTGGTGACGTGCCCGATCGGCACCTGTTCGGTGCGCACCTGCGGGAACATCTCGTGCCACATCTCCCGGGCGACCGACTCGTGGCGTGCGCTCACCGCGTTGATGGAGCGGGCCGCATGGATGGCCAGCTGCGTCATGCCGCTGGGCTCGTTCGCATCGGAGGGATGCACCCGTCCCAGCTTCAAGAGCAGCTCGCGGTCCAGGTGCAGCTCGTCGGCAAGCGATCCGAGCACCGGGAGGATCTCCTCACGGCTGTAGGTCTCGTTGCCGGCCTGCACGGGGGTATGTGTAGTGAACACGAAGTGGTCGCGGCCGCTCCTGAGCGCGTCGGACAGGTCACCATCAGCGCCTTTGGAAGATCCGGCCGTCCGCGACGCGACGGCTAGCGTGGCCAGCGCGGCGTGGCCCTCGTTGAGGTGGTAAATGGTGGGTGTGACCGACATCGCGTCGAGCGCGCGCACCGCACCCACTCCCAAGAGGGCGTACTGCGCGAGGCGGATGGCGCGGTTGCCCTCGTACAGCCGCGCGCTGACCCACCGCTGTAGAGGGCTGTTCTCCGCCAGGTCTGCGTCGAGCAGATAGAGAGGCACACGCCCGACATCGACCCGCCAGACGTGAGCGGTGACCTCACCGTCCCAGATGGGGAGCTGGATCGTCAGTGGCGAACGGTCCGGGTTGGTGACGCGCACCGCTGGCAGCATCTCGGGATCGACTTCGGTCCAGTACTCGAGTTGCCACCCTGACCGGTCGACGCGTTGGTGGAAGTAGCCCTTGCGATAGAGCAAGCCGACGCCGACGAGCGGCAACGCCTGATCCGACGCCTCCTTCAACAGATCGCCGGCCAGCACACCGAGTCCTCCCGAATAGACCGGCAAGGACCTGTGCACTCCGAACTCTGCGCACAAGAACGCGACCAGCCCATCACCGAGGTCGGTCTTCGCCGGGCGGGTCAGGTCGTCGTCCAGCACCTGCGCCACCGCATTCACACGGGCGAGGTACTTCTCGTCGGTCGCCGCCTCGAGCAGCGAGTGCTCGGACAGGTCACGAAGGAAGCGAACCGGGTTCTGGTTGCTCAGGTTGAAGCGGTGCACACCGAAATAGCGGAACAGCTCGCGGCCATCGGGAGTCCACGACCAGCGGTAGTTGTACGCGATCCGGGCCAGTGGGAACAATGGCTCGGGCAGCCGACGCGCAAGGCGGTCGACCGCGCGGACAACGTCGTTGGTGCCGTCGAGGGACGGATCTTGACCGCGGGGCGCATTCATCAGGGTGTGAACCTAGTGGTTCGCTGGCGACGGCTCACATTCGGCGTCGCCGGCCGGCCACTCGACCGACGCCATCTTGGCCAGGGGTCCGAGAGCGCCAAGCGCCGCGACAGCCTCCCCGGAGACCGAGGCATCACGGAGCACCGCGAGCGCGGCGCCCACCGCGTCGAGGTCACGAGCGGCCAGTGGGGCTGCACCGGCCACGAGAGCGGCCAACACGACCGCGTCATCGACCTCGGCCGGGCGAGTGCGCAGGCTCGCCGTCAGACAGCGCAGGGCGAGAAGAGGGCTGCCGTCGGCTCGTCCCGTCAGCCGGGTGGCGCCGACGTGCGCGACGACGTCGAGGCCGGCATCCGAAAGAGTCGTCTCGCGCCAGGAGTCCTCCCCGGCCAGGCGGCTGAGGGCGGTGGCGCCGACGGCTCCGGTGCACTCGGCTTGGACCTCGACCACGCTGCGCCGGAGGGTCGCGATGTGCTCGACGACGACCGTGCCTGTTGTCCGGCCGGCAACCGTCTCGACGTTCTGGACAGTCACGCTCCAGGCGCCACGCCGCATCGGGGAACGGGCCGCTCCGGCCGCCAGCTCCAAGGCGAACCCGGCGGCGACCCACCCCGCGTCGACTCGACGGGGCTCTATCGCCCGAGCCCAGAGATCGCGGCCGGTCAGTGACGGATCGAGGTTCGATCTCAGGGGTTCGAGGCGCTCGAGGAACCCCGTGAGGACCTCGAGGCCCAGCACGCGCTCGGCTGCATCGAGCACAACGGCTACGTGCCGCAGCGACAGCAAGGTCTCGATTCCCGTGGGATCGGCAAAGAACCATGCGCAGCTCGTGAACGCCGAGAGGAGATGGCTCTTCAGCTCAAGAAGCTCCAGGACGTGCGTCGTCTCGGCTCGCGAGCAGGGGCGGCCGGCATGTCTCGCGACGAATGCATCGGGTGCCTCCACCCCGGCGAGCACGACGCCGTAGTCGACGAGTGCGTCGAGGGGATCGTCCAGCAGTGGGCTCAGGGCGGCCGCGACAGGCTCCGCAAGACTCGTGCGCAGCCAATCGAGCGCTTCTCGAAGAGGCGCCCGCCAAGACTGGTTCCATCCCGGCTGCGCGCCCGTCGTGCAGCCGCAGTCGCTGCGCCACCGCTCGACGCCGTGCGCGCAGCTCCACGAAGATGGCGTGACAAGCTCGACCTCCCAGGTTGCCGGATGCTTACCGAGCCACGCGCCGAGGTTGGTGACATCAACCTTCTCGGTCCGCAACTCGCGCGCCGCCCACGCGAGTGCCATCTCGCCGAACTCATGATGGTGCCCGTAGGTCTCGCCGTCGGTGACGATCGCTATCAGCTCGTCGTCGGCACTTGATGCCAAGGCGGTTCGGATCGCGCTCACGAGCGTCGCTCCGTCGTTCAACAGCTCCCCGAACGCGAGCTCGCGCGACAGCTGGCCGTGCCCGAACACGACGGTCATCTGCTCACCACCGGGCAGCGACACGAAGTAGGCACGGCTCGTGTCGATCTGCTCCCCACTCACATTCAGCCAGTCGCCCCCGGGCGCGCGCACGCGGCTCGCCTGCTGGGGCATGAGAACGGTGAAGTCGATGCCGTGACGGGCGAGGGTCGCGAGGGTACCGAGATCGACCGCGGTCTCGGGCAGCCACATGCCGTTCGGCGCGAAGCCGAAGCGAGCCTTGAAGTCCGTGACTCCCCAGGCGACGAGGACCTCGCGATCCTCCGGCTCTGCGAGGGGCAGGATCACGTGGACAGCCGGTGACGCGAGCGCCGCGCCACTCGGTTGCCCGTCCGGTTCCCGCCCGGCGGCACGGACGACAGAGTCGACGTCGGGTGCATTGGCCGCCAGCCACCCGTGAAGAGTCCTGACGACGTCGAAGCTCGCGATCGCGAAGTTGTCACACGACGCCCGTAGGCGCTTGTCGGGCGCCAGCACGGCCGCAGCGGCGTTGGGCCTGTAGCACTCAGCGGTGATCCTCTGGTTCCAGTCGTGGTAGGGGTACGCGCTGAGCTCGGGGTTCACGATGTCGAGCCAAGGATCCGCGCGCCCGGGCTGGTAACAGTGGAGATGGAAACAGACTGCGAGCGTCATCGCCGCCTAGACCGGCCGTAGGACCAAGATCGCGAGCGGGGGCAGCACGAGCAGGGCGCTCTGGTCGCGGCCGTGCCAGGGCGTTCCGGTCGTTTCGAAACAGGAGGGCACGAGGTAGCCGCTGCCGCCGAATTCCGGCGCGTCGCTGTTTGTGAGCACCTCCCACCGGCCGGCTCGCGGCATGCCCACCCGGTAGTCGGGGCGCGGGACCGGCGTGAAATTGGCGACGACCACGAGCACGCCGTCGGCCCCGTCACGGCGTTCGTAGCAGAGCACGCTCTGCGACCGGTCCTCGCAGTCGATCCACGAGAAGCTTGCGCCGTCGAGGTCGTCGCGGTGCAGGGAGGGCTCGGAGCGGTACAGCTCGTTGAGTCGGCGCACCCATGTGGAGACACCTTGGTGGGCGGGCGAGTCGAGCAGGTGCCAGTCGAGGCTCGCGTCGTGGTTCCACTCCGATCTCTGGGCGAACTCGCCTCCCATGAAGAGGAGCTTCTTGCCTGGTTGGGTGAACTGGTAGCCGTAGAGGAGTCGCAGATTGGCGAACTTCTGCCACTCGTCGCCCGCCATGCGGCCTATCAGTGAGCCCTTGCTGTGCACGACTTCGTCGTGCGAGAGCGGCAGTACGAAATGCTCGCTGTTGGCGTAGACGGAGCGGAACGTCAACCTGTCGTGGCACCATGGCCGGTAGATAGGGTCGTGCGCCAGGTAGTCGAGCGTGTCGTGCATCCAGCCCATGTCCCACTTGTAACTGAAGCCGAGGCCACCCGCGTCGACGGGCCGGGAGACGCCCGGCCAGGCCGTGGACTCCTCGGCGATTGACATGATGTCCGGGAACGAGGCGAACATCTCGGTGTTGCACTGTTGGAGCAGCTCGATGGCCTGGAGGTTCTCGTTGCCGCCGAAGCGGTTGGGGACCCATTCGCCGGGTTGGCGGGAGTAGTCGAGGTAGAGCATCGAGGCGACTCCGTCCATGCGCAGGCCGTCGGCGTGGAACCGGTCCAGCCAGAAGCAGGCGCTCGAGATCAGGAAGCTTCGGACCTCGTTGCGGCCGTAGTTGAAGATCCAGCTCTGCCAGTCCGGTTGCACTCGCTGGCGCGGATCTGCGTGCTCGTACAAGTGCGTGCCGTCGAAACTTGCCAGGGCGAAGGCGTCGGAGGGGAAGTGCGACGGCACCCAGTCGAGGATGACACCGATGCCGGAGCGGTGGAGCGTGTCGACGAACGCCGCGAAGTCGTCAGGTGAGCCGTAGCGTGCGGTCGGGGCAAAGTAGCTCGTGATCTGGTATCCCCATGAGCCGTAGAAGGGATGCTCCATGACCGGGAGGATCTCGACGTGGGTGAAGCCGTGTTCGCGCACATGGTCGATGAGCCGCGGGGCCAGCTCCGCGTACGTGAGGAACCGGCCGTGCTCCTCGGGTACCCGTCGCCACGAACCGAGATGTACCTCGTAGATCGCCACCGGCTTGTCGAGACGCTGTTTCTGTCCGCGGTCGCGCATCCACTCCTCGTCGAGCCATGCGTGGCCTGGCTCGAAGATGACCGACGCAGTCTTCGGGGGCTCCTCGGTGGCGAACGCGAACGGGTCGGCCTTGTCGAACTCGCCGCCGCCCAGTCGTGAGAGCAATCGGTACTTGTAGCGTGTCCCGGGGCTGACCCCGGGAAGGAAGCCCTCCCAGATTCCTGACTCGGCGTGCGGGGAAAGGGGATGCTTCGCACCGTTCCAGCCGTTGAAGTCCCCGACGACGGCGACGCGCTCGGCGTTGGGCGCCCACACGGCGAAGAAGACCCCGGGGATACCGCCGACGGTCATCGGATGGGAACCGAGTTTCTCGTACAGGCGGAAATGGCGCCCCTCGTTGAACAGGTAGACATCGAACGAGTCGAGCAGGCTGACCCCCAAGACCGTTTCGGCTCCCCGCGTCAGGCGGTCGACCGCACCGGGGGGGATCCGCCCTCGATTCTCCCTGAGAGGCGCCAAGGCTTCGTGCACCGCCGGATCGTCCACGATCTGCTCCAAGGGGGCGGTTGTGAGGCGGTTCCAGTTCGGTCGTTCTCTGCTCGTTCCGGGCAGGTTGACCGAGTCGGGTTGCCCGACCAGGTCGTCGAGCTGAACGAGCACGAGCCCGGCGTCGCTACGGGCCAGCTCGCCATGGATGGCGGCGAGCACGGAGGCGGTCGCCCCCGTGCCGTCGAGCGGGTCGCGCTCGTCGGCGCCGGGCTCATCCCGAGCGAGCTTGGAGAGGCGCTCGCGCATGTGAGCCCGTTCGGCCCGCTCCTCGTCGGCCGACGAGGCGTCCAGCTGGCCGCACTCGACGCGCTCGTCGATGTCGCGCCCGCTCCACCAACCGGTGAACGTGGGCAGATCGTGGGTCGAGAACGAGGCTACAGAGCCGGCGGGCGGTGCCTCGAGCACCGGCTCGCCGTCGCGGCGGATGGCGAACTGCGCGACGTAGGAACGCCGGATGCCCGTGGCCTGCATGCCTTGGCGAACCTCGTCGTCGACGGTGCCCAGGTCCTCGCCGATGATGTCTGCATGGTGGCGCTGTGCCTCTATCGCCAATACGGCCAGCAGCTCTCCAAACGGCATCTTCACATACACACCGTCGCGGGGCTCGGCTCCGCCAGGGATCCAAAACAGCCGCTGCAATCCCATTATGTGATCTATGCGCAGCAGCCCGGCCACGCGCAGGTGGTGCGCGAGCGCGGCACGGAACTCCTCGTGACCGTCGTCCCGGAGTGCCTCGGGGCGCGTGGGAGGGAAACCCCACGATTGCCCCTGAGCGAAGAATCCGTCCGGTGGCGCCCCCACCGACATGCCGGTCGCGTACTGCTCACGATTGCGCCAGACGTCGTAGCCGCAGGGATGGATGCCCACGGGAAGGTCGAGGGCGAGGACTTGGCCGCGCTGTGACAGCCGTGCCGACAGCTCCGTCATTTGCTCGTGGGCGACCCACTGGGCATAAACGTGATAGCGCTCATTGACGGGATCGACGTCGCTCCATCGGAGCAGGCCACTGCGAAGAGGCCCGGGCCAGGTGTGCCAGTCGATCCCGAAGCGATCGGCAGCGGCGCGAAAGCGTGCGTACTCGACGAGGTCGGGGCGTTCGAACATGAAGTTGCGCAGCGCCGTTTCCCGGCCTGTGGCAGAACGCCCCACGGCAGTCGCCATCGCGCTCAGGGCCGCCCGCTTGGCTGCGGTGACGGCTGCACCGTCCACGATCCCGCCCTTGACCCATGAGGCCCGGCGCTCGGACGCCTGCGGACCTGAGCCGATCACCCGCGCCGCGGGAGACCAAGCGAACTCAGGTACGCGTTCCACGTCGATCCAGCGCTCGTGCCAGAACCGCCGGCTCACCGGCAGATAGGGGCTCGCCTCGAACGGCTCGGGGCCGATGCCCGCGAGCAGAGGAAGCGTCGCCACCAAGCTCGCTTGTTCCCTGGCGGCGAAGCGGGCGAGCTCGTCCAGGTCGCTGAGGTCGCCCGATCCCCAGCTGCGCGCCGAGTGCAGCGAGAAGAGCGGCACGAAGATCCCAAAGGCGCGCCAGTCCTCGCTGAAGCGTCCCCGGGCGCCTGCCGCCGGAGCGACGACGAGCGTCGCCGTGCCGACACGGCCCCGAACGCGGACGGTGAAGCGGTGGTAGCCGTACTGCAAGAGGGCGGGCAGCGGTACAGCTCCTCTGAGGATGTCCCGACCGTCAAGTCGTTCGCGCGACACCGACACGAGATCCTCGCGGCGCACGCGCCACTCGACGCGCTCACCCTCCTCGGTTTCGATCGCGCATTCCAGATCGGTGTCCGCCTCGCGCAAGGACACGGGGACCTCGCCGATGGACGCGTCGTCGAGGACGGTCACCGGTTCCACGATCCGCTCTATGCGCGCGCTGCGGCGGCTCCGCAGCAGCCGGGCCGCGCCGCTGGTCCGGCCGATCGGCACACCGAGCCCGTTCAATACCGCCAGCAGCACCTCCGGATCGGCACACCGGCGGACACCGGTGGCGTCCATGTACTCGAGCACGATGCCTGCATCGGTCGCGAGACTCCGCAACGGGGCCGGAATCTGAGGGTTCGTCGCCACGGGAATCAGTCCGACCAGGTGATCAGGCCGGGGACGTACGGATCGGCGAGCGCCGGATGGCACGGCAGGACGCGAGCCACCAGGACGGCATCGATGCCGGCCTCGTGCGGAACCTGGGTCCGGAACCGGGCGAGGTGGTGGCGTCGCCCCTCAAAGCTGGTGGATATCGGGTAGGGCTCACCGAGAGTCGGCGCAACCCAGAGCTGCACGGTGACGTCCTGAGGTTCCAGGGAGCCGAGATCCACCACGATGTCTGCCTGCACGGCGCCACCCGGACCAACAATGACGGACTCGACCGCGACACGGATGGCGGGCCAGGCCTCGCGCAGCCGATCGAGTGCGGCGCTGAGCTCGCGCGCCCGCGCTCCGGCCTGTGCCACGAACCAGCGCTGCCTACGAGCGCCCGGCAGGTAGAAGGTCTCGACGTAGTCGCGCACCATGCGGTGTGAGTGCCACGTCGGCGCCAGGCTCGCCATCGACTGGCGAACGGAAGCCAGCCAGGCGCGCGGGAGGCCTTTCGCATCCCGGTCGTAGAAGCATGGCACGATCTTGTGCTCGAGGGTGTCGTACAAGGACTGGGCGTCGCCTGCGTCCTGTAACTCGAAGTCCTCGTAATGCCTCCTACCGGTACCGATACACCAACCGATGGGCGCCGCGTCGGGGTTCGCGTCGTTCCAGACCTCGTCCCACCAACCGTCCAGCGTGCTGAAGTTCAAGGCTCCGTTCACTCCCGCCTTCATGCCTCCGATGCCACATGCCTCGAGCGGCCGCCGCGGGGTGTTCAGCCACAGATCGACACCCTGTGAGAGATTGCGGTCCATCGTGATGTCGAAGTCCTCGATGAACACGACGCGGTGCTCGAGCCGGTGCTGGTGAGCGAACTCGATGACTTCACGCAGCAGTTCCTTCCCGAACTCGTCGCGGGGGTGGGCCTTGCCGCCGAAGATGATCTGAACCGGCCGGTCGGGATCACCGAGGATGCGCGCCAGGCGTTCGGGATCACGCAAGAACAGCGTGGGGCGCTTGTACGCGACGAAACGCCCGACGAAACCTATCGTGAGCGCACGCGGGTCCAGGAGCGTTTCGGTGGTTGCAAGGCGTGCCGGGTCGGCGCCGCGGCGGGCGAGCTGTTCGTTGCGGCGGATCCTCGTGAACTCGATGAGCCGGACGCGCGCCCGGCACCGCGCTGCCCACAAGCCCTCGTCGCTAGCCCCTACCAGTTGTTGCCACGTGGCAGGTGATCCCGGTGTCGTTTTCCAGCCCGAGCCGATCTGGCTGTCGAAAAGCTCTTCGATCTCGGTGGATATCCAGGACTTGAAGTGAATACCGTTCGTGACGTGCCCGATCGGCACCTCGGTCAGGGGCAACCGCGGCCAGAGGCCCCCCCACTGGTCGCGAGCCACGACACCGTGCAGCCGGCTCACTCCGTTACGAGCGCCCGCCAGGCGTAGCGCCAGGACAGTCGGACAGAATGAGTCGAGCGGGTCTTCGGGTCTGTAACGACCCAGCGCGCAAAGCGTCTCGAGGTCGACGCCCAGCACTGAGGCGTACGGCGCGAGGTAACGGCTCGCCAGCTCGGCAGGGAAGTAGTCGTGCCCGGCGGCGACCGGGGTGTGAGTTGTGAACAGCATCCCGGGTGCCGCGGCCACCCTGGCTTCGGCGAAGGAGAGCCCATGACGGGACATCGTCTGGCGAATGCGCTCCAGGCCGGCGAACGCGGAGTGACCCTCGTTCAGGTGTGCCATCTCGGGTTCGTGGCCCAGCGCCGCGAGGGCACGAACGCCGCCTACGCCGAGCACGAGCTCTTGCTGGATGCGGGTCTCCTGGTCGCCGCCGTAGAGCCTTCCCGTGATGTGGCGATCGGTCCGCCGGTTCGGTTTGATGTCGGTATCGAGGAGGTACAGCCGATTTCGTCCGACGAGAACGGTCCACACCTGGGCAACCACGTCGCGCCCCGGTAGAGGAACCTTGACCCGGACAGGACGACCCGTGGCGTCGTGCGCCGGCTCGATGGGAAGGCGTTCGAAGTCCATGACCTCCCACGACTCTTGCTGCAGGCCGGCGTCGTCGAGCCACTGATGCGACGCCTCCCGGTACAGCAGGCCGACCCCGACCAACCCAACGCCGAGAGCGCTCGCCGACTTGAGGAACTCACCGGCGACGGCGCCGAGGCCGCCCGCGTACACGGGTAGCGAGTCGGTGATTGCGAATTCCGCAGCGAAGAACGCGACCTCGAACCCGCGGTCCTTCCGGTGCGTCTGGGGGAACCAGGTCTTGGAGCGGTTCGCCTCGTAGGCAATCGCGTTGCCGACGACCGAGGCTGCAAGTGACGCGAGATCCGGATCGGACGCGAGCCTCTGTTCCACCGCGGCGGGTCCGAGGCCAGTGAGGATGCGCCGCGGCCATTCGAGAGCAGACGGCTCGGCAGCGGGTGCGAGACGCGCAAACAGCGCGCGTGTACGCGTCTGCCAGGTCCATCGCAGGTTCGTTGCCACAGCGAGGAGGTCTTCGAACCCGACGACTTGTTGGCGTGACCTCTTCGGAGCTGACCGACGAGCCGTGATCTCACACCTCCTTGGCGTCATGATCGCACGGGAGCATCTGACTTGCTGGCTTATGAGTGGTGCGGGCCGGTTTGCAGACCGCACCGAGAGGAGGAAAACCTAACGGCGCCGGAAAGGGCTCTCCGTCGGGCGCGCGAGCCGACCACCTGCTGGAAGCCAAATCTCGACGGTGGTGCCCCGCTTAGTCGGACGGCTGGGACCTGACTCAGCCGCAGCGATCAGAGTGAGGCGACCGAGGGTCGTCTCAGCGGGGGAAGCGTCGCCGGGGGCTGGCGGCGAGGTGGCAGCTCGGCCAAGAGGTCCGCCGTGGCGGCGGCGATGGTCCGGACCGCCTTCTCGAAGGCAACTTCAGTCGTGGGCGACGTGGACTTGACACCACTGACCTTGCGTACGAACTGACGAGCGGCAGACTCGATTTCCTCGACGCTCGCCTCCGGCAGCAGGCCTCGGAGAGTGGTGATGTTCCGGCACATAGGGCCAGGTTAGGCACGGTGAGAGGGCGCTGACGCATCGGACTTTGCACCAACTGGGCAAGTTCTAAACCGGCACCCAGGAGAAACACAGAAGACCCTGTCTATTCTCACCTCGGCGTCGCCCCTGGGCGCGCAAGAAGGAGAGTCGCCAGTGTTCTCGCTCGGCTACGCCTGGAACGAGCTTCGCCGCCGCTGAGGGCGGAGGCTCGTGACCGCTTTCGGACTCGCAGCAGGAGTTGGCCTCGTGATGGGCGTCATCGGGGTCTCACAGGGACTTTCCGACGCCCAGACCAGCGTTCTCTCCCCGCTCGGGTCAGTCGGAACTGACATCATCGTGACGCGCACCGTCGCGCCGACGACGTCTCAGGCCACCACGACGACGACCCTCCCGTCCTTCAGAGGCGGCGGCTCGTTCCCCACGGGAGGCACTTTCCCGGCAGGCGGCGCGGGCACCTTTACGGCCGGCGGAGGGGGATTCTTCGCTCGTGGCGTCGGGGGCTTCAACAGCACCGACAGCTCGCAGGCCGCCACGCTGCTCAACAACAATTCTTCGATCATCACCGACCTCGCGAAGCTCGGCAAGCCAGGGACGCAGTTCACCCACGACTTCTTCGTGCCCGGCACGCTCATCACCTTCCCGTCGGTGGCGATCAGCGACGTCGCCAAGATCCCAGGAGTGACGTCGGCGGTCGGCGCGCTCTCCCTCAGCGCGCTCCACGAGAGCGGCACCGTGCCGAAGATCACCGACACCGTCAAGACGGGCGGCCAGACGATCTCGACGACCGTGAAACCTCCCACGCTCACGGCGGCGCAGACGGCGGTCGAGCGGACGTGCATCCAGAAGATCCTGTCGAAGGCTTTCAGCAGCGCCGGGGGCGGCGCCCCCAGCTTCCCGACGGGCGGCCGCACGGGCACGGGCACGGGATCGGGCTCAGGCTTCCGCAACTTCATCGGGGGCTTCACCGCGAACCCCGCCATCGAGGCGTGCATTACCCCGGCCCAGAAGGCCTACGAGCAGGACGTCACCGTTCCTGAGGAGACCATTACGCGGATCCTCAACCCGCCGAGCACCAGCACCGCCACGTCGAGCTACAAGGTGGGGGGGTGGACCCGACGAACGAGACGACGGGCCTCATCACCAAGACCCAGCTCGTCTCGGGCACCTGGCTCACGAGCAATCGTTCGGACGAGGTGCTCGTCTACACCGAGTACGCCACGACCAAGGACCTCAAGGTCGGCGGGACGCTCACGATCAACTCGAAGGGCTACAAGATCGTCGGCCTCGTGTCGCCGACGCTCACCGGCAACGTCGCGGACATCTACTTCCCCCTCTCCACGATGCAGAGCCTCGCCTCGGCGCCGAACTACGTGAACGAGGTGCTGGTGTCGGTGAAGAGCGCCTCGGAGGTCGCCGCGGTCACCAAGACGACCAAGGCCGAGCTTCCTGGGGCCACGGTCCTCACCTCCAAGACGCTCGCCGACTCGGTGAGCGGGAGTCTCAGCAATGCTCACAAGCTCGCGAACGACCTGGGCGGCGTGCTCGCCATCGTCGTCCTGCTGGCGGCGTTCCTGATAGCCGGCCTGCTCACCTTGTCGAGCGTTGCCAAGCGCGTCCGTGAGATCGGCTCGCTCCGGGCTATCGGATGGACGAGAGGCGAGGTCGTGCGCCAGGTCATAGCCGAGACGGTGGGCATCGGGATAGTCGGCGGCCTAATAGGGGTGGCCATCGGGGCCGGGAGTCTGAGCGGTGATAGCCGCCGTCGGCCCGGGCCTGTCGGTCACCTCGAGGGGACTGGCGGTGGGAGCCTTCACCTTGAGCAGCATGGTCGGTCAGTCGACTACGGCCACCGTGACCTCGATCGTGCACCTCACGGCGCCGATCCAGTTCACGACGATTTTGCTCACCTTCACCGGAGCGCTTGTTGGTGGTCTCCTGGCAGGCATCATCGGCGGTTGGCGCGCTGCGCGACTCGCCCCGCATCAGCGCTGCGGGATCTCGGCTGATGGTTAGCGCACCGGAGTCGAAGACCGGAAAGGACGACGGACGATGACGGAGAACGGAGAGACCAGGCCTGCGGAGGCATCGCCAGCGAGGGCCCCGAGCGTTCCTCTCTACGAGTTGTCACACCTCGAGCGGACCTTCTCCAAGGGAAGTGTGTCGGTCAAGGCTGTTCGCGGAGTCGACCTCGTCATCAACAGCGGGGAGATGATCTCGCTGGAGGGCCCGAGCGGGTCCGGCAAGACCACGCTCTTGCAGTTGTTCGGTGCCCTCGACAGCCCGACTGGCGGCTCGATCCGCTTCGAAGGTCGTGACCTAGGCCGCCTCCAAGACAGGGAGCTGACCAGGTTCCGCGCAAAGAAGATCGGTTTTGTCTTCCAGCACTTCAACCTCATCCCGACACTCACCGCCGAGGAGAACGTCGCGATCGCGATGTTCCCGAACCACGTGTACGTCCATCAGCGCCTTGAACGTGCCAAGGAGCTGTTGAACCAAGTCGGGCTTGGTTCGCGTCTAGGCCACCTGCCGTCGCGGCTCTCAGGTGGTGAGCAGCAGCGCGTCGCAATCGCCCGGGCGCTCGCGAACAGCCCGAGTGTCATCATCGCCGACGAGCCGACCGGGAACCTCGACTCCGACACGGCCAAGGAAGTCATGGCGACCTTGAACGCGCCGCGCGCAAGCGTCAGGGTGACCATCGTGATCGCGACCCACGACGAGGACGTCGCCCGGCTCACGGACCGCCGGATCAGAATCCGCGACGGGAAGATCCGAGAAGATTCCGCCGCCTAGCCACTGAGCATCGGCTCTTCGAGCCGCCAGAGCGGTTTCCTCAGCTACGACCGTCCACGGGCGCCCTCTAGGCCTCGGACGCGGCTGGCGGCTAGAGGTGTCACGACTTTGATGCGTGCCGGGCGACGGCCACCCGGCCGTTCGGCGCGCATGGCCCACCTTCTCGATCGATACACCCGGGGGGTATGCTCAGGGTCATGGAGACGATCGTGCGCCGGGGCTACAGCGAGCACAAGGAGACAGTCCTCAAGCGGCTGCGCCGTATCGAGGGACAGGTTCGGGGCCTGCAGCGCATGGTCGAGGAGGACCGGTACTGCATCGACATCCTCGAGCAGATCTCGGCCGCCACGAGGGCGCTGCAGTCGGTGGCCCTGCAACTGCTCGAGGACCACATGGGGCACTGTGTGGCCGAGGCGGTCAAGAGCGGAGGCGACGAGGCGTCGGAGAAGCTCAGCGAGGCTTCGGCGGCTATCGCACGTCTAGTCCGTTCGTGAGCCCGGGCGCGTCGGAAACGGCTCACCGGGGGAGCGCGCGGTGACTAGGGCCGTGCTGCTTGCCGACATCGGCTGGCTCGATGCGATCGGGAGAAGCCTGCGAGAGGGCTTTTTCATGTTCTGGGAGACGCTGTGGCCCCTGATACTTGGCTTCACCCTCTCCGGGGCGGTGCAGGCTTTTGTCAGCCGCCAAGCCATGCAGGCAAAGCTGGGAAACCACCGGCCGGCCGCGGTTGCCCGGGCCTCCGGCTACGGCATGGCGTCCTCGTCGTGTTCGTACGCGGCAAGTGCCATGGGGAAGTCCCTGTTCGTGAAGGGAGCGGACTTCGTGGCCGCTCTGGTGTTCATGGTCGCCTCGACCAATCTCGTGATCGAGCTAGGCATCGTGCTCATTGTGCTGCTGGGCTGGCAATTCGCTGCGAGCGAGTTTGTGGGCGGGGTCGTCATGATCGTGCTGCTCGCGTCGGTAGGGGGGTTGTGGCTACGGGGGAGACTGGTCGTGGAGGCCAGGCAGCGACTGGCCAGCGCTGCCAGCCACGATCACGCGCGCTCCGAAGGCTCCCAACTTCAGCGCGAGTCGTGGTCGACGAAACTGCGCTCCAAGGGCGGGTGGGCCGACGCGGCCGCCTACACGATGGCGGATCTCAAGATGCTGCGCAGAGAGCTGGTGATCGGCTTCACCGTGGCCGGGTTCCTGGCGGTCGTCGTGCCCACTCAGGTTTGGAACACGATCTTCGTCCATGGCCACGGCGACTGGACGACCCTCGAGAACGTCGCAGTGGGCCCTCTCATAGCGCTCGTCAGCTTCGTCTGCTCGATCGGCAACGTCCCCCTTGCCGCGGCGCTGTGGAAGGGGGGAATCTCTTTCGGTGGAGTGGTCTCGTTCATCTTCGCCGACCTGATCAGCTTTCCCTTGCTTCTCGTCTACCGCCGTTACTACGGGACTCGAATGATGGCCAGGATGTTGGTGGTCTTCTGGGGAGTGATGTCGGTCGCCGGGCTCGTCACCGAGGTCATCTTCCGAGCTGCGGGCCTCGTGCCGGCGATCCGGACGACCCAGGTCGCGCCTGAACACTTCTCGTGGGGATACACGACTTACCTCAACATCGTCTTTCTCGTTCTCTTCGCCTTGCTCTACTGGGCGTATCGGAACAGGGCCCGCCTGGGGAGCGATGACGGCTACGCCCTCGACGCGGTATGCGGCATGCAAGTCGAAGTGGCCAACGCACCTGCCTACACGGTGCAGGCAGGCAAACGGTTCTACTTCTGCTCAGATCGTTGTCGGGTGCGCTTCGAGGCGGATGCGGAGCGTTTTTCAGCCAAGAAAAGAGAGCCCGGAGAGGCCGTCGAATCCGTCTCGGTTCCGGTGACCTTCGGTCGCACGGTCAGCAAGGATAGGGAGAGGGGGCAACAACCCTGATCCTTCAGGTCGGGTACCTCCGGGCTGCCGCTTCAGTGGTGTAGCGACGCGATCGCCCAGGCCGTTGTCGCGGTTCGTATTCGGGGCGCGATCTCCGTGTCTGGCAGTGGGGTGGCGAGAGCGCCGCAGTTGCTCAGTGTTGCCAGACTCTGACGTAATCGACCCTCATGGTGGCCGGGACCGTGTCCGGCGATATAGAGCTGTCGAGCGCCAGGTTGAGGATCAAGTACATAGGTGCCGAGGTGATTCCTGAGGTGTCCTGCCAGATTTCAGTTCCGTCGTAGTAGTACGTGATAGATCCGGGTTCCCAGTCGGCCGCGAAAGTATGCCATCCTCCGGTAAAGGTTCCACTGGCGCAGGCTCCGGGTCCGCCCGCAGGGTTGTGGAAGTGGGCGCAAGCTTGTCCGCCAAGTCCCTCGAGGATGTCGATCTCGCCGTCTGTGGGCCAGTTCTGGCCGTCGGCCCAGAACGCCGGCCAGTCGGCGATCTTCCCTGAGCCCGGTAGCCAGATCCGGGCCTCGATGTACCCGTAAGTGAAGCTGAATTTTCCGTCTGTGGTCACGATGCCGGACGCGTAGGGGCGGGTGATCCCTCCGCATTCCTCGGCGTCCGCGAGCGCCGTCAGGTCGAGTTCCCCGTTGGCCACGCTCACCTGCGCCGGGTCGTAACACTCCTGCTCAGAGCTGTTGACGGGCTGAGTGATGCCAGAGCCGAACCAACCTGTCGACCACTGGGAGGTGTCCAACGAAGAGCCGTTGAACTCCGAGTCGAATAGCAGGTTCCAGGGGCCGGGGTCGTTGCCGACGGGTTGGACCGACCCCGCCACAGGCGGAGCCGTCGTAGTCGTGGTTGTAGTAGGCGCCTGGGTCGTCGTGGTTGTAGTAGGCGCCTGGGTCGTCGTGGTCGTGGCAGGCGCCTGGGTCGTCGTGGTCGTGGCAGGCGGCTGGGTGGTCGTGGTCGTGGTCGTGGCAGGCGGCTGGGTGGTCGTAGTCGTGGTCGGCGGAGGCGTCGTCGTCGTGGTTGGCGGAGGCGTCGTCGTCGTGGTCGGCGGAGGCGTCGTCGTCGTGGTCGGCGGAGGCGTCGTCGTCGTGGTCGGCGCCTGGGTAGTCGTAGTCGGCGCCTGGGTCGTCGTAGTCGGCGCCTGGGTCGTCGTGGTCGGTGCCTGGGTCGTCGTGGTCGGTGCCTGGGTAGTCGTAGTCGAGGCTCGTGCACGGGTAGTCGTAGTCGTGCTGGTAGTCGGCGCCTGGGTAGTGGTAGTCGAGGCTCGTGCACGGGTAGTCGTAGTCGTGCTGGTAGTCGGCGCCTGGGTAGTGGTAGTAGATGTTCGTGCGCGGGTAGTCGCGGCAAGTGTGGTCGTGCTTGCACGGTCGCGCCAGAACAGTTGGCTGAGCGGCTTGGCTCGCGAAACCCTGTGGAGCGTCAGGGGGGGGCTGACTCTTGCCGCAGAGGTACTGCTAAGAGCCAAGGCGTTGACACTCGCCCCGGAGGTACTGCTGGCCAGGGAGTTACTCAGTACGGCAAGTGCTATCGCTACAACGATCCCGCCAACCAGCGCGCGGCGTCGACGTATCGGTGAAGCGCTGTAGAAGAACTCTCGAACTCCACGTAGCTGAGGCCCGGCAAGTCCTGCTGCATCTTCCAGGCGGGAGGCACTGTGACCTTGACCGGGGTGCGATCTACCCGAGCGGAGACTCTTCGGCACTTAGAGTGCATCGACCACCACTGAGCGTGACTTTAGGACCTCACGCCCCGAAACCGGCCGTTCTTTGGTCGGCCTGGCGCTATTGGGTATCCCTAGACCATGTTGCTGAGCAGGAGAAACTCAGTAGGTCACTTCGCCACCAGGCTGCGCCGGATGCTGCCATACCTTGATCGAGCGGATGACCAGGCTCTGTGGGAACCGGACAGCGGAGTTGGGGGGGAGCTTCCCGTTAACGGCGAGATTGGCGATCAGGTACTCGGGCTGCGTGATGGACACGGTGAGACGAGTTACGAGGAATCCGTCTACGTACCACGCGATCGTTCCAGGTTCCCAGTCCACCCCGTAGGTGTGGAATGCACTCGAGGCAGTTGGCACGAGCATGTTCGCAGAGTCCCAGGCGTCGGCGGAACCGTAGTGCACGTAGAGGCTCACGCAATGCGACTGCGCCCAGTTCTCCAGGATGTCGATCTCGGGTGGCCAGGCTCCGTTCGTAGGTGAAGTCCAGAATGCGGACCAGAGTCCCTGCCCTACGGGCAGCTTTGCCACGATCTGGGCGTAGCCATACCGAAAGCTGAACTTACCGTGGGACGACAGCATCCCTGATACGTATTGTTTACCGTTCGTTTCTTGCGGGATGACTGTCAGGGACACCGTGCCATCGTGCACTCTGACCTGGGATGCCTCATACCACTCCAGTTCGTTGTTGCCGCCGTTAGTGCAGCCAAAGTAGTAGCAGGTTGACCAGTTGGCGGTATCGAGCGTGGTTCCCGGGAAATGGTCGTGGAACACAAGTTGCCAGTGCCCCTTGGGACCGTCTGGCATGTCGGCAGCGCTGATCCTTGCGGTTGTGGAACTGCGCACGCCAAGAGTCGCCGCCTCGGTCGGCGTGCATGTTCTAGCAAAGAGCGAAAGCAAGCCGAGGAGCGCCAGCGCCACGCCAAGCACAGCAGTACGTGAGACCTTCATTACGTCCCTGGCCTTGTCACTGAGCGGCGCGCTGCCTGTCCACATTGTCCTACTGTCCACACCTTTCTTTCGGCCAGAAGCACTGTCTTCTTGAGCTGGCCAAGCAGCGTATCGAACGCATAGAAGGCGCACGAGTGCCAAGGAACTCAAAAGAGCCATCCGCGAGAGCCACCGCTACTGTGCCCTGACCAAGACCAACGATGAGACCCTACCTCGCTCGCGCGGAGGAAAACCAACGACTTAGGACCCTAGTTCTACTGATACGCCGGAAGGTTTGACATTGTGACAAGTTTCATGCGGCCACCCCGAGGCGCCGTTTGTGACGTGGTCCCGCACAGCGCGATCGAGAGTGAGGAGCGCTCTTCGGACTTCCATCGGGGCAGGCGGCCGATCGGCCTCGAGAAGCGGACTGAGGACGCGGCGGCGGACCTTGGTGTAGACGAGGGCCACCCGGAGCCCGCCGGGCGTGAGGGTGTAGGTGTGCGTGTGCGGGACCCTGTCGTGCGGTGACTCTCAAATAGCGCGCACGCTCAGCAGTGAGTGGGCCCGGGGACGTCCGACGGCCGCGCACGCAGCCTTGGTGCCGAGCAGTGGTTCCATTGCCATAAAGCACGCCTCGCTCACGGCTCTCGCCTGTCGGGCTGCTGAGTCGTCTCCTCGGTGCTCTCGGCCAGCAGCCGCGACAAGAGCTCCGAGGCTCTTCCCTGGATCTCGAGTGCCTGCTTGTGGTTTTGGAGCTGGTCTTCGAGGCGCTCGTTGCGCCGGCGGAGGCGCTCGATCTCCTGGCTCTCGACGCTGTGCTTGGATCGCCGCAGCTTCGGGCCAAGCTCCCGCAAAGCTCTGGCGTCGCGGGCCCAGCGCCACTCGACGATGTGGCTCGTGTACAAGCCCTCGCGCCGGAGAAGCGCTCTTTTTGCCCCGGGATCGGTCGTTTGCTCGTACTCATTGAGGATGGCGAGCTCGTACGAGGCGCTGAAGTACCGTCTGGCTCGTCTCGCCGCTAGGTCGTCGTCGGGCACGGTTTCATCATGGGCGCGCGCGATCAAGGATGCAGTCGTCATGGTCTAGGTCTTTCCCGTCTCGCCCCGGTGGGATCGTGCGCTACAGCAGGTGTCTCACCTCAGCCTGACAGACAGGGTGGTCGAAATCCTGAGAAATACGACATCGCATATGAACGTCTCACAAGACCGGCCGCTCGATCCCCCGTGTGTCACGGATTGTGGGCGGAATTTGATGTCCGGCCGTGCCGTGTTTGCTCGGCGCCGCGCGTGAAGCGCAATCTCGGCATGATCATAAGGGCGTAGTAGTGGCTCTCGTAAAGGCAGTGCTCTCCTCTCCGAGAGTCTCCTTACAGGCCGTCTGGAGATCGGCTCAGAGAGAGATACGTCGGTGCTGGTGTTGTGAAGACCGCAGATGCACGGGTGCAAGAGGTCAGAGGGTTCAGCGGTCGTGACCGGGCATCGAGCTAGGGAGGCCCTTGAGATTCCGTGGATCAACGCTCGCGGTGGACTCCAGTAGTTGCGGCGGTCGAGGAAGGAGGCTCACTTTGATGAGCAACGTGCAGCAGGCGGCGAGGTCGGAGATCCACGGCAGCAGGTTCTCGGAATCCGGGCCGCCCCTGAAGCAAAACAGCCAGGCATTGTCAGGAAGCTCGCTCCTGCCGTAAGGAGGCGCAGACTGGCTGACCATCCGGGACTTGTACGCCTCACTTCTCGAATATGGTGCATATCCTGGTGAATAGTTCTCAAGGGGAGGCGGTGCCTCTTTCTGGAAGGATGTCGTGGAGTCACTGACCGAAGCGAGGGTACTACCCGTGCGGGAGATGACTGCCCCTTGCCTGTGCCTCGATGTTGAGATCTCATCGGAGATCCCGGGCATTCCGCCCCAACCCACGCCGCTCGGTGCTCGGTGCGCGTGGGTGCTGGTCTCGGTTCACACGGAGGCGATTGGCTCGTTGATTCTCGAGGTACCTCGTATTGGGCTGACCGGAGAACAAGTCGCGGCGGCAATAGCGAGCGAGTTAGGCGGGGAAATCGCGCGCCGGTCCAACGCGAGCGACCAGGGGGAACCTCCGTTGCCCCGGTTCTTGGCCTCGCGTCGCGAAGTTCTTCTGCGGGCGCCGAAGATGACGATTGTCGTCTGCACGCACGAACGGCCCGAGGGGTTGGACACTTGCTTGCGCAGCCTATTGGCGCTGGACTACCCGAACTTCTCAGTGCTCGTTGTGGACAATGCCCCACTGACCAGTCGAACCAAGTCGGTCGTCGACCACCTTGGTTCGTCGGCGATCGAGTACGTCATGGAGCCGAGAGAGGGGCTGTCCTGGGCACGAAATAAGGCTCTCGAAGTGATCGGTGACCGCATCGTCGCGTGGATCGATGACGACGAGACCGCTGACACCCACTGGCTTGCGGAGCTGGCGCGTGGGTTTTGCGAGCACCCTGAAGCCGATGCAGTTTCAGGCGTCATGGTTCCTGCGGAGCTCGAAACCTGGGCCCAAGTGTGGTTCGAACAGTATGGCGGGCACAACAAGCACAGGGGCTTCACACCCGCCGTCTTTTCACCAGCCACCGCTCGTGCTCAAAGCCCCTTCTATCCGCTTCCACCGTTCGGTGTTGGAGGCAACATGGCGTTCCGGGCGAGCGCCCTAGCGCGTATCGGCGGGTTCGACGTTTGCTTGGGCGCCGGGAGTCGGTGTATGGGGGCCGAGGACACGAGGGCTTTCACTGATCTCCTGTGCTCCGGAGGAACTGTCGTCTACCAACCGACGGCTGTCACTCGACACCTCCATCGCCGGTCCGCAGAAGAGCTGCGGCGTCAGATGTTCGGGTACGGGGTTGGTCTCACGGCTTTCTATACCAGCCTGGTATTGACTCGCCCTCAGTGTTTTCCGGCCCTGATTCGGCTCCTGCCGACGGTCTACAGAGATCTGTTCGGGAGCGAGAGCCTGCGGAGCGGTGGGTTGCCGCTCACCTTCCCTTCCGAGCTGCGCAGGGCGAACCGTCGTGGCTTGCTAGCTGGCCCGGTGTCCTATTTCCGCGCTCGGTCAGACGCGACTCGACTTGCCCGGAAGTTCCAGAGCGATGCGGTCACAGGACGTCGCTCCGCCCACTCCTAGCAACCCTCCGAAGCCACAGTCGGTTCAGAATGAACAGCACGAGAACGAAGCGGACCTCAGCTCAGCAGCCCAGACTCCGGTCGGCCGGCGCCTCGAATGGACCTGCCGAGGCGATGAACCTGCGCGTCTGGAAGATCCAGCGGCAGTCGGCACAGCTTCAAACGCTTTCGCAACTGCCCCTACGCGCGCTTGCACTGTTGGCATCAAACGGGACGCTCCGACAATCGCTTTGGGCCACGCCGCGGTCAGGCGTCGCCACATCATATACTTCGAGCGTGCCGATCAGCTCTTCAAGCGTCTCAAGGCGGCCTCCCGGCTCGACAACAGCGACGATGCCGAGATGCGAAAGCTGCTGCGCGTCGATCTGTTGATCCTCGATGATTTCTAGGTGCAACCGCGCGATGCTGCAGACACCGCCGATATCTACGAGTTGATCGTCGAGCAGGGCCGCCGAACTCGAGCCTGGGAGGCGCCGAACAGGATGGGCCGGGTCTGCCAACAGAGGATGTCCCTAATTCCGTGGAACTTCGGTGGCGGCCCGGTGATGTTCAGGCGGCGTCCTCCGTGTTGTAGTCGATCGGTGTGACACCGCGCTCGATGTAGTCATCAAGTGCGCGCGCAGTGCCGGCAGGTGGAGGAAGCCGTTCACCTTGCGGAACTGCCTTCCGGCCTCGACCATGCCCGCTGCGCACCAGCGCAGCGCCACCTGCCCGTCGCGCCACCGCTTCACGTTCGTTGAGTGGTCACGACAGA
>JBEKBX010000031.1:0-42616 GCA_050015175.1 Acidimicrobiales bacterium | reverse complement strand
CCTTCGAGCTGCTTGGCGTCTCGCACCGCCTCGGCTACGCGTAGTCAGTACTCCAGCCGGCAGTCGACGTGAAAGCGCAGGTGGCGGCGAGAGTCGACCGAAACCTCAGGGTGAACTTCGGTTTAGAGCGCGGTCTCCGGAGGCACTACCACGGCGGACGCTTCCGGGGGACGCCGCTCGCCGGCGAGCCGGCGGGCGGTGAGAGCCCGTTCGTAGTGGTGCGCGACCCGCAGGCGCCACGTGAGCCGCACGGTGTCGACGAGCATGTCGAAGACCGCTCTCGGGGAGACCGTGGACGAGAAACGTTCCCGGATCTCGACGGGCAGCTCGACGACGCGTGTGTAGCCGAGGCGCCGGGCAACGGCGAGGAGCTCGAGATCGAAGGTGAAGCCGTCCTCCTCGAGGATCGGGAGCAGCTCGGTGACTATCTCCCGCCGGGCCAGCTTGATCCCGCTCTGGGTGTCGGTGACGTCCAGGCCGAACAGCAGCCGGGTGAGCAACTGGTATCCCCAGGAGTAAAAGCGCCGGAGCCGCGGGTAGACGACCACCGAGTCGGGATGGCGCTTGCTCCCGATCGCGAAGTCGGGACGCTCCTTCTGGATACAGCTGACGAACTCGCCCAGCACCGGCGCCGGGATGTCCCCGTCGCCGTCGATGAAGCCCAGATAGCTCCCCCGGCCGAGCCCGAAGCCCACGCGCAGCGCACGGCCCTTGCCCTGGTTGACCGGCAGGTAGACGACCCGGACCTCCGCGCCGAGGTCTGCCAGACCGACGTCGCTGCCGTCAGTCGAGCCGTCGGAGACCGCTATGACCTCGAAGCTGATCGCGCGATCGCGCAGCACCCCGATCACCTGGGCGACGTGGCCGGCCAGGTTCGGACCCGGGTTGTAGTACGGGACGACGACCGTCAGGTCGACCCGGTCTCCTGGTTGCACCGCCTCGCAAGCTCCCACCGTCGCGGAAGGGTACCGGCCCTTGGGGTCAATTCCAGATAGCCCCCGCGGTGGCCATCTGAGCGTGGTTTGGCGAGAAGACACGGTCGGCACCCGGGCCGTCTCAGGCGGCCATGTCCAGCGACAGCAGGCGCTCGAGGGCAGGCACGTGCGACGCCGCCGTCCCAAAAGTCGTGGCCCCCCGGCCCATGGCTGCCCCGTAGCCGGTCGTCTTGATGTTGTCCGCGACGCCGACGAGCTGGCCCCCGTTCAGCGGCTCCGCGTAAGTCCAGCTGAACGCTGTCTTGCCGATGGAGGGCAACGCCGTGAAGATGACCTTCACGCCCTTGGCCGACTCGGCGGCGACTCTCGCCTCGGCTGCTTTCAGCGTGGCCAGCTGGGCGGCCGGGATGCCTGGCGGCCTCATCGAGATGATGACCTCCCACCCCTTTGCGGTATTGCCAAGAAAGATGCACTCCAGCGAGGAGTTCTTGATGACGCGCGACGCGCGGCCTCTTGGCGTGCTCATGATCTCTGCTCCTTGGTTGAAGTTGCCTCGGATGTGCCCAAAGGCCGGTCGAGACCGTGAGTACACCTCTGACCTCGATTGGTGTCAGCCCGCGTGCTGCGATGACAAGGGTCCAGAACCACTACATCGGCAGTGCGGCCCGTGTACTTGACACTCAGGACGCGTGCGGCAACTCCACGGCGGCGTCCATGGCCAACCAGAACAGAGCCTCGCGCACGTCATGGGCGTGCACCCAGTCCCGGTGGTCCCAGGAGTCGCCGGCGAGGCTATCGCCCGCGTATAGGAGCTGGCCCAGCGCAACACTGCGGAACCGGGCCACGGCCAGGAGGGCCGCCGCCTCCATCTCGACGGTGATGCACCCCTCTGCTCGCCGCAGCGACGCCTTCGCCCTGGTCTCGCGGTAGACGGCGTCGGTCGACCACGTGGTCCCTGTCGTGAAGGGCACGCCCGATCGGACGAGGACGCCCTCGATCGACGACACGATCGCCGGATCCGCCTCGACGAGTCGCGACGGGGCCAGGTAGTGGTACGAGGTGCCCTCGTCGCGCACGGCCGCCGACACGACGACGGGATGGCCGAGGGCGAGCCCGGCGTCGAGCGCCCCGGCACCCCCGCACGCGACGAGCGCCCGGCAGCCGTAGTCGATCGCCTCCTCGAGGAACAGAGCCGCGAGCGGCGCGCCGACGCCGGGCTGGAAGAACGCGACGCGCTCGCCGCGGTGCTCTAGCTCGAATATCGGGTGGACGCCGTGCTCTGAGTGCAGGCGAGCCACTTGGCGCGCCCGTGGCCCGGACGCGATCGCATTGACGACGTCGCCGAAGAAGCACATGACCGCTCGCGCCGGGACGTCGACTTCGTCACGCGACGGAGCGCACAGATGAACCGACGGTTCGATCAGAGCGCGACGCTCGGGGTCGAATTCGAGAATCGGGTAGGCGGCCCGCGCCAAGGCGCCGGGATCGGACCCCGGTGTGACGGGAGAAGCGGGACCGGAGACGGCTAGCCGCCTGAGACGTCTTCCAGGCGCTGACGCCCGGCGGTGACGAACGGCATCATCGCCCGCAGCTCGGCGCCGACCGACTCGATCTGGTGGCTGCGCCCGGCGGCCCGTAGCTCGTTGAAGCGCGGCCTGCCGGCCCGGTCCTCCGCTACCCATTCTGCGGCGAAGCTCCCGTCCTTGATCTCCTCGAGTATCCGGCGCATCTCGGCGCGGACCCTGTCGTCGACGATCCTGGGCCCGCGGGTCAGGTCCCCGTACTCGGCCGTGTCCGAGACCGAGAAACGCATGCCCGCGATGCCCTGCTCGTACATGAGGTCGACGATCAGCTTCAGCTCGTGCAGGCATTCGAAGTACGCCGACTCGGGCTGGTAGCCGGCCTCGACGAGCGTCTCGAAGCCTGCCATGGCAAGCGCCGTCAACCCACCGCACAGCACGACCTGCTCGCCGAACAGGTCGGTCTCGGTCTCCTCCGCGAAGGTCGTCTCGAGCACACCGGCCCGGGTCGCGCCGAGGGCGTCCGCGTAGGACAGGGCGAGTGCCATCGCCTTGCCCGTGGCGTCGGCCGACACTGCGATGAGCGACGGCACGCCGCCGCCTTCGGTGTAGGTGCGGCGCACGAGGTGACCCGGGCCCTTGGGCGCGACCATCGCGACGTCCACGCCCGGCGGTGGTGTGATCAGCCCGAAACGGATGTTGAACCCGTGGGCGAAGAACACTGCGTCCCCGTCGGCGAGGTGCGGGGCGATCTCGGCTTCGTACACACGGGCCTGCTCGGTGTCGGGCAGCAGGATCATGACGAGGTCGGCGTCGGCCGCCGCCTCGGCGACGGTGAGGACGCGAAGGCCTGCGGCCTCCGCCTTGGCTCGCGAGGACGACCCGGGCCTCAGCCCGACCCGCACGTCGACACCGGAGTCGTGGAGGTTCAACGCGTGCGCGTGGCCCTGGGAGCCGTAGCCGATGATGGCCACCTTGCGCGTCCGGACCAGGGAGGAGTCCGCGTCCTTCTCGTAATAGAGCTCGGCCATACCGCTCCTGTCCTTGTAAGTCGTCGGGAATGGGCTTGGTGCCGGCGATGCTCTGCCGGCCCTCTCGGGGACCGCGCGGTGGATCCCTAGGCGATGTCGGCGGCGGGCGCAGCCGCACCCGAAGCCGAGAATCTCTCGGTCAGCTTAGGAAGCGCGATCCGACCGGTCCGTTGCAGCCCAGCGATCCCGTAGGGTCTCATGAGGTCCTCAAAGTCGTCGATGACCTCGGGCGCGCCCGCGACCATGACGGTGAGCGCGTCGTGGCCGACGTCGACGATGCGGCCCCCGAAGACGCCGACGAGCTGGATGACCTGCGAGCGCTGCCCAGCGTCGGCCGAGACGCTCACAAGCAAGAGCTCGGCCTCGCGTGCCTCGTCCGGGTGGAGCTCACTGATCTCGACGACGTTGATGAGCTTGTCGAGCTGCGCCACGACCTGCTCGAGCGGCGAGGACTCGACGTCCACGACGATCGAGATCCGTGAGAACCGCTCGTTGTCGGTCGGCGCGACGGCGAGAGAATAGATGTTGTACCCGCGTCGGGAGAACAGTCCCGCGACGCGCGCCAGCACGCCGGCCTTGTTCTCCACCAGTACCGACAACAGGCGGTGGCGCGGGCCGTACCGCCCCTGATCCGGGCTCATTGCTGCGCCCCCTGCCTCAGAGCCGACTGGGACTGGTACGTGACGATGTCGTCGTTGGACGCGCCGGCCGGCACCATCGGGAAGACCTGCTCCATCGAGTCGGTCCGGAAGTCGATCACCACGGGCCGGTCGTCGACCTCGTTGGCCTTCTCGATGGCAGGTATGACCTCCTCGGGACTCTCCACACGGAGACCGATGCAGCCCATCGACTCGGCCCATCCGACGTAGTCGGGCAGGTCCGGCGAGAGGTAGACCTCGGAGTAGCGCTCCTCGTAGAACATGTGCTGCCACTGTCGCACCATCCCGAGGTAGGCGTTGTTCAAGATCGCGATCTTGACCGGGACGCGCTCGGCCGTGGCGGTGGCAAGCTCCTGTGCGGTCATCTGGAAACAGCCGTCGCCGTCGACTGCCCACACCATCCGGTCGGGCCGCCCGACCTTGGCCCCGATGGCAGCCGGCACCGCAAAGCCCATGGTGCCGAGGCCACCCGAGTTGATCCAGGTGTTCGGGTACTCGAAGGACCAGTACTGGGAGGCCCACATCTGGTGCTGGCCCACGCCCGAGACGAGGATCGTGTCGGCAGGCGTCGAGGCCCGCAGGCTTTCGATGACGAACTGGGGCTTGAGCGTCGGCCGGCGGCTTGCCCCGGCGGTCGTCCCCGGGCTCTCCGACCCGGAACGGTCGTAGGTGCAGGGGTACTCCGCCTGCCATCTGCGGAGTGTGGCGATCCACGGCGCCAGCCGGTTGTTGTCGAGCGGCCCTGAGGCCGTGATCGCTTCGACGAGCGCCTCGACCGCCAGGCGGCAGTCGGCGACGACCCCGACCTCGGGTCGCCTGACCTTGCCGATCTCGGCCTTGTCGATGTCGACGTGCACGACCTTGGCCCCCGGGGCGAAGGCCGAGACCTTGCCGGTCACCCTGTCGTCGAAGCGGCTGCCGAGGGCCACGAGCAGGTCCGCCTTCTGCATGGCGGTGACAGCTGTGTAGTTGCCGTGCATGCCGGGCATGCCGAGGCACAGCGGATGGCTGTCGGGGAACGAGCCGCGGGCCATGAGGGTCGTCACGACGGGAATGCCGGTCAGGTCCACCAGCTGGCGCAGCGCCTCGGAGGCCCGCGACTTCAAGATGCCGCCGCCGGCATAGATCACCGGTCGTTCGGCCGCGAGCACGAGTGAGGCCGCGGCCCGGATCGCCTCCGGGTCCGGGTGTGACGCCGGCTGGTACCCCGGCAAGTCGACGTCGTCGGGCCAGTACCACTCCATGCTGGAATTGGCGACGTCCTTCGGGAAGTCGATCAGCACCGGTCCCGGGCGGCCGGTCGTCGCGATGTGGAACGCCTCGCGCACGATCCGGGGAATGTCGGCGGCGTCTGTGACGAGCCAGTTGTGTTTCGTGACGCCGAGCGTGATGCCGGTCGTGTCGGTCTCCTGGAAGGCGTCGGTCCCGATCGCGCTCGTGGCGACTTGGCCCGTGATGCAGACCAGGGGAATCGAGTCCATGTAGGCGTCGGCGAGCGCGGTCACGATGTTGGTCGCGGCAGGGCCGCTCGTCACCATGGCCACTCCCGGCCTGCCGGTCGCCTGCGCGTACCCCTCGGCCATGTGCCCGGCGCCCTGCTCGTGGCGGACCAGGATGTGGCGGATCGGCGAGTCGATGATCGGGTCGTATACGGGCAGGATCGCACCTCCGGGGAGGCCGAACATGACCTCGACCTCTTGCATCTCGAGGCTTTTCACAAGCGCTTGCGCTCCGGTGAACTCCATCGGTGCTACCTCTCACTCTCGTTCGTCGGGTCTGTGGGGTGGTTGTGTGCTGTATGGGTGATCGCTCGGCCGCTGCCCGGTGCGCCGATGCCGGAAAACGAAACGACCTCCCCTTCGGGGAGGTCGCAGGCGCAGAACCGCAAACGGTGCCGCGCTCTAGGTAATAAGTACGAGGCAGTCGTTCGCGGGCATCAGCGACAAGTGTTGCAGAGCAGCCCGCCCGGCGCAACCTTCGGCCGTCGCGCCAATGCGGGGCGCCGGCGCGATCGGGCAGTGACGCGGGCCCGCCAGGCGCAACCGGGCAGGCAGTTCGGCCCGAACTGGCCGTCTGCGGTTACGGCTCGGTGACGGCGCCTCGCTCGGCTCCCACGACGAGTCGGGCGTACTTGGCCAGGACGCCTGTCGGATAGCGCGGGACCGGCGGCTTCCACTGCTCACGGCGGCGCTCGAGCTCGGCCGGCTCGACGACGACGTCCAGGCGGCCCTCGTGGGCATCGAGGACGATGCGGTCGCCGTCCTCGACCAGAGCGATCGGGCCGCCGACCGCCGCCTCCGGGGCCACGTGGCCGACGCAGAAGCCCTGGGTGCCGCCGGAGAAGCGACCGTCGGTTACAAGGGCGCAGTCGCCACCTCGCCCGGTGCCGGTCATGGCCCCGGTAACGGCGAGCATCTCGCGCATCCCTGGACCACCCTTGGGCCCCTCGTAACGGACGACCACGACCGTACCGGGTGTGATGGTCCCGGCCAGGATGGCCTCCATGGCGGCGCCCTCGCCGTCGAAGACCCTTGCCGCGCCCTCGAAGGCGAGCTCGCCGTCGATTCCGGCGACCTTCACGACCGCGCCCTTAGGCGCGAGCGAACCGTGCAGGATCGCGATCCCGCCGTCGGCGTGGATCGGCTCCCCGAAACCCCGCACGACCGACCCGTCGGGAGCGGGAGGGTCGAGCTCGGCCAGGTTCTCGGCCATCGTCCTTCCCGTGACGGTCAGGCACTCCCCGTGGATCAGGCCCTCCTCGTACAGCTCCCGGAGAACGACCGGCAGGCCACCTATCCGGTCGAGATCGGTCATGTGGTACCGGCCGTGCGGCTTCATGTCCGCGAGATGCGGCACCCGGCGGCCGATCCGGGAGAAGTCCTCGAGATGCAGCTCGACACGTGCCTCGTTCGCGATCGCCAGCAGGTGGAGCACGGCGTTGGTCGAGCCCCCGAGCGCCATCACCGCTGCGATCGCGTTCTCGAAAGCCTCCTTGGTCATGATCTGGCGGGGCCGGATGCCCTTGTCGAGCAGGGCGATCACTGCCTGGCCGCTCGCATAGGCGAGATCGTCGCGCCGGCGGTCGACCGCCGGCACCGACGCCCCGGTGGGTAGCGCCATGCCAAGAGCCTCGGCCACCGACGCCATCGTGTTGGCGGTGAACATGCCCGCGCATGAGCCTTCTGTCGGGCAGGCATTGCGCTCGATCGCCTCGAGATCCGCGAGGTCGATCGTCCCCGCCGAGCACGCGCCGACGGCCTCGAACACCGACACGATGTCGAGGGCGCGATTGCCGAGGTGTCCGGGCAGGATCGTGCCGCCGTAGAGGAAGACCATCGGGAGATCGAGCCGAGCAGCGGCCATGAGCATCCCAGGCAGCGACTTGTCGCACCCCGCGAGGCCGACGAAAGCATCGAAACGCTCCGCGTGCATCATGACTTCGACCGAGTCCGCGATGATCTCGCGGCTCACCAGGGAGGCGTGCATCCCTTCGTGGCCCATCGCGATGCCGTCGGAGACCGCTATCGAGACGAACTCGAACGGGAACCCGCCTGCCGCGCGCACGCCGTCCTTCGCCCGCCCGGCAAGCCGGGCAAGGGGCAGGTTGCACGGCGTCACCTCGTTCCACGTGGAGGCGACGCCGACCTGGGGCTTGTCGAAATCACCATCGGTCATGCCGACCGCGCGCAGCATCGCCCGCGACGGCGCGCGCCGGAAGCCCTCGGTCACGTCCTGGCTGTGGATCTTGAGGGAGCGGATCTTCTCGGTCATGGCGTCAAGCTAATGCCGCCCCGTCGACCGGCCGCGGTGGTGGCAGACGACGCAGGCGTCCGGAGTCGTCTCTCGTACACCGATCATGTCCGCACCCCAGCCCGGGAGACAGGGCGCTAGATGTCGCGCCGGGCGGCGAACGCCGCCGCGACCAGCTTGCCGTTCGCACGGCCCCTCGAGGCACGCATCACCTGGCCGAGGAGGAACTGCGCCACCTTCTCGTCACCGCCGCGGTAGCGCTGCCACTCCTCCGGATTGGACGCGATCACGTCGTCGACCATCGAGTCGAGCGCCGCTTGGTCCATCGCCTCGTAGCCGAGGCGGGAAGCGATATCGCCCGGGTCCCCGCCGTTGGTCATGAGCTCGACCAGCACTTCCTTGGACTGGGTCGACGAGAGCCGTCCGGAAGACTCCATCTTGAGCAGTGCCGCGAACGCGATCGGGTCGAGCCTCTTGGCCGCGTCGGCGTTGGCGGCTGCCTCGTTGGCGGCTCGCGCGAGAGCGAGCCGCGGGTCGGCTCCCGCTGTCACGGCGCCGACCACGAGATCGTCGAGGCCGAGGTCTACGACCGTGACGACCTGGTCGGTCGAGCCGTCCCGCCGCGTGGCCAGCTCGGCGCTGCGGCTGACGATCTCCGAGAGACGGTGGCGGCGTTCTGCCGGCATGGGGCCCACACCCTCGGCCGCTGCCGCCAACAACCGCTCGTCCGGTGCGAGCGGCGTCAGGTCGGGCTCGGGGAAGTAGCGGTAGTCGTTCGCTTCCTCCTTGGATCTCAGCGAGTGCGTGCTCCCGTCAGCCTCGTCCCAGTGGCGCGTCTCCTGCGCCACCCGCTCGCCCGATTCGATCAGCTCGATCTGGCGTGCGACCTCGTAGTCGATGGCACGCTCGAGCGACCGCAGCGAGTTCAGGTTCTTCACCTCGCAACGCGTCCCGTACTCGGTCGCGCCCACCGGGCGCACCGAGACGTTCGCGTCGACCCTGAGGGAGCCCTCCTCCATCCGGCCGTCGGACGCCCCAGTCGCCACGAGGATCGAGCGCAGCTCGTCGACATATGCGCGGGCTTGGACCGCCGAGCGGATGTCCGGGCGGGAGACGATCTCGACGAGCGGCACGCCGGCGCGGTTGTAGTCGACGAGGGAATGGGCGGCCTCGTGGATGCGACCCCCGCCGCCGACATGTGTCGTCTTGCCTGTGTCCTCTTCCATGTGCGCCCGTTCGATGCCGACGCGCGAGCCGTCCGCCAGCTCCAGGAAGCCGTCGACGTTGATCGGCTCGTCGTACTGGCTGATCTGGTAGTCCTTGGGCATGTCGGGATAGAAGTAGTTCTTCCGGTGGAAGATCGAGCGCTGCGCCCTGCAGTTGAGCGCCGAGCCGATCCTGAGGGCGAGCTCGACAGCTCGCCGGTTGATCACCGGGAGCGAGCCGGGCAGTCCGAGGCAGACCGGGCAGATGTTCGTGTTCGGTGCCTCGCCGAAGGCGTTGCGGCACCCGCAGAACAACTTCGTCGTGGTCGACAGCTCGCAATGGACCTCGAGGCCGACGATCGTCTCGTACTCGGTCACGGCGTCACCGGTCCCCGCACTCCGGGTGGCGCGGCTTTTTCCAGGCTCGCCGCGACACGCATCATCAGGACCTCGCCCAGAGCAGGAGCGAGGACCTGCACCCCGACCGGGAGCCCCTCGGGGCTCAGCGCGAAAGGCACGCTGGTCGCCGGGTGGCCGGCCAGGCTCGAGGGGATGGAGCAGAGATCGCACAGGTACATCTCGATCGGGTCGTCGACTTTGGAGCCGAACGGGAAGGCCACCGAAGGAGTCGTCGGCGTCAAGAGCACGTCGAAGTTCCTGTACGCGGCCTCGAAAGCCCGAATGACGATCGTGCGGGCCTTTTGCGCTTGGCCGTAGTAGGCGTCGTAATAGCCGGCCGACAGGGCATAGGTCCCGATCATGATGCGCCGTTTCACCTCGGGTCCGAAGCCCTCGCCACGCGTCCTGGCGTTCATCGTCTCGGCGTCCGGCCCGTCGACGCGCAGGCCGTAACGGACACCGTCGTAACGGGACAGGTTGGAGGACGCCTCGGCGGGAGCGATGAGGTAGTAGGCAGGCAGTCCGAGCAGCAACTCGGGGATCTTGACCCGGTCCACCTCGGCCCCGGCGGCTGCCAACGCTTCGGCGGCGGCCATCACCGTGGCGCCGCACTCGGCCGAGACGTCCGACAAGAAGTCGTCGACGATACCGATGCGCAGCCCCGAGACGCCGTCGTCGAGCGAGGCGAGCAGGTCCGGCGCGGGCCGCTCGAGTGACGTCGAGTCCATCGGGTCGTGACCGGCTACGACCTCGAGACCGAGTGCGGCGTCCGCGACTGTCGCCGCGAACGGGCCGATCTGGTCGAGCGAGCTAGCGAAGGCGATCAGCCCGTAGCGGGAGACGACGCCGTAGGTCGGCTTGACCCCCACGATCCCGCACAGTGCCGCGGGTTGGCGGATCGAGCCGCCGGTATCGGAGCCGAACGAGAGCGGCACCATGCCCGAGGCGACCGCCGCGGCGCTCCCGCCTGACGAGCCACCCGGAACCCGCGTGATGTCCCAGGGGTTCCTGGTCGGGCCGAAAGCGGAGTTCTCCGTCGACGAGCCCATGGCGAACTCGTCGAGGTTGGTCTTGCCCACCGGCACCGCGCCCGCTCGCCTGAGGCGGCTCACGACCGTGGCGTCGTAGGGGGGAAGCCACCCCGCCAGGATCTTCGACGAGCAGGTCGTCGGGATCCCCTCGGTGCAGAGATTATCCTTCAGCGCCACGGGAACGCCCGCGAGCGGGCCCGGGTCGATCCCCGATGCCACCATGCGGTCGACGGCATCGGCGTCGGCCATGGCCTTCTCGGCCGTGATCGCGTTGAAGCAGTGCAGGTCGCCTTCAAGTTCTGCGACGCGCCGCAGTGAGCTCCGCAGGACGGACTGGGCGCTGATCTCGCCCGAGCGAACGGCGGCCGCGATCCCGGCCACGGACCCGATCCCGGGCGACTGCCGCGCCGTCACGGTGCCTCGCCCATGATGCGCGGGACCTGGAAGCAGTCACCCTCGGCGAGCGGAGCCTGCGCCAGGACCGTTGCCCGGTCCAGGCTCGGAGCGACGCTGTCGAGGCGGAGCACGTTCTCGACCGGGAACGGGTGGGCGGTCGGCGGAACGTTGGCGGTGTCGAGGCGGCGCACCGCGTCCACGTGCTCGAAGATCGCGGACAGCTGCAGCGCGTAGCGCCCGATCTCGTCGTCATCGAGGGCGAGACGGGCCAGGCGCGCCACGTGGCGGACGTCCTCGGGCGAGATACGCCGCTCGGGCTCGCTCACAGCAGTGCTCCCACCTCGTCCACGAAGGCGATGGCGCGCCCTTCGATCTCCCGGGCGTCGTAATCGAGCGTCGCCACGTGGAAGCTGCGCTCGAGGAAGACGCGCTCGACGGGGCCGGCCGCTCCCGCGGCGAGCACGTCGCCGGACTCGGGTGGCACGACGTGGTCGATCCGGCTGGACAGGAGCAGTACTGGGCAGCGGAGATCGCCGAGGCCCGCGGCGATGGCGTCGACGCCCTCGAACATCGAGAGCATCGCCTCGATCGGCGAGGCGTTGTAGGCAGATTCGGGGGCACCCGGCATGGCGATGTCGGAACCGATCGCAGGAACCGAGATGCCTCCCTCTTCGACCATGCCCGACAGCATGTCGCGGAAGACCGAAGCCGGCGGGTCGACCAGCGGATTGATCACGATGACGCCTGCGATGTCGGGGTGCCGCTCGGCAAGCCAGATCGCGAGCGAGCCGCCCATCGACAGGCCGGCAGCAAAGACACGGTCGCATCGACCGGCAAGATCACGGTAAGCGGCCTCGGCGGTTGCCGACCAGTCGGACCAGCGCGTGGGAACCATGTCCTCCACGCAGGTGCCATGCCCCGGCAAGAGCGGGAGCTCGACTGAGAACCCGGCTGTTGCGAGCGCACCCGCCAGGGGGCGCATCGACTGCGGGTTCCCGGTGAAACCATGGAGCACGACGACGCCGGTCGGACCACCCTCGGCGGAAAAAGGTTCGGCACCGGCGAGGATCGGGGTTGGCACGTGAGCATCGTACCCGGCCCTCTGGGGAGGCTCTCAACCAGGTAGTGTCCGCTCCGGGTGCCGACGGGCCCGAAGCGAGGAGCCGATGTGGACAAACTGCTGTTTCTGAGTGACGAGTGGACCGCCGAGGTCAAGCGGCTGCACGCCGAGGTCGTGACGCAGGCCACAGTGCCGGCTCAGAGCGTCCGCATGAACCTCGTCCTGACCGAGTCGCCGCTCGGCGCCGGCACGTTGGAAGCCCACGTGGACACCAGCTCCGGGGAGGTCGTGGTGGACACCGGCCATGTCGAGTCCCCCGACTTGACGGTCACCGTCGACTACGAGACAGCGAAGGCGATCCTTGTCGACGGCGACGCTCAGGCGGCGATGCAGGCCTTCATGTCGGGACGGATCAAGATCGACGGCGACATGACGCTGCTGCTCGCCCTCCAGAACACACCCGTCGACCCCGCTCATCAGGAGCTAGCGGCGCGCGTCCGGGAGATCACCGAGTAGGGACCCGGCGTGCCGGGCTCGAGGGCGCTACCTGGTTGACGGTGTCCCCGACGGCGCGCTGACGTGACCGAGGATCTTGGGCACCTCGGCAGCCAGTTCCTCGACCGTCCAACGTGCGCCCTTGTCGACCTCCGCCGCAAGTGTCCAGGGCTGGAAATACTGCACCCTCCCACCTTGGACGAAGAAGACCTTCCCTGTGAAAGGACAGAGATCGCTGGAAAGATAGGCGGCGATCGGCGACACGTTGGCCGGGTCCCAGGAATCGAACACGCCCGAGTCGGCCGGCGGTTGCACGATGTCGGACAGGCCGGGGGTTGACTCGGTGATCCGTGACCTGGCAGCCGGCACGATCGCGTTGACCCGCACCCCGTAACGCGAGAGCTCCTGAGCAGCTATCACTGTGAAGGCCGCGATCCCCGCTTTGGCCGTCCCGTAGTTGGACTGCCCGGGATTGCCCAGCAGCCCGGAGGTCGAGGAGGTGTTCACGACCGCGGCGCTGACCTTGCGGCCCGCCTTGGACTGCTCCCGCCAATAGGCCGCAGCCCAGCGGGTCGGGACGAAATGGCCGTTGACGTCGACGTGCATCACGATGTCCCACTCCTCCTCGGTCATGTTCACGAGGACCCGGTCCCGGATGATGCCGGCGTTGTTCACGAGAATGTGGAGATCCCCGAACGCCTCGATCGCGGCGTTCACCAAGCGGTGCCCGCCGTCCCAGTCCGCCACGTCGTCGGTGTTGGCGACCGCCTCGCCGCCCATCTGCTTGATCTCGTCCACGACCCGCTGAGCCGCCGCCCGGTCGTCGCCAGAACCGTTGACTGCGCACCCGAGGTCGTTGACCACGACCTTGGCGCCCTCGCCAGCGAACAAAAGCGCGTGCGCCCGGCCGATCCCGCGGCCCGCACCGGTGATGATCGCAACCCTGTTTTCGAGTGCACCCATGACCGTGCCCTTCCTTCGCTCGTAAACCTGCTGTCGCCCCGTCGACCGGGACGTGTGACCCTGCCGCCGGCGGCGACGCGTTCCCGGTCCCGCCGAAATACCTGAACACGCTCCGCCCTAGCTGCGGCGCACACCGCCACGTTGGCAGCATGCGCCACCTGTGGTCAAACGGGACACACCACCGCACCGAAGTAGACGCAGAGCTCCGCGGAGGCGGGAACCTGCCGGTTTGGGTTTGACCCCCTCCGGGCAGCCGCAAGGTTCGCGGAGATGCTCAGTACAGGTAGAGAGAGACCGTCGTGCCGACCCTGACCGAGGTCCCAGCAGCCGGGATCTGGGTCAGAACGAAGTCGGCACTCGGTGGGCCGTAGAGGATCCACTGCAGACCAAGAGAGCCCAGGGTCTGCTCCGCGACGGCCACCGAGTCCGCGTACAGGGTCGGCATCGCCACGAACGGCGGTCCCTCCGACACGAATACCCTCACCGTCGAGTGGCCGGGGACGACCTGGCCCGGTCCGGGCCTGGTGGTTATCACGTAACCGACAGGAACCGACGTCGAGTACTCCTGTTCATCTGCCGGCGTCAGGTGCAGGTCGGCGAGGACCGAGTCCGCCTGGGTCGAAGTGAGGACGCCACCGCTCAGATCGGCGGGAATCAATCTGGGCTCCGGACCTTTCGAGATCACCACTCCGACCGCGTCGCCGTAGTACATCCTCGAGCCGGCCGCTGCATCCGAGCTCACGACCATCCCGGGAGCGACCGTTTCGCTGTACTGCCTCGAGAAGCGAGGAACAAGGTGCGCATGCCGTATCGCTGCCGCAGCGGAGGCCCCCGTCAACCCGGCGAGGCTCGGCAGCGTGGTCGGGTGCCGTCCCTCAGAGATGACGATCTTGACGATCGAGGCCGACTTCTCGCGCGCCCCGCTCCGGGGGAGCTGGGACATGACCCGGCCGCGGGCGGCACTCCCGCTGTAGCGCGCACCGGCGACCTCCGGGGTCAGCCCGGCCCTGCGAACAACGGCTTCCGCCGAAGCGAGCTGCATCCCGACTACTCGCGGGACCGTGTCGTGATTCCACACGAGGCGGGACGCGGCGACGACCCCGGCGCCCGCCACGAGCTCGAGCAAGAGCAGGACCAGGAGCCAAGGTAGCCACCGTTGCCTGCGCCTTTGCCTCCGCGTACCGGTCAACGGCGCGTCTGGCGCGGGCAGGACCCGGCGCACGCCCTGCGGTGGCGGCGGCGCTGTGGACGGTCGGGCGCCCTGAGCCGCGGCCTCAGGCTCGAGGGCCCGCCGCGACGGAGGAGGCGGCGAGACTCGAGGCTCGGTCGACGGCGGGGTCACGGACGGACCTGCAAGCCCGAGGCGCTCGGTCGGATCCCGATCGAACGCGAGCGGCAGGCTGGGCAACGCGAGATCGGTCCCGTTGAGCGGAAGCGGCTCAGGAGGGTCGAGCTCCTCCGCCAGCATCTCGAGCTCGAGCGCGAAGGCCGCCGCGTCGAGACGGGCCAAGGGCTCCGAAATCGCAGCCTGCGCCAGCACCGGCGCGAGTGGCCCGAGCTCCCGGGCCGCCGGGAGCACCGCTCCCACCCGCGCCATCAAGGTCGCGACCGTCGTGTCCCCAGCGAAAGGCACCCGTCCTGTGACCGACTCGTACAAAGTGAGCGCGAGGGAATACACGTCGGTGCGGTCGTCGACGGGGCGGCCCTCGACCTGCTCGGGTGAGGCGTATCTCGCGGTCCCCATGACCGCACCGAGCGGTTCGGTTATCGCCGCCTCGGCGAGCGCTCGTGCCAGGCCGAAGTCCGCCACCAAAAGGCGCCCGTCGTCGTCGAAGAGGAGGTTGGCCGGCTTGATGTCACGGTGAACGAGCCCGCGCCGGTGGGCGTAGGCGAGCCCATGGGCTGCTTCTGCGCCGATGGCGACTGCCTGTTGCGCGCTGAGCAGGCGACCGGTGTCCAAAAGAGACCGCAAGCTCCCACCGCCGAGGTACTCGAGCACGAGATACGGGATGCCGCCCTCGTCGCCCCAGTCGTAGACGTGCAGGACGTTGCGGTGGTTCAGCGAGGCCGCCAGTCGGGCCTCGGCCTGGAACTTCCTCAAGAAGGTGGCGTCACCGGCCAGGGCCGGGTGAAGGAGCTTGACTGCGACGCGTCGGCCGAGGCGCGTGTCGTCAGCGGCGAAGACCTGGGCCGAAGCACCGGCGCCGACCACGGCGAGTAGTCGGTAGCGGCCGCCAATGACCCGGCCGACCTGTTCCACAGCGCTCGACATGAGGATCACCGAAAGGGTAACGGTTGGTGACCCGCGACCGGTGGAGGGCACGCGGCACGCTGATCATGGCAGCTCGCCGGTCTCCAGGAGCTTGGCGAATTCCTGCTCGTCGAGGATCCGGATCCCGAGCGCCTCCGCCTTGGTCAACTTGGCGGCGCCGGGATTCTCACCGACGACGACAGCCGTTGTCTTTGCCGACACCGACCCTGGCGACTTGCCCCCACGGCTGATGATGGCGGTTTCGGCTTCCTCGCGACTCAGGCCGCTCAAGGTGCCGGTTACGACGACCGACTTGCCGACCAGGGTCCGGGGCAGTTGAGGGCCTCCGGCGGCACCGAACTGAACGCCGCCTGCCCGAAGCCGCTCGATCATCGCCCGGTTGGTTTCCGAACCGAAGTACCGGACCAGGCTCGCGGCGATCACGCCTCCAATGCCCTCGACGGACGCGAGCTCCTCCTCGGACGCTGACATGAGCCGATCGAGGTCGCCGAACCTCGAGGCCAGAGCCGCGGCGACGGTTCCGCCCACGTGGCGGATGCCGAGCGCGGTCAACAAGTTGCCGAGTGGCCGGGAGCGCGAAGCATCGATGGCAGCCACGAGGTTCGTCGCCGACAGCTCGCCGAAACCCTCGAGACCGATGAGGTCAGGCGCTTGGAGCCGATAGCAGTCGGCCGCGTCGGAAAGCAGGCCCGCTGCGACGAGCTGCCCGACCCGTTGCTCACCTAGGCCTTCGATGTCCATGGCACCGCGGGAGGCGAAGTGCACGATCCGCTGGACACGCTGTTCGGGACAGTCGGCGTTGATGCAATAGGTGTCGCTCTCGCCCTCGAGACGCACGAGCGGGCTCGCGCAACTGGGGCAGGTCCTCGGGAACCTCCACGGCTCGGAGCCGGGCGGTCGTGCGCTGAGCACGGGACCAACCACTTCGGGGATCACGTCGCCCGCCTTGCGCACCACGACGGTGTCGCCAGGGCGGACGTCCTTCAGGCGGACCTGGTCCTCGTTGTGCAGGGTCGCGAGCTCGACGACCGAGCCTGCGATGCGAACCGGCCGCAGCTTCGCGAACGGCGTCGCCCGCCCGGTGCGCCCGATCGAGACCAGGATGTCCTCGAGCAGCGTGGACTGCTCCTCGGGGGGGAACTTGTACGCGACGGCCCACCTGGGCGCATGAGAGGTCGCCCCGAGTTGAAGATGGAGGGCCCGGTCCTCCACTTTCACGACCACGCCGTCGATCTCGTAGCCGAGACCGTGCCGCCGCGACTCCAGATCCCGGCAGTACGCGAACACCGCGTCGAGGTCCGCCACGACCTTCGTCTCAGGGTTGACGGGCAGGCCGGAGCGGCGGAGCATGTCCAACGAGCTCGACTGCGTCGGGAGGCTCGGCACCCCGTCCACCTGGTAGAAGAACGCGCCGAGCGCCCGGCCGGCGGTGACGGCCGGGTCCTTCTGGCGAAGCGAGCCCGCCGCCGCGTTTCGTGGGTTGGAGAAGGGCCGAAGGCCGGCCGCGGCCTGGCGGCGGTTCAGCTCCTCGAACGCGGAGACCGGGAAGTAGACCTCGCCGCGTATCTCGACGATCTCCGGGATCTCACCCACAGGAAGAGCGAGCTCGTCCGGGATGGCGGCCACCGTGCGCACGTTGGGCGTCACGTCCTCGCCGACACGTCCGTCACCACGGGTTGCGCCGCGCACGAGGTGGCCGCGCTCGTAGGTGAGCGAGATCGACAAGCCGTCGATCTTCGGCTCGCAGACGAACGGCGACCCATCTCGGGGAGCCAACAGCTTTTGCAGACGGGCTCCCCAGGCGAGGATCTCCTCCAGCGTGGTGACCTTGTCGAGGCTCATCATGGGCGTTCTGTGCGTGACGGGTGCGAAGAGCGCCGAGGGCGCGATCCCTACCGTCTGGGTCGGTGAGCTTGCCTCCACGAGCGCGGGGTACTGGTCCTCGAGCGCGAAGAGCTCGTCTTTCAGGGCGTCGTACTCGGCGTCGGGTATTTCCGAGGCGTTCTCGAGGTAGTACTGCTCGTCGTAGCCCTTGATGAGCGCCCGCAACTCGTCAACCCGGGCCGACACCGAAGGGGGCACGCCGCCGAACTCGGTACTCACGCCAAGGATGGTAGGACGAGACCCGCAAGTGCCGCTTGGATGGACCGCCCGGCACCGGTGCGCCCATCGAGGCCCTCTACACTCGCAACGGCCCGCACTCCGCGCACAATTGCACGACGCCTGCCGGGTACACGCAGGCCAGGATCGCGAGCGCAAGAAGACCGTGACCAGGTGACCGAGTTTCGAACCACATAAGGAGCCAGCAACAGATGCGTCCAGTCACCGCTTACGCCACCGCGGACCGCAAGGCCCCCTTCAAGAAGACCACGATCCAGCGACGCGACCTTCTCCCAGGAGACGTCCTGATCAAGATCGCCTACGCAGGGATCTGCCACTCCGACATCCACACCGCACGCGGGGAGTGGGGCGACGTCATCTTCCCGCTCGTGCCGGGCCACGAGATCGCCGGCATTGTCGAGGAGATAGGAGCCGGTGTCACCAAGTACGCCGTCGGAGACCGTGTCGGCGTCGGCTGCATGGTCGACTCCTGTCGCGAGTGCGACAACTGCCTGGCAGGTGAACAGCAGTACTGCCTGAACGTGCCCGTCTACACCTACAACGGCATCGGCAAGGACGGCCGACCGACCGAGGGTGGTTACTCCACCCACATCGTCGTCGACCAGGACTTCGTGCTCGCCATCCCAGACGGCATCGACCTCGACGTGGCCGCGCCGCTGCTCTGCGCCGGCATCACGTTGTACTCGCCGCTCAAGCACTGGGGCGCCGGCCCCGGCGCGTCGGTCGCGATCGTCGGTCTCGGCGGGCTCGGCCACATGGGCGTCAAGATCGCCCACGTGATGGGAGCCGAGGTCTCCGTGCTCTCCCAGAGCCTGTCGAAACAGGCGGACGGCAGGAGGCTCGGTGCCGACCACTACTACGCCACCGACGACCCCGCCACCTTCAAGCAGCTCAGGCGCCGTTTCGACCTCATCGTGAGCACCGTGTCGGCGACGCTGCCGATGGCCTCCTACCTGTCGTTGCTGCGGCTCGACGGCACATTGGTCAACGTCGGCGCACCGCCGGAACCTCTCTCGGTACCGGCTTCCTCGCTGATGGAGAACCGGCACTGCTTGGCCGGATCGTCGATCGGTGGCATCCGGGAAACCCAGGAGATGCTCAACTTCTGCGCCGAGCACGGCTTGGGAGCCGAGATCGAGGTCATAAGCGGCGACCAGATCGACGTCGCCTACGACCGGGTCGTCGACAGCGACGTCCGCTATCGCTTTGTGATCGACGCCGCCACGTTCTGACCAGCCGAACGCAGCGGCACTGCGTGCCGAGTTCAGACCCAGCTGGCCGCGAGGAGTGCGGCCGCCGTCGCGCCGAGCAGAACCGGGCAGATCTTGAAAAAGACGACGGCGGTGCGCGCCCCCGTCACTGCTGTCAACGCCGCCAGGGCGATGAGCATGACGGCTGAGGCTCGATAGATCCAATCCGTGAGAGCCTGATGGGAGCCGCCCAAGACGGCCGTGATGACGACAACCGCTGTGATGAACCACATGGTCATCGCCTCGGCGATCCACTCCTGCGCGATGACCAACCGGTTGTCTCGGGAGGTGTCGCCGAAGCCGTGAACGACTCGCGCCGTGGGCAGGACGTGGGCCACACCCCACAGGCCGACGACTCCGGCGGCAACGTAGGCGAGCACCGCACTCACACCGACATGGTGAACTGGCACGGTTGCGACAACAAGGGAGGAAGGTCCGCCTGTGCTTCGCGCGGGCGGGTCAGTCCGCGCGAACCGCGAGCGACAACAGGAGCGCTTCGACGCGCGTTCTGATCTCGTCTCTGATAGGACGGACCGACTCGATGTCGCGCCCTTGAGGATCGTCGAGTTCCCAGTCTTCGTAGCGTTTGCCGGGATAGAGGGGGCAGGCGTCCCCGCATCCCATGGTGATCACGACATCGACGGCACGAACGACCTCGTCGGTCCACGGCTTCGGGAATTCCTCCCGGATGTCGATGCCTACCTCGTCCATGGCCTGAACAACGGCGGCGTTGATCTCCGAAGCGGGCTCCGAACCCCCCGAGTAGACGACGACACGGTCGCCGGCAAGGCGGCGCGCCCAACCGGCTGCCATCTGGGAGCGCCCCGCGTTGTGGACACAAAGGAAGAGGACGCCGGGGACTGCGGAGGGTAACGACCCTTCCAGCTTCCCGAGCGCCTGAAGCCGTTCGCGCGCGAACCGCTCGGTCAACAACGACAAGAACGCGGTGGTCTTGGCCGTCGCCAGAAGTTGGTCCATCGAGTCGACGACGAACCGCTCAATGGTCTCAGGTCCGAACACCCCTGCGAACTTCGGAGCGAGCCTTTCCGAGACCTCGTGGACGAGGCGTTGCTGCTCGTGAGGAAGGTCGGTCAGCTGTCGGGCGGTCATCGCTCTTCTCCTTCTGCCTGTTGTGAACTGAGCGGCAACCGAGGAGTCGCACTTCGGTGCGGCCGTTTCTGTCGCGGATGGGGTGCGCTGCGCCGGGAGACCGAGCGTGGTTTGTCGGACAGGGCCGGAGCGGCGGGGCTGCGATGGGCGTTGCGGGACGCGGACGGACAAAGCCTCGGTTCACGCGATATCTCCCAGCCGTGCTTGCGCGTTTGCCGGGTAGTAGTGCCGTCGGGCCCACAAGGACACGTACACCAGGGCGACGAGGACCGGAACCTCGATAAGAGGGCCGACGACACCTGCGAGAGCCTCGCCACTCGTGACGCCGAACACACCAATGGCGACGGCGATCGCCAGCTCGAAGTTGTTGCTCGCCGCAGTGAACGCCAGGGTGGCGGTCCGCTCGTAGGCGAGGCCGAGCGCTTTGCCGAGCGCGAACGACCCGAACCACATGACGGCGAAGTAGCCCAGCAGCGGCAGGGCGATGCGGGCGACGTCGGCAGGACGCGACGTGATGGTGTGGCCCTGGAGGGCGAAGAGGATGACGATCGTGTACAGCAGCCCGTAGAGGGCGAATGGTCCAAGACGCGGCAGGAGCTTGGTCTCGTACCATTCCCGGCCCCGGGCACGTTCGCCGAAGGTGCGGGTCAGGAACCCCGCCACAAGAGGAACGCCGAGGAAAATGGCGACGGTCTCGGCGATCCGGCCGACCGACAGGCGAAGTCCGACGGTGCTGAGGCCGAGCCAGCCGGGCAGCACCTTCAAGTAGAAGTAGCCGAGGAGCGCGAACGCGACCACCTGGAACAGCGAGTTGACGGCCACCAGGATCGCCGCGGCCTCCCGGTCCCCACCCGACAGGTCGTTCCAGATGAGAACCATGGCGATGCAGCGGGCGAGACCGACGATGATCAGCCCGGTCCGGTAGGTGGGCAGGTCGGGTAGAAGAAGCCACGCAAGCGCGAACATGACCGCGGGGCCGATCACCCAGTTGAGCACCAGAGAGGTCACCAGCATCCGTCGGTCCCGGGTGACCGAACCGAGCCGGTCGTAGCGGACCTTTGCGAGCACCGGGTACATCATCACGAGAAGACCGATGAAGATCGGCAACGACGTACCCGAGGTCACTTGGATCGCGTTCAGGTGTTTGTTCAGGCTGGGGATCGCACGACCGAGCCCGATCCCGGCAGCCATCGCCGCGACGATCCACACCGGCAGGAAGCGATCAAGGAACGACAACCGGGCGATGACCGGTGTCACCGGGGATGAACCGGCTGGCGGACGGTCGGACACGACGTCGCTCATAGCCTGGCACCTTCAGGTGTCGCGGCACGGTGGCGACTCAGCAGCACGAGTTGGCTCCCGTGGTGGCCCCCGGATCGGATCGCGTGGCGCAGCAAACGCTCGCCTCAGGCGCGGCCGAGCGGAGGTGCCCGCCAGACATCTCGACGTCGGCCAGGACGGTGTAGATCTCCCACGGCTCGCCGGCGGGCCCGTTCACCCACACCTTGTCCTGGACGGCGTACCAGCACGAGGTTTGCGACTCGAACGCGGTCCTCAGACCGTCAGCGGTCAGACGTTCCTGCGCCGCGATCACCTCGTCGGCGCTCGCCACCTCGACTCCGAGGTGGTTGATCGTTCCGGGGGTCTGGTTGGCGTCCTCGATCAGCACCAGCTTGAGCGGAGGGTCCGAGATCGTGAAGTTGGCGTAGCCGGGACGTACCTTGGCTGGTTCAGTCCCGAACAGCTTGGAGTAGAAGTCAACGGCGGCGTCGATGTCGCTGACGTTGAGGGCGAGCTGGACTCTGGACACCGTGCACCTCCGGTAACATTGACGAGGGTCGATGCATCCAGTATGATCAATGCATTGACAACTGTCAATAGGAGGGCCCATGGCGAAGCTGGTCGCGACGATCGAGCCGACGGAGCAGTGCTGCCCTTCGGTGCTTGCTGCTCCTCTCGACGCCGAGGAGGCCGCGGAACTGGCGAATGGCTTCATGGCCCTGGCTGATCCGGTCAGGCTGCGGGTCTTGAGCATCCTCGCCACCGCGCCGGACGGTGAGGTGTGCGTGTGTGAGTTCGTCGGGCCGCTCGGCAAGAGCCAGCCGACCATCTCCCACCACGTCAAGATCCTGAGCGAGGCCGGTCTGGTCACCGGAGACCGGCGCGGCAAGTGGGTCTGGTACTCCCTCAACCGTGAACGGCTCGCCGCGCTTCAAGCAGCCCTCCAGCCCAGTGGATAGGCGGTGCACGCCATCCCAGACGAGACTCAGCGGAGCTGACTATGACCACAAATGATTCCGAGAAGATCTACGCCGCCGTACGCGACCGCTACGCCAACGCGGCCCGCGCGGCGTCGAGCTGCACGTGTTGCGGACCCGGCGACACCACAGCCGGGGTCGTCACCAGCAATCTGTACGAAAAAGACGAGACCGACGCCCTCCCGTCCGATGCCGTGGCAGCCTCGCTCGGGTGCGGGAACCCGACCGTGCTCGCCGAGCTGCAGCCGGGTGAGGTCGTCTTGGACCTCGGATCGGGCGGAGGGATCGACGTGCTGCTGTCGGCGCGCCGGGTCGGCCCAGGCGGAATGGCATACGGCCTCGACATGACCCCGGAAATGCTGGAGCTCGCCCGGAAGAACCAGGCAGAGGCCGGCTTGGCCAACGTCGAGTTCCTCCAGGGCACGATCGAGGACATCCCCCTTCCCGACGAGACGGTCGACGTCGTCATCTCCAACTGCGTCGTCAATCTGTCACCGGACAAGGACGCCGTCGTGCGCGAAGCGTTTCGGGTGCTCAAGCCAGGCGGTCGGCTGGCGATTGCCGACATCGTGCTGCGCCGTGGGCTGTCCGAGCCGACGAGGGCACTGATCGGTCTGTGGACCGGATGCGTGGCCGGTGCCCTCGTCGTCGAGGACTACGAGTCGAAGTTGAGGGCCGCCGGCTTTGACGACGTTTCCATCGAGCCCACCCGCGTGTTCGGGGACGGCGACATCGACGCTCTCGAGGCCGAGCTTTCAGTCGACGCCCATCTTTCCCAGGGCATCGATCGCAACGAAGTGATGACCGAGGTGGCCGGGTCGGTCATGAGCGCCTCCGTCCGGGCCCGGAAACCCGACTCTGGGTCGCGAGAACGGCGCGTCCGAGGCGGCCACAGGCGGAGGTGATGCGGAGCGCGCGACGACCGACTGACGACGATGCGGCTCACGCCGCGATGCCCGAGCCCACGACTTCGTCGCCTGCATAGAGCGCAACCGTCTGGCCCGGTGCCACGCGCTTACCAGGACCTTCGAGGTAACGCACGCCGGTCTCGGTGAGCCTGACGGGTCTCGGGCGACCGTGTGCACTCGCCTGGGCGAGAAGGACGGCGCCCACCGGGAACGGGCTTTTGACCCACGTGCGCGTGGTGAGCTCGACCTCCTCGGTGAGCAGGTCCTCCTCCGAACCGACCGTCACCGTCGCCGAGGCTGCGTCGACTTGGAGCGCGTACCGCCGCCCGGACGGCGAGAACCCGAGGCCGCGACGCTGGCCGACGGTGACGAGCTCGACGGCGGCGACGGCTCCGACGATCGATCCGGACGCGCGATCGACTAGCCGCCCCGGGTGCAGCTCGATCCGTTCACCGAGGAAGCTTCGGCGCGGACCCTGCCCGGGCCCCGCGGCGACGAAGCACACCTCCTGGCTGTCGGGCTTCTCCGCCGTCGGCAGGCCCAACGACGTTGCACGTGCTCGGACCTCCTGTTTCGTGAGCTCACCGACGGGAAGCAGCACCCGGGCGAGCTCCCGGACCGTGAGCATCGACAGCACGTAGGACTGGTCCTTGGCCGCGTCGCGCCCGCGCAGCAGCCTCGGCGGGCCGTCAGGCCCGTCGTTGACGATGCGGGCGTGGTGCCCGGTCGCCACCGCCTCGAAGCCGAGGCGCACGGCACGGTCGAGAAAGCGGCGGAACTTGAGATGCCGGTTGCACTCGATGCAGGGATTGGGCGTCCGCCCGAGGACGTGCGCCGCGACATAAGGCGCTACGACCTTCTCCTCGAACTCCTCGGAGAAATTGAAGACATGATGGTCGATCCCGAGCCGTGTTGCCACGCGCCGCGCGTCGTCGACGTCGCCCACCGAGCAGCATCCCGAGTCGCCCGCACCGCCCCAGAGCTTCATCGTCGCTGCGACGACGTCATGGCCCTCTTCGAGCAGCAGCGCGGCCGCGACCGACGAGTCCACTCCACCTGAAAGTCCGACCAGTACCCGCACGCCCCAATTCTCGCAGAGCAACGGGGACGCGAACGCGGCAGGCCGACACCTTCTCAGCAGCGCAGCCGCTCCACCGCTTTCGGGAAGGAGACGAGCGTTGCGTCGATGTCCGAAGCAGTGCTTGCGTGGCCGAGAGACAGCCGCACGTGACGCTTGGCCTCCTCTACAGTCCGGCCCATCGCCAACAGGACATGGCTCGGCTCCATGGCACCGCTCGCACACGCCGACCCGGCCGACGCGCAGACTCCGAGCTCGTCGAGGACCACGAGCAGCTCCTCCGCCTCGACCCCTTCGATGCCGAGATTGCAGATCGCGTCGATGCGGTCCTGCCGCGGCACGGCTTCGTGCACTCCTGGAACCGCCTCCAGGATTCCTCCCAGTAAGCGCGTCGAGAGCTCTCGGACGCGCCGACCCGCGTCGTCGCGACCGCGCGCGGTTGCCTCGGCCGCCGCCGCCATCGCAACGATGCCGGCCACGTTCTGCGTACCGGCCCGGCGTTCGCGCTCCTGCGGGCCGCCGCGCGAGATGGGTCGCAAAGCTGCCCGGTCGCGCGCTACGAGCGCACCCACCCCCTTGGGGCCTCCGAACTTGTGAGCGCTCACGCTCACCAGGTCCACACCGGCTGTCAGGGCGGCGACGTCGAGCCAGCCGAAGGCCTGCACGGCGTCGGTGTGCACGAGGGCCCCGGGGGCGCGCTCTCGCACTAACGAGACGACGGACTCGAGGGGCTGGCGCACTCCCGTCTCGTTGTTCACGAGCATCACCGAAACCAGTCGCACCCTCTCGTCGAGCAAGTCCGCGAGGACGTCGAGGTCCACGACGCCGCGACGATCGACGGCGACGACGCCGCCACCGACGGCCAGGCACGCCTTGAGCACGGCGGGGTGCTCGACGGCGCTGCAAAGCGCCGCCCCCGGGCCGTCGGCAACGCCGAAGACGGCGAGGTTGTCCGATTCGGTGCCGCCACTGGTGAACACGACCTCACCGGGGCTCGCCCCGAGCAGTTGGGCGAGCAGATCGCGGGCGTCGTCCAGCGCTCGCCGTGCCGCTCTAGCGACGCTGTGACTCCCCGAGGCGTTGCCGTAGCTGTCGCCAAGGAACGGGAGCATGGCCGCGACGGCCTCCGCGCACATCGGCGTCGTGGCGGCGTGGTCCAGATAGGCGATCGGGTCCCGCCGTACGTCGGTCAATCTGCCGGAGCCCCCGGCGGCGGGGAGCAGGCACCCGGCACCCAGGCTGGGGCCGGGTACAGCGGAACGCTGGCCGTGCTCGAGATGGTGCTCACCCCGGGGCGGTCGCCTTCCTGGCCGAGGATCGCCGGCGTCGCCTTGGCGCGGCCGGTCTCGAGGTCGAAGAAATCCGTCGTCACCCGCTCCACCACCAGGGCGCCTGCGCCGTCACCGACGTAAGGCCCGAGGTGGGTGGCGTCCTCGAGGGCGAGGAACCACTTGGGGCCCGTCAACATGTTGTAGAGCTGGGAGCTGTCCGCGGGGTCGTTGCACGAGTCCGTCAAGCTCTGCACGACGAGCGCCGCCGGCGCAGAGCCCCGCGGAAACCCGTAGACGTCCTCGGAGCGGGCCCATTCGGCGCCCGAGAGGAGCGCCACGGCTACGGGCTGAACCGCCATCGAGGCACGTGCTCTGGCGTACTCGTGGTCGTACAGGAGTGCGGCAACCGTGTCGGCTCCGTCGGACTGGCCGGCGAGGACGAGGCGGTCAGGGTCCACCAGGCCCTCCAGGTACGCCGCGTACGGTGGTGGCGACCCGTGCGCTGCCCCGGCAACCTGCGACACCACGAACGCGACGTCACCGGGCTGGTTGAACATGTCGTACTCGGTGTCGGCCCCGTGCTGGGCTTGGACGGCGGGAAGGCTCGTGTCCGGGAAGAAGGGCGCGACGACCACGTAACCCGCCTCTACCCAGGACACGAGCAAGGCACGGTAGGTGTTGGGGTCCACGTCGAAGCCGTGCGCGAACACGATCACCGGGTAGGGGCCGTAGCGATAGGCCGGAGGCGCCCACGGCTTCACGGCCGGCGCCTTCACGCCCAGCGTCGGGTACAGGATCTCGACTTCCAAGGTCCGCCCGGGCTCCGTGGTGCCTTCGTAGAAATTCTCGGTCGAGCCGTCCGTCTCGGTCCAGGTCGCGATCGACAGGCCGACGCCGAAAGCGGCGGGCCTCTTGCCCGGGATCCGAAGGTGGCTCTCGAGCCTCGTGGGCGACGTACCGGTGCCGCCGGATCGCGCGTCGCCACGACCCTGATGCCCCTTGGCGCGACCGACGGTCGTTGGCGAAGACGTGCTGCCCGTGCGAACTGCCCCGGCTGCCACCGAGCAGGCTGCCAGGGCCCCGGCAGCCACCAGGAGAACCAGAGCCTCGAGGGGCCTTGCCGGGCCGCGTCCCGGCACGCGCACGTGATGCCGCCGGTTCGACTGGGCCTCCACGGCTGGCAAATCTACCGGCGCTACGGCCAAGCCGGGAGGGCACCCGCCGAACAAGACGAGATCAGAGCCCTTTTCGACGTCACCTGGGCTGCCAGATCATCACCACGACTGCCACCAGGAAACACAACGAGGTTGCGGAGGCACCCCGCTGCAAGGCCCTGCACGCGTCCTGGAACTCTGCAAGCCCGGGCGCCTGCTGCTCCCGGGGATCAGGCGGAGCGGCTAACCATGCCTGGATCTTCCCCTCTGCGGGCCAGCACAGGCCGGTCGCGATCCCCACCGCGAGAACCCAACAGCCGAGCCCGATCCACGGCCACACCTGCGAGGCGGCGGAACGGTCCCCCGTCCAAAGCACGATCAAGCCGAGCACGGGGGTCAGGAAGAGGGCTCGCTCCGCCCAGTTCGTGCTCGGGTGGAAATAGCGCTGCAACCCTTCGTCCTGACGCGGCTCGGCAGCAGACCGGGCGCGCGCCGCGTAGGTGCCGGAGACCCCGACCGCTCCGAAGCCGATCACCGCGCTCAACGCGTGAAGTCCCACCAACAGGTCGTAACTTGGCCCGGTCATGTCGAAAGCCGACTCGTTCCGACTGTTGTGGCGATAGCGTTAAAAGAGATGACGATGATCTGTCGAACTTCTGTCTCGAAGGAGGTCCTGGTCCGAGCGTGAACCAGCTTCGCATTGATCCGCTTTCGGGACGATGGGTGACGGTGGCCACCGGCCGTGCCCAGCGACAGGCCCTCTTCGTGCCGCGCCAGCTCACCCTCGACTCCCTCGAGGGAATCCCGTGCCCCTTCTGCCCGGGCATGGAGGCTTCGGCGTCCCCCGCCCTGGAGATCTACGGGAGCTCCGGCACCTGGCTCGTCCGTGTCCTGCCGAACCGCTACCCGGCTTTCGAGGGCGACACACCCTTCGTCATCGAGAATCGTGGGCCGGTGTTCACAGAGGCTCCGGCGAGCGGAATCCACGAGGTGCTCGTCATCTCGCCCGACCACGACGCGACGATGGCGTCGCTTCCCGACGAACAGGTGTCGCTCGTGATGCTCGCCATCCGCGACCGCGTCGCGCAGCACGAGGGCACTGCGGGCCTGCGCTACAGCCAGGTGATCATCAACCACGGTCGCCAGGCGGGCGCCTCCATCGCCCACCCGCACGGCCAGCTGCTCGGGATCCCGTTCGTGCCCAGGGAGCTTGCGGACGAGCTGGCCGGTTTCGACCGGTTTGCAGGCGGGTGCCTGGTCTGCGCGGCGGCAGCCGCCGAGCTGAGCTTCGAGTCCCGGATGGTCCAGGCAACCGAGCACGCCGTGACTTTCTGCCCGTACTGGAGCGGAACGCCCTACGAGATCCTCGTCGTTCCTCGCGACCACGGCGCTCATCTTCACCGGGCGTCCACCGAAGGCATAGTGGGCGTCGGACGGGCCGTCCGCAGCGCGCTCCGTGCGATCAACGAGAGCGTCGGGGACGTCGCCTACAACGTCGTGTTCCATTCCGCCCCCTTCAGCGGGACCACCGAGTACCACTGGCACGTGCACATCCTTCCCTGCTTGACCACCCGTGCGGGCTTCGAGCTGGGCACCGGGGTCATGATCAACGTGGTAGGGCCCGAGAAGGCGGCCGAGGACCTGCGCCAAGCGCTTGCACGCGTGGAGCCGGAATCCTCCGACGGGAGCGTGTCCGCAGCGTCGTGACGCGGCACGCCGCAAGACGCGGGCTCGCCGAGCTCAGGTCGCCGTCGCCCGCCTGGCGACCAGAACCTTGATCGCTTCCGCTGCCCCGGAGCGGTCCACCGCCATGAGCCTGTTGATTCCGTCCACGCCGAGGTAGCCGCTGAGGAAGGCGCCCCGGTTGCGGCGCTCCCAGGACTTCGCGAGTCGCTCGGCCCGGACCCGGGTGACGGCCGGTTGCGCCGCCACGGCCTCGGCCGCCACCTGGCGCAGCGAGTAGGAGAGGTCCGCGAGGTCCTCGAGCGGTGAGGCGAAGCGCGGCTCTGGGCGCGTCATGGGGTCGCCGACCTTGCCGATCAGGGGGTCGTCCCCGAAACCCGCGACGATCCAACCGGCGTCGGTCCGGAAGACGCGACGAAGGTGGTAGTCGCCGTGAACCCTGATGGCAACCCCGAGCGAGGCTTCGTCGCCAACAAGCGGGCGCACGCCGAACGCCTCGGCAAGGGCCAGATGGAGGCCGGCGGTGAGCTCTCCCAGGCGGCGGACCTCCGAGGAAAGGTCCCCGCCCGCCCCTCCGACCTCTTCGAGCTTCATCTGTTCGTCGTCGAGGCTGCGGCCGAGCAGGTCGCGTAACGACGTCAACGCGAGCAGACGGGCCTCCACTGCACCCGGGATGTACTCGCGGACGAGCGCGAGGTCCCAACCGTTTCGCTCCCAACGGGCAACCGGCCTCAACGTGTGCTTGAAACCGACCTCGTCCAGCCTCAGCATGAGCTCGATCTCGGGTCGTGGCGCGGGCTCCAGCACACGGTAGGACTTCATGAACAAGCGCTCGTCGTACACGAGCGAGGCGTGGCTCACGAGCGATTGGACGAGGCGCGCGCGCCTCGCGCTCTCGTACCCCGCACTCGCCACCGCGAGCAGCCCCGCCGAGAGCTCCTCGTCTGCGAGAGCGTCGTAGCACAGCACGTCGCCTGACCCGTCGTCGCACATGCCGAGCACCGCTCCCTGGTGGTCTCCCAGCACCGCCGGGGCGAGCGTCGGGTCCCGCCATCCGACCAGCACGTGGAACGGTCGGTTCCCGACGGCGACGACGACGCTCGCCATCCCCGGGCGTCCGTCGAGCAGGATCTCGAGATCGGCGATCCGGAAAGTCGCCCAGGCGCCCCGGTCAAAGCGCGACATGTCGGCCAAGAACCAGGACTGGCGCTGGAGATAGGGGATGACAAGCCCTGCGAAAGCTGACGGACTAGGGGGCACTTTCAGCGCTCCTCGAGCTCGAACCAGTAGATGCCGTAGGGGGCCAGCGTGACTGAGTAGGGCTTTGCGGTGATCCGTGGGAACGGTACCCGCCCCAACAGCTCGATGGGCGTGCAGCCCTCCCAGCGACCGAGGCTCAGTTCCGCAGGCTGGGCGAATCGACTCAGGTTCGACACGCACAGCACGGCGGTGTTGGTACCTGCTGTTTCGGACTCGCCGACCTGGTCCGACGCTCCATCCGGGCCGGGCGGCACGGCGGCTCGGCCGCCGCTGACGCGGGGCTGCCTGACGTAGGCGATCACGGAGGGATTGTCGGCAGGGAGGATCTCCAGTGATCCGGTCGCGAACTGCGGGTACTGGTGCCGCACCGCGAGCATCCGCCGCAGCCAGTGAAGAAACGACGAGGGGTCCCGCTGCTGCGCCTCCACGTTGACGGCCTGATAGCCGTGGACCGGGTCCATCAGCGGTGGCAGGTAGAGCTGCGCGAAGTCGGCTCGGGAAAAGCCGGCGTTCCGATCGGGCGCCCACTGCATCGGCGTGCGGACCCCGTCACGGTCCCCAAGGTAGATGTTGTCGCCCATCAGGATCTCGTCGCCGTAGTAGAGCACCGGGCTGCCCGGCAACGACAGGAGCAGGCCGTAGAGCAGTTCGGCGACGCGGCGGTCGTTGTCGACGAGCGAGGCGAGACGCCGGCGGATCCCGAGGTTCCTGCGCATCCTCGGGTCGTGGGCGTACTCGTTGTACATGTAGTCGCGCTCTTCGTCGGTCACCATCTCCAAGGTGAGCTCGTCGTGGTTGCGCAGGAAGATCCCCCATTGGCAGCCGTCGGGGATCGGAGGGGTCTGGGCGAGGATCTCGGTGATCGGGAAGCGCTGCTCGCGCCGCACGGCCATGAACATGCGGGGCATGAGCGGGAAATTGAAGCACATGTGGCACTCGTCGCCGTCGCCGAAGTACTCGGTCACGACACTCGGCCACTGGTTGACCTCCGCCAGCATGAGCCGGCCGGGATAGGACGCGTCGATCTCCGCCCGGATCCGGCGGAGCAGCTCGTGGGTCGCGGGCAGGTTCTCGCATGAGGTCCCCTCCGCCTTGTAAAGGTACGGGACCGCGTCGAGCCGGAAGCCGTCCAGGCCGATGTCGAGCCAGAACCGGACGACTCCGAGCATCGCGTCGACGACCTCGGGGTTGTCGTAGTTCAGGTCCGGTTGCTGGTGGAAGAAGCGGTGCCAGTAGTACTGCTGGCGCTTCTGGTCGAATGTCCAGTTGGACGGTTCGACGTCGCAGAAGATCACGCGCACGTCAGCGAAGCCATGGTCGTCGTCGGCCCACATGTACCAGTCGGCTTTCGGGTTGTCGCGCGACGACCGGGACTCGATGAACCAGGGGTGCTGATCGCTCGTGTGGTTCATCACGAGATCGGAGATGATCCGGATCCCTCGGCGGTGGGCATCGTCGATCAAGGTGACGAGGTCGTCGATGGTTCCGAGATCGGGGGCGACGGTCAAGAAGTCGCTGATGTCGTAACCGCCGTCGTGGAGGGGTGAGGGATAGAAGGGCAGGAGCCAGATGCAGTCGATGCCCAGCCACTGGAGGTAGTCGAGCTTCTGGTGGAGGCCCCCGAAGTCGCCGACCCCGTCAGCGTTGGAATCGAAGAAGCCCCGGGGGAGCAGCTCGTAGAACACGGCCTGCTCGTACCACCGTGCGTCGCGGTTCGGTGGGCGCGGGCTCGGAGCCATCGGCCTCGTTCAGCCGAGCGCGACGGCGGGGAAGCTGCCCAGCTCCGAGAACAGGTGGCCCTCGGTGGCACGGGCGGTCTCCGCGGTGGGGTAGCGATCGGGGAGCTGGCTGTGGTCGCTCACCGCGCCGACGATAGCTTGCGGCGAACCGACGGCTCGCGGCTTCGCGCGCCCACGGCGGGCTGTCGTCTACTGGCGACCCGCTCCCGGCAGTACTGTCTCGCCGTGGATCGCTTCGTCCTGCACCCATCCGGCCCCCTGCACGGCACCGTGTGCGTCAACGGGGCCAAGAACTCGGTGCTGAAGCTCATGGCCGCCTGCCTTCTCGCCCCAGGCGTGCACCGCCTCGACAACGTCCCGGTCATCAGCGACGTCGCGATCATGTCGGACGTGCTCCGTGCGATGGGCGCGAAGGTCGTCCAGGAGGGCCGGGGCGCGCAGGGACACCTCCAGATCACGATCCCTCAAGACGTAACCCCGATCGCCCCCTACGAGCTCGTCGAGAAGATGCGGGCGTCGATCGTCGTGCTCGGCCCTCTGCTCGCCCGCTACGGCACCGCCAGGGTCTCGATGCCCGGTGGCGACGACTTCGGGTACCGTCCGATCGACTTCCACCTGAGCGCGTTCGAGGACCTCGGAGCCACTTTCGTGGCCGAGCACGGATACGTGGACGGGCACTGCGATCACCTCGTAGGGGCGCGGATCGTGCTCCAGTTCCCGAGCCACACCGCCACCGACAACATCTTGATGGCCGCGGTGCTCGCCAAGGGCACGACGGTGATCGAGAATGCCGCACGAGAACCTGAGATCGCCGACCTCGCATCGATGTTGACCGAGATGGGGGCGCGCATCCACGGCGCCGGGACCTCCCGCATCGAAGTAGAGGGGGTGGACGAGCTGCGCCCGGCTGATCATCGGGCGATCCCCGATCGTGTGGAGGCCGCGACGTTCGTCGCCGCGGTGGGCCTTGCCGGTGGCGAGGTGCTCGTCAAAGGGGCACGGCACGAGCACATGGACATGCTCCTCGAGAAGCTCCGCCAGATGGGCATGGAGTGCACGCCGACCGACGAGGGCCTCCTCGCGTCCGCGGAGGGGCACCGGCACTCGGTTGACGTCGCCACTCTTCCCTATCCGGGCGTCGCAACGGACTACAAACCTCTTCTCGTGACTCTGCTCTCGGTCGCGGACGGAGTCGCGATCGTGAGCGAGAACCTGTTTGCCGGTCGCTTCCGCTACATCGACGAGCTGAGACGGATGGGGGCGAAGATCAAGACCGAGGGGCACCACGCGATCGTGCGCGGGGTGCCGAGGTTGTCGGGTGCCCGGGTCCGGGCCTCGGACATACGCGCGGGAGCGGCACTGGTGCTGGCCGGCATCGTGGCCGACGGTGTGACCGACGTGAGCGGCGCCGAACACATCGACCGAGGTTACGAAAGCCTCGACCAGCGCCTTTCTGCACTCGGTGCGAACATCGAGCGCGTCTCGTCGCCGTGAAGCGTACGAGCAACGCAACCGAGCTGTTCCAGGCCGCGTCTGCAGGTGACCGCGGTGCCCTCGCCCGCCTGCTCTCCATCGTCGAGCGAGGCGGTGATGACTCCCGCGAACTTGCCGCGCTGACCTTCAGGCGAGCCGGGAACGCTTACGCCATAGGCTTCACCGGCGCACCAGGCACCGGGAAGTCGACTCTGGTGAGCGCCGTGCTCGGCGAGCAGCGCAAGCGCCTCGATAGCCGGGTTGCCGTGCTCGCGATCGACCCCTCCTCGCCGGTGACGGGAGGGGCGATCCTGGGCGACCGGGTCCGTATGCAGGAGCACGCGCTTGACGACGCCGTCTTCATCCGTTCGATGGCGACGCGCGGCCACGTCGGTGGCCTGGCAGCCGCCGTTCCCGAGGCGGTCCGCCTGCTCGACGCAACGGGATGGCCGCTCGTGCTCGTCGAGACCGTCGGCGTCGGCCAGGTGGAGGTCGAGGTCGCCGCCATCTGCGACACCGTCGTTGTCGTGGTGAATCCCGGCTGGGGAGACGCCGTCCAGGCCAACAAGGCGGGACTCTTGGAGATCGCCGACGTCCTGGTCATCAACAAAGCCGACCGGCCCGGCGTCCAGGAGACGGCACGTGACCTGAGGCTCATGCTCCAGCTCTCGGGAACGCTCGAGTGGACGCCGCCCATCGTCAAGACCGTGGCTTCGACGGGTGAGGGCATAGCCGAGCTCTTCGAGGCCATCGCCTCACATCGCGAGCACCTCGAGCGACGAGGAGAGCTCGAGGTGAGGCGCGCGGAACGTGCAAGGGACGAAGCGCTCGAGATCGCGAAGGGCCGTTTCGAAAGGGCGCTTGGCGCAGCGGTCGGCGGGCCCGGCAACGCCGGCCTGTTGACCGACCTGAGACAGAGGCGGATGGACCCCGACCAGGCGGCCGGCCGGCTCGTCGGGCAAGTCGCCCGTGAACTCGCGGGCGAGTCCGGGTCGCTCTAATCGGGGTAGTCGCCGCCGGCGGAGGACGGGTCTCCCGGGCCGTTCCCAGTTCGCTGCTCAGGGGCGACGACGACATCGCGCTCCATGAGGACGAAGTCACGCTCCTCGCGCCATCTCGGGAGGGTCGCAGTGGCCACATAGCCTCGCCCGGCGTAGAACTGCTCCGCATTGCCTCCAAGGAGCGTCTCGAGCCGGACCCGGCCGCACCCTCGCTCGCGAGCGAGCCGCTCCACGGCACGAAGCAGGTGCGAGCCGACTCCCATTCCCCGCCAATCTGGCCTGACTATCAGCCGGCCGATACGGAGGACCGGGCCGCGGACCTCGCCGTCCACGAACCCGACGAGACGGTCGGCCGCCCTCGCGACGAGCGCGTACGGCTCGATCGGTCGGACCGTCTCGCCGTAGCGATCCCGCAAGTAGCTCGCCCACTGCTCGTCCGCCCACGCGGCGACCAGGGGATCGGGGCGCTCGACCACGGAGAGCTCCAGGTCGAGGCTGCCCCTCCCGACCACCGCAGGTCTGCCCAGTGGGGTGTCGGCCAGCGGCCGCCAACGATGGCTGGCATCCTGCTGGAGTACGGTGACCCGCTCGAAGCAGTGCGTCGCCCGGTAGTCGGTCAGTGCCTCCAGCGCATGAGACAGCCTGCTGGGCTCGATTCGTTGGTCGAGGGTGAGGTGGGGCACGAATCGGCGTCCGGGCCGCTCCGGCGGTGGGGCGAGCGGACCCGCCCCGAGGTTGTCTCGGAGCAGCGTCATGGCCCCGATGTCCCCCGTGACCGCAAGGTAGAGCACAGGTGTGCGAGGCCAGAACGTGCCCGGTGGCCCAAGGTTCACCGCGATCGGCGCGCTCTTGGCGGCGGCCGTGCGGACATTCGAAAGAACCGCCTCGAGGCTCTCCTCCCGGACATTCACCGGTGGGATGAGGGTGCAGTGCGGGGCTATGCGCTCCAGAGCCTTGGCACCAAGCGCCCTGCGCATGCCGTCGATCTCGTTGGCCAGGGCACCGGTCACCACGAGGGCGACGGTCAGCCGGCGTCTTGGAGACACGGCGCGAGGCTAGGGCCCGGGACTCAGCCCAGAGCGCTGAAGGCCTCCGCCAACGGCTCGAGCACCGCGGGCGAAAGGGGCGGCCGTAGATAGACGATGGCGAGCCCGACGCCGGCCTCGGCAAGCTCCGCTGCTTGCGCCACTGTCGCGCCGACGTCACCCGCGAAATGCACATGGCTCGACATCAGTATCTGCTCCGGGTCCCGCCCGAACTCCGCGCAGTGCGCGTGGAGCGCGTCCCGCTTGTGCGCGAACTCCTCGACGGAGCCTCCGAGGTAGTTCCAGTGTTGGGCGAAGCGGGCCGCAGTGCGCAACGTGCGCCTCTCGCCGTTGCCTCCGATGCAGATCGGCGGATGCGGCCGCTGGACCGGCTTGGGGTTGCAGCGGGCGTCCTTCAGCTCGTAGTAGGTCCCCCTGAACGAGGTCGTGTCGTCCGAGAGAAGACCGACGATGACCTCACATGCCTCTTCGAAGCGGTCGCTGCGCTCCTTCGGAGTGCCGAGCCGGATGCCGTAAGCACCGGACTCCTCTTCGTTCCAGCCGGCTCCGATGCCGATCTCAAGGCGACCGCCCGAGACGATGTCGAGAGCGGCAGCCATGTTGGCGAGCACGGCGGGGTGCCGGTAGTGGATGCCGGTCACGAGCGTCCCGAGACGCAGCCGTCGCGTCGCCTGGGCCAAGGCGGTGAGGGTGACCCATCCCTCGAGGCAGGGTCCTGTCGGATCCGAATAGATCGGGTAGAAGTGATCGAAGAGCCAGCCGGACTCGAACGTCTCGATGTCGTCTGCCGCCCGCCAGACATCGAGCATGTCCTCCCAGGTGGTGTTCTGCGGTGAAGTCTTGAAGGCGAGGCGCATCCCGGAAATCTACGCCATAAGGCGTGGGCTGCCCGCGCCGGTCTCCAAGCGGCCCAGGTCGGCCTTGAGCTTGACAGCAGCTGCTATCCGCACCCGTGCCCGAGCGGCGGCGGCTTCAGCTTCAGCCACGTCGCCGGCCGAGAGCCTGGCTTCGGCCGCCTCCAGCGCGCGCTGCGCACGCGGGAGGTCGATCTCTTCTGCGAGCTCGGCGACCCCGGCGACGATCGTCACCTTGTTGTCGGCCACCTTGACGAAACCGCCGTGCACCGCGGCCAGCGCCACGCCGCGAGGGGCCACCTCGCCCGCTGGCCCGGTGCCGCTCGCCGGGACGTCGTCGCTTGGCGCCTCGCCACCTTGCACGCCCTCGAGCCGCAGGACGCAGACGTCGACTGCGGCGATGTAGTCCATGTGGTTCGCGAGGAAGGTCGTGTCAGCCCCGTCCGCGCGCAGCACGACCGCTTCTGCCTCGCCCGAGAACAGCATGCGCTCAGGCGTGATGAGGTCCACGTGGGTCAGGTTTGCCATGGGATCCGCTCAGCGCTGTTCGATGGTCTTGGCCTTCGCGATCACGTCGTCCACGCCCCCCACGTTCAAGAACGCCTGTTCAGGAACGTCGTCGAGGTCGCCGCCGACGAGCGCCTCGAAGCTGCGCACGGTCTCTTCGGTGGTGACGTAAACGCCGGGCAGGTTCGTGAACACCTCGGCGACGAAGAAGGGCTGTGACAAGAACCGCTGGATCTTGCGTGCCCGGGTCACGCTCAGACGGTCCTCCTCCGAGAGCTCGTCGAGACCGAGGATGGCGATGATGTCCTGAAGCTCGCGGGCGCGTTGCAGCACTTCTTGCACCCGTCGCGCGCACTGGTAATGGCGGTCGCCGACCACCTCGGGAGCCAAGATGTTGCTCGTCGACGCGAGGGGGTCGACAGCCGGGTAGATGCCGAGCGCGGCTGTTTGGCGGGACAGCTCCGTCGTCGCGTCGAGGTGTGTGAACGTCGTGAACGGCGCCGGGTCGGTGTAGTCGTCGGCAGGGACGTAGACCGCCTGCATCGAGGTGATGGAGTGGCCCCTGGTGGAGGTGATCCGCTCCTGCAGCTCCCCCATCTCGTCCGCGAGCGTCGGCTGGTAGCCGACGGCCGAAGGCATGCGGCCGAGCAGCGTCGACACCTCCGACCCCGCCTGCACGAAGCGGAAGATGTTGTCGATGAACAGCAGCACGTCCTGGTTCTTGACGTCCCGGAAGTACTCCGCCATCGTGAGCGCCGAGAGCCCCACGCGAAGCCTCACGCCCGGTGGTTCGTCCATCTGGCCGTAGACCAGGGCCGCCTTGTTGATGACGCCGGACTCCTGCATCTCGAGCCAGAGGTCGTTCCCTTCGCGTGTGCGCTCGCCGACGCCTGCGAAGACGGACACCCCGCCGTGCTCCTGGGCGACGCGGTGGATCATCTCCTGGATCAGCACCGTCTTGCCCACGCCGGCGCCGCCGAACAACCCTATCTTTCCTCCCTGAACGTAAGGCTCCAGAAGGTCGATGACCTTTATGCCGGTCTCGAACATCTGTCGCCTCGGCTCGAGCGCGTCGAATTCCGGAGCTGGGCGGTGGATCTCCCACCACGCGTCGGGCTCGCCCATCTCGCCGGCGTCCAACCGCTCACCGATCACGTTGAAGACATGACCGAGCACGGCATCGCCGACGGGGACCGTGATGCCGCGACCCGTGTTGACGACGGTCGCCCCGCGGGCGAGCCCGTCGGTCGGCTTGAGACAGATGCAACGCGCCCGTCCCTCGCCGATCTGCTGCGCGACCTCCGCCGTGATGAGAACCTCGTTGCCGTCGACGACGAGCTTCACCTCGACGGCCGTGTTGATCTCGGGCAGCGCGTTCGGCGGGAACTCGACGTCGATGACCGGGCCCGCGATCGCGACGATGCGGCCGTTCTCGAGATGCCGGGCCTCAGGGATGTCAGGGGCGACGGTGGTCATTCGTTCTGCTCCTCGGTTGCTTGCGGATGAGTGAGGTCGTGGGGGATGCCGCCGGCGGAGCGCAGAGCCTCGGAGCCTCCGACGATCTCCATGATCTCAGTCGTGATCGAGTCCTGGCGGGCGCGGTTCATGACTCGCGTGAGCGTCTTGAGCAGCTCCTCGGCATTCTCGGTGGCTGCAGACATGGCACGTTGGCGCGAAGCGTGCTCCGAAGCGGACGCCTCCAGCAACGCGGCGTATATCGCAGCCTCCGAGTACTGAGGGATGAGCTCAGCCAGCAGCTGTTCGACGTCCGGCTCGAACTCGAAGTAGCCGGGCTTCCTCTTGGGTGCCGGCGAGCCGGAGGGTTGTGGGCCGGTCGGCTCCGGACTCGGAAGAACCGGTAGCAGTTGGCGGGTCTCGACGACCTGGCGGCTCGCGGAGCGGATCCTGGTCGAGACGATCTGCACGAGGTCAACCTCGCCCGAGAGGAACGGCGGGACGATCACGGCTGCCACTCGCCGGGCGTCCTCGTAGGTGGGTCGGTCGGACATGCCCACGAACTGGCGTTCGACGGGCTGGTGGCGGAAGCGGAAATAGGTCTGCGCCTTCTTGCCGATCGCCATCACCCGGTAGCTCTGACCCGCCTGCGACCCGGAGCGGAGCTGACGCTCGGCTGATCGCAGCACGCTCGAGTTGTAGGCACCGGCCAGGCCGCGGTCCGCCACGATCACGAGCGCGAGGACGTTCTGCGGTGACTCGGGTATCCCGACCATGCGCGTCGCGGTGGTGCTTTCCCGGGCGGTTTCGGCCAGGATGTCGGATATCGCCCCGACGTAAGGGCGCGAACCGGCGATGCGCCCTTGGGCGCGCGTGATCTGTGATGCCGCGATCAGCTCGAAGGACCGGGTGATCTTCTTCGTCGACTCGATGGTGCGGATGCGTCGGCGAAGGATCCGCTCCTGACCGCCTGCCATGTGACTACTCGGCCTCGGTCTCGCCTGCGACCGAGGCGGTCGCCACGGTTGCACCCGCAGCCTCGGCGGAGCCGACCGCGCTCGGCGCCGCGGCGCCACCAGCGCCGACAGCCGGCGAGGCGCCCGAGGGGCCGAAGCCGCGCTTGAACTCCGCGATCGCAGCTTTGAGATCGCTCTCGTCGGGCAGGGTGCCCGTCGAAGCGATCTGTTCGAGGAGGTCGGCGTGGCGCGCCCGCATGAACGCCCGTAGCTCCGCCTCGAAACGTTGCACGTCTTCGACGGCCACGTCGTCGATGTGACCGCGTACACCGGCATAGATGACGACGACCTGCTCCTGCACCGGCATCGGGACGTTCAGGCCCTGCTTCAAGAGCTCGGTGAGGCGATAGCCGCGGTCCAGCTGCGCCTGCGACGCCTTGTCGAGCTCGGAACCGAACGTGGCGAACGCTTCCAGCTCCCTGAACTGCGCCAAGTCGATCTTGAGCGTGCCGACGACCGCCTTCATCGCCTTGATCTGCGCCGCGCCCCCGACTCGTGACACCGAGTTCCCGACGTTGAATGCCGGGCGCACGCCCGAGTAGAAAAGCTCGCTCTCCAGGAAGATCTGGCCGTCGGTGATGGAGATGACGTTGGTCGGGATGTAAGCGGAGATGTCACCGGCCTTGGTCTCGATTATCGGCAGTGCCGTGAGCGATCCGCCGCCCATCTTGTCGGAAAGCTTTGCCGCCCGCTCGAGCAGACGGCTGTGAAGGTAGAAGACGTCACCGGGGTAGGCCTCGCGCCCTGGCGGACGGCGAAGGAGAAGGGAGATCTGGCGGTAAGCCTCGGCCTGCTTCGAGAGGTCGTCGTAGACGATAAGCGCGTGCTCGCCGTTCTCCATCCAGTGCTGGCCCATCGCGCAGCCCGCGTACGGGGCGAGGTACTTGAACGGGGCGGGCTCGGAGGCCGGCGCTGCGACTACGACGGTGTAGTCCAGGGCACCGTGCTCGGCGAGGGTCGCGACGGTCTGCGAGATGGTCGACCCCTTTTGGCCGACCGCGACATAGATGCACTTCACCCCCGCGCCGCGCTGGTTGATGATCGTGTCGGTCGCGAGCGTCGTCTTGCCTGTCTTGCGGTCGCCGATTATGAGCTCGCGCTGGCCGCGACCGATGGGGGTCATCGCGTCGATCACCTTGATGCCCGTCTGCAGCGGTTCGAAGACCTTCTGGCGCGACACGATGCCTGGCGCTTGGATCTCGAGACGGCGGTCGATGGTGACACCGAGCGGGCCCTTCCCGTCGATCGGCTCACCGAGGGGGTTCACGACACGGCCCAAGAGCGCGTCGCCTACCGGCACCGACAAGATCCTGCCGGTCGAACGGACCACCTGACCCTCGTCGAGGCCCTCCATCGTGCCGAGCACGACTGCGCCGATGGACTCCTCGTCAAGATTGAGCGCGAGGCCCACGGTTCCGTTCTCGAACTCGAGCAGTTCGTTGACGGTGGCCCCGGGCAGTCCGGTGACGCGTGCGATGCCGTCACCGACCTCGGCGATCCGGCCGACCTGCTCGGCCTCCGTCCCGGCCGTGAAGTCGCTGACATTCCGCGCCAGCGCGGCGGCGATGTCGTCGGCATTGATCGTGAGCTCAGGCATCGGTGGGGCTCCTTTGTCCTATTCGTCTTCTTCAGGAACGGTCGTGCTCGGAACTCGACAGGTCCTGCAGGCCTGTCGAGGGCGCGAGGGCTTCGCGGAGCTGGTCGAGACGGTGTCGTACGGAGCCGTCGATGACGGTATCGCCGATCTCGACGGCCATACCGCCCAACAGGGAGGGCTCGATCTGCACGCGCACTTCGACCGGACGACCCGCAGTGCGCTCGAGCGCCTCGACGAGCCGCTGGTACTCGTCCTCGTCGAGCTCGACGGCCGAGCGTACCTCGGCCACCCGTCGCCCTCGCTCCTCGGCGGCAAGCCCCGCGACCCACTCGAGCGTCCCGACGAGATCGCGGCTGTGGCCGGCGCGAAGAACGTAGGAGACAAGCCGAGCCGTCGCGGGGAGCACCTTGGCATCCAGGAGGTCTCCGACGAGCGCGACGCGTTGCGCGACCGGATTCGCAGGGTCGCTGAGCGCCAGGCGCAGAACACGGTTCGAATCGACGATCCTCGCGAAGCGGACCAGCTCCTCCTCGATGTCGTCGATGGTCTCCAGCCTGTCGACCTCCTGGAACAACCGGTCGGCGTAGCCGCGGATCCGTTCGCGCACCGCGCAGCGTCCGCCGAGCAGCTCCTCGGCAGGAACCGACCGGACCTGGCCCACCTCGGCCGCGTCGGCGGTCTCGAGAGCGATGCCGACCAGCGCCGACACTGCGACGGGGAACTCGGCGGCGGGTTCCACGAGAGCCGCCCAGGAAACGAGGGCCTGAGACTCGGCGGCGGCCTTTGCATCCAGCAGGTCGTGGACGACACCGCGACGCGCCCGGGCAGGGATGGCGACGTCGGTGAGCACGTTGCGTAGCGGGTCGGATTCGGTGAGGGCCCGCGAGAAGGCGCCCAGGTCGTCCGCGACCTGGCGGGCGCGCCCGGCCGCAGCCGCCGATTCGAAGACCGCGGCCGCGTAACCGCGCAGCAGGTCCCTCACGCCATCGCCTCGGCGGCGTCGATGGTCTCGCCGATGTACACCCTCTGCAGCGCGGCGTCGATCTCGGCGGCCACGACGAGCTCGGTCGCGGCCATCACGATGGCGCCGACCTCCCGCGTGACTTCCTCCCGGGCGCGCTGGCGCTCGAAGTCGGCCTCGGCTACGGCGCTTGCCACGAGCCTGTCGTACTCTCCACGGCCGTTGCGCTCGCCCTCGAGCAGGAGCTGGGCCGAAGTTTCGTGCGCCCTCTCGAGTATCACTTTCGCCTCCGAACGGGCCGCCTCGAGGGCCGCATGTGCGTCCGCGCGCATCTGCTGTGCGCTCTCGAGCCCCGCGTCTGCAGAGGAGAGCGAGGATCGGATCGCCTCCGCTTGCCGGTCCATCAGCCTCTTGAGGGGTGGCTTCACGTAGCGGTAGATGAAGACGCCGAGCAGCAGGAAACCGAAGACCTCGGCCAGGTAGGACGCCACGGCTAGACGGCCCCCCCGCCGGTGGCGGCGGCGATCGCCTGGTCGATGAGGCCACGGTGCTGGTCCACATCGACGCGACTGCCGAGTACGCGCTCTGCCGCGGACGCCACGAGGCTGTCCAGGCGGCCGATGAGCTCGTCGCGTGCGCGCCGGCCCTCTTCCGCGGTCGCGGCCCGGGAGGCTCTGACCAACCGGTCGTACTCCTGCTGGCCCCGCTGGCGACCATTCTGGACCGCCTGGTCAGCGCCCTGGTTGGCGTGGTCGACGATGGCACGAGCCTGTGCGCGCGCCTCAGCCAGCACCCGGTCGCGTTCGGTGAGCACGCTCTGGCTCTCCGCGCGTGCCTCCTCCGCCTTCTGCGACGCGGAGCCGATACGGGTCCGTCGCGCCTCGGACACCTCCCTGAGCGGCGGGAGGATCCATTTCGCGACGACCCCGAGCACGACCAGGAAGATGACCAGCTCGACGATGAAAGTGCCGTTCGGGATCAGGAAGTTCCCACCGTTGCCGGAGCTGGCGGCCCCGGCGCTTGCAAACAGCATCCGGCAAGACCTCCGTCGCTACTTCTTGGCGAGGACGAAGACGAACAGGACCATGAACACGAGGTTGATGAAGTACATGGCCTCGACGAGGCCCACGATGATGAACATGATCGTGAACAGCCGGC
>JBEKBX010000030.1:0-59872 GCA_050015175.1 Acidimicrobiales bacterium | reverse complement strand
CGGTAAACGCGAGGCCTGGTGTGGGCGACAGTGTCCAGCCGCACCCAGGCCGAAGCTTTCCACGGCAGTAGACGGCCTGTAATCTGCGCTTACCGACGAAGCGGGAAGCTGCCTGCTCCGGCTGTAGGGCACCAGAAACTCGATCGCGCCGCTCGGAGCCGCATGGACAGGCGTTTGGCTCGGTGACCCGGGTCCTTCGGTCTTGGAGTCGGGCGCAGGACGCAGCGGCGATCGCTGCACGGTCGGCCGACGCTCCGATCGAGACGAACGACACGAGGCGACTACAACAACAGTTGTCAGAAAGTGGGCAACCCGGCCGTAGTCACGCCGGGTTAGGCCGCGGCGCGGTACTCGTGGATGAGCCCACCGAGCACGTCGTGGCGAGCAATGTCGCTGAGCGCCGGGGAAGCTGGGATCACTTCGCTGACAGGTGCAGGCATTCGGAGTCGAAGGCCACGGTGAGGGCGATGCTGGTTGCAATGCCGGACGTAGTCGCGAAGGACTGCTTCGAGATGATGACGGCCGAGAACGAGCGTCCAGTCGAGGCGCTCTTCCCGTGCGGTCCGTACCCATCTCTCCGCGATCGCGTTCGCGCGCGGCGAGCGAACCGGTGTCTTGATCACCTCGATGCCTTCGGAGACGAACACCTCGTCGAAGCTGGCGGTGAACTTCGCGTCGCGATCTCGGATCAAGAACCGGAACGACCGAGCGTGCTCGGTGAGATCTCCTGCGAGGTTGCGGGCGACCTGGGTGACAAACGAGCCTGTCGGATGATCGGTGACACCGAGGATGTGGACTATGCGCCTCTGGAGCTCGATGACGAAGAGCACATAGAGCTGGTTGAGAGCGATCGTGTCCACGACGAAGAAGTCGGTGGCCAAGATGCCGCTCGCCTGGGCGGCGAGGAACTCCTTCCAGGTCGGTCCACCGCGCGGAGCTGGTCCGAGACCGTGGCTTCTAAGGACCCGGCGGATCGAGCTCGCGGACACGCGGACTCCGAGCCCGCGCAACTCGCCCTGGATGCGGACACATCCCCAGCGGCGGTTCTCCCGGCCGAGTCTGACGATGAACTCGACGAGCTCATCTCCGAGCGGGGGACGTCCAGGACCTCGCAGGGCTCGCCAACGCTTCCACTTGCGACGCGAGAGCTCCCGGTGCCAGCGCAGCAGGGTCTCGGACGTGACGAGAAAGCAACCCCAGCGCCACCTTGGAAGTGCTCGGCTGAGCGCAGCCAGCATCGCCCGGTCTGCGGGTCGGTAGCGGACGCGGCCATGGAGCTGCCGCTTCAGCACCCGCACCTCGTGGCGCAGCACCATCAGCTCGATGTCCTTGTCCAAAGCTGTCCGTCGGCGGGATCCGAGCATCTCAAGAACGCGGCACGCGACGAGATAGCAGAGACGGAGGCCCATGGCAGATGATGGTTCCCGACGGCGAAAAGAGCCAGCTTAAAGGCCCGATCGATGTTTTGGCGCCCTACACCATGGATGGCCTCAAGTTCGGCATGCACGATGTCTTCGAACGGCCGCCCCTTGTGCATGCTCTGCTCGAACGCCACGTCAAGGTGCAGCTTCTGCTCGATCTTGTCGAGGAGCGTGTTCACGCGAGTCATCGTTTCGGTATTCGAACTGTTGACCAGCCGGAACTGCGAGCCCACGGCACCGTCGATGCTCAGTAGCTCCCGCACCTGCTTACGCAGCTCGCTACCTGTGACCTCACCGATGAGTGCCTTGATCTGACCCTGGAGCGAGCGCGCCCGCTTTGGGTCGAAGTGCCGGCGAGGAGCTCCGCAAGGCGCGTGAGGTGACCCGTAAGAGGCTCCTCGAGTGGGTTGCACCCGACATCACAGCAGGGCCGAAACGACGACCGGTGGATGGGCTCTATCAGCGCGCCTATCCGCGGGACCTCTAAGCCTGGTAGCTTTGTCTATTAGGTGTTCACGTACCGGCTACCATCGGAGTGTGCGATGTGACAAGCCCACAAGCAATGCTCCTAGTGATTGCCGACGATTTTACTGGTGCAGCCGACGCAACGGTGCCTTTCGCTCGGCTGGGTTTTTCCACCTCTGTAACGACGAGCCTGACTGCGGTCGACAAACTGTGGGACGAAGCACAGGTAGTCGGAGTCGACCTTGGTACACGAGGGGTCACCCCATCCCTGGCCTACCTCGCGACCTTCTCGGCTTGCGAGCATGCTGCCAACGCGCGTGCTGTCATCTTCAAGAAAGTGGACTCCCAGCTCCGCGGCAACTGTGCCGCAGAGCTTTCTGGCGCTCTCGAGGCCTGTCCACAGGCCGTCGCCATAGTCGCTCCAACTCTCCCCGCGTTCCGCCGTGTCGTGCGAAATGGGGCCCTTGAAGGCCCAGGCATACGGAGCTTGTCAATTCAGGAGGTATTTGGCGTCCAGGGTCAAGGTTCGGTATGTCATCTGAGTCTTTCCGAGTTACGCTGCGGAGGAGTGACATCAAAGCTCTCTAGCCTGGGCGGTGCCACCGTAGTCCTAGCGGACGCGGAACTAGGTACGGACCTGACTTCACTGGTCGAGGCCGCACAAGCAATAACCCGTCCGACGATCTGGGTAGGCTCAGCAGGCTTGGCGAATGCAATCGCGGCATCGCTGTCTTCGTCGCATACACTGCACAAGCATCCATCGCCATCACGGGCGCCTACCGCCGAAGAGTCACGTGCCCTGCGGACGCGCTCCGAGGCATGCCACCGCGCGGCACAGGAAGATGCCAGCAATTGCCTATCACAACAAGGCGACGTCTCCGAGAACCGAGGCATCCTGATCCTGGTTGCCACCCGTGAACCGATCGGCACCCGGCAAGTCACGGCGCTGGCTGCGACCACCGACGCGGCAGTGAGCCAGATCAGCATTGGTCAGGCTGCAGTCTCCGCTTGGCTGAAGCACGAACTGCCGACCTTGCGTCAGCGTCTGGCGAATGGTGGAGTCGTTGTACTCACTTTGTCCCCAACGGATCCGGATGGCTCGTGCGAACCCGAGTACGCCAAGTTCGTGGTCGGTGCTGGCCTAGCTCTCAGGGGCACTTCGCAACTCCTCGGCCTCTTTGCCACTGGAGGAGAAACTGCTCGCCAGTTGCTTGACGCGCTGGGCGTCCGATCCGCTCGAGTCATCACCGAGATCGAGCCGGGGATGGTCGAGCTCCGCACGAGCCCGGGCGGCTTGCGCATCGTGACCAAGGCAGGCTCCTTTGGGACCGAATGCTCACTTATCGAGGCCGTCAACGCCCTCCGCAGTACCTAGCCAATGACTGAACCCACAGGTCGGTACGACAGAAACCACCACAACGGAGGAACACATGGATAACGCCAACCCCACCCTACCGGCAGTGGCAATAACAATGGGGGACGCGACCGGCATCGGCCCGGAGATAATCGTCAAGGCACTCAGCAGGCATCCACACCTTTGGCAACTGTGCCGCCCTATCGTTGTTGGCGACGTTGGTTGTCTCGAACGTACGCGATCGCAGCTTGGTGACGAGCTCTCGGTAGTGCAAGTGGAAGGACCGGGGCAAGTTACCTCTCGGCCTGGCACGCTCGAGTGTATTGCACTAGACCTCATCCCGGCCGACCTTCAAATGGGAGAGCTCTCCGCAAACGCAGGCGAGGCTGCCTACCGATTTGTCGAAAAGGCCGCGGCATTAGCCATCGCCCGAACGGTCGATGCCATATGCACTGCACCCCTGAACAAGGCAGCCCTCCACCTGGCTGGCCACCACTACCCTGGCCACACCGAGCTCCTGGCTGCACTGACCGGGACCGAAGAAGTCGCAATGATGCTCACAGCGACGCTCCCCAACGGGGCCAGTCTGCGCGTCGCGCACGTTACCACTCACGTCGGGCTCGTAGACGCGATCGAACGGATCACGCCCGAACGTGTACTGCTCGTCATAAAGCTAGCGGACGCTGCGCTCGCTCACACGGTCAACAACCGGCGCCCTAGGATTGCAGTCTGCGGAATTAACCCACATGCTGGTGAGGGTGGCCTATTCGGCCGCGGTGAGGAGCGCGACAAGTTAGAGCCGGCTATTGCAGCAGCACGCGAGATGGGGATCGAAGCTATAGGCCCGCTTCCAGCAGACACGGCATTCTTTCGCGTTGGCCGGGGGGACTTCGATTGCGTAGTCGCCATGTACCACGACCAAGGCCACGCGCCAGTGAAGGTCCTGGGCCTCGAGGGTGGAGTGAATATCACCTTGGGACTACCCATTGTCCGTACCAGCGTCGACCATGGCACGGCGTTTGATATCGCCGGTAAGGACATGGCTGACGAGCGCAGCCTGGTGTTCGCAATCGAGGAAGCAGCGCGGCTATCTCGCCCTTCTTGACGGTCGCACGCCGCCGCCGCCTCTCAGCTACGCAGCCCGAGCCTGGTCCTGAATACTCGGTCACCATAACGCGGTTGCCGAGATGGAGTGGGGGACCTGAAGGGCGTCGCGAAAGGGTTGTTACCCCAACGCGGATGTCCCGGAGGTGTGCGACTAGAACGTGTGGGGACTGCCCGCACCACTCCCGGACGCGACGCGGGATGCTCAGCCTCACCCACCCGGGCCGCCCCAAAGCAATCTCGGCGCTGTCCTCCTCGTCGATCCCTTGGTGGACAGCGCCGATCGTACTGGTCGTCGCCCCTTCCGCCCGCAACACCGCCTCAGCGAGGTCGAGCGCTTAGCCCAGCGCCGACTCCGGCCGGCTGTCACTGTGCACTGGAATCGACCTGTAGTCGCTTATGTCGCCCCAAGAGTCGACAATGGCAGCGGCGACCTTGGTCCCACCTATATCCATCGCTAGCGCGCACCGGGCGCTCACGGTGCTCCTCTCCCTCGCACCGCCGACGCGCCAGTCACTCGAGCAACAGGTCGAGCGCGCACGGGCCGCTTCTTCTCGAGTCAGCCGTCGCCACCCCCAGCCACAACCCATTCCGTCCCGGCCCTATGAGTCTGTCACTCCAGAACTATCGACCGGGTAACGCCACGCGGGTGTGCCGGATCCAGTCCTTTCAATTTCGCCAGGGCTATCGCGGCCCTGTGGACACGGACCAGGTCGACCATCGGATCTCCGTCCCACGTCACGAGGCCGCTCCCGGTCGCTCGAATCTCGTCGCCCAGACCTGGCGGCAACTGCCCAAGTGCCCACACAAGGGTATGCGCGCCGATAACGCTTATCGAACCGTGACGGAACTCCATGGCAGGATAAGCCTCACTCCAACTCTGGGTAGCCTCCCGCATTTTCAGCGCAGCCTCACCGGCGACGCCGACCCCGGGGCCCTGGCCGAGAAAGACAAACTGCCTGTAGGTCTCCAGATTCGCAGGCAACGGCGCTTCCAGCCGCTCCTTGCCCAGCCGCACTAGTTCCTCCATGTCGTGGCCCAAGTGAGCTCGCCACAGAGCCATGACGCTCGTAGCGAAGCGCGTCTGTACCTCGGCCTCCTCGTCCCCGAAGCCCAGTGTCACCGTCGTCTTGGTCCTCGCGGCCAAAGGATTCATGGTTGACGTAGTTATGGCGACTATTTCACAGTCAGACCCCACCTTGCTGACAGCGCGCAGCACCTCGGTCGTCGTCCCAGACCTCGAAATCGCGACCACCACATCGTACTTACGGCCTGGAGGCATTTCCGACGCAGGAAAGGCATCACTGGTACCGTGCTCACTAGCCTCGCGCCAGGCTGCCACAGCCTGGCTGACATACCACGACGTACCACAACCCATGATCGCGACCCGCTGGCCGGCCGCAGGCAGGATGCCCTTGCCTGCGACCTCTCGGGCCAATCGCCAACATTCTGGTTGACTCGCTACCTCGTACTCGATGATCGAGCTACCTGCACCAACCGCGATGCCACTCACATTAAGCTCCCATCCCAATTCCGTGCCCTCCGCTGCTCCGGTGACATTTCGCCCATTGCGGCCAGCTCCCTCCTTCTTACCCCGGCCCTTTCCATTCCGGTACGCCACTCCTACGAATACCAAGCTCTGCAGTCACTCTGATCACATTCACCAGCGCCACCGGCACCCCTACCAAAACCAGTGCTGGGTCTACCAGGCAAAGCGCCACCGCGACGCCAATCTCGCCGATGAACAATGGCCCGGTAACGAACAGGTTTCGCACACCCAGCTGCACAGCCAGCCGCAGCACTTCGGACGGCCCCGCCAATGGGTAGCGCGTCGACAACACGAGCACGTATCCAAGCGCCGTCAACGCCATGAGCACCCCGAATACACCAAGACCGAGGCAGACCTGCCCGACAATGCCCATGCTGTTTGTCCCAAAATAATGTATCTCCTCCACACCCACGCCTATTGCGACGAACGGTACTCCGACCGCCACAATCGTTCCAGCTCGTACTTGCGCCCGGAGAGCTAGCGCAAACTCTTTCAGCACGCGGTCTTCCCCGCCCTGACGCCACCTCTCGAGCGCGGTGGTCGCAGCAGCAACCGACATGGGCAGCGTCAACACCGGGAGTGCCGTCAAGACAAGCGCAGCGTTCAGGAGCAAGTAGTTGAGAACAGTTTCCAATCCACCCATTACGCGGCTTGCCATAATCCCCGCAAGCAGGTGGTCCCCACCTCCCGCCTCGCCCGCGACGCATCGCGCTCCTGACTCAGGCAAGCGCCTCACCCCTTCACCCCTGTAAGCGCTATGCCCTGAACAAAGGTGCGTTGAGTAAGAAAGAAGAGCACCACGATCGGCAAGGTAACAGCACTTGACGCAGCCATCAGCCATGACCAGTTCGTGGCGTACGTCCCAAGGATGTCGTTCAACCCCAGCGATAGTGGGTACCAGCTCGGGTTGTTGAGATAGATTAGCGGGCCTAGGAAGTCGTTCCAGCAATAGATAAATTGGAATAACACAACCGTGGCCATAGCCGGCTTTGAGAGCGGCAGAACTATGCGCGAATATATGTAGAATTCGCTCGCGCCGTCGACCCGTGCGGCATCTGCCAGTTCACGAGGAATCGTCATAAAAAACTGCCGCAATAAGAAGGTACTATAGACGGAGATACCGAAGAAGCAGGGCACAATCAATGGCAGATACGTTCCGATCCAGCCTAGCTTCTTGTAAAGTAAAAAGAGCGGGATTAGCGTCGACAGGAATGGGAGCAGCATGGTTGAGACCATCACGTAGAACAGTAGGTTCCGACCGCGCCACTGTACTCGCGAGAATCCGTACGCGACCAGACTGCTTGATATGGCTACGCCAACTATCGTCACAACGGCGTACATAAGCGTATTCAGTAAGAACCGCCAAAATGGCAGCGAGCTCAGCGCGTCCGGGTAGTTCCTGAACATGAGCGGGTGCGGCCACCACACTGGTGGAAAGGCGATGGCTTCCCCAAGGGGCTTCAACGAGGTCAGGATCATCCACGCGAGCGGGAAGGCAAACGCTACTCCGACGACTATCAGCACGCCGTGCTTCGCGAGGCTTCTCCCCATCTGGCGAAGCATGGCCCCTCGTCGCAACTTCCGCCGGTCTGCTGTTCCGCGGTCCTGGAGCCTGAGGTCTGCAACGGCTGGCTGCCATTGATCCCCGTCATTTTGCGACTTCATAATACACCCATCTCCTGGATGACCTGAAGAGCAGGCTGGTCATGACGATCACCAAAACAAATAGGAACCACGCCATCGCAGAGGCATAACCCAACTTCAGGTTCTGAAACGCTTGCTGGTATATGTAGAGGCTGTAGAACAACGTGGAGTTATCGGGGCCTCCATCAGTCATTATGTATGCCTGCGTAAAGTACTGGAAGCACACCACCAGGGACATCACGGTGTTGAACAAGATGATCGGGCTGATCATCGGCAATGTGACGTGCCACAGTCTTTGCAGGGGTCCGGCTCCCTCGATCGCGGCCACCTCGTACATTTCCTTCGGTACACTCTGCAACCCTGCCAAGAAGATGACCATTGGCTGCCCGAGCCCCCAGAGTCCCAAGAGGATGAAGCTCGGCTTCGACCATGTCGGCGAGAACATCCACGCCGGTCCGGGGACGTGTACTTCTGACAGCAGGGAATTGATTATGCCGTAAGAGGGATTGAAGATCCACAGCCACAGCATGCAGCCGGATACGAGGGGTACTACCGAGGGCAAATAGTAGATTGTCCGGTAGATGGACCGACCTCGGACGTTCATGTTTAGCAGCATGGCCAGACCCAACGCAACCGCCATGGAGATCGGAACTTCGAATGCCGTGTAATATAATGTGTTGAAGAGCGACGTCCAGAATAGATGGTCTTGGAACAGGCCCGTGTAGTTGCTGAGCCCGATAAACTTCGCGCGACCTACTCCCGAATAAGAAGTGAAGCTGTAGTAGAGCGTAGCCAAGAACGGATACAAAGTGAAAGCCAGGAAGCCGAGTACCCACGGGCTAATGAACAGCAACCCGACCCGGGCGGTGGTGCGCCTATGTCGTTTTGGGGATCTCCCGGAGGGCAGCTTCAGGCCGTCAGTAGCCCTAACTTTACTTGCGACCATACAGCGCCCTCCGGGGACCCTCCATCCTAGCCTTTTATGCCAATCTCGTGCTTCTGCATAGCATTCAGTACTGGGGCGGCAATGGCTAGCCGTTGCCCTGCTTGTCGATGTATTGCAGGGCCTTTTGCGGTGTCATCTTGTTCGTGAGCAACTCCTGGGTAGCCACCTGGCACGCCGTGTAGTAGGCGGACTGCGTCGGCGTCAGGTTCGGCGTCTCCGTGTACTTGCTGCCTACGACCTGCAGGAACGTCTTCATCCACGGGTACTTGTGCACGTAGGCCTGGTAGGGCGCGGAGTTTGTGACCACAGGGCTGGCCGGGATCCATCCACCGGAGGTGTCGATCGACGCCATGTACTGTGTGTTGCCGTACCCTGCCAGCCAGGCCATGAACTGGACGGCTGCTGCGGGGTGCTTCGAGCCCTTCGGGACGATGTCGTAGTTCCCCTGGCCCAGCGTCCCCCCTGGCGGGATCTGGCCCGTCGCTGGGAACGGTATGACGCCGAAGTTATCGGCCATCGCCGGGTTGGCGTTCGGGATGTACTGCGATCCGATCCACGGCCCCTCCATCTCGAAGCCTGCCTTCCCCATGCTGAACGGGTCCTCGCCGCCACCAGCTACGTTCCCATACGCTGACTGCATGCCAACAACCAGCGAGTACGGGTACTTGCCGTAGGAAGCCGTCCAGGCAGCCGCCGCCTGGGCTCCCTTGCAGTGCTCAAGGTCGTACTTTGTGCCTGAGAAGCAGTTTGCTCCACCGAAGAAGGGCAAGTAGTACGAAAGCCACACACCCGATACCGAGTACGGGTAGAAGCCGTACTGGTCCAGTCTCCCACTCGAGATCTTCCATTCTTTGGCCTGGTCCGCCTGGAACTCAGCCAGGGTAGTGGGAGGCGTCGAGACACCGATCGACTTCAGCATGCTCTTGTTGTAGTACAGGGCCCAAGAGTTCATCGCTTGAGGAATGGCGTACAGCTTGCCGTTGTACGTGCCTCCCTGGAGCGCGGCCGGGTACTCCCATTTCTTCAGCCCGGCCAGCGGCCCGGTCAGGTACTGGTCCAGCGGCAGTATTGCCCCGTCGTGCGCGAACTCCCCTAGAGTGGCGTTCCACTCGGTGAACACATCCGGCGGGTCGCCGGCCGCAACCGAGCTCAGCAACTTCGCGTCGCCCGTCGTACTTGGGATGTTCAACTCCGTGACCTGGATCGTCGAATGCGTCTTGTTGAACTGGCTGACCATCTTGTTCACAGGGATCAAGCTCGATCCCGACCACATGGTCCACCAAGTGATGTTTGTCACCCCTGCCGACTTGCCTGCAGCTTGTGCCAGTGAGGACGAGCCGAGCCCTGGCACAAAGCTTGCCAGCGTCGCAATGGCAGCTGCCAGGACAACGACCCTTGACTTCACGAACTTCCGGCCCCTCTCACTGCCACGGGGGCGCGCCACGCTCGTAACCGTTCCTCTCATTACCTCTCGCCAATGTCTTTGCATAGCTCCTCTCTTTCCTTTCTCCTTGTCATCCGACTGTCCCCGTCGAGTTTTCTTCCGTCGACTGATCTGAACGAGCCCTTCGACGCCATCCCGAGCGGGCACATTGCCTTACTAATGAGGGTCCTTTTCCCACTTTTCACTATCGATCCCCCACAAGCGGGCTGCGTTCTTCCCCAGGATCTTGCGCTTCTCATCCTTGGTCAGCCCGAAGTCTCGCTCGGCAATAGAGAGCTTGTGCAACTCGACTTCCTCGTAAAGGGTCGGCCCGTCAGAGCCGAGCACTAGCCTGTCCGGCATCGTCTTCATCGGAAGCTTGTACACAAAGTTCGGCAGATTCGGTGTATCGGAAGTGTCGAGATAGACGTTCTCGTACTCCGAGCACCAGTCTGGCATAAAGGAAGTGATGTCCGAGTTCATACCCATGTGCGAGAACTGGATCTTTGCTGATGGGTATCGCCTTGCCAGTCGCAACCCGAGGTGTGGAGAACACACCTTCGAATCGACGTCTGTATGGATCATCACCACCCAGTCAAAGTCAATGGCCAATTCCACCATCGGATCTAGCATAGGACTGTCGATGGGATAAAATCCCTGGCCGTGCGTATACAGTTTGACACCCTTGACTCCAAGCTCCTTGCCACGGCGCATGTCGTCTAGGGTTCGCTTGCCCCAGAACGGTGTGTATGTCATGACGGGGACAAAGCGATTCGGGTACAACTTGACGGCAGCAAGGAGGTACTCCGTCTGTTGCCACTGATCGTCAGGCAGGATGCGGTGCTGGCCCATAATCACTGATACGTCGATCCCGTTCCTGTCCATCCTCGCGATCAGTTGCTCGTGAGTCTGACCCAACTCACCCCAGATGGTGTCTACAGGCTTGTAACAGTGTGTATGACAGTCCATCACAAACATTCCGTCTATCACTTCAAAATATCCTTTCGAATGTGTTCAATGGTCAGCCTGGCATCTCCACTACCGTCACCATGGAGGTGCACCCTTTGCCTTTCGCACCGATGAGCATGTGAGTATGAGAGCTTTGTCGCCGTAGCGGCACCCCGCCTCAGTACGCTCTCGCCCATATCCTTGGTGCACGCCGTAAATGGGACCGGCGCGCCAGCTCCCGGACCAGCGGCTGGGGACCATGGGCTTCCCTTGGAAGGCGGGCCGCGCGTACTATCCTGTAATGATTGAAATGTTTTTGCCGGATCGCGAGGTCGTCCCGGTTCCCACCTGGTGGCACGGAGCCTCCAGTTTTCGGAAAGGCTCATGGTAACTGGGACGGATTATCGTGGGCGAGGATGAGCTCGTCCACGAGGGTTCTCATTTCGTCAAGGCTCAACTGCGCCGACAGGCGGGGGTCGAGGAACGCCGCCTGGTAGATACTGTCCCGGCAGCGTTCTAGGATCCCATTGACCGTCAGCAGCTGGACGTTGATATGAAGCCGGTCTAGCGCGGCCAACTGTTCCGGCAGTCGTCCGACGAAGCCCGGGGTCAGCCCCTTCCCATTGACGAAGCATGGCACTTCAACACAAGCATCAGTGGGCAGGTTCTCAATCAGGCCTGCTCGGTTGACAATGTTACCCATGAAGCGATAAGGGATGTCGCGCTCGAGAGCGGCTATTACTTTCGGGGCGTACTCGGCACTCTGGGGATCAAGGGGTAGCAGCTCGTCGGTATCACCGGCGGAACGCTCACGCTGGAAGTCTTCTTCCAACTTGTCCAGCCTGTAGAGGTATTCCCTGACTCGGAAGCCGCTAACATCTTCACTGGCGCCCGGCCGGAGGAACCACGGGTAGTACTCCGCGTTGTGGACGCTGGATTCACTGACAAAGTAACCGAAGCGGCGGAGGAGTTCCAGGCGGACACCGTCCTCGTGCTGTGAAACGTCTACGTTCCGAGCGAATTCCCGTAGTTGTGGGTACACATCCGCGCCGTCGACTGACAGTCTTAGAAACCACGTCATATGGTTAATTCCTGCGGCCTGCCAGGATAGGCGCCCCTTGTCGCTCAGTCCGAGGTAGCGGGTGATGTCATCGACGGTGTTCTCGGTGCCGTGGCACAGCCCTACGTGACGAGGGATCCCTGAGCGTTCCAGCGCCATGACGACCATAGCCATCGGGTTTGAATAGTTCAGAAAGTGGGCATTGGGTGCCTCTTCCGCAACCGTGCGTGCGATTGCCAGTGCCGGCGGGATCGTCCTGATCGCCCGAGATATAGCGCCTATGCCGTGTGTGTCAGCGATTGTCTGGCGCAGACCGAATTTCTCTGGGACGTCAAAGTCCATCCGCGTTGCTTCCCTGCCGCCAACTTGGATGGCATTGATTACGTAATCGCACCCTCTCACTCCTGTGGCACAATCGATCGATGCCAGTACCGGCACTCGGCGACCGGCCCTCGTCCCAATACGCTCAACGACGCCCTCTGCAGCATGGAGTCGGTCCTCATCGATGTCCACGAGATGGATTTCAGCGTCGGCAGTAGCGTCTTGCTGCAGAAGATCGCTCACCAGCTTGCGTGTGAAGACAAGACTGCCCGCTCCGACAATGGCGATTTTGCTCATAGTAAGTTCCTTCTGCTCCTGACCTGAGGACCCCCGGTGCCCGTTGTGGCTGGCTGAAATGTCCGGTTTGCCGGATGTGGGCAGTGCATGCATCGGCTCGGGAGCTGGTCATCCCGGAGCCGTTGGGAGCTGAATCCGTAGATAAGGCCGCCGACCGGGGACTCAGCCGTGCCCATGTCCCACCAATCGTGCGCACCACAGCTTGATCTTGACGCAGGATCGCTCGCGAGTCAAGCAGCAATGAACAGAAGGGCGCAGGATGGGCTGAGCAGGGCGATCAGAGTATCGCACCAGGCCGGGTTCGTGTGTCTGGTCCAACGCGGCGTAGCAAGCGTTAGCTCGTCCGAGGTGCGTCGCCCTTGCTCGCCCCGGGCTCGCTGTCATATTTGAGCCGCACGGCGCGGCGAGACGGCTGCCAGCGCGAGCCGCTTCGGAGGAGTAACTGTGGTTGACTAGGGCGGCACCGACCAAGAACTGTGCCTGCGTGTGCCTGCCTGGTGCTCATGCAGGTCCGCGCGGATACCCGCACGCGACCGCCCGCGGAGAACTCACGGTTGTCAGGCCAGGACGACGCGCACGCCGGCGTCTTCGAGACGGGCGACATCGTCTCGATCCGCCCCGTCGTCGGTGACGAGGACGTTGACTTCTCCCAGAGAGCAGATCGATGCGAAGGCACGATGGGCTATCTTGCTATGGTCCGCCACCACGATCGTGCGTCGCGCTCGCTGTACAAGGGCCCTATTGGCGCGCGCCTCGATGTCGTCATGTGTAGTGCAACCGATCTCTGCGTCAATGCCGTCGACACCTACGAAGGCAAGGTCGAGGTGGTAGCCCTCGAGCGTGCTTTCGGCGATCAGTCCCGACAACTCGAATGACGCGGGCCGGCAAATGCCACCGGTGAGCACTAGGCGGATGTTGCGCCGCCGCGCCAGTTTGTAACCGATGTCAAGTGCGTTGGTCACCACCGTCAGGCCCTGCAGTGACTCAATAGCTCGGGCAACCTGCATGGTGGTCGTACCCCCAGTGATGCCCACGACAGAACCGTCTGCGACCATCTCGGCGGCGCGGGTGCCGATGCGCTGCTTTTCGGCCGCGAAAGTACCACCACGCTGGTAAACGGGGACTTCCAACGCGGCGTCAATGGGCATCGCTCCACCGTAGGACCGGCTGACTAGGCCTTGGTTGGCGAGGTGAGCGAGGTCACGGCGGACAGTCGCTGCGGAAACGGCAAGCCGTTCAGTCAGGTGGTCCACGGCAACCGTTGCATTTGCGTTCTCGATGAGTTGCAGCATCGTCCGGAGTCGCTCAGCCCTGGCCATCGGGCGTTGCCTCACTTCCAGGGTGGCGCCGTTCTGCCCGGATGAGTGGGTTAGGGAGCCGTGAGAGGCGGCAACGTTCGCCCTGCTGCTTACCACGGCTCCTGCGTCCCCGTTCGCTGATAGCTCACCGTACAAGCGTCCACGCCTAATGATAGAACATCGAGCAATGTTCGCTCAACAACGAGCAAGAATCAGGTAAGTGTGTTACGAGTCAGCTATCACATTGACGGCGGCGCTGGCCACTGGCGCAACGGGAGCCCTGCCTACGCCATGGTGGTCTTGTCGGCCGAGGCAGAGCCAGGAATGCTCCACCGCCGAACCACTGCGCTGGAGCGGCGGATCGACAAGTTCGCCAAGCCGGAGCGGGGGTTCGTCAACCGACTCGGTTTGAAGAGATCAGCGGTCGCAAGCAACCTGTGAGGTGCACAAACTTGAATTCGTGCGCGTGGCGATCGAGTTCAGTCGGTGAGAGACCTGGGAACGGAAAGAGGCCGGGCAGGAGACGGCGGCCGGGTAGCGGAAACCGCCGGTGCGAGTATGAGGTACGTGTTCGGGCTTGACTTCCCGGTGCTCATATGCCAACTCGTCCGCGAGAAGACGATTGGAATCAGGATTGTCCCCCAGGTTCAAAGAAGCTTGGTTCGATCGCTTCGACACGCAAGGCTGAATCGCGGGACCAAGCGACGTCGGCTAACCCGGTTGAGCCGTTCGTCTTGAATGTTCCCAAAGGGCTCGTCTGACCTGCCGAGCGAACCGGATCCGACAGAGCTGCCCTCCTCGGCTCGGAAAGCCCCGATTATCCAACATCGGCCTCACAGTCGCGACACATCGACGCCCCGTCGCGAAAAGGCTTGATCATCGGGCACTCGGGGCAAACGGGGTTCTGCACCGGGTGGCTGCAGCCGCAACGCCAACACTCTGGACACTTCCGGCCTTTGTACCGGTCGCATAGTCCGACACCTGGTCGAATTCAGCTTCGAAGGTGGCCCCTCCAAGGACCCCGACCTCCTTGTACACCAATCGTCCGTGGGGTTCGATGACGAGTCGTGCGATGTAGAGCCCAAGCCCGATGCCGTTTGGCTTCCGAGTGAAGTAGGGCTCAAAGATTCTGCTTCGATCCTCTTCGGTTACTCCCGGTCCATCGTCCGAGACAGTCACGCAAAGCCGTGATCGAGCCGTTCGATGTTGGCTTCAATGGTGCCACCCTTCCCCGATCCCTTACTTCTGATCAGCCAGAAGAAGGCGTTGTCAACCAGGTTCGCGAGTACCTGGCCGAGTGCCGCACGTGCCATGAAGACCTGTACCGGGTCGGACGGGAGCACCGACGAGTGCACAAAGGTAAGCGCGAACTGCCAGCTCATCCGCAGTCTCGGAGAGCTGGGAGGTGTTGCTTCCGGAACTCCGCGCAGGTATCGTCGCAAAGCCTATTCGTCGGACCATATTCGTGTGGTACGACACAGGAGGTTCATTCACGGGCTTTCGCGCAGGTCAGAGGTATCGAACGACCTGTCACGGCCCTCCGTGGAAGGTCGAGCTGTACTCGCCCGTGGCGACCACCACCAGGTGATCGACCAGAGCGACATCCCTGGATCACTGGTGATCGGTGCGGTAGCCGTCCCGTCGTATCTTGGCGTGGGCGCCTGGCAGGGCGATCACATCGCCCGGTAGCTCGGGCGAAAGGTTCGACTTGTGTAAGGCTGGGGGCGCCGGTCCTGACGGCGGTGGAATAAGAAGGACAGGCCCGCAGAACCGTACGCGAGCGGGACAGATCCGCCAATCAGCCAGCCAACCAGGACGCGGAGCCCAGTCAGCCAGCCAGGACGGCGGAGAGCTGTAGGGCACCAAAACCTCGATCACTGCCCTGAGCTGACAGTGCTCGTCACCAGCGACCATGATCGGCCGTGGCCTTCACCCTCTGTTACCTCGGCCTGCTCCGATCCTCTCGGCGGACCGAGACAGACAAGGACATCGAGATCATGGTGCTCCGCCACGAGGTGCTTATCCTCGAGCGGCAACTCAATGCGCGCGTCGCTTATCGCCCTGTGGATCGGGAGCCTCGCCGCCCTCTCCCGGTTGCTGCCGCGACGGCGCTGGCGCTTCTTCCTCGTCACGCCAGAGACGCTCCTTCGCTGGCACCGCGAAAATGGCGGCGCTGGCGATCCACTCGTGGCCCTGGTCGGCCGCCCATGGCCGATGAGCTCGTCGAACTCATCGTCCGGATCGCCCGAGAGAACCGGCGCTGGGGCTGTGCCCGCATCCAGGGCGAGCTTCGAGGCCTCGGAAATTCCCCGGACCAAGCGCCGGCGTCCCACGCTGAATGCCTTCAGCGCGATCGAGGTTTTGCTGCCCTACATCTTCACCGTAGGACCACCAGTGGCAACAAGTGGTGCCGAAGTGACGTGCCCGGAACCCTCGCTCACGCCCCCGTCTGCGACCATCCGGCCTCCGTGGCGAGGCTGGCCCAACACAGCCGAGCTAAGAGGGGGCCGCGACCCTCACGCGCGAAAACAATGGCTCACTAGGCGCGATCGGCGAAAAAAGTTCGGCAAATGTGGTGCAAATGTGGTGCGCGGCGCCCCTGAACGCGCCACGAGGAGCCGATCTCAGCCCCTCGCACGTCCGTGACCTGGACTTTCTTTGGAGCGGACGACGGGATTCGAACCCGCGACCCTCACCTTGGCAAGGTGATGCTCTACCACTGAGCCACGTCCGCGTCTTGGCGAATCTTACCAAGCGTCCAGAGGATTCTCACCACCAGCTGGCCAGACCACCTAGTTGGACCAGGTCAAGTTGGCGGGATGCCTGTCCGCCCGAGAGGCCCACTCGTGTCCCGGCAGGACGACGGAAAGCAACTCATCCAGACTCTCGCTGATCATCGCCGGAAGGTCCGCTATGCCGGACACGGTCTTCCTGCAGCCATTGAGACCGAAGTAAACCGTGCCGCAGTAGCTCATCACTGTCATGTTGAGCCCGGCACCCTCGACAACCGGCCCGAGCGGATACGTGGCGGCCACACGCGCCCCGGCAAGGAACAAAGGAAACTGAGGACCCGGGATATTCGAGATCGTGACATTGAAGGCCGGCCGAACGTGATCGAAGAACCGCGTCGAGGAAATAAAGCGCGCCACACCTCCGATGAGAGCGGGGAAGGTGAACTCCGTCCAGTCGGTCAGCACGTCCGAACCGATCAACGACTCCTGGTACTTGGCCCCCGACATAGCGGCCGAGATCGCGTGCAGGCGCGCGACGGGATCGGCAATATCGGTAGCGAGTGAGCTGAGCATCGCCGACAGCCGATTCCCGCCGGTCAGCCTCTCCTCGTCGGCTCGCACCGACATCGGGACCAGAGCGACGAGCGGCTCCTCGGGAAGCTCGCCCCGGACAAGGAGAAAGCGTCTCAAGGCGCCAGCGCAAACCGCCAGTACGACGTCGTTCACGGTGCATCCGAAGTGGTTCTTTACAGCTCTCAGGTCCTCTAGCGAAGCTGCAACGAAACAGACGCGCCGTTGGGGACTGATCGCCAGGTTGAACGACGTCCTCGGCGCGCTGAAAGGCGATGGAGGCGACGCTGCTGCCGAGTCGCGGTTGTGCGTCGCGACACGCAGCGCGGCCTGCGTGCAACGGCGGGTCGTCCTTGCCACTTTTGGAGGACTGGAAGCGATTTGGGCCCACGCACCGACCAGGAGATCGATTTCGCTCGGTACGCGTTCGGGTTGCCAGTCGTCCCCGTCGTCGGAGTCGGCCAGCGGAGCATCTGCCTCGAGGTCGAGCCAGCCTGCGATGAGCTCGGCAGCCGAGACCCCGTCGATCGCAGCGTGGTGCACCTTCACGACCATTGCCTGGAGATCGCCTTCGAGACCCTCCACGAGGTACATCTCCCACAGCGGGCGCTGTCGGTCGAGTGGTGACCCGACGATCTCACCCACAAACTGCTCGAGCTCCAACCGACCTCCCGGCGCCGGCAGGCAAGCGCGACGCACGTGATAGTCGAGGTCGAAGCCCGGGTCCTCGATCCAGACCGGTTGCGCAAGACCCAACGGCACCTCGACGAGACGACGCCTCAGGGGTGGCGCACGGTGAAGACGGCTCGCCACCATCGCACGCACCTGGACAAACGAGAACCCCCCGGGCGCAGCTGTCGGGTCGAGGAGGAACACGCCTGTTACGTGCATGTGATTCGTGGGCGTCTCCATATAGAAGAACATGGAGTCGAGCCCGCTCAGACGCTGCATTGCACCTCTCTCTCCACTTCACCGGCCGCTGTGGCCGAAACCCCTCTCGCCGCGTTCGCTCGTCTCGAGGCTTTCCACCGCCGCGAAACGTGTCTCCTCCACCCGACAGATCACCAATTGGGCGATTCGGTCCCCGCGCTGGACCTCGTAGGGGGTACTGGGATCGGTGTTAAGAAGGATGACCGCGACCTCGCCCCGGTAACCGGGGTCGATCAGGCCCGGTGCGTTGAGGCAGGTGACGCCGTACCGGGCGGCGAGCCCGCTGCGCGGCAGCACGAGACCCGCGTACCCCTCAGGGATCTCGAGAGCGATCCCGGTCGGGACAGTTGCGCGACCACCGGCAGGGGCGAGGACCGCGCCGTATCTCGCGACAAGGTCGCAACCCGCGTCACCGAGCTGCGCGTAGCTCGGAACCGGAAGGTCCACGTCGAGGCGGACCAGTGGAATCTCGAGCACGAAAGGGCACCGTAGTAGAGCTGACGCGGATCCGGGTACGATGCGCCTCGGTGCTCGCCTGGATGGATCTCGAGATGACCGGACTCGACCCGGCGCACAACGTCATCGTCGAGATCGCCACGATCGTCACCGACGACGACCTGAACATCGTCGCAGAAGGGCCAGACCTCGTCATCGGTGCAACACGCGAGCAACTCGACGACATGGACGACGTCGTGCGGAGGATGCACACGACAAGTGGGCTGCTCACAGCTATCGGGGAGTCCACAGTGACTGTGGACTATGCCGCTGCGGCCACCCTCGAGTTCATCAAGTCACACGTCCCCACGGCGGGCTCGGTACCGCTGTGTGGGAATTCGATCGCGATGGACCGTCGTTTCCTAAGGCACTACATGCCCGCCCTGGACGACTACTTCCATTACCGCACCATCGACGTGTCCACTTTGAAAGAGCTCTGCAAGCGCTGGTACCACGACCTCTACGTGGCGCGACCCCAGAAGGTGACCGCCCACCGCGCTCTCGACGACATCCGCGAGAGCATCGCCGAGCTGATCTACTACCGTGAGCTCCTTTTCCGCACACCGGAGGAGTTGGCGGCGCGGAGCATGGCTGTGGCCACGGACACCGAGCCCGCGCCCACCCAGGAACCGCAAGAGCCGGCCGGGGACATCTCGGAACAAGCCCATCCGACGTGATCACAGGCAACGGTCCGCACGAGGCCCTTTTCTCGAGAGCGGCGGGCGTCCGCTCGACCGGGACCACCACCTCGTGACTGACCGCGTTCCGCCTCGTTCGGCCCTCAGCCTCTCGACCCGATCGAGCACGACCCGTGCGTCGAGGTAGCCGCGCTCAAGCAGCTCCTCGGTGTGCGAGAAGTCCTGCCACAAGATCTCCTCGACGCCGGACTGCTCCAGCACGATGACATCGACGTCGTCGGGGACAGTGGCAAGGTCGCGGCGCAGTCGCGTGCGTATCGACAGGCCGAAAGCGACCAGCAGGGCCTCATAGGGACGCTCGGAGTCGATCGGGCGAGAGTTGACTCCACCGCACAAGAGGACGTAGATCCGGCGCGCACCTGCCGCCAGTGCCACCGACAGCGGGGTGTTGTCGACGACACCCCCGTCGATGTAACGACCTCCCTCACACTCGACCGCCGGGAAGATCGCGGGCAGCGCAGCCGACGCGAGGACTGCTTCTAGCGCCGGCCCCTCGGTCAGCCACTCCTCGACTCCGTCGTCCAGGCGCGTGGCCACGATCGTCAGTGGCACGAGCGAGTCTTCCAGGCGATCGAAACGAAGGAAGCTGTGTACCACGCGCCGCAGTCCCTCGATCGGATAGACGGCCTCGCGTCGCTCGACGAAACGCCACGACCCGTGCAGCCGGCCTTTAGGAAAGACGTCATTGGTCGCGACGGCGCGCCACATCTCGGCGGCGAGGTAAGTGCCCTCGAGCGTCGGCTCGCCGGCAAAGAACGCCGCGTTCACCGCGCCGATCGATGACCCGACCACGAGGTCGGGGAAGATCCCCCGTTCGCACAGCGCTCGCAGCATCCCCACCTGGCAGGCACCACGATTGCCCCCTCCTGAGAACACGAAGGCCGTCTCCACCCGGTGAGGCGCCCGCGATGGCACTCCAACCGAGAAGGCGACCGGCGCGGGCCGCGTTACGGCGCCCTCGACGAAGGGCCTCGGCGCAACACCGTAAACTGGCATGTGCTCGGCTCGTCCTCAGAACACGACGACGAGGACGATCCAGCGACGTGCAGCCCCGCTGCTCATGTCCGCACGCTACCGGGCGGCACCGGAGCGTAAGCCGGCGGGCAATATGCTGACCCGCCATGATGGGTCACGACCGGCCGCACCCGATGCCTGTGGGTTATGCGGGAACCCCGCTCGCCCGAAAGCTCGGGATCCGCGAGGCCGCGACGGTCGCCCTCGTGGGCGCCGACCCGGAATTCACGATCCCTGATCTCCCACCTGGCGTCGTGCTTCGGCGCTCGGCGCGAGGCCGGAGCGACGTGACGGTCTGGTTCGTCCGCTCGGCCGCCGAGCTCGCCGCCCGGATCGGTCAGATGGCAATGCGTGCGGACAAGAACGCACTTTGGATCTGCTGGCCGAAAAAGGCCTCGGGGGTTAGCACAGACGTCTCCGAGCACGCCGTGCGTGCTGCCGGCCTTGCGAACGGGCTCGTCGACTTCAAGGTCGCAGCTGTCGACGAGACCTGGGCCGGACTTCGTTTCGCGGCGGTCTCGAGCCGGCCGGACCGATCCCGAACGCTAGGCAGCACGACGCCCAGTTGACCTCGAGGGGTGGTCGGCGGACTGATCGTCGAGGACGAACAGCTCCACCGCGGTGCTGTCACGACGGGCTGACGACAGCATGACTGTCTGTTTATAGATTTTTTACGGTTCCAGGCGCTTTATTTACGCCCTGTTGACACGGCCCGCAGGATGCTGACCGCATGGCTGATTTCCTCGTGGTACTGGGCACGGTCGCTTTCGTGCTCTTTTTCTTGGGCTTGATCTGGGCATTGGACAGAGTATGAACGCCGTCCAAGTCGCGTTGCTCGTCGTCTCGATCCTGGTGTTCATCTACGTCGGCATCGCCATGTTCAAACCGGAGTGGTTCTGATGCAGTTCTTCTGGACGATCGTCGCCCTCGTGGTGGTGCTGGGCCTCGCGTGGCGATTCCTCGGCTCGTACATGGAAGCTGTCTTCGCGGGCCGCGTGCACTGGCTCGGATGGATCGAGCGCCCCGTTTACTGGGCTCTCGGCACCAGCCCCGACCAGGAGCAGAGCTGGAAGCGTTACGCCGGGGCACTGACCATCTTTTCTGCGGTGGCGATCATGATCACCTACTTGATCATGCGGATCCAAGGCTCGCTTCCGCTCAACCCGCAGCACCTCGGGGCAGTGCCACCTGCCTTGTCCTGGAACACGGCTGTCTCGTTCGTGACGAACACGAACTGGCAGAACTACGACGGCGAGTCGACGATGTCTTACCTGTCGCAGATGTCCGCCCTCACGGTTCAGCAATTCGTGAGCATGGCTGTGGGAATAGCGCCGGCCATCGCCCTCGTGCGCGGCTTTGCACGCCGCAACTCTCCGACGATCGGCAACTTCTGGGTGGACATCACGCGCGCCATGCTTTACATCGAGCTGCCGATCGCGTTCGTCTTCGGGCTCATCTTCGTCGGCCAAGGTGCGGCGCAGACCCTGAGCGGCCCCGTGCACATCCACGACATCTTGAACAACATGACCCAGGTCATCGCCGTCGGCCCGGTCGGCTTCATGGAGGCCATCAAGGAGCTCGGCACCAACGGCGGCGGTTTCTTCAATGCAAACGGGGCAGATCCCTTCGAGAACCCGACCGGACTCACGAACTTCCTCTCGATCTGCTTGCTTTTGTGCACCGGCTTCTCCCTCACCTACACCTTCGGCAAGATGGTGGGAAGCATCCGCCAGGGCGTCGCTTTGCTCGCCGCCATGGTGATCCTCTTCGGCGCCTGGGTCGGGTTCTCCTCCTACGCAGAGCATGTGGGGAACCCGGCTGTCGCCGCGGCAGGCATAAAGAGCCAGGCCGGCGGCAACATGGAGGGCAAGGAAGTCCGCTTCGGCGACACCCAGTCGGCCCTCTACGACATCGCGTCGACACAGACCTCAACCGGCTCTGTCGACGGGTCCAACGACTCTTACACCGCCATGGGCGGCTTCGGGCTGCTGACCGGCATGATGCTCGGCGAGATCTCGCCCGGAGGCGACGGCAGCGGTCTTTACACGATCCTCATCTTCGCCATCATCACGGTGTTCATCGGCGGGTTGATGATCGGGCGAACACCGGAGTACATCCGTAAGAAAATCCAGTCGAAAGAGGTGAAGCTGGCGGGACTGGGGATGCTGGTCATGCCCATGATCGTGCTCATCCTGACCGCCATCGCCGTCTCGGTCGCCGAGGGCAGAGCGGGCCCGCTCAATGCCGGACCGCACGGGTTCACAGAGATCCTCTATGCCATCACCTCCCAGGCCAACAACAACGGCTCGGCCTTCGCGGGGCTCTCGGGCAACACCCAGTTCTACAACGTGATCGGCAGCATCGACATGCTTCTTGGGCGGTTCGGGGTCATGATCCCGGCACTGGCACTGGCAGGATCGCTGGCGATAAAGAGCACCGTCGCAGAGTCGATCGGCACGTTCAGGACCGACAACGGAATGTTCGTCGGGCTCTTGATCGGCGTCATCCTCATCGTCGGCGGCCTCACGTTCTTCCCCGCCGTCTCGCTCGGCCCGGTCGTCGAGCAGCTCATCCACACCAAGTTCTTTTGATGGAGCCCTCCCACATGAACCAATCAACCGATCCTCTGAGCGGCGCGAGCTCTACCACCGCCGTCGCGACTGGTAGCGCGCCCCCGGATGCACCGCACGGTGTGGCGCAGGCACGAAGCCTCTTCGACCGGCAGATATTCGGCCAGGCGGTCATCGGTTCCTTCAAGAAGCTCGACCCCCGGGTCGAGATACGCAACCCCGTGATGTTCGTGGTCCTCGTCGGCACGGTGATCACTTTCATCGAGTCGATCGCGCACCCTGGGCTTTTCGACTGGTCAATCACGATCTGGCTGTTCCTGACTCTCCTCTTTGCCAACTTCGCCGAGGCGATGGCAGAGGGCCGGGGCAAGGCCCAGGCCGACACGTTGCGTAAGATGCGCTCGGAGACAGAAGCGCGCCGCGTGCTGCCCGACGGCACCGAGCAGCTGGTCGCCGCCGCGTCGCTGGTCAAGGGCGACCGAGTGGTCTGCGAAGCCGGTGACCTGATCCCCTCCGACGGCGAGATCATCGAGGGCATCGCCTCGGTCGACGAGTCGGCCATCACCGGCGAGTCAGCACCGGTCATCCGGGAGTCCGGCGGTGACCGCTCGGCGGTGACCGGTGGCACCAAGGTGCTCTCCGACCGGATCGTGGTCATGGTCACCGCCGAACCAGGGCAAACCTTCCTCGATCGCATGATCACCCTGGTCGAGGGTGCGAACCGCCAGAAGACGCCCAATGAGCTTGCCCTCACAATTCTTCTCGCCGTCCTCACGATCATCTTCATACCGGTGGTGGTCACCCTGCAGCCCTTCGGCCACTACGCGGGAGCGACGGTGTCTGTGGTGATCCTCGTGTCACTGTTGGTCTGCCTGATACCGACGACGATCGGCGCACTGCTGTCGGCGATCGGCATCGCCGGCATGGACCGACTCGTGCAGCGCAACGTGCTCGCGATGAGCGGCCGAGCGGTGGAAGCGGCCGGGGACGTACAGACGCTGCTGCTGGACAAGACCGGCACGATCACACTCGGCAACCGCATGGCTTCGGCGTTCTTTCCCGTCGGAGGTCACACCGAACAGGAAGTGGCCGATGCCGCACAGCTGGCCTCGCTCGCCGACGAGACTCCGGAGGGGCGCTCGATCGTCGTGCTCGCCAAGGAGCGCTTCAACATCCGCGCCCGGGAGCTCGGCGTGGACCACAAGTTCGTCCCCTTCACGGCCACGACGCGGATGTCCGGCCTCGATCTCGGCGACCGACAGGTCCGCAAGGGTGCCGCGGAGTCGGTCAAGGCATGGGTCACCGTGTTGGGTGGGTCGATCCCGGATGACCTCGACGCGGTGGTCGAGCGTATCTCCCGGGCCGGCTCGACGCCGCTCGCTGTCGCCGACGGGCGGCAGATCCTCGGCGTGATCGAGCTGAAGGATGTGGTCAAGGAAGGAATACGTGAGCGGTTCGACGAGATGCGTGCGTTGGGAATCCGCACCGTGATGGTCACCGGCGATAACCCATTGACCGCAGCGGCCATCGCGCAGGAGGCCGGGGTGGACGACTATCTCGCCGAAGCGACTCCCGAAACGAAGCTGGCCCTTATCAAGTCCGAGCAGGAAGGCGGCAAGCTCATCGCGATGACCGGTGACGGCACCAACGATGCCCCGGCCCTCGCACAAGCAGACGTCGGCGTGGCCATGAACTCGGGCACCACAGCTGCCAAGGAAGCCGGCAACATGGTCGACCTCGACTCCAACCCGACCAAGCTCCTCGAGATCGTCGAGATCGGCAAGCAACTGCTGATCACCCGTGGGGCGCTCACGACCTTCTCGATCGCCAACGACGTGGCGAAGTACTTCGCCATCATCCCCGCCTTGTTCGCCGCGACCTACCCGCAGCTCGAGACGCTGAACGTAATGAAACTGCACAGCCCGCAAAGTGCAGTGCTGTCGGCGGTTATCTTCAACGCGCTCGTGATCGTGGCCCTCATCCCACTGGCACTTCGCGGGGTCAAGTTCCGTGCCGCCAGCGCGGCTGCGATCCTGCGACGCAACGTCTACATCTATGCAGTTGGCGGCATCATTGCGCCTTTCATCTTCATCAAGCTGATCGACCTGATCCTGACCGCACTGAAGGCTTACTGATGATCACTCACCTAAGGCGTTCGATTGTCCTTGCCCTGTTCTGTCTCGTGTTCTTCGGCCTCATCTACCCCTTTGTTGGGACCGGAGTCTCCCAGGTCCTCTTCAAGCACCAGGCCGACGGCTCGATAACGGCGAACGGCTCGACAATGATCGGCCAGAACTGGACCAGCCCGAAGTTCTTCCACGGCCGCCCCGATGACTTCGGGCCGTATGCCGGCGTTGGGGACAACCCGCTCTTCGCAAACGGCAAGCCCGGCGACTCTGGCGCTACAAACCTCGGCCCGCGGTCCAAGGTCCTGTTCCAAGACACCAAGGAGCTGATCGCCTACTGGCACAAGATGGGCGTCAACCCGACGCCGGACCTGGTCACAACCTCAGGCAGCCTGCTGGATCCCGACATAGCCCCGGTCGACGCTTACGCCGAGGTGCCCATGGTGTCAAAGGCCACGGGACTGTCTCCGAAGGTACTGGACAAGCTCATCGCGAGGGAGACCCAGCCCGCCGAGCTCGGGTTCCTGGGTTCGGACTATATCGATGTCCTTCAGTTGAACGAGGCCCTCGCCAAGATGGAGTGACGCCGGGCCGCAGACCCGCCGGCCGAGCAGCCTGAGTCCTCAGGTCGCTCGAAAGAACCATTAGCTTCATCACAAAGGGGCAGATGGAGATGAGGGTCGGGCAGTGGGGTGCGAACGGTGAGTAAAGACGCCGAATACGGTGACAGGACCCAAAAGGCCGATCAAGGCGTCGAGCCGACAGGAAAGTTCCGTGTCTACTTCGGGGCTGTGGCCGGCGTCGGTAAGACCTGGGCCATGCTCGATGAAGGTTGGCGTCGCTACAAGCGCGGCTCGGACGTTGTCATCGGTTTTGTAGAGACGCATGGTCGGGAACACACGGCTCAGCAGATCCGCGACCTCCCCGTGGTGCCTCGCAAGGTCGTCGACTACCGCGGTACCACCTTTGAGGAGATGGACCTTGCAGCTGTCCTTGCCCGCAAGCCCGAGGTCGCCCTCATCGACGAGCTAGCCCACACGAACGTGCCGGGCTCCGGGCCGCATCCCAAGCGCTGGCAGGACGTGCTCGAGATCCTCGACTCGGGAATCGGGGTCGTCAGCACTGTCAACATCCAACACCTTGAAAGCGTAGCGGACGCCGTGCAGCAGATCACCGGTGTGACCGTTCGCGAGCGGGTTCCCGATTGGGTCGTGCGCAGGGCCGATCAGCTCGAGCTGATCGACTCGTCCCCCGAGCAACTGCGGCGCCGCATGCTGCACGGCAACATCTACCCTCCCGACAAGATCCCCAGTGCCCTCACCAGCTTCTTCCGCTATCAGAACCTCGTGGCGTTGCGCGAGCTCGCGCTCAGATTCGTCGCAGACGAGACCGAAGAGGAGCTCCTGGGCTTCCTCGTGTCCCGTCACCCCGACATCGTCTGGGACACCGCCGAGCGCATCATGGTGGTCGTCACCGCAGCGCCGGGAACCGACGCCGTGCTCCGCCGCGCGGCGAGGATCGCGGTACGGGCGCACGCAGGGCTGCACGCAGTCCACGTGGTCGGCGACGACGGTGTTCGCCCGTTGTCCAAGAACGCGCTCGAGGCCATCAAGCACCTCGCGGAGGACTTGGGCGCGACCTGGCACGACATCTTCTCTGACGACCCCGCCCCGGCGCTGGTCAAATTCGCGAAAGAGAACCAGATCACCCAGATAGTGCTGGGCGCGCCGCCGAGATCGCGTTGGGAGCAGCTCACGAACAGGAGTTCTGTCGTCCAGCGTGTTCTGCGGTTCGCGCGCCAATCAGGCATCGACGTTCACATCATCAACCGGTATGACGGGAACGCTCCGCCGAGCACGGGCGAAGCTCCCGAGGACGCAGGCGAGTGAGTTCACGCTACCGACCGGACTGCCTGAGCTGGCTCAACGGGACCGGCTTCCCACTCGGGCCCTGTCTGATCAGCCCGGTTGTGGAGTGGAGTCATCGCTTTTTCATACTGCGCGAGAGCTTCCCGAGCGCCTTGTACCGCTTGCGTTCCTCGGCGCGCTCGCGGGGATCGAGACGGGCGGCGACGTGTCGTTGCTCGCGACGCAGCTTCTCGAAACTCGAGTAACGCTCGGCGTCGAGGGTTCCCGTGGCGACGGCGTCCCTGATCGCACACCCGGGCTCGGACCGGTGGCCGCAATCGGAGAAACGGCATGCTGCCGCCAACTCTTCGATCTCCCCGAAAGTGTCGCTGATGGCGTCATCCGCGTCGAAGAGCGCTAGCGCCCGCAGCCCGGGGGTGTCGATCAACAACGCTCCTCCCGGGAGGCGTACCAGCTCGCGGGCGGTGGTCGTGTGACGGCCCTTCCCGTCGCCTCGGACCTCCCCGGTCGTGAGGTCGAACGCCCCGCGCCCGAGGCGGTTGGCGAGAGTGGACTTGCCTGCACCCGACGGCCCGAGCAGGACGACGGTTGCGCGGGGCTCGAGGAAGCCGCTGACGGCGTCCATTCCCGCCCCGGTGAGCGAGCTCACGGCCACGACCCAACCGACACCGATCAACCGCTCGGCCGCCGCGACGGCACCGGGCAGGTCGTCGGCGATGTCCGCCTTGGTCAACACCGCGACGGGGACGGCGCCGCTCTGCCAGGCCAAGACCAGGAGACGCTCCAGCCGCCTGGCTCTGAACCGACTCTCGAGGGAGCAGACGACGAACACCCTGTCGACGTTCGCGGCGAGCACCTGAGGAGTCCCGGGACTTCCGGCACCGCCGCGCACGACAGCGCTGCGCCTCGGGAGCACATGGGTCACCCAACCTCCCCGAAGCACGACCCAGTCACCGACCGTTGGAGCCTCCAGGGGATCGGGATCGTGAGCGAGCCGGGACGCGACGAGCGCCCGAGACTCGCCGGCTTCGGTGAGAACCGTCAACGAGGCCCTGTCGACACGGGCGACGCGGCCCGGCACCGCACCGTCGACAGACTGAGTCGCGAACGCGGCCTCGAAGGGTGGCCCCCAGCCGAGCTCGCCAAGGCGCTTTCCCGGATGCGAGGAGCTGCGACCAACAACGGTCGGCGTTTCAGGTGAGCTCTCCGTCAGTTCCGGCGCGGCTGGGAGAGACTCGCGGTCGACCGCGGAAGGGTGAGATGAGTGGGGCACAAGCAGGACTCCTTGGTGTGGGAGCGCTCTGCCGCGGCTGGCTTTCGTTGAGAACCTGGCAGTTAGAAAGCCTGCTGCTCGAGCGCGCGGTCAGTACGGATTCGAGGGTGACGTTCAACTTTCATCCCAGCCGACCTCCTTTCGCTCGAGGGGGAATAGCCTCGAAAATTGTTACCAGATCCTTTCATGGCGGCGCGCCATGGTTCGGTCGCGTCCACTGGCCTTTGTCACCTGAGCGCCTGGAACTCCGGCCGCACGGTCACTCAGAGGTAAGTGCCCTTCCCGCAAGGGACTCCAGGACCTACAATCGGGCGCGCCCGAGATTGAAGCCAGGCGTTCTTCACGGAGCCAGTTCCAGGGACAGTCGCTAGGAAGGCACGCTCCGGTCCACTTCGTTCCTGTGGGGGAACTTGTGCATCACAGCAAAGGACAGGACATGGGGAATCTCGTAGTGGACCCGGACAAGGACCTTGCGCTCGTCGAAGAGCTCGCCGGGCCCGCGGCCAGTTTGTTCAACCGCCACCTCTCGGTGTCGAAGGAGTGGTACCCGTTCGAGGACATCCCCTGGGACAAGGCCGCCGATTTCGAAGAGGAGCGGTGGAACGCGAATCAATACCCCCTTTCTCAAGGCGTGCAGAGCGCGATCATCGTGAATGTCCTGACCGAGGACAATCTCCCCTACTACACCCACACCCTCATGTCGCCCATAAAGCCGGACCACCCGCTGCGGGAGTGGAGCCGGCGCTGGACAGCGGAGGAATGGCGTCATTCGGCCGCCATTCGTGACTGGATCCTCGCCACGCGGGCGATCGATCCCTACCGGTTGGAGGACGACCGGATGGTCCAGATGTCAAAAGGGCAGGTCCCCCAGAGCGACAGCGTGGCGGAGATGATCGCCTACGTCAGCTTTCAGGAGCTCGCCACTCAGGTTGCCCACCGCAACACCGGACAGGCCCTCGACAAGACGATGCGGGGCAAGAAAATCATGTCAAAGGTCGCCGGTGACGAGGGCCTCCACCATGCCTTCTATCGCGATCTTGTCCTAGCGGCCCTCCAGATAGACCCGTCGACGATGGTCATGGCGATCCAGAGCGAGCTCCGCAAGTTCAAGATGCCGGGGACGGGCATTCCTGGTTTCACAGAGCATGAGGAAGCCATTGCCCTCGCGGGCATCTTCGGCGCCCAACAGTTCGTCGAGGCAGTCGTGAGGCCCACGCTCAGCTACTGGGGAATCTTCGGCCTTGAGGGCTTGAGTTCCGAGGCCAACCAGGCGCGCGAGAAGATCGGCAGGAATATCGCGGGGCTCACTCGCCTTGCAGCTGCTCAACAGGCACGTATCGCAGCCTTGCAGGCCTGAGGACGGACGTGCGCCCGAGGCGCTGACCAGGTCCGGCGTCGAGCGTTGGGACGCGAACAAGACGCCCGGCCCGGAAGGATCGGACCGCTCGGGCGGCCAAGTGACACGCAACTCGTGCCTTGCGGGAACATCGACGAAGCGGTCCGCGCCTTCCAGGAGTCCCGTTCAATGCCGTGGTAGCGCGTGAGTTGGCCGACTCACGGAGCAATGTCGTCATTGCCTAGCGCCTGGAGCCCTTGGTAGATCTCGACGACCAAGAAGCACACGAGAGCTACCGTTGTCACCAGCACCAGGGCGGCCGCTATTCGGACCGATCCTGGGAGCGTTCTCCGTCCGGTCCACGCGTTCTTGGCAATCACGAGCGCGAGCACGACTGTGGCAACAAAGCACACAAAGGACGCCCACTGCACCAAGTCCTGGAAGAGAACGGGAACTGTTGGATAGTTCGAAGAATTGAGACGCACAAAGCCGGCATCTCCGGCAATGACTGTGGCAGGAAACACGACCCAGTAGGCCGCGAGCTGCCACTTGAGAACCCGGGTACGAGTCATGTCCTCAACGTGGGTCGCGCGAGCTACGTCCTTCACGCGACAAGGCTACGACAGCAACTGACCGGCGCCGTCTGCGCTGTGAACCTCTAGAGGTCGCGAGCGCCGTCCCGCGGCTTGGCGCGTCGCGGCGCCAGACCGCCGCAGATCAGCTCCAGAATCCGTCGAAAACCCTGAGCGCCTCGTCGACCAGCTCGGGACCAAGGACCTCGATGCCGCGCTGGCCACTAGCGAAAATCTCGCGGCAGGGAAGGTCCATGGTCGGGTTGTCCGGATGGTTGCCGGTGAGGCCTTTCAAGTCCCTTTCGGTCAGCCCGAAGACGACTCGCCCGATTCCGGCCCAATAGATGGCACCCGCGCACATGGCGCAAGGCTCCGCGCTCGAGTACAGCGTGAAATGCGCCAGCTCGCCCGGCTCGTAACGCCGGGTGGCCCGGCCTGCGGCCAACGTCTCTGCATGGGCGGTCGCGTCCCGCACTGGGACAAGAGCGAGATTCCCCTGCTCGATCACTACATTTCCCGCGCCGTCGACCACGACGCACCCGAAAGGAAGGTTGCCTTCCTCCCGAGCCCTTCGAGCGACCTGGAACGAAGCCCTCAAGTAGTGCGCATCGGTCTCGCTCAGCCCGGTCATGGCATCATCCTTTCGATTCTTCCCGTCGAGCCGAAACGGGTCGCCTTGCCGGGCGAGGCCGCCTCATTTGCAAGCGTCGAGCTCTGCCCGGACTTCTAGAACCAGGTCGTCCTCCGCGACGATCCGCGTCTGGTCGAGGCCGCGGCGCTTCAGCTCGATTCCGCCCGACGTGAGCGAGCGCTCACTTACCGTCAGCCGCACAGGCAGCCCGATCAGGTCTGCGTCGGCGAACTGGACACCGGGCCGCTCGCCGCGATCGTCGTAGAGCACGCCAATGCCAGCGGCCTCGAGCGACCCGTAGACCCGCTCCGCCACTTCGCCCGCCTCGGAGTCCGATCCTCGCAACACCGTCAGGTGCACCGGGTACGGGGCGACGGCAACCGGGAACCGTAGACCGCGCTCGTCATGGTGCTCTTCGGCGATGCAGGCTAGAAGACGGCCCACCCCGATGCCGTAAGAGCCCATTACTATCGGCTTGGCGTTCCCGTCCGGGTCGAGGTAGGTCGCCCCGAACGCGTCCGAGAACCGGGTTCCGAGCTTGAAGATATTGCCTACCTCGACGCCCCGTTCGGTGCGCAACGGGCTGCCGCACACCGAGCACCCGTCGCCGTCCTCGGCAGCCACGATGTCGGCCACGATGTCGGGCTGCCAGTCCCGGCCCGCGTTGGTGTCGAGGAGGTGCCAGCCCTCCTCGTTCGCCCCCGCCACCAGGTTCGGCGAAGACATCACGAGCTCGTCGGCGATGACCTCGCCGCCGTTGAGCCCGATCGGCGAAGCGAACCCGGCGACAGCGCCTATTTCCGCGATCTCGTCGAGAGACATGGGACGCAGCTCGGCTCCCCCGAGCAGGTTCGCGAGTTTGGCCTCGTTCAAGTCGGTGTCGCCCCGGACGACCGCCACGACCAGGCGCACCATGGGGTGACCGTCCTCGCTGCGGTGCTCTGCCGCGAGGAACACGACTTTTGCCGTCCGGGCCCTCGGCACCTTCAGCCGCTCGGCGAGCTCGTCGATCGTCGTCGTGTCCGGGGTCTCGACGCGACACGCTCCGCGAGGTTCCTCCGGCTCTGCCGCCACTTTGGAGGAAATGGCGACCTGACGGTTTGCCGCGTACCCGCAACTGTTGCAAAGCACAAGAGTGTCCTCGCCGAGCGGCGTCAGGTACATGAACTCGTGCGCCGCGGTGCCGCCCATGATGCCGACGTCGGCACCGACCGCGACCACCGGCAGGCCACATCTGGCGAAGATCTTGAAGTACGCCTCGTAATGGGCCCTGTACTGGGTGTCGAGCCCTGCCTCGTCGAGGTCGAGGCTGTAGGAGTCCTTCATCGTGAACTCCCGGGTTCGGATCATCCCGGCTCTCGGACGGGGATCGTCGCGCCACTTGATCTGGATCTGGAAGACGAGCCTCGGGAGCTGGCGGTACGAGTTGATCTCGCCTGCGGCAAGGCTGGCGACCACTTCTTCGTGGGTCATTGCGAGCACCATGCCCCTGTCGCGGCGGTCCTGAAAGCGCGTGAGCTCGGCGCCGATCTTCTGGTACCTGCCGCTCTGCTGCCACAGTTCTGCTGGATGCACGACCGGCAGCGACACTTCCACGCCACCGATTGCCATCAACTCCTCGCGCAAGATCTGTTCGATGTGCAACATCGCCTGCCAGGCGAGCGGGAGGTACGAGAAGATGCCCTGCCCAAGCTGGCGGACGTACCCCGCCCGCAGGAGGAACTGGTGGCCGGGTGACTCGATCCCGGCTGGTGCCTCCCGCAACGTCTCACCGAACAGTCTCGACATCCGCACCGGAACCGCCTCCTCGTGAGCTTGTTGGCAGAAGCTACTCGGATGCCGTGCGCTACCGCAGCGGATCGGGGGAACTGCCCCTTGCGCGACGAACCTCCGAACGTGTTAGTGTGCGCTAACGTAATGTGGTGCCCGACCTGGTGGCCGTAATTTCCGAACCCAACCGGCGAAGGCTCCTCGAGTTGCTCTCGGCAGGAGAGCAGCCCGTAAGCCGGCTCGCCAGTGAGTTCGGAGTCACGAGGTCGGCCATCTCGCAGCACTTGGGGGTGTTGTCCAATGCAGGCCTGGTGCAGGCTCGCCAAGAGGGGCGGTTCCGTTACTACCGCCTCGACCCCGAGGGGATGGCCGCGCTGCGGAACGCACTCGAACAGTTTTGGACCCACGAGCTCGAGCAGCTTGTCGCTGCTCGCCCACCTGAAAGAGGAGACCACGGCATGACCGCAGAGAAGTCCGTGCTGGTGCCACTCGACCCGGACGAGACGTTCGCTCTCTTGACTCAGCCGGAACGCCTACGACGCTGGCAGGCGGTCACCGCGCGTATCGAGTTGCGGGCAGGAGGCGAGTACCGCTGGACGATCATCCCCGGGCACACGGCATCCGGCATGATCACCGAGGTCGAGCCGGGCAAGCGGATCGTCTTCACCTGGGGCTGGGAGGGCTCCGCGGACCTGCCGCCTGGTGCCTCGACCGTGACCATCACGCTCGAGCCGGCAGAAGGCGGGACGAACGTGCACCTGGTCCACAGTGGTCTGACGCCCGAGCAGGCCGCGGGCCACCTCGAAGGTTGGAACCACTACGGCGAGCGGCTCGTTGCCGCGGCACGACACGGCGACGCCGGTGCCGACGAATGGGCCGTGTTCGAGGGTGACGACCCGCTCACAGCGGCTGAGGCGTCGCTCGCGGTCTGCCAGGCGGTCCTCCGAGGGCTCACGCCCGACGACGGGAGTGCCGAGACACCTTGCGCCAAGTTCAACGTCGACGAGCTCGCGGAGCACCTGCTCGGATCGTTACGCTTCCTCGGCGCAGCCGGCGGCGCCTCGGTGCCGGACGGCGGAGATGGGTCCACCGAGGCGCGTGTAGCGGACGCCGCTCAGATGACGCTCGAGGCGTGGCGCAAGCGGGGCTTGGACGGCACGGTCAACCTCGGCCAGTCCGAGGCCCCGGCCGGCGTCGTAGCCGACATCCTCCTCATGGAGCTGCTCGTGCATGCGTGGGACTTCGCCCGCGCCACGGACCGGACGATCACGGTCGACGAGACCCTGAGCAGCTACGTCCTCGAGCGCGGCCGTACGTTGATCGCGCCGCAGATGCGTGACGGTGACAACTTCGCGGCCGAGATCGAAGTCGGGCCCGAGGCCGATAACCTCACTCGTCTCGTCGCGTTCACTGGCCGCAGAGCCTGACCCCCTGCCACACCGATTCGCCTCCCAAACAAGACAAGCTCCGCAGCCCGGGGCCCCGATGAGACAGGAAAGGAACCGCGATGCCCAAGCGAACCGCCTACGCACAAGGCACCCCGAACTGGGTGGACCTGCAATCCAGTGATCCGGAGGCCGCCAAGTCCTTCTACGGAGAGCTGTTTGGCTGGCAGTTCGACGACCAGCCCATGCCACAAGGACCTCCGTACTCGATGGCTATCAAGGACGGAGAGCCCGTGGCCGCCATAGCCCCGATGTCGCCCGACATGGTCGCCCAGAAGGTCCCGCCGTTCTGGAACACCTACATCGCGGTCGACGACGTCGATGCCGCCACCGCGGCGGCCAAAGCGGCGGGCGGCCAGGTAATGATGGAGCCGTTCGACGTCATGGTGGCCGGGCGCATGTCCGTCGTCGTCGACCCAAGCGGAGCGATCGTCAACCTGTGGCAGGCCGGACAGCACATCGGGGCGACGCTTGTGAACGAGCCGGGTGCCTTGATCTGGAACGAGCTCCTGACAGACAATGGCGAAGCCGCCTACGCCTTTTACAGCGATGTCCTCGGGCTCAGCACGGAAGTGAGTGACATGGGCGGGATCCCCTACACGCTGTTCAAGGCGGGCGATGACATGGTGGCGGGCTCGATGCCGCCGCCGATGGAAGGCATCCCCAACCACTGGCACGTCTACTTCGCGGTCGAGCAGATACATGACGCCCTCGAAAAGGCACGCCAGCTCGGAGGCACCGTGATCAACGGCCCGATGCCGACGCCGATCGGGCCGATGGCGACCGTGAGCGACCCGCAGGGTGCGGTGTTCAGCCTCTTCGAGCCTTCCGAACAGCCCTCATAGCCCGCCGAGGACACTGCCGCACTGCCACGAGGACGGTCTAGGAGCACGATGATTGGAGTGAGCATGAGCGACGACTGGCCGAAGATCCAAGCGGAACGCGAGGCCTGCGCTGACCTGTTCGAAGCACTCACTCCCGAACAATGGCAGGGAGCCACGTGGTGCGGGACCTGGACGGTACGCGACGTCGCCGGTCACCTCGTCGCCTCTACCCGACAGTCGCCGGTGATGTTCTTCAGCGGACTCGCCAAGGCCGGCTTCAGCTTCGACAAGATGGTCGAAGTCGCCGCCAAGCGCATCGGCGCGAGCGAATCGGCCGGCCTCGCCGCCGAGATGCGCTCGGCGGCGCTGAGGCGGAACCACCCGCCAGGACCAGTGACGGCGATGCTCGGCGAAGTCGTCGTCCACGGCGAGGACATCCGCCGCCCGCTCGGCCTTAACCGTGACATCCCCGAGGAGACGCTCGTCACCGTCGCCGAGTTCTACAAGGGTTCGAATCTCCTCATCGGTGCCAAACGACGCATCGCCGGGCTCCGCCTGAAGGCCACCAACGCCTCCTGGGCCAGCGGTGACGGCCCGGAGGTGGCCGGACCGTTGGCTTCGCTTGTCGTCGCCATGACCGGCCGGCGCCAGGCGTACGGGGACCTGTCGGGCGAGGGCGTGGCGACCCTCGCCGCCCGTCGGTGAGCACCGGGCGCCGAAGTGCCCAGCCCGACATCTAGAGCGCCAGCACCCAGGCGGCGACGGTTGCCGCCACCTCCTCGTCGCGTCGGCGAAGCCCGTGGTCGCCCTTGTCGATGAAGACACGGGTCACAGGACCCGCGATGGCGGCCGTCGCGGCTTCGAGCTCAGCTGGTGTGCCGAATTGGTCGCGGGTCCCAGAAACGAACAGGCAGGGCACTTCGATCGCGCCGAAGTGCTCGATCCGGAGCTTTTCCGGTCTGCCCGGTGGGTGCAGCGGATAGCTGACGAGGACGAGCGCGGCCGCTGCCAGACCCTCGGCCACGGCGATCGAGCACATGCGTCCGCCCATCGAGCGGCCCCCTAGGGCGACCCGGTCCTGGGACACGCCGAGATCGTCTGCCAGCCGGCGTGCGGCGGCGGCGACACTCGCCACGAGCACTGATTGGCGATCCGGCGCCCTCCGGCCGGCGAGGCGGTACGGGAAGTCGATGCGCTCGACGCGCAGGCCGTGGACTGCCACCGCGTCGTCGATCGCGACGAGGGCGCTCTGGTCCCTGCCGGCGCTCGCGCCAGGCGCGAGCACCAGAGCCGAAACCTCCTTCCGGGCGCCCCTCACGTCCTCATCCTCGACCTGGACTCAAGCCTTGTGGACGCCGCGGCGCGAGCGTGTCGCAGATGCCGGCCCGGTCAGTGGAGCCATGAGATCACCCACGGACTCGATGCGTTCGAGCACTTCCGGAGCCAGGAAGCGGAGCCTGTCTCCCCCACCGTCCGCGCCCTGTTGCACCTCGTCCCATGTCAGCGGCGTCGAGACGCTCGGAACCGGGAGCGCCCGTAGCGAGTACGGCGCTATCGTCGTCTTCGCGGCGTGGTTCTGGCTCCAGTCGATGAGCACCTTGCCCTGGCGGAGGTCGCGACGCATGTTCGACAGCACCTGGTTCGGGTGCTCGCGCTCGATCAGCCGGGCAATCTCGCGGGCCTCTTCATGGGCCTGTTCCCAGGGCCACGGCGGGTCCAACCGGGCGTAGAGCTGGAGGCCCTTCGAGCCGCTGGTCTTGGGGAAGGCCACGAGCCCCCGGCTCCTGAGCTCGGAGCGGAGCCAGCCGGCAACCACACAGCACTCCACGATGGTCGCCGGCGAGCCCGGGTCGAGATCGAACACGATCAGGTCGACCGGGCCGTAGGCGCCGTCTGAGACCGAGCGCCACTGCGGCACATGCAGCTCGAGCGCGGCAAGATTGGCGACCCAGACGAGGGTGGCAAGGTCATCGACGATGATCTGCTCGATGAAGTCCGAGCCCTTGGCCCTGCCGAACTTGGGCACACGGGCGCGATGGGCCCACTCGGGTGCCCTGCGAGCACTGTGCTTTTCGAAGAAGGACGCGTGCCCCACCCCGTCGGGGTAACGGGTCATGGTCAACGGGCGACCCTGCAAATGCGGCAGGAGGACGGGGGCGACGTGCACGTAGTACCAGATGACGTCTGCCTTGGTGAACCCCGCCTCCGGGTAGAGGACCTTGTCGAGGTTCGAGACGGTCATCTGCCTGCCGTCGACTTCGATGGCGGTGCGCTGTTCAGGGCTCAACGACGACGTCCTCCGGCCTCTGGTCGGTGCGTAGGCCGCGCCAGGCAGGCTGGCGCAACCGACCCGAGCGGGTCCACTCGGTGAACCGGACCTCACCCACCAACCGGGGCTCGACCCAGTTCACCCCGGCGGCTTCCGAACGGGGGACGAGCCCGGCGAACGGGGACGTACCGCGCGCCAGGCCAGACAAGCGGCTCCGCAGCGCCGCGCGCTCGGCGGCATCGAACCCGGTGCCAACCCGGCCGACGTAGTCCAGCCCGCCGGCACGACCGGGAATTCCGAGCAGGAGCGCTCCGAGATCGCCCTCCAGCTGGCCTTTTCCAGCTGCCCATCCACCGATGACGACAGACTGGGTGCGGAAGTTCTTCACCTTCCGCCAGCTCGGGTCGCGAACCCCGGGCTTGTAGGGGCTGTCGAGCCGTTTCGCGACGACGCCCTCCAGTCCGGCGTCTCTTGCCGCCCCGAGCATGACCACTCCCCCGCCGGCCTCGAAGGGTGGAGTCGCCCAGTGCGGCCCGGCCAGCTCCAGGCCCTCGAGCAACCGGCGGCGTTCCTTGTAGGTGACGGCGAGGGCCGAATGGCCGTCGAGGTGCATGAGGTCGAAGATCATGTAGGTGACCGGGACGTTCTTGGCGAGTCGCCGCACGTGGCTCGGCTCGGCGGTGTTCATGCGAGGCTGCAGCGCCTCGAAACTTGGCCGGCCTTGCTTGTCGAGGGCCACGATCTCGCCGTCGAGGACGGCCTGAAGCGACCCGAGGGCCTCTCCAAGGCCTCTCAGCTCGGGATAGGACGCGGTCACATCACGGTCGGTCCTCGAAAGGACCCGGACCCGTCCGCCCTCGACGTACAAGACGGCGCGTACGCCGTCCCACTTGAACTCGTAGGCCCAGCCGTCGTCGTCGGGCAGGGTGCCGGCGGTCGCGAGCATCGGGCGTACGAGGTCGGGCAGTCGCTCCCAACCCGCCGGCGGCGGGTCGATCCGGTGAATCATCCAATTGTCGCCGTCAGTACGAAACAGGCCGTAACGGCCCTGCACCCGGGTGCCATTAAGGCGGACCTTGATCTCGTCGTCACTCCATTCGGTGCACTCGTAGGTCCCGCTGTCCCAGATTGTGACTGTGCCGGCACCGTACTCATGATCCGGGATGTGCCCGGCGAAGCTGCCGTACTCGAGGGGATGGTCCTCGACGTGAACAGCAAGATGGTTGACACCCCGGTCCATCGGCAAGCCCTTGGGAACGGCCCAGGAGACGAGAACACCTTCGCGCTCGAGACGGAAGTCCCAGTGGAGCGAACGCGCGTGATGTTCCTGGATGACGAACGATGACCCACCCGGCCCGGCAGGAGCAGGTTCATCGGACGGGACGGGCTCCGGAGTCCGTTGCGGGTCGCGCTTGGCACGGTAGCGGTCGAGCGGGGTCATTCGGCGGCGCCGCTCCCAAGCCCTTCGCGATGGTCAGTTCGAGCGCAGCAGCTCCACAGCGGCATCGGCGGTTTCTCCTGGTGTGGCCCCGAGTGTCCCGGCTGCGCGGCCGAGGAGTCCCTCGAGGTACACAGCCAAGTTCAGCACGAACACCACGTGATCCTGGACGCGCAGCGGCACCGGTTCGCTGGCCGCGTCGAGCCCCGAGACCGACAGCAGTGCCGTGCGGAGGCTCAGGATGGCGTTGACCGTCTCGTCGACGCCAACGCAGTACTGCTTCATCCACGCACTCAGACCGAAGGAAAGGCTCAGCGAGCCCTCCGCCCGTCCTTCGCCGCACAAACAGGCGATGCAGTGCAGGACCTCGCTCGCGAAGTCGACTCCTATCGGTTTGGACTCGATTGCGGGTCTTGGCTCGGCCACAGGCTGGCTCCAATGATCGGGGCTCGTACTCCGTGCCAGTGTCGCAAGTAGCTGTATCACTGTGGTGGATCCCCTGGCTGACCACCGAATTGCGCGCCAGCACTGTTCAAGACGGTCGCGAGATGATTCACTGGAGGGTCTTTCCTAAGGGGGAAATCAAGATGGCCAAGGCGATCTGGACCGGGTCGCTCAGCTTCGGTCTCGTCAACGTCCCGGTCGGCCTGTACTCGGCGACCGAGGACCGGTCGATCCACTTCAACCAGTTTCGAGCAGGCACTTCGGAGCGCATCCGGAACAAGCGCGTCGGCGAAGAGACCGGCGAGGAGGTCGCGTACTCCGACATCGTCAAGGGGTACGACCTCGGCGGTGGGGAGTACGTGATCATCACGCCCGAGGAACTCAATTCGGTCGCCCCGGGACCTTCACGCACTATCGAGGTCACCGACTTCGTGGAGCTGTCCGCGATCGACCCGATCTACTTCGACAAGCCTTACTTCCTGGCGCCGCAAGGCAAGAACGGCGACCGCGCCTACGAGCTGTTGCGCAAGGTGATGGCTGAGACGAACAAGGTGGCCATCGCGACCTTCGTGATGCGCGAAAAGCAGTACCTCGTCGCCGTTCGGCCGGAGAATTCCGCGCTGGTGCTCGAGACGCTCCTGTTCGCCGACGAGGTCCGCGACCCCGTCAAGGAGATCGACGTGCTGCCGGTCCAGGCGTCGTTCGAGGATCGCGAGATCGAAATGGCCAAGCTGCTCATCGACTCGATGACCACGGCGTGGCAACCGGAGCGCTATCACGACACCTACCGGGAACGGGTGGAGAAGCTGATCGAACAAAAGCGCCGGGGCACCGTGGTCGTGAGCGAAGGTCCCCGCGCCGAGCCCGCCCCCGTGGTCGACCTGCTGGCAGCGCTGCAGGCGAGTGTCAGCGCCGCCAGACAAAGCTCGATTGCGGCACCGGCGCCGGCAAAGGCCCAGAGAAGTCGAGAGCCGTCAGGGCGGGCGGGACGTTCTCGCCGGAAGGCTGGGGCCATCGAGACGCGCGCCACGAGCCGGACCGAGTTGGTACGCCAAGCGGCCGACCTCGGCATCACCGGACGATCGAAGATGAGCCGCGAGCAGCTCGAGCAGGCTGTCACCGAGGTGTCCACGCGCCGGCGCCGCAAAGCGTCCTGACAGCCGCAAGAGCGCCGGTCAGGTGCCGTTGGCATGGGTGTGCCGCGATCTTGCCAACTTCCGGTTCCGAGCGCATCTCCATGGGGCGGGCAGCGCTCAGCCCACCGCCCGGTAGGCTCACGGCGAGGCGGACATGCGAAGCTCACGAGTGAGGCCAGCGTTGTGAAAAGGGGGCGATCGAACTTCAGTCGACCCAAAGGCTCGTATCGATGAAAGCCGTTCCGATCGCGATCTCGTCTCGGCCCCCGGCGACGTTTTCGATGCCGACGACCGGTCCACTCGTCGACTCGTTCGGCCGCGTCCACAACGACCTGCGGATTTCGGTGACCGACCGGTGCAACCTCCGCTGCGTCTACTGCATGCCCGAAGAAGGAGTCGACTGGGTACCCCGGTCGGAGATCCTCACCTTCGAGGAGATCGAACGGATCGCCCTGGTAGCCCACGATCTCGGAGTCGATTCGGTGCGTCTGACCGGCGGCGAGCCACTCGTGCGAGCGAGTGTCACCGACCTCGTCGCCAGGCTCGGGCGCATCGGCTTCTCTGATCTGTCGATGACCACGAACGGGTCTGGTCTCGCCCGCCTGGCACCCGCGCTCTCCGCGGCCGGTCTCATGCGCGTCAACATCAGCTGTGACTCCCTGAAGCCGGACCGTTTCGCCCAGATCCGCCGACGGGGTGTTCTCGCAACGGTGCTCGAGGCGATGGATGCCGCCGAACAAGCCGGCCTTAAGCCTGTGAAGGTCAACGTGGTCGTGATGGCCGGGGTCAACGACGACGAGATAATCGATCTCGCTGCCTTCGCGCGCGACACCGGCCGCGTCGTGCGGTTCATCGAGTTCATGCCACTGGACGCCGGCGAGGACTGGGAACGCTCGAAGGTTGTGCCTGGCGAAGAGATCTTGGCGCGCGTCAACAGCGTTTGGCCTCTCGAGCCCGCTAGCGAACGGGCCGTCGACGCGGCACCGGCTGATCGCTACCGCTTCTCCGACGGCCGCGGCGAGATCGGTGTCATCACAAGCGTCACCCGGGCGTTCTGCGGCTCGTGCAACCGCCTACGGCTCACCGCCGACGGGGCCATCCGCAACTGCCTGTTCGCAAACGGTGAGCACCCGGCACGGGACATTCTGCGCTCAGGCGGCAGCGACGCCGACATCGCTCTCCTCCTTCGCCAGGCGGTATGGGCCAAGCGAGCCGGGCACGGCATCAACGACCCGTCCTTCCTGCGCCCGGCGCGGTCGATGTCGATGATCGGCGGCTGAAGCGCCGCCCTAAGTGGACCAATCGGGGCGAGCGATACGCGTGCCCTGGGGATTCAAGGGTTCACCGATCCGAGTCGCTATCAGATGCGAAATGCGGACAGCGATTCCGTTGCAGACAGGTAGATTTCGACGCGTCGTTGCTCGAGCGCCGACCGCACGACCTTCCGCAAGCTGCTGACAAGTGCTTGGGCCTGGCGCGGACCGGAGAAGATGGCCCCTTGGACGTGGACTGCGGGATTCGCCACCGTGAGTCCTTGCACCAGCGTGCCGGTGAAGTCCACCCGCACGGTGGTGGTCAACCCCGTGACCGCCGGAACGGCCGTGCCCTTGGCTCTCGCCTGAGCAACCAACAGGTCCTCGTCGAGGGGAGGCGCGGACGTCCACGACCAGTTCCCGATCGCCGGGATCGCCGGTGTGGGCGTCGATCTCACGATCCGGTCCACGACGTCGTGAAGGCCGTCTGCAAGAGCTGCTGCGTCGTCGATCTTGAGCACCGCGGTCTCCTGTCGCCTTGGCGTCAGATCATCCACCCTTGCGTGCTGAAGACCTATACCGCTCATGACGATCCGCGCGAATGGCGTCTTCTCCCCGCCAATATCCGCTTCGCCACCCTGGACCATGACAGCTTTGACGACGATGTCCTCGCGCGAGCGCGCTGGGCCAGTGAACTCCGGATAATCAAGTCCGTCCCTCAACGTCGTGCCTCGCCCACAGACGGCCAACCGCTCATCACGTCTCCCCTGCCACCGCGCGGCTCAGAGGACTTCCTGGCGCTCGCATCCCAACCAGAGGCAGGCGAAGAGGACTCCACATCGGCTGTCCTGTTTGGGATTGGAGAGGTCTCACCGTCACCGTTCACTCTGCTCGAAGGCCCTGAGCTATCTCGTATGCCGAGCGAGGACAGGTCCGCTATTCGCCCCGCCCAGCCTGAGCAACCAAATGAAGGCTGGGAATCGACGCTCCCCTCGCAGGAGCACGACACTCGCACGAACTGGAGTGAATGTCAAGGGCTAGGCCAAGAGGGGTCGCCGATCACCGGGCCCATGATTCGGCGCCCATGCGAGGCTTCGAACTCAGAGCGCGGGAGGGTCGCGCTCCTTGCTCGTACGGCACCCATCGCGCCCGCTCGAGGCCGCCTCACAACTTCTCGAACCCGGAGTGATCCACTCAACCTGTCGGGCCGAAGCGCTCCACGCGAATGCTCCTTTCGGAAAACGCCAATCGGGCGAGAAGGCCCGTCACGTGATCGGCGAAACTGGACGATCCGCAGACGTACGCTGTCGATCCCGGCAATATCGCGCGGCGGAGGTCTTCTTCCTCGAGATGGCCGGGTGGCCGGTCGCACGACGGCGGCGCCTCACGCGTGAACACGACCGACGTCTCCGGGCCCACTAGCTCCTTGGCGTAGTAAAGCTCGTCTGGGCGGCGTACCGAGACCACGAGACGAACGAGCTCGGAACGTCCCGATCGTCGGGCTAGGCGAAGCATCGCCATGAGAGGCACTACGCCCGATCCGCCGCCGACCAGCAGGGCCGGTGTGTCGCCACGCCACACGAACCAGCCTCCGATGGGCCCGCGCACCTCTAGCTCGTCACCGGGGACGACCACGTCGTGTAGGTACGAGGACACTTCGCCGCCCTCCAGCCGCTCGACGGTGATCTCGATCTCATTTGAGTCGTCCGGGGCGGACGCCACCGAGTAGGAACGCGAGGCCGTGTAACCGTCCTCGGCGGTCAGGCGAATCACATAATGCTGCCCGGCGAGGTGCCGCGAGGGCTCAGAGAGCGCTAGACGGAACGTCTTCGCTCTCTCCGTCTCCTTCCTCACTTCCTGGACCGTCGCAACCCGCCAGCGGCCGGGCTTCGGCGCGTCCACTTCAGTCGCCCTGATAGCGCTGCTCGAGCCAGGGGTCACCCCGGTCGTGGTAGCCGTTGACCTCCCAGAATCCCTGTTCATCGTGGTCTAGGAGCCGCAGTCCGGCAATCCATTTCGCGCTCTTCCAGAAGTACAGGTGGGGCACGAGCAACCGCGCCGGACCCCCGTGGCCAACCTCGAGAGGACGACCGTCGTATTCCCAGACCACCCATGCCTTGCCGCCGGCGATGTCACCGAGCGGCAGGTTCGTGGTATAGCCGGTGTGCGAGTAGGCGATCACGTGGCTCGCCGACGGTAGCGGCCCTGCGCGGGCCAACAAGGTGTCCACCGAGACACCAGTGAACGTCGTGTCGAACTTCGACCACGTCGTCACACAATGGATGGCGCCCTCATAGGTCGCCGGCTCCAACGCGTGGATCTCGTCCCAGGTCCAAGTCACCGGATTCCGGACCAGCCCCTGGATCGCGAAAGTCCACTCCGAGATCGGCAGATTCGGCGTTGCTTCCGCGGTTAGCAGCGGCCAGTCCGCACCGACGTCGTACTGCCCTGGCGGCAGCCTGGGGTCGCGTGCTGCACCGCCGCGACCCTTGAACTCCCTTGAGAACTTCACGAAACCCTGCCGGAAAGGTCAGAGATGGTGTCCCCCTTCGTCGTCGGTTGTCCTCATGGCAGTGTGCCGCACGAACCTGAGGCGCTCAAGTTCCTGCTCCTACCTCTTCTCGGGTCACGGTCGTCGACCGACTGTCGCGCGACTGCCCCGAGCGCCACCAATTGCGGCGCCATTGCAGGTCCTAGATTGTGCGCGTCGCTGCATGAACGGGAGGACCTGTGGCAGATAATCCTCAGCGTCCGCCGAGGCGCTTGTTCGCTCTCGGCTCAGTCATCGAAGAACGGACCATCAAGACCATCGAGGACTTCAACGACCCTCGTCAGGAATGGCGCCGGCTCTTCTCCGAGGTGTTGGGCACCTTCTTCCTGGTCCTGGTCGCCGCCGGAGCAGGGATGATCGGTCGTGCATTTCCCGACACCATAAGCCGGGAGGCCGCGGTGACTGCGCCGGCGCTCATGGTGCTCGCGATCATCCTTTTCATGGGCAAGATCTCGGGCGCTCATCTCAATCCGGTCGTGAGCATCGCCTTCGCCCTTCGGAGTGACTTCCCCTGGCGACGGGTGCCCGGGTACGTCGTGGCCCAACTGGGCGGCGCAGCCCTGGCTGCCTGGTTCCTCCAGGGCGTGACTCACGTCTCGGCCATGTACGGCTCGAACTACCCGGCGCCGAACTACTCCGGGGTGGACGCGTTCTTGATGGAGGCCGTACTCACTCTCGGGCTGGTGAGCGTGATCCTCGGCACAGCCTCGGGAGCCCAGAACGTCGGGCTCTTCGGAGCCTTGGGCGTGGGCGGCTACATAGCCCTGGCCGGCTTGTGGGCAAGTCCGATCTCGGGGGTGTCAATGAACCCGGCACGTACCTTCGGGCCCGACGTTGTGAGCGCCCACTTCGGCCATTACTGGGTGTACGTGGCCGGCCCGTTGGCAGGCGCGCTCTTGGCGGTCGCCGTGGCGTTCGTGCTGAGAGGGGCCGGCGGGGGCGAGTCGGGTTCGTCTGCGGCGCAAGGCACCTTTTTCACAGAGGTCCGGCGACCGGAGCCGGCAGAGAATGGCCCAGAGGCCGCGGATCAGTCACCAGGAGGCCGAGGACCGAGGTAGACGAACTCGTCGAGCACGACATCGTCTCCGTAGCGGGACGTGACCTGACCGGCGCGAGTCCAACCACACTTTTCGTAAAGGGCGATCGCCGCTTGCTGGTGGGTCACGACATCGAGGATCGGCCGGAGACCGCGGGAATATGCCTCCCGGCACGCGACCTCGAGCAGAGATCGGGCGATCCCGTGACGTCGGTGCTCGGGAGACACGAGCAGCCGGGCAACAACGCCGAGACGGTCGGCCGGAAGTTCGAGAGCCTCGCTCGCCATGGCGACCACAGTGGTGGAGCTGCGTGAACGGAGGGCCACGTGGCCGATGATCTCGCCGTCCTGCTCGGCAACCCACGCAGCCAGCGCGTCGGGCGCCTCTATGAACCTGCGCAGATCATCCGGTAGGAACATCGGATATCGGTCGACTTCGTGGACCACACGGGCCAGTCGCACGCAATCGTCGAGATCCGCGTCGATCCTCTCCCGCACCAGCATCGAGAAACGATCGCACAGATCGCGCGGTCCGGGCAGACTACTGCGACGCGGTCCCACCGGGCTTAGCATCGGAGCCCATGGGCCTGGAGAAGTGGACGGGTACCCTTCACGAGCGTAATTTCCGCCTCTACTTCCTCGGTCAGCTGACCTCCGCGATCGGCACCGGCATGACGCCGGTGGCGCTCTCGTTCGCGGTGCTCGCGCTGCGCGACGCGTCTGCGTCAGACGTTGGCGCAGTCCTCACTGCCCAGACGGTTCCTCTCGTTGTCTTCCTGCTCATCGGCGGCGTCGCGGGGGACAGATTCGGTCGGCGCCACGTGATGCTCGCGGCCGACGTCCTTCGAGCCTCGGCGGAGACTGTGCTCGGTGCCTGGATCCTCTTCGGGCACCCGCCTTTCTGGGGCTTCCTCCTCCTCCCCGCTCTGGTCGGAACGGGCACGGCGTTCTTCGTGCCGTCGCTCACGGGCCTCATTCCCCAGATCGTCCCGCGAGACCGCCTGACCCAGGCCAACGCACTCAATGGGCTGACTTTCTCGATAGGAGCGATCATCGGGCCGGCTGCCGCGGGCGTGATCGTCGCGACGGCCAGCCCGGGCTGGGCGATCCTCGCGGACGCCCTCTCGTATGTGTTGAGCGTCTGTTCACTCGTAGCTCTTCGTCTTGAACCGGCCGCAGAGACAACCTCCGACTCCTTCCAAGCCCAGCTGCGTCAGGGGTGGCACGTCTTCTGGTCACGGAGCTGGCTCTGGGCGACCGTGATGGTGGCGTCAGTCTCCAACATGGCCATGATGGCGCCGTTCCTCGTCCTCGGGGCTGTGATCTCGAAGGAGTCCTTAGGCGGCGCGACTGCTTGGGGAACGATCCTCGGTGCAGAAGGCGCCGGTGCCGTAGTCGGCGGCATCGCGATGCTGCGCCTGCACTTCAGCCGTCCGCTTGTATCCGCGACGCTCTCGCTGCTCGTCTGGCCCTATCCCCTGCTCGCTCTCGCTTACTGCGCGCCCGTGCCCGTCATTGCGATCGGAGCATTCTTGGGCGGGGCAGCCTTTGCGATCTTCGACACTCAGTGGCAGACGACTATGCAACGGGAGATCCCTGCCGAAGTGCTGTCGCGTGTGAGCGCTTACGACTGGTTCGGCTCGCTCATCTTCCTCCCGATCGGTTATGCGATCGTCGGACCGGTGGCGTCGGTCATAGGGGCGCACGCGGTGTTCATCGTCGGAACCACATACATGATCTTGGGTGTCGCCGTCATCCTCCTCGTTCCGTCGGTGCGGCGGATAGGCGCGGGCACGCGCGGGGTCATGGCCGAGCCTTTGACCTGACATCCAGGTGGTCTTGCAGCCAGGGCGGCTTTACTGGCCCGACAAGGCGCGTCACGATGGAGTTTCCTATGAGGTTGCGTCTGGGCTTGGGCTACGGGTTCCACCATGGCCCGCGTGTGCTCGCTGTGCTCATCCTCCTGCTTGTCATCGCGGCTCTCGTGGTCGGCGTGGTCGCCCTGGTCCGAATGCGCAGGTACCCGGCGACGCACCTGCAGGCCGGAACTTGGCCCCCACCCGACCAGCGCACCGACCCCGCCCTCACCGAGCTCCGTGTCCGGTATGCCCGCGGCGAGTTGAGCTGGGAGGAGTACGCACAGAAGGCGGCGAACCTGGGTTTCCGTGTCAATCCCGGTCCGTACTTCGACCCGAACCAGCCGCCTCCGGCCCCCTGACAGACTGCGCCCGTAACTTCACCGACGCCGATCGGGAAACGAAGGCGGCCAGAGTGGACGGTACTTGCCACGGGCGGTCTCGTTCCGTCCACCCGGGACACGCGGTCGCGCCTGTCGGGGCCGGCAGAAGGTCACTACGATCCGCGGAGACGGCGAACGAGAGCATCGAGTGGTGGGTATGAAAAGCTCCGAATTACGTGAGGCCCAAGGCCAGAGGACACGTGGCGTGCAGATGGTGACCAAGGCATCGACGAGCCTGCTGGCATGGCGCGGGGTGGTGGTCCTCCTCGGTGTGGTGGCGTTCGCCACAACCGCTTGCAGCTCGCCCGCCGCGCAGGTTCGCCCTGCGCAGCACCACGAACAGCCCAAGCACAAACCGCCTGCTGCGGCTGTCGTCTTCCCCGGACCGTACGGTGTCGAGTCCAGCTGGGTCGTCGCGGAGAACAGACGACCGGGAACCACCGCTTGGAAGATCAGGGCTGGCACCCCGTCGGGCATCGCAGGGTTTGCTTCCACGACATATGCCGCGCAGGGAGCCGAAGTGAAGTTGTACGTTTCCAGCGAGGCAACCCGGTTCCATGTCGAGGCGTATCGCATGGGCTACTACCAGGGAAACGGCGCACGCCTCGTCTGGCGATCCAGCGAGATCCCAGGGCATGTACAGCCGACTTGCCCGCTCACCGCCGGCGTCAACATGGTCGCGTGCGACAACTGGGCGCCAACGCTCACCATGCGTGTGATGTCCTCGTTCGTCCAGGGCGACTACCTGCTCAAGCTCGTGGGTTCGGGTGGCCAGGAAAGCTACATCCCGATCACCATCTGGGACCCGAATTCCACGGCCACGTACCTCGTGAAGAACGACGTCTTCACCTGGCAGGCATGGAATCCCTATGGGGGCTACGACTTCTACGCCGGTGAGGGTCCCTGTCCCGCAGACGTGTACCCGCTGTGTTCACGGGCACGGATCGTCTCTTACGACCGGCCCTATGCCTACGGCCAAGGCGCCGGCGACTTCATGGGAAGCGAGCTCCCCTTCATACGCTTCATCGAGCAGCACGGGCTGGACGTCGCCTACGTCACCGACGTCACCGTCGAACAGCACCCCGGCATCCTGCTTCGCCACAAGACCTTGCTCTCGCTCGGTCACGACGAGTGCTGGTCGCTCACAGAGCGACAGGCGGCGGTGGCGGCCGAACAGGCCGGCGTCAACATGGTGTTCTTCGGTGCGAGCGCGATCCTGCGTCATGTCCGCCTCCAAAGCTCCCCTCTCGGTCCCGATCGTGAGGAGGTCGACTATCGCGATGCCAGTGAGGACCCCCTCAACGGGAAGGGGAACCCCCTGGAGGTGACGGGGAACATCTGGGCCAGCCCACCCGCGGACTGGTCCGAGGTCGGCTTCGTAGGGGAGAACTACGTCGGCTTCGTCGAGCCCGGCGAGCCGGCGGTCCCCTTCGTCGTGGCGGACGCGAGCGCCTGGATCTTCAACGGGACAGGGCTTTCCGACGGCTCGAGCCTGCCTGGCGTGATCGCCACCGACCTCGACGAGTTCGATCCGTACGACTACCCGACCAACGTAGAGATCCTCGGGCACTCACCGGTTCCACTGAGGGAAGCCATGAGCGACCAGGGCGAGTCGCAGGGCTTCCTCGACTCCGACATGACCTACTGGACCGACCCTAAGAGCCATGCTGGCATCTTCGACAGTGGGACCACGAACTGGATCCCCGCCATGGCACCGTGCAGGCTTGGAGCCCGGTCATGTCCGGGTCCCATCGTGAGCGAGATCACCGGAAACCTCCTCGCCCTGTTCGGCAAGGGCCCGGCCGGTCGTTTTCAGCCCTCCAAGGCGAACTGGCAACAGATCTACCCGTCGGCTACCTGACGCGTCGCTGCGCGGCCACTGCGATCGTGCCCTGGCCGACGTGGGTCCCGATAACGGGGCCCAGCCAGCCGACGCTGATGCGATCCCTCGGGCACGAGCCGGCAAGCAGCTCGACGAACGAGTTGACGTCTGAGGCGGCCGCGTGCACGACCGCGAGTCGGCCGAGGTCCTGTGCCTCGTGCACCTTCGACACCAGGCGCTCGAAGGAGCGCGAACGGGTCCGGGGACGGGACTCGAGCTCGAGAGCACCGTCTCGGATCTCGAGCACCGGCTTTATGTCGAGCAGACCGGCGAGCAGAGCTTGAGCCGAGCCGAGGCGTCCGCCCTTGCGCAGGTTGTCGAGGGAATCGAGCGCTCCGAAGAGGAGAACACGCTCACGGCTTCCGATCGCTGCCGCGGCGACGGCCTCGATGTCCCCGCCTGCTTCGGCGGCAGCCACGGCATCAAGCACAGTGAGCCCCTCCGCCATCGTTGCCGACAGCGAGTCGACGACCCTGACCGGGATCCGATCTTTCACGCTATCGGCCCCGATGACAGCGGCCTGGTATGTCGCGGACAACTTCGACGACAGCGTTACGCACACGATTCCTTCGGCACCCTCGTCTGCAAGGGCTGAGAACGCCTCCTTGAACGCCCCGGGCGAGGGCGCCGAGGTCTCGGGTAGCTCTGGGATCTTGGCGGACCTCTCCCAGAACTCCTCGGGCGACCAGGTCGAGGTGACCTCCGGTCCGAATTCACCGAGCCTGACGTCGAGGTGCACGACCCTGACACCGTGCTCGTCAGCTACCGCTTGGTCGAGATCGGCCGCGTTATCGGTGACGACCCGGATCCGAGGCTTGGGCGCGACGGCGGGCGGTCGAATGTCACGTTCGTCAATGCCTCGTGCCCGACCATCAGATGGGAAGTCTTCCGCCATTCCGCAAGCTCCGTTCTGCGTTCCCGACACGATACTTCGATTAAGCGGAGGAAGTCCTCCATTTGTTTTGAGAATGTTCCGACGTAACTGGAGGCTATCCTCCGGTTGTCGTTACAATGGGCGGGTGAGCGAGACGCCGGACGGGGGTCGTTCGGCTGGCGGCCCCGACTCGGCCATCGTGGCCGGCGCGGGCGGCTCCCCGAGCTTGCGGGTCGACGCCGAGCGCAATCGAGAGCGGATACTCGCCGCGGCCCAGGAAGTGTTTGCCGAATGGGGTTTGAACGCGGCCATGGAGAAGATCGCCCGGCGGGCTGGCGTGGGGATCGCCACCCTCTACAGGCGGTTCCCCACCAGGGCCAACCTCATCGCGGCCAGCTTCGAACGAAAGATGGCCGACTTCGCGGCCGCTGCGGCGTACGCGCTCGACGGCCCGGACGCCTGGACCGGCTTCACCTGGCTCATCAACAAGGTCTGTGCGATGCAGGCCGCAGACGCCGGACTCAAGGACATCCTCTCCATGAGGTTCCCGGCCTCTTCTTCGGCCGAGGCGCTCAGGAGCCGGGCCATGAAGGACCTGGAACAGCTCATCGGACGAGCGCAACGGCAAGGTGCGCTTCGCTCTGACTTTGTCGCCGCGGATGTTCCGATGCTGCTTTTCGCCAACGCCGGCGTCGTTACAGCGACACGCGACAATGCACCCGACATGTGGCGGCGGTTCACCGCCTATATGATCGATGCGTTGCGCGCCGAGCATGCCCGCTGAGCGAGGGAATACGGAGCGACTCCAGTCAAGAAAGCGGCGTGGCGTCCAGGGAGGATCTACTCAGAGGCACCAACGGTGCCTGGCTCCCTCGCCCGCGACTGATCGAGCAGCACAGCCGACCTTGGCGGTACCGCGAGCGCGGCGGCGCCAGCCGCGAGCGCGATCACCGAGGCGATCCGGAACGCCAGGGTGTAGCCGTCGGTCAAAGCTGCGAGCCGGTTCACGACTGCCGCGACGTCGGCGGTCCGCGACGTCGCCACCGTGGCAAGCACCGCAAGGCCGACGGCGCCACCGATCTGGCGCGACGTGTTGACAAGACCCGAGGCGAGTCCCGCCTCGTGCGGCTGGACCCCGGCCGTGGCTGCGTACGCCAACGGGGTGAACGAAACCCCGAGCCCGAGGGTGACGAGCACGCTCGGCACGAGGAAGCCCGACCAGTACCCCGTGTCCACACCCAGGCCGGAGAAGAAGAAGAGCCCCACGGCGGAACAGAGGCCTCCCACCACGAGCAGGGGCCTCGGCCCGGTGCGGAGCACGAGCCGGGACGAGAGCTGCGCGCCGATCATGATCGCCACGGTCTGGGGTACGAACGCGAATCCTGTCCGCAGCGGTGAGTACCCGTGGACCTCTTGCAAGTAGAGGGAGACGAAAAACCACATCGCGAAGAGCGCGCCCGCCAGCAGGAACATCACCAGGTTGGCGCTCCAGATAGATCGTCGCTCGAACAGGGCCAGCCGCATGAGAGGCGACTTGGCGACGAAACCCTCGTGCAGGACGAACCAAGCGATCAGGGCAGCTGCAAGCCCGAATGCGACGATCGTCTGCCAGGAGCCCCAACCGACGCTCGTCGTCCTGACGACGCCGAACACGAGCGCCGTCAGGCCGGAGGTCACGAGCACGGCACCGAGAACATCGAGTGTCGGCCGCTCCCCTTGAGCCCTGCTCTCTTGCAGGAACGCACGCCCTACGATGAAGGTGACGACACCGATCGGGATGTTGATGAACAGGATCCAGCGCCACGACAGCTCTTCGGTGAGAATGCCGCCGAGCAGAGCGCCTGCTGCACCACCGGCTCCCGCCACCGCACTCCACAAGCCCATCGCCCGGGCACGAGCCTTCGGCTCCCTGAACGTCGTCGTCAGGATCGTCAATGTCGCAGGAGAGAGGATCGCCCCTCCCAGGCCTTGAACTGCCCGCGCACCGATCAACATCGCCTGGTCCTGCGCGAGGCCTCCGAGCAGGCTGGCAAGGGTGAACACCGTCAGCCCGACGAGGAAGATACGACGCCTCCCGAAAAGGTCGGCTGTGCGACCGCCGAGCAGAAGAAAGCCCGCGAAGGTCAGTGTGTACGCGTTCAGCACCCACTGGAGCTCAACCTGAGAAAAACCCAGGCTGTGCTTGATCGATGGCAGGGCAACATTGACGATCGAGACGTCGAGCAACACCATGAACTGGGCCACGCACGCCAGGGTGAGCACCAACCAGTCGGGCGTTCGGTGGGTCGCCGTCGTCTCCGCGGTCAGGTCCACTTCGCGATCACCCAATATGTATCCCCGATTCTCACGGAATTGTTCCCTGCCGTGCCGGGTTTGCGACCCAGGGCCCGCTGTTCGGAGTCGTGACGCCCCGGTCTCAGGGCTTTGGTGACCGGAGATCGCTACGGTGGATGGGTGGTGAAAGATAGGCGGTCGGTGAGATGACTGGCGATCGCAAGCACAACTGGACGGTCGCAATCCTCGCAGGGGTCATTACCTCGGCCGCGCTCGTGGGGAGCTCCGAATTCGGGAATGTCCACAGCCGGGCGCTGCATCCAAAGCTCATCGCCTGGATCGGCGCAGCCGTAGTCCTGGTTTCTGGCGTCATCGCCACGCGGCGGATTGCGTCCGCCCTCGGCCACCTCGTCACACTGCGGTCGATCGCGGCCGCCGGGGCCGCGGTGAGGCTGCTGGCAACCGGCGTCGGATACGTCGTGGTCGTCTTCGCCGTGCTCGCAGTGCTCGAGGTGTCCATCGATCACCTTCTCGTCGGCGCCGGGCTCGCCGGTGTCGTGCTCGGCATCGCCGCGCAGCAAAGCCTCGGGAATGTCTTTGCCGCGCTCGTGCTCCTGCTGGCGAGGCCTTTCAAGGTCGGCGACCACGTTCGGATCCGCTCGGGAGCGCTCGGCGGGATATTTGACGCCTGGGTGCTCGAGGTGAGTCTGACCTACGTGACGCTGCGCACCGACGATGGGGAGCTCAAAGTGCCGAATTCGGCCATGCTCGCCGCCGGCGTCGGCCAACTTCCGGTCGCGCCAGGCGAGCCGGTCGAGACGAAGACGGAGCCCCGCCAGTTGCCGGGTGTCGACGGTCCCGGTCCTAAGCGCCAAGCGCCGTAAGCTTTCGCTTCTCGCCGTAGGCTTTCACTTCTCAGGGGCAGCGCGGCCTCTATTCGTGCAACAACTGAATCGTGGTGGCGCTCAATGACACTCGGATCTCCGCAGTTCGAGGGCTTGCCAGCGGAGTTCCCTGCGGGCTTGCTGTTCGCCGCCGTCGTCGACTCGAGCGAGGACGCGATCATCTCGCAAGGCCTCGACGGAACGATCACGAGCTGGGGCCCAGCGGCCGAACGCCTCTTGGGCTGGACGGCGGCCGAGGTCGTCGGCCGGAACTTCGCGATGATCGTGCCCGAAGCCCGCCGTTCGGAGTTCTCCGCGATGACGGCCCGCGTCGCCCGGGGCGAGAGAGTCGTCCACCTGGAAACGGACCAGGCTCACAAGGACGGCTCCAAGGTTCGGGTGTCACTGACGATCTCACCGATTCATGGCCTTGACGGATCCGTCGTCGGCTCGTTGGGTATCGCCCACGACATCACCGGTGAGCAACGCTCTCAGGAGATTCGAGCGCTCCTCGCCGCGATCGTGGAGAGCACCGAGGACGCCATCGTGAGCGTCGACATGGACGGGCGCGTGACGAGCTGGAACCGAGGGGCGGAACGCCTCTACCGCTACAGCGCCGCCGAGATGGTCGGTCGCCCATACGGGGAGATACTCGATGAGGAAGCGCTGAAGGACTTCAAGACGGTGTTCGCCAAGGTGGCGACCGGGGAGCACCTGAGCCACCACGAGACGGCTCGGACGCGACGCGACGGCTCGAACTTCGAAGTGTCGATGAGCCTGTCGCCGATCCTCTCCCCGGACGGCTCGATCGTCGGGGTAGCCGCGGTGCTGCACGACATCACCGAGCGGCGCCGGCGCGAGCGTGACCTCGCGGAAAGCCGGACACTGCTCGAGCAAGCAGAGCGCGTCGGGCACATCGGTGGATGGACGTCAGCAGTCGCCCCGGACGCACCGGTGACCTGGACGCGAGAGGCGTACAGGATCTTCGGGGTCGCGGAGCGCCCCAACTTGACCTCTGCCGACTTCTTCGAGAGAGTCCACCCAGAAGATCTTCCCCGCGTCCGAGCGGCCGAGGTCGCGGCGTTCACCGGGGGACCTCGCTTCGCGCTTGAGTACCGGATCGTACGACCGGACGGCACGCAACGCTGGGTCTCCTCAACGGCGGATATCGTCACTGACGAAAGTGGAGCCCCGGTCGAGCTGGCCGGGGTCATGCAGGACATAACAGACCGTCGCGAAGCGGAGGAGAAAGCGCGTGGCGTCGAGCGCCAGCTCCGCATGCTCGCCGAGAATTCACGCGACCTCATATTCCGCTACCGGATCCTCCCCGATCCCGGCTTCGAGTTCGTGAGCCCGGCATCGGTAGCGATCACCGGATACACGCCGGACGAGTTCTACGATCAGCCTGACCTCATCGACCGTCTGGTCGACCGCGCATCCCGTGACGCTTGGCCCGCGCGCGTTCGTTCAGGCCGGGTCGAGACGGCGGTCGATCTTGAGCTCGTGCGCAAGGACGGCTCCAAGATCTGGGTCAACCAGAGCCTCGCTGCCGTGCTTGACGTAAACGGGCAAGTCACAGGAATGGATGGCATCACTCGTGACATTCGCGACCGGAAGGCAGCCGAGCTGCGCCTCGAGCACGAGGTCCTCCACGATCCCCTCACAGGACTCCCAAACCGTGTTCTGGTCATGGACCGAATCGAGCACGGGTTGTCGCGCGCCGCGCGTGAGGACGGGTCGGTTGCCTTGCTCTTCGTGGACGTGGACCGGTTCAAGGTATTCAACGACACACGGGGTCACGGCTTTGGCGACGCCGTCCTGAGGGCCGTCGCCGAAAGGTTGGTGGCATGCTCGCGCGCGTCGGACACCGTGAGCCGCTTCAGCGGTGACGAGTTCGTAATCGTGTGCGAGAGGCTCTTGGTCGGGACCGACGCGATCAAGATCGCGGACCACGTGCTGGACTCGTTCAACGCCCCGTTCTGCATCGACGGAGAAGACGTGCACATCACGGCATCGATCGGCATCGCCACCGGCCGAGCAGGCGAGAGCGCCGACAAGCTGCTGCGTGACGCTGATCTCGCGATGTATCGCGCCAAGGATCTGGGCAGGGCACGGTACGAGGTGTTCGACGACAACTTGCGGGCCGAGTCCGAGCGGCGTTCCGCCGGCGAGGCTGGCCTGCGTCGCGCGCTCGAGAACCACGAGTTCGCCCTCGTCTTCCAACCGGTGTGGTCGATGACCGAGGAGCGCTTCGTCGGCGCCGAGGCTCTCATTCGCTGGCATGACCCGGATCGGGGGATCGTCGACCCAGTGGAATTTATCCCCGTCGCCGAGGACTGCGGGCTTATCGTGCCGATCGGCGAATGGGTGCTCGAACAGGCATGCGAGTCGCTCGCCCGTTCCAATCGCGTGGAGCCCCGAGATCAGCAGCGCACCATGTCGGTCAATGTCTCCGCCATGCAACTGCAGTCTCGCGACTTCACGCGCCGCTTGGAGCACGTGATCTCAGCCACCGGCATCGAGCCGAGGCTGCTCTGCCTCGAGATCACTGAGTCCGTCCTGATGGGCGACGTCGACTACTTCTCCGGGGTTCTGCGACGGCTGCGTGCCATCGGGACGCGACTCTCGATCGACGACTTCGGTACCGGGTACTCGTCGCTCGCCTATCTGCGCGGATTCGCGGTCGACGAGCTCAAGATCGACCGGTCCTTCATTGCGGGCGTCGACTCCGACCCCTATGACGCCACCCTCGTGGCGGCAGTCGTCGCAATCGGTGACGCGCTCGGGCTGCGCGTCATCGCCGAGGGCATCGAGACCGCTGAGGAACTGGTGGCGGTTCGCAATCTCGGTTGCCAGTACGCGCAGGGGTTCCTGTTGGCGCGGCCGTGTGGCTTCGACGAGTACCTGCAATACCTCAAGATCGGGCTTCCGGCTCAAGGCAGCTGAAGGGCTCGCTCGGCCACCGGTGCGACGCTCCGTGATCATGCCCCCATGCCTCGCACCTGCCCGAGCGCGGGACGGGAGCTAGCGCGCCACGGCTCGAGCGAAGCGCTCGAAGTTTGCGAGAAGGCGGTCGACGTCGGAGCTGTCGTGCTGGACCGAGACGAGCCACTGTTCCGTCTTGCCCCACGGAGGAAGGAAGACCCCACCGTTGTGCTGGAACAGCCAGTGTGCGTGGTTGTACCTGTCGTCGATCTCGAGGAAGTCCCGATAGTCGCGCACCGGTTCTGTCGAGAACGTGACGCAACCTTTGGCCCCGATCGACACTACGTGGGCAGGCAGGCCTGCTTCGACAATCATGTCGCCGAGCGCGCGATCTATTTGCGCGCGCAAAGCCGCGATCCTCTCGTAGGACTCCGCAGTCGCGACCTCCTCCAACATGGCGCGGGCCGCGGCGACCGAGAGCGGGTTCCCGTTGAAGGTCCCGACCATGTTGTAGATGCCGTTGGCCACGTAGCTCATCACTTCGCGTGTGCCTCCCACCGCCCCGAAAACCAGGCCCCCACCAATGGCCTTGGCCAGGCAGATGATGTCCGGCGTCGTACCGAAAACCACAGTGGCCCCACCGGGACCGACCGTGAGACCGGTCTTGACCTCATCGAAGGCGAGCAACGCCCCGTGCTCGTGGAGCACCTGCTTCAAGCCAGACAGGTACCCCTCGACCGGCAGGACTATGCCGGCATTCATCATGATCGGCTCGATGATCATGCCGGCGACCTGACCCGGGTTCTCCTCGAGGAGACGTCGGACGCTGTCGACGCTGTTGAAAGAGGCGATCTTCGTCAGCGACAAGATGGCCTCCGGGATGCCCGTGCTCGCCGGGGCCCCGACGGGCCTGTCGGCAGGGCCGATGTCATCGGCCTCGGGCGTGACCGAAACCTGCACCGAGTCGTGATGGCCGTGGTAGCAGCCCTCGACCTTGATGATCAAGTCCCGACCGGTGATCGCCCGCATGAGATGAACTGCGTCCATGGTCGCCTCAGTGCCCGAGTTGGTGAAGCGCCACAAGGGCAGGTCGAAACGGTTCCCCAGCTCCTCGGCGACGATGACCGCGTCCTCTGTCGGTTGGGCGAAATGGGTCCCCATCGCAACTCTGCGGCGCACGGCCTCTACGATCGCCGGATGGGCGTGCCCTGCCAGGCCCGCACCGTAACCGCCGTGCATGTCGACGTACTCGGTGCCGTCGACGTCGTAGATCTTCGAACCGATGCCGTGGCTTATCCACACCGTTTGAGGACGGGTTATCTGCCAGCTCGAGGTCACACCGCCGGCGAGCGCCCGGACTGCACGTTCGCTCAGCTGCCTGGACCGGGGCTGGCGGCAGCGGAATATCTCCTCCTGCTCGGCGACGACGGCGTCCAGCCGTCTATCGACCTCCTTGCTGGTCGCTCGCGTGGACTTGGGCAATTGGACTGCCATTGCTATCTCTCCGTTCGCGCGGCACCGGTGTCCGTCCGGCGCCGTCGCCTCTCAGCTGTTGACTACACACACCCGGCTTCGAACGGCCACGCTTCGCCAACTCCTGGCGGCGCAGCACGCGGCCTCGAGCACATCGGCGTGTACGGCACTCTCGTCTGAGCCTATCTTGCGGAGGGTCCTCAACTCTTGTGAGTCGACGCCGACGCGCTCACCGGCACCTGGGTTCCCGGCTCGCTGCCCCGCCGGAACTGGCACGACCGCCGCGATCCGTCGGATGTGAACTAGATTTAGTGGACCGTGAACTCGGCGAGTGGCGAGTGTCTGGGAAGGCTTTGGCGCACCTGAATCCGGCAGACGAACGCTTCGGGGACCGGCTCCTGGCCGGACTACTCGACGATCTTCCGGACGCGGTGATCGTCCTTGATCCGCAGGGCCTGCTGCAGTGGGGAAACCGCGCAGCAGAACGCTTGTTCGGTCGGTCGCTGGACACCTCTGTCGGACTGCCTGCACTCGAGCTTGTCCACCCCGAGGACATCGAGCTCGTCCTGCGGTCGCTGACCAGCGTGCAGGGCAAGAAAACGGGCACGCTCATCGAGGTTCGGGCCAAGACCGCGATCGGGTGGCGACTTCTGGAGGTGATCGGCTCACCCATCGCGTGGTTCGAAGGCCACGCAGTGCTCTTCTGCCTCCGGGACCTGACAGAACGACGCCGGTTTGAAGTCGCGCACAACGAAGAAGCGCGCCTCCGGTCCCTCGTGCAGAACGCCGCAGCGGTGACGATGCTGGTTTCGCCGTCGGGGCTGGTGGACTCCGTCTCCGGAGCGCTCAACCGGGTGTTGGGACACGATCCTGAGCTCGTGGAAAGCCGGCCCCTCGCTGACCTCGTAAGCGAGCCTGATCGTCCTGATCTCCTGGACGCGTTCGAACGTGCCTCGCGCGGGGCATCCGCTTTGAACCCGGTAACGGTTACGGTGCGGCTCCTCCGCCACGCAAGCACTGAGACGGTGCCGTTCGAGCTCTCGCTTGTGAACTTGATCGATGATCCCACCGTTGGGGGCTTTGTGGTCTCTGCTCACGACATCACGGCCAGAGTCGCTGCCGAGCTGGAGCTGCGCGAGACACTGTCACTGCTCACCGCGACGCTGGATTCCACCGCCGACGGCATTCTCGTCGTCGACACCGCCGGCCGGATTACCAGCCTCAACCGGCGATTCGCCGCAATGTGGCGTGTGCCGGACGCGATTCTGGCTGCGCGAGATGACGCTGCCGCGATCGCATCCGTCATAGACCAGTTGGCCAATCCGGAGGCGTTCCAGGCAAAGGTGCACGAGCTGTACGCCGACCCCGCAGCCGAGAGCAGTGACACGTTGGTGTTCAAGGACGGCCGAGTCTTCGAGCGCTACTCGAAGCCGCAATACGTTGACGGCGTAGCCGTCGGGCGCGTGTGGAGCTTCCGTGACGTGACCGCGCCCAAGCGTACCGAGGAGGAACTGCGCGAGAGCGAGCAGAAGTTCCGTCAGGTCTTCAATCAAGGACCGCTCGGGATCGCCCTTGTCGATCTCGATTCACGGATCATGGACGCGAACCGCGCCCTGTGCCGTTTCGTGGGGCGTACGAAGAAGGAGCTCGTGGGTGCAGTCTTCTCATCCTTCGCCCACCCCGAGGACGCGGACAAGGAGTCCGAACTCGCCCGGCAGATCTCAGCGGAGCTGATCTCCAGCTATCAGACAGAAACGCGCTTTGTCACAGATGTCGGTGACGTGGTCTTCGGAAGCGTGACCGCCTCGGTCATTCGCGGCGAGCAGGGTACGCCGATATACGGCTTGCGCATCGTGGAGGACATCACCAAACGTAAGCGCCTCGAACGCGAACTCGTGGCGCACGCGACGACCGCAGGGAAGCTCCTCGCGAGCTTCACGGCAAGGGAGACCGAAATCCTCGCCTTGCTGTGCGACGGTTACACGGCGCCGAGAATCGCCGAGCGCCTGTCGCTCTCTGTCCGGACCGTGGAGTCGCACCTCGCGAACGGCTATCGAAAGCTCGGAGTGCGCACGAGGGAGGACGCAGTGGCCGAGTTCGCGCGTTTGAACCTGGCGGTCAACGACCTCAAGAAAGGGCTCCCAGGGAGTGCCTCCGCGGAAGAGTACGTAGAAGAAATCAGTACATTACTGGCCAAATTCCCGTACGCAGGAGCCTAAAGGACCTGCAAATCCCGTCGAAATTTCCAATGTCAGCGCTTCGACAAAGAGCGCGTCCAGGCTTGGAACGGGAGGTTCGTGATGTCTGTCACAGATTCGGGAGCTGAAGGCGGCTCGCTTCACGGCAGTGGGAAGCGCAGCTGGTCCCGATTCCGGTTGAGCCGCAAGGCCAAGGTGGCCACTGCCATAGTCGGTGCCCTGCTCGCAGGAGGCGGCGCCTACGCGGCGACGAACTGGACCGTCGGTCTCGCCGGCGGCTCGAGCGGCGAGGCCCAGTCGGCGAGCGTGTCC
>JBEKBX010000029.1:0-45472 GCA_050015175.1 Acidimicrobiales bacterium | reverse complement strand
CAGCCTCCTTGGTCTTAGCAACCTGGAAGTTACGACCGATGCAACGAGGGCGCCCTTCGGGCGCCCTCAGCGCGTAGCGCTATGTCTTCTCGGCGGTATGAGGCTCGCTCGCTACGTCTAGGCCAACGCTCCCGCCTCCTTGAGGAGGCTGAGGAACGACGGCATGAGGGAGCTGCTCGCCGCAACAACAGCGGGCCCTCGCCCGTGCGCGGCCGGCAGGAAGAGGACCTCGGCGCCGGCCTCGCGTGCGATGATGCTGCCTGCTGCGTAGTCCCACGGCGCGTCGTCCAGCTCCCAGTACGCGTCGAGGTGCCCCGCCGCGATGTGACACAGATCGAGGGAGGCCGCCCCACCGCGACGTATGTCGCTAACTCGACCCAGGATCAGGGCAAGGACTAAGCCCTGGCGGTCGCGCTGTTCGGCCTCGTAGGAGAATCCAGTGGCCACAAGCGAGCGTTCGATGCTGGACTGCTCCCGGACGCGGATTGGGCGATCGTCGCAGAATGCCCCAAAGCCGCTGACTGCGGTGTAGCAGTGTCCCGCGCTCGAGTCGTACACAGCACCTACCTGCACCTCTCCGTCGATCTCGACTGCGACGGAGGCCGCAAAGGCCGGATAGCCGTAGAGATAGTTCGTTGTGCCATCGAGCGGATCGATCACCCAGCGCACCCCGGTGGTCCCCTCCAAGAGCGTCCCCTCCTCGGCCAGGACAGCATCGTCAGGACGGATGGCACGCAAACGGTCGACGATCAGTCGTTCCGACTCGCGGTCGACCTCACTCACGAGATCCGTAGGCGAGGACTTGGTCTCGACGCGGAGTGCGGCCTCCAGTCCCCGCCTGTGCACCTGGCCTGCCTGGCAGGCAAGATCCACGGCGAGATCGGCGAGTCCCGCGAGTTGCGGGGGGGCGCCGGCCCAGCGCCTGCCAGGTCCGGGCCGAGGTGCCGTGCCGGCGGCGTCGAAGGCGTCTGGCCTCGGTGTGTGTTGTTCGCCACTCGATATCTGTGAATTCACACAAAAATCCTAGCTTTCTGCTTGCGTTTCAACACTACTAATTGTACATTCGCACAGACATGAACAGTCAGGCACGCCGAGAGGCAACTTTGGAGTTGCTCGGGGAAAAAGGCGAGCTGTCGGTGGTGGAATTGAGCGAACGTACCGGTGCTTCGCCGATGACAATCCGGCGCGACCTGCAGCTCCTCGAGCAGGAGGGGGTGCTCCGACGCGTGCACGGCGGCGCGATCAGTGTGGCTTCGCGGGGCGATCTTCCCCCCTATTCGGTGCGCGAGAAGCGCGACCTGGAGGCCAAGCAACGGATCGGCGAGGCCGCAGCTTCGATGATCAGGGAACGGGAAACGGTCATCTTGGACGTCGGTACCACGACGCTCGAGGCGGCGCGAGCGCTTCGCGGACGGCGAAACCTCACCGTGATCACCTCGAGCCTGCACATCGCCAACGTCCTCGCCAAAGAGAGGGGCATTCGTTTGATGGTCACCGGTGGCACTGTCACGCCGGGTGACCTCTCGCTCGTCGGAGATCTTGCCGAGGACGCTTTTTCACGACTGCGTTTCGACACGCTCGTCATGGGCGTTGCCGGAGTGGACGCCGAAGTCGGCTGTACCGAGTTCAGCACCGATGACGCCCGCGTCAAGAGGGCCGCCCTCGCGACGGTGCGGCGCTGCATCGTCGTTGCTGACAGCTCGAAGCTCGGGGTGGTCACATTCGCCCGAATCTGCCCTCTCGATTCGGTCAGTGTCGTCGTAACAGATGTCAGGGCGCAGCCTGAGCAGGTGGCTGCGTTGGAGTCGACTCACGTGGAGGTAGTGGTGGTGTGATGGAAGACATTCATGAGTTGTTCGCCGACCGGAAGCCGCTCATCGCCATGGTGCATCTGCTTCCGACCTTGGGAACGCCACTCTACGACGCGAAATCCGGAATGGAGGGAAACGTCAAGCATGTTCAGGCAGATCTGGAGATCCTCCTCGATGCCGGGTTCGACGCCCTCCTGTTCTGCAACGAAGGTGACCGTCCGTACTCGTTCCATGCCGGTTACGAAGGCGTCGCGGCAATGACGCGTGTCGTGGCTGAGCTCGCTCCAACCGACCGCCCCTTCGGCGTCGACTTCCTGTGGGATCCGCGCGCCGCTCTCGCCGTTGCCGCGGCCACTGGTGCCTCCTTCGTGCGCGAAGTGATGACCGGGACTTACGAGTCGGACATGGGTCTGTGGAACACCGACCCCGCCGATCTTCTTCGCGAGCGACGTCGTCTCAATGCAGACCACGTCGGGATGTTCATGAATGTGACCCCGGAGTTCGCAAGCCGACCCGGCACTCGAAGCGTCGGTGAGGTCGCCCGCTCGGTCGTCGTTTCGAGTCTTGCGGACGCCATCTTGGTGTCGGGTCCCATGGCCAGTGCAGAGGTACATATGGACACCTTGCGGACGGTCGCTGATGCCGTCAATGGCGAGGCGCCGGTAATCGCAAATACGGGCGTGAAGTCAACGAACGTGGCTTCGTACCTCGAGATTGCAGACGGAATCATCGTCGGTTCTGACCTCAAGGAGGACGGCTACACCTGGAACGCGGTCGACGCGGCGCGCGTCCAGAGCTTCATGAAGGCGGCACGTCCTTGAGTCTTCTGCTCGGAATTGACGTCGGGACCACAGGCACCAAGGCCCTGCTGCTGGATCCGCAACGGGGTCCAGTCGCTGAGGCGGAGCGTCCGTCGCAGCTGCACTCCGCGCTGCCCGGGTGGGCAGAAGAAGATCCCGACGCATGGTGGTCCAACGTCTGTGCGATCACACGGGAACTGGGACGCGGTGCCGATATCGCTGCCGTCGGTGTCACCGGAATGGTGCCGTGCACGATCTTGCTAGATGCACGCAACCGTGCCCTGCGCTGGTCGGTCCAGCAGAACGACGCGCGATCGGGGACTGAAGTCGCGGAGCTGAACCGGCGCCTGGCTGGTGCCCGAGTCCTGGAACGGACCGGCTCTGCCATCACTCAGCAGGCGACCGGCCCTCGGTTCCTGTGGTTTGCCGAGCACGAGCCGGAGCTTTGGCAACAGACAAGGACGGTGCTCGGCTCGTACGACTACATCGCCATGCGACTGACGGGTGAACGCGCCGTCGAGGCCAACTGGGCTCTCGAGACGGGCTTGTTCGATTTCCGCGCCGGATCCTGGGCCGAGGATATCGTGGCCGCCTCGGGCGGCCGACTGGACCTCCTACCTCCGATCCGTCAGCCACAGGAAGTCATAGGTCACGTGACCGAGGAGGCTGCGCGCGAGACCGGGCTGCCGGCAGGGCTGCCTGTCGTGGCCGGCTCGGCGGACCATATTGGCTCCGCGTTCGCGGCGGGGATCCTCGACGACGGTGACGTGCTCGTCAAGCTCGGAGGTGCCGGCGACATCATGCTGGCCGTTGACGAACCCCTTGTCGACGAACGTCTCTACCTCGATTTTCACCTTCTGCCAGGTCACTACATGATGAGCGGCTGCATGGCGACGAGCGGCAGCCTGATCCGCTGGTTCCAGCGCGTCCTCGCCGACGGAGCCGATCTGGCGCAGCTGGATCTTGAGGCTGACCGCGTCGGGCCAGGCGCCGGTGGCGTCATCGCACTTCCCTACTTCCTAGGGGAGAAGACCCCGATCAACGATCCGGACGCCACCGGCGCGTTTGTGGGTCTGCAGCTCACCCATGAGCGTGGCAACTTGTTTCGCGCGGTTCTCGAAGGCATCGCCTTTGGGTTTCGCCACCATCTCGACGTCTTGGCCGAACGAGGGCACACTCCCCGCCACGTTCGCGTCACCGACGGCGGATCGAAATCGAAGGTGTGGACGCAGATCACAGCCGATGTCATCGGTTTGCCGCTCGAGAAAATCGCAATGCGGAGCGGCTCGGCTGTTGCCGCCGCATTCGTCGCCGGCATCGGCGTTGGCGTCTTCTCGAACTGGCGCGAAATCGAACGCTTCGTGGAGATCACCGAGGTCGTCGAATCGCATCACGACCCCGTCTACGACAGTCACTACGCCAAGTATCGAGCGCTCTATCCGGCGCTGAAGGAGGTTTTGTCATGAGCGTGCTGGTCACGGGAGCTGGGAGCGGCATCGGTAGGGCGACCGCCCGCCTGCTCGCGGAACGCGCCTTCAAGGTCGCCGTGACGGATGTCGACGAGGACGCCGCGCGACGGGTCGCCGAGGAACTGGGCAGCTTCGGCACCGCACTTGACGTGACGAGCAGACAGTCGATCCGCGAGGCCATGGACGAGGCCGAAGAAGCGATCGGGCCCTTGGACGGCCTCGTCGCTAACGCCGGCGTTTCCTCGTTCGTCACGTTCCTCGACATGCCGGATGCGGACTGGCACCGGATGCTGGACGTCAACACGACAGGTGTCTTCTACTGCGGACAGGAGTTCGCCAAGCGCCTCGTGGCTGCGAAACGCCCAGGCTCGATCGTGAACGTGGCTTCCATGGCCGCCAAGCAGGGGCGTATTCCTTGGTTGTCCCACTACGTGGCTTCAAAGTTCGCGGTCGTCGGACTCACCCAGTCCATGGCCTTTGAGCTCGCTCCCCACGGCATTCGTGTCAACAGCGTCTGTCCGGGCTATGTCGCCACGAGCATGCAAGATCGCGAGCTCGTGTGGGAGGGGGAGCTGCGCGGGATAGCGCCTGCACAGGTGTTCGAGCTCTACATCAAAGACACACCGCTGGGACGAATCGAGACGGCAGAAGACGTCGCTCGCGCCATCGCCTTCCTGCTCGGTCCCGATTCGGCTTTCATAACGGGCGAAGCGTTGTCAGTGAACGGCGGAGCCTTCATGGATTGAAGCCCTTCGAGTCAAAGGAGGTCGGAGAGCGCGCTCCGGAAGCGCACGAATGCAGTGGAGCCGTTTCGGGCTCGCATGTCGATTTGCGGGTGATTAGGCCGATCACGGGGGAACCTAAGAGGTCCGGAAGGAGGAAGCATGGCAACGGAGACAACAGCTAAGGCCGAGATGCCAGGCGGAGGGGGTGGTGGCCTGTTCGTTAGGAACTCGACTGGGCTTGTCCGCGAGCTGACTCCCTTCGACGCCCTGAACATCGTCCTCGCAGCGGTGCTCCTGCCAGTGGGCATCACCGAGGTCATGGGCTTCACGCCCATCTTCTGGCCGCACGCGAACATGTTCGTCTCGTTCTTGCTTGCGACGCCGCTTGTCACCGCGTTCGCCCTCGTCTATCTCTACTTCACGATCGTCATGCCGCGTGCAGGCGGCGACTACGTGTGGGTGTCGCGTGTACTCAGCCCGCCGCTCGGGTTCTTGAGCAACTTCACTTTGACGTTCGTCTATCTCACCTGGGTGGCGTTCAACTTCACGTTCATGCTCTCGGTCGTGGGGCCTGGTGCCGCCTATGTGGCAGGAATCCACAACCACCTGTTCACGGATCCTTCGAGAGGCGAGATGATGCTCGTCTCGACCGTGCTCACCATCCTCTTCGGTGGCTTGATGATCATCGGCGTGCGCGCCGCGGCAAGATTCATGGCGGTCACATTCGGGATCGTCTGGCTCGGCATGCTCATCTGGTTCGTGCTCATGCTCTTCGGCTCCCACAGCGGATTTGTGGCCCACTGGGACGCGCATTCCGGATCCACCGTCTCCGGCATCATCGCGCAGGCCAACAAGCTCGGCTTCAACAACTTCGGCGGTATCGGCTGGCTGGCGACCATATATGCGATGGTCTATTGCTTCCAGGTCTACGTCGGGTTCCAATTCACCGGCTACGTAGCCGGAGAGATCAGGGACGTTGGACGCACCGCAAACACGTCGATCATCGGCGGCTTGATCATCTCGGCAATCACATTCGTCGGCGGTGTGGGCCTCATCTACAAGTACTACGGATTCCACTTCTTCGGTTCCGTGACGTACATGGGACTTGGCGGCGGAACGGCTCACTGGACGCTTCCGTTCGCGCCTTGGCTGGCGTCATTGACCGAATTCCTACCGGGACCGCACTTCTTGGCGGTGTTCATCGCCTTCTGCTTCGTGTTGTCGATTCTGTGGTGGACCCCGGCCGGGTTCCTGGCAGGTACCCGGAACCTGTTCGCGTGGTCGTTCGACGGCCTGGCGCCGCAGAAGCTCACGGATGTTTCTGACCGCTTCCACACGCCTGTCGTCGCCACGATGGTGATCACTCTGGTGGTGATATTGCTCAACTACTTGAACATCTATCAGGGGCTCGGGAACTACCTCTTGAACATCATCGTCGTGATGGGTATCGCCTTCATCATCGTGTCTTTCTCGGCAGCGATTACTCCGTGGCGTCGTCCTGCGATCCATGGCGATGCTCCACGGTGGGCCCGCGCCAAACTCGCCGGAGTTCCGGCCATCACCTACATTGCTGCTGTTTCCCTGCTCTCCTGGATATTCGTCATCTACACGGCGATCCACACCGGGTTCAGCGGCACGGTCGGGCCCAAGTCGATGATCGAGGCTTTCTCCGCACCGATCATCGCGATCGTCTGGTACTTGGCCGTTTGGCTGGTTCGCCGGCGCGGAGGGGCCGCGCAGTCGTTCTCGAAGGTGTTCCAGGAGATTCCGCCCGAGTAAAGGATGATGTGTCCGGGTTCGATATGAGCAAGATCGAAGAGGGCCGTCGCCTCGTCACTGAGGCGGCGGCCCTCGACATGCCTCTGCGTCTGATCGGAGGCGTAGCGCTTTGGATGCGCGCCGGCGATGAGGCCAGGACACTGTTCGGCCGTGAATACGCCGATCTGGACTTCGTGGTGCACAAACGACAGTCACGTCAGCTTCGCGATCTTCTGGAGACCCGCGGCTACCTGCCGGAACGCACCTTCAATGCCATGCACGGTGCCAAACGACTCCTCTATCACTCGCCGGACAACCAGTTTCAGGTCGACGTGTTCCTCGACGTGTTTGACATGTGCCACCGCCTGGATCTGAAGGAGCGGCTGGACGTCGAGGACTTCACTCTGCCAGCAGCTGAGCTGCTGCTGACCAAGCTGCAGATTGCGAAACTCAACCGCAAGGACGTGAACGACACCCTCATGCTGCTGTTCGACCACGAACTTTCCGACAGCGACGGTCCGTTTCGCCTGAATGCGTCGCGGCTGGATGAGCTCTGCGGTGCCGACTGGGGTCTCTACACCACAATCAACGACAACCTGGACAAAGTTCGCGACCTGGTTCCCGAGTGCGTCAATGACGATGCTGTCGCCGCGAAGCTGAGCGCGAGTATCGAGAACCTGCAAGCCCGGCTCGTGGCAGCTCCCAAGACGGTCGGTTGGAAACTCCGCGCACAAGTCGGCCGACGCAAGAAGTGGTACCAACTCCCGGAGGAGGTCGTCCGTTGAGCATGCTGGTCTACTACGCCTCAGACGTTCACGGCACCGAAAGGCTCTGGCGCAAGTTCTTGAACGCCGGCAAGTTCTTCGAGGCCAACGTTCTCATCATGGGCGGCGACGTGGCTGGCAAGGCGGTTCTGCCCATAGAGAGGACCAGCGGGGGTTACCTTGCTCCTCGGATCACGGGGGACCGTCTGCTGAGCGAGGAAGAGCTGGAGGATGTCGAGACCAAGATCAGGAACCGTGGCTTTTATCCGTATAGGGTCGAACGTGACGAGCTCGATGCCCTGAGAAACGACCCGGAGATGGTCTCCGAGCTGTTCCGTTCTGTGATGGTCGAGGAGTTCGGTCGTTGGCTGGCACTGGCGGAAGAGCGGCTCGCGAACAGCGGCATCCGTCTGTTCGTGATGCTCGGCAACGACGACGAGCCCCGCCTTAAAGATGTGATCGCTGCCTCGAGCGCCGCTGTCGACTCCGAGGACGGCGTAGTCGATGTTGGCGAGACCTTTGAGATGGTGTCGTGTGGCTGGAGTAATCCGACGCCCTGGGCCTCACCTCGTGAAATGACCGAAGAGCATCTCGAAGCGCACCTGGAGAGTCTTATCATCCAGCTGAAGGACCCCAGGCTCGGCATTTTCAACTTCCACGTCCCGCCCTACGGGACAACTCTGGACGTGGCTCCCGTTCTCGACGACACACTCAAGCCGGTCGTGAAAGCCGGTCAGATCATGACGGGGCCAGTCGGCTCAAAAGCGGTGAGGGCAGTGATCGAGAAATACCAGCCTGCTCTGGGCCTGCACGGCCACATCCATGAGTCGCGTGGCACGACCAAGCTTGGCAGGACCATCTGCATCAATCCCGGAAGCGCCTACTCCGAAGGTGTCCTTCACGGGGCGCTGATCGAGCTCTCGGCAGGAAAGGTGCTGCACTATCGTCTAGCCAGCGGCTGAGTGCGGTGGTGAAGAGGATAGGTTTGCGACGCGGATACGCACGTCGGCCACGACGGCACCCTTCTGGAGGACAAACACAGGGTTGAGGTCCATCTCGGCGATCTCAGGCAGGTCGTCGACGAGTGCGGAGACCCCGTGGAGCATTCGGCGCAGCGCGCCGACGTCAAGAGCCGGCGCACCCCGATAGCCCGTTAACAGCCGGTACGCCTTCAGCGACTGCAGCATGTCCTCGATGTCGCCTTCGGTAAGCGGTGCGATTCGAGCCGCGACGTCCCCCAACAACTCGACCAGGGTGCCCCCCAAGCCCACCATGACGAGCGACCCGAGCAGGGGGTCGTGGTTCACGCCCACGATCATTTCCTGTCCAGACTCGATCTGTTCCTGCACGAGGAACTCGGTGGCCGCTGCTTCGAGCCCGGCCGATCCCAGATCGGCGCGAATCGCCCGTATCGCGTCCGCGGCCCCGGAAGGGGTCGTCACTCCGAGCCGGAGACCGCCGACATCGCTCTTGTGGATCGAGGCGGCGACCTTCACGGCCACTGTGCAACCGAGCGCCGCCTGCGCCGCCTCCGCCTCGGCCGGAGTTCGGACGAGCACGGAGCGTGCCACCGCGATGCCGTAAGCATCGAGCAGCGCTAGCGCGTCGGCTGCAGCGAGCCAACCGTCGCTCGAGCGATGACCCGCAGCAGCGGCTACCAGGCCACCAACCCGCTTGGCGTCGACGGCGGGACGGAGTACCTTGCCGGCTGGGCGGCCGCGCCCTTCTTCCCATGCGATGCTCCGCCCGAGCGCGCGTGCGGCGTTCTCCGGGAACGCGAACGAAGGGATGCCTGCCTCGCGGAGAGCTGATGGCGTGCCCTCCCGGTTCATGAACACCGTGATCAAGGGCACCTCCCTACTGAGCTCGGCGCGCGCGGCGATGACCTCGGTTGCCACATCCGACGCGCGAGTGATCAAGGGCGTGTTGAACATGACTATCAGCGCATCGATCTCGGGCGCAGCCCCGAGTACGCGGATCGCTTGGCCGTATTGCTGGGCAGTGGCGCTGGCGATCATGTCTACCGGGTTCGAGACGCTCGCCTCGGGTGGGAGCAGCGATCGCAAACTCGTGGCCGTGAGTTCATCGAGCTCGGGCACGACGAGCCCGCTGGTTTCGCAGGCGTCCGCCGCGAGAATGCCCGGACCTCCGCCGTTGGTCAGGATCGCCACCCGTCGTCCTCGAAACCGCCGTTGTGAGCTCAGCATCATGGCGAGATCGAGCATCTCCTCGATGGACTCAGCACGGATCACGCCCGCCTGGTGAAGCAGGGCGTCGACTGCCACGTCACCGCCGGAGAGCGCCGCTGTATGCGATGCAGCCGCGCGAGAGCCGGCTTGCGTTCGACCCGCCTTCATCGCCACGACGGGGACGCGAGCACCGGCCCATCGGGCGATCCGTGTGAACCACAGCGGATCTCGGATCTCCTCCAGATAAAGCAGTATCAGGTCGGTGCCGGGATCTTGGCCCCAGTACAAGAGCAGGTCGTTGCTGGCAACGTCGGCACAGTTGCCCACCGACACGAACGCCCCGATCCCAAGGCCGCGAACCTCGGCGGCTTCCAGCACGGCAAGCCCGATTGCGCCCGACTGGCTCACCAGTGATATCCGGCCCGGCATCGGGACAGCCCTGCCGAAGGTCGCATTGAACCTCGTGTCGCCCGTGCCGGCCAGTATCCCCGTGCAGTTCGGGCCGACGAGCCTCACGTCGTGCGCCCTGGCCTCGCACATGAGATCGGCCTGCAGGACAGCTCCGTCTGGCCCCGTCTCCGCGAACCCGGCCGAGATCACACACACGGCTTTGACGCCGAGGGCACCGGCTTCGGCGACCACCGCAGGAACCGCGGGTGCCGGCACGCAGACGAAAACAAGATCGGGAACAACGGGGCAAGAAGCCAGATCCGCAAAGGCGGCGACACCCTGCACCGATGGATGTTTCTTGTTCACGGGCAGCACAGTCCCGCCAAAGTGGCTGTCGACCAGGTTGGAAAAGAGCAAGCCCGCGATCGTGTTCGGATCAGAGCTGGCCCCGACTACGGCGATCGAGTGTGGGTGCAAGAACGCGTCCAGCGCTGCCTGCGCCTCACGCGCTCGTTCCCGCAGCACGGCATCGAGACCGTCGGCACCAGTGGCCTCGAGGTTGTGATCCCCGACGCGACGGCTGATACGCACAACCTCCTCCGAGACTTCGGCGCCCGTCTCGCTCACGCGCCGAGTCCCGGTCGCAGACCTTCCACTCCTTCAGTCTCCTGCACTTGCCGCAGGAGTTGTAGGGTCAAAAGGCACTCGGAGTTCTTCTCCCGTCCCTGGTCAAGCCTGTCTGCCGCCCGACGCCGTCGGAGATGCTGCCCTGTGGAAAAGAGTCTTTCGGCCCGGCCGACGGCGACATAAAGGCCTTGCCTGCCCAAGCCCGCGGGTCGAAGATGGAAATGGTGAGTACGCCCTGTTCCGCTCTGGTGGCCCAAGGAGCACCTCGCACTACGTCCGGGATCCGTTTTCACAGGTGACGGGCGTGCCACGGTTTGCGCTCGGCCCGAGTTGCGCCGCTCCCACGAGGTTGCAGGCGTGCGCTTATGGCCAAGGCAACACGGGTACCGGAAACATTCGCGTGGCAGGATGCCAGGCCCTGCAGGAGGTAACGCCGTGACCAGGGTGGCTGAACGACCCAAGCCCTTCGTCGTGCCGGAGTACTGCAAGGGCTGTGGACGCTGTATCAGCTCGTGCACCAGGGGCTGTATCACCATGGGCACCGAGATCAACCCTCTTACAGGACTTGTCCCGATCATTCTCGACCTTTCGCAGTGCAACGGTTGCGGTCTCTGTTACGACGCCTGCCCCGAGCCCTATGGTCTCCGCCCGCAAGGCGACGAGGCGGCTTTCGAGTTGCTGGACCCGGCCACGGTTCTGGGCCCCCGGCCCTCCGATGCGCCAAAACCGGAGCCCCGCCCGGACACCAAGGTTCCGCTGCCTGAGCGGGAGCCGCTCGTCGTCAAGGGAACGTACGCCGCTGCGGTCGGTGCCGTCCTCGCGGGCTGCCGCCACGTCTTCGGATACCCGATCACACCATCGACAGAGGGCGCTGAGCTGATGGCGAAGGTGCTGCCCGACCTCAACGGCGTCTTCATCCAGGCAGTTAGCGAGGTTGCGACCGTCAACATGATGTACGGCGCCGGCGGCGCAGGGAAGCGTTGCATGACCTTCACTAGTTCCCCCGGTTTCAGCCTGATGCTGGAGGGGATCTCGTACATGATCGGCTCACAGATTCCCGCTGTGTTCGTGAACGTCATGCGCGGTGGGCCGGGACTGGGCAACATCGGCCCCGAACAGGCGGACATCAAGCTGGTCTGCCGCGGCCTCGGTCACGGCAATACCCACGCCATCGTGCTGGCCCCTGCGACGCCACAGGAGATGCTGGACATCGCGATTCTCTCATTCGATCTCGCCTTCAAGTACCGCAACCCCGTCGTGATCGTCGGCGACGGTTTCCTCGGTCAGATGACCGGGAAGGTGCGGCTGCCGAGCGAGATGGTGGTACCGGGGATCCCTGAGTGGGCGGTGTTCGGCGACCACTCGCACCGGGGCAACCTGATGTGCTCACTCAACCTGTCGGACGTGGGCCTCGAACAGGACAACATCCGCCTGAACGAAAAGTACGAACGGATGAATGCCGAGGAGCAGAGGGCTGACCTCTACAGGTGCGACGACGCCGACGTCCTCCTCGTGGCCTGCAACACACCGGCTCAGCTCGCGAAGGGTGCGATAAGGGAGCTGCGCCAAGAGGGGCTGAAAGTGGGCCTCTTCCGCCCCATCACCTTGTGGCCGTTCCCCATCCAGGCCCTCCGCGGTCTGCTCGACCGCGTGAAGCGCCTCGTCGTGGTCGAGGCGAGCAGCGGTCAGCTGGAAGACGAGCTGCGACTGGCACTGAGCCACGCGGATGTCTACATCCCACCGCCGATGAGCCACGTGCGTCGCATGGGCGGGGTCCTCCCGTCGCAGGGTGAGATCGTGGAACACGTGCTAGGACTCCAGGAGGTGCGCTGATGACGACCTCGGTCTTCTACCGCGAGTTCGAACGCCACGCCGATGGCGAGGGGGTCAATGCCCACTCGACGACCTACTGCCCTGGCTGCGGGCACGGCCTGGCACAGAAGTACCTCGCTGAAGCCATCGACGAGCTCGGGGTCCAGGACCGCACCGTCCTGGTCTCGCCGGTCGGCTGCTCGGTGTTCGGGTACTACTACTTCGATGTTGGGAACTCGCAAGCTCCGCACGGCCGCGCCCCGGCGGTCGCGATCGGCCACAAGACCGCGAACCCGGACTCGATCGTGATCTCCTATCAGGGAGACGGCGACCTGGCGTCGATCGGTCTCGCCGAGATCGTCAGCACGGCGCAACTCGGGATCCCGATCACGTTCATCTTCATCAACAACGCCATCTACGGCATGACCGGCGGCCAGATGGCTCCCACGACCCTCATCGGCCAGCGAACAACCACCACACCGAAAGGCCGGACTCAATTCGCCGGCCAGCCGATGAAGATCGCGGAACTGATATCGGGTCTCGACGGGCCCGTTTACGTCGAGCGGGTCGCGCTCTACGACAACAGGCGCCGGACTCATGCCAAGCGCTCGATCAAGAAGGCACTCGAACTGCAGGTCTCCGGTGCCGGCCTTGCCTTCGTCGAGGTCCTCTCCGAGTGCCCCGTCCACCTCGGTCTCGAACCAGAGGCCGCGGAGGAGTGGGTAAAGGAGAACATGGAGCCGATATTCCCACTCGGGGTGAAGAAGGACACCACGGACGGGCAGGCCTTCCCGGTCATACCGACCGCCACCTTCGATGCGGAGGAGGCGCTGACGGCGCTGGGCGCGACCACGGAACGACCTCCCCGTTTCGCGGACGGATTCCCAGCACACATCGACCCGGAGGACATCAGCTTCAAACTGGCGGGCTCCGGTGGCGATGGCGCTCAGACCGCAGCGATGATCCTCACCCGCGGCGCGATCAACGAAGGGTATGACTCGACACACATCCCGAGCTATGGCCCCGAATCTCGCGGCGGCACGTCTTACGCCGACGTGCATGTTGCCCTGAAGGAGGTGATGTCCCCGGCCGCACCACGTCCCCACGTGCTCGTGGCATTCAACGCTCCAAGCCTCGCGAAGTTCGGCCCGACCGTGCAGCCGACTGGGATGGTCATCTACGACAGCTCCGTCATAAGTGTCCCGCCGGAGGGCCTCGCCCCCGGGGTCACGACGGTGCCGGTACCTTTCACCAGCGTCGCCAATGATCTCGGTGCCGTACTGGTGAAGAATGTCGTCGCCCTCGGCGCCTTACAGGGAGCAACAAAAGTCTTTCCAGAGGAGACCTTCCTCACGGCTATCCGCGCCACTTTGAGGCAGAAGTGCGCCATGATCCCTCTCAATGAGGAGGCCTTCAAACTGGGAGCCAAGCTCGCCAGCGAGCAACTGGGCTAGCTAGTCGGTTCCGCCGTCGCCCCAGGTAAGGTCCTCCTCTTCCGAGGGCGGGAACGCACACTCGACCACGTGACCGACCGGTCTCGTGCACAACAAGCGCGAATCCGGCGTGTCGTCGACAGGCCAAACGTGGTTCAGCCCGGAGATGTCCTTCAACGAGCCACCGGCTGTCACTTGGCGACTTTGAGGGTCTCCCCGGCTGAGGTGGAGCCCTTGAAGTCCGGACTGCCGCCATATCTGGCGACAAGGCGGTAGGTCCCCGCCCGGAGCTTGTAGGGCGACAGCGTGCACATTGCCCTGCCCGACGAGAGCGCTGTCGTGCACAAGATGGTCCCCGACTTGCTTATCGTCACCCTACCGGTCGGTGCCAAGCCGGCGAACTGCGGCGAGACGATGACTGACAGACGCTCGACCTGCTCGTTCCCGTAGGTCACCTTGCGTGTCGACAGCTTGAGCGTGGTCTTGGAAGTGCCCTTGGCGATCCTGAAGCTTTGAGTTGCCTCCGTGGCGGCGAGATAGTTCGCATCGCCGGCCTGGTTGGCGTCGATGACGCACCTGCCCACCGCGATGAAGCGCACCGTCGAGCCCGACACCGTGCACATCGACGTCGTGCTGAAGGTGACCGGCTTGCCGGTGGCCCCGCCGGTGGCCGTGACCCTGTATGTGGCGCCCACGGTGGCGTGGGAAGGCGGCCTCGAGGTGAAAGTGATGGTCTGGAGTCCCTTGTCGACGGTGATGGTCTGCTGGGCGTCGGCAGCCGCCAGATAGTCCGCGTTGCCGGCCTGGTTGGCGTGGATGACGCAGGTGCCCACGGCTGTGAAGCGCACCGTCGAACCCGACACCGTGCAAGTCGAGCTCGCCCTGAAGCTGACTGCGTTGCCGGAGGCACCGCCGGTGGCCTTCACTGTGTACGTGGCGCCCACGGTCGCGCCGGAGGGGGCGCGCGAGGTGAAGGTGATGGTTTGGGGAGCCTTGCCGACTGTGACCGACTGCTGGACCTGGGCGGCCGCCAGATAGTCCGCGTTGCCGGCCTGGTCGGCGTCGATGACGCACGTGCCCACGGCTATGAAACTGACCGTCGACCCCGACACGGTGCACACGGAGCTGGTTCTGAAGATGACCGGGTTGCCGGAGGCCCCGCCGGTGGCCTTCGCCGTATACGTGTCGCCAACGGTCGCGTCGGAGGGGGCGTTCGAGGTGAAAGCGATGGTCTGGGAAGCCTTGCCGACCGTGACGGACTGCTGGACCTGGGCGGCCGTGAGATAGTCCGCGTTGCCGGCCTGGTTGGCGTCGATGACGCAGGTGCCTACGCCAATGAAAGTCACCGTCGAGCCCGATACGGTGCACGCCGACGTCGTGCTGAAAGTGACAGGGTTACCAGAGGCCCCGCCGGTTGCCGCTACTGCATAAGTGGCGCTCACGGTGGCGTTGGAGGGTGCGGTCGAGGTGAAAGCGATGGTCTGAGGCGCTTTGCCGATTGTCAGGCTGAATATCCACATGCCGGTGTCACCGTGGATGTCGCTGTCGCCGCCGACGACGATGTATGTGCCCGGTGCAAGCGAAGTGGCTGCACTGATCACACCGGTGCTGCTGACCACGACGTCGGTGGAATCGGTCGAGCTGGCCTCTGTGTAGCTGACGGTCCCAGTCGAGTTGGTCACGGTGAGGCTGTGGCCGCTGTAGCCGGCACCGTAGGTGACGGTCGCCGAGGTCGGGCTGCCCTGGATGAGGGAGACGGTGGTCTGCACGAATGTCCACGTGTCGCTGAGGTTGACGCTGTTGGACTCCCCCCCGAACAGGACGATGCTCCCGGTAACCGTGTCGTAAGCCATGCAGGCGCTGTCCCGAACGGGGGGGCTTGTGGCCGGGGAGAGCCGTGCCCAGGTCGTGTCGTTGAAGACCCAGGTGTCGTTGAGGTCGCTGCTGTTGGCGGAACCGCCGAACAGGACCATGTCCCCCGTGGTCGGGTCGTAGGCAATGGAGGCGCTGTCCCGAACAGGGGGGCTTGTGGCCGGGGAGAGCTGTGTCCAGGTCGTGCCGTTGAAGGTCCAGGTGTCGTTGAGGTCGCTGCTGTTGCCGGAACCGCCGAACAGGACCATGTCCCCCGTGGCCGGGTCGTAGGCCATGGAGGCATACCAACGGGCAGGGGGGCTGGTGGCCGGGGAGAGCTGCGTCCAGGTTTTGCCGTTGAAGGTCCAGGTGTCGTTGAGGTCGCTGCTGTTGGCGGAACCGCCGAACAGGACCATGTCCCCTGTGGCCGGGTCGTAGGCCATGGAGGCGCCGTCCCGCGCGCGTGGGCTGGTAGCCGGGGAGAGCTGCGCCCAGGTCGTGCCGTTGAAGGTCCACGTGTCGCTGAGGTCGCTGCTCGTGCCTGAGCCCCCGAACAGGACGACGCCCCCCGTGGCCGGGTCGTAGGCCATGGAGGCGTACGCCCGGGCGGGTGGGCTCGTTGTCGGGGAGAGCTGCGCCCAGGTCGTGCCGTTGAAGGTCCACGTGTCGTTCAGGTCGTTGCTGTTGGCGGATCCTCCGAACAGGACGATGCCTCCCGTGGCCGTGTCGTAGGCCATGGACGCACTATTCCGAGCGGCGGGGCTGGCGGTTGGAGAGAGTCGCGTCCAAGCCGCCGTGGGCAATGTCGGTGAACTTGCCCCGGCAGGAATCGTCGTCCCGACCGAGGTGGTCAGCAAAGCGAGAAGAGCCAGCAGGGCCACCGGTAGCAGTCTCACTTCCCTCCTCCAGCCCCATAGACGGCTCCCGGGATCGTCACCGCACCCCGTGTCGCGAATCGGCTTGGTGTCGAACGATGCAACCATTTGGTCCCCCTGGTCACTTTTCGCCTTGCCCGCTCCCGGCCACTGGTAGACAGCTCGGGCAAACGCGCCTGCGTACAAGCTTCGCCTAACCGTGAGCCTAATGATGCGACGCCGATCGGGCGTTGTGTCCGATCCCGGGCGGGATAGGAGAGAGGGTGGGCGGAAACCCGACCAGTGTGGTGTGCAGGGAGAACGGCGAGACAGCCAGCCCGGATGCTGGTCGGAACCGGCCAAGGCAAGGCTGTGGACAATCCGCGGCCGGGATTGGAGGTTAGGTGGAGACCCGACCACCCCTGTCGGAGAGAGAAGGCGTACAGGGTTCGAGTCCCTGACTGCCTGGGAGGGAGAGAATGCCATGAAGAGGGGCCTCCCTCGGTGACAGCGTTGTTGTCACCGATCACCCCATCACCAAGGGAGGCAATGACCAATGTTGCACGCTGGACTGGATCTGTCACGAAGGTCCTTGGAGGTGCACCTGTTGGCCGAGAACGGCTCGACAGTGTCGACGATGAGCGTCCCGCCCGACCTGGACGGCCTCCGCGGCCTCGTACGCAAGGTGGCCCTTCTTCCAGGAGGGAGACAGGTACTAGCGGTCATCGAATCGATGAACGGAGCCCGCTTCGTTCACGACACACTCGAGCTCGAGGGCTGGCAGGTCGAGATCGCGGATGCCGCCAAGGTCAAGGGCCTTGCTCCGTTGGCTTGCAAGACGGACCGGATCGACGCCTGGGTTCTCGCCGAGCTCTCGCGTCGTGATCTCGTCCCCTCGATCTGGCTACCGGATCCGGCCACACGCAGTGCCCGCGAGCTCGCCCGCTGGAGGCTGCATCTCGTCCGCCACCGCACGGCACTAAAGAACCGGGTCCACGCCACCTTGGTCACATTCGGTCATCCCTGCCCGGTCGCCGACCTGTTCGGTCTCAAGGGCCGTGACCTGTTGCGTCGCCTGCAGTTCCCCGAGCCCTGGCTCGGAGACCTTGAGGCAGCACTTCGTCTCATCGACACGCTCAACTTCGAGATCGCCACCTTGGAGAACGAACTCAAGGCCGAAGGGGCCGACCACCCCTACGTGCGGCTTCTGCTCAGCGTGCCGGGGATCTCCTGGGTGCTCGCCTACACCATCGCCTCTGAGATCGGAGACATAAGCCGCTTTGCCAGCCCTGTCAAACTGTGCGGCTACACCGGACTGTGCCCGCGGGTCTACCAGTCTGGCCAGTCCGACCACCGCGGCGCCTTGTCGAAGAATGGGCCCAAGTACCTGCGCTGGGCCCTCATCGAAGCCGCCACCCACGCCGCCAGTCATCCCCTCTACGCCGAGCGCTACCAGTACATGGCCCGCCGCCTCGGCCGCCAGCGAGGAAAGAAGGTCGCCCGGGTCGACCTGGCCCGTCGCCTCGCCGAAGCGATCTGGCACATGCTCACGACTGGCGAGGTCTTCGCCCCTGCCGGACTCAAAGCTTCGAAGGCGGCCGCATGACCACGATCGTCGACTGTTCGTTTCGGCAGGCGCCCGGGTGTCCCCTGGCTGCTTGACAGCCCTGGAGAGAGATGCGCTACCGGAGCGAGCCTCCCACCGGCATAGTCCAGCACCAAAGCTGGCGATAGAGAGATGAGCACCGCTCCAACCATGGCCGGGAGGCAGGAAGCAACCAGGTGCCGCAGCAACGCTACGGCACGGAGTCCATGATGGCTGGCGACAACCTTCATCCCGCCGGAGTCAAGGGATCCGGCTGCCGTGGAACTTTCCTCATCGCGCTCGCTATTTGTGCCGTCCACGCCCCGGCCGGACCCTTGACTCCGGCTCCCCAGCGCCAAGAAAGCTGGCGCACGTCCCCCAATCCTTGACAACCGGCCCCTCTTCATAGAGAGGGAGACGCGGCCGACGTCGGGCCAGAAACCGGGGACAGGAACGGGGCCACAGCGCCCGGACCAGGGAGAACCCCGCGAGACGCCGCAGGGACGACGAGAACGCAGTTGAGACAGGGAGGGCTGCACGCACGGCGCACAGGCGCCCACGTTCGCCCACGTGATGGCGTAGGGGCTGGGAGCTAGGACAACGACCGGGCGGCCCCGGCGCGCAGGATGTCGATCTGGCGAGGAGCTCACCCGAGGTGCAGGATGACTGCTCGGAGGTCCTTGAGGCGTGAGCCCATGATCGGAGGCGTCACATGCGTAGGTCCTGTATAGCCAGCCTCATCGCAGCGGGAGCGATCTCGCTGGCACTCTCGGGGAGTACCGCCACAGCGGTCGCAGCAAGTCCACGAGCCGCGTCGTCGATCGGAACCCACCTGTCGGAGCTGGAGGGCTCCGACACCGTCGCCGGTGATTACTTCGGCTACTCCGTGGCCACCTCAGGCACGAGCGCAGTCGTGGGTGCGCCAGGCTATGGCGGGCATGCCGGTCGGGCGTACGTGTTCACGAAGACGGGGGCCGGCTGGGAGCAGGCCGCTGAACTGAAGGGCTCCGACACCGCTGCCGGTGATTACTTCGGCTACTCGGTTGCCATCTCGGGCATGACCGCCATCGTGGGTGCACCGGGCTTGGCCAGGGCGTACGTGTTCACGAAGAGGGGGGCCGGCTGGAAGCAGGCCGCCGAGCTGAAGGGCTCCGACACAGTCGCCGGTGATGGCTTCGGAGACTCGGTAGCCATCTCGGGCACGAGCGCCGTCGCGGGTGCCGACGGCCACGCCAAGGCTGCCGGTCGGGCGTACGTGTTCACGAAGACGGGGGCCGGCTGGGCGCAGGCCGCCGAGCTGAAAGGCTCCGACACAGTCGCCGGCGACCTCTTCGGCGGCTCGGTGACCACCTCGGGGACGAGCGCCGTCGTGGGTGCATCGGGCCATGCCGGGCATGCCGGTCGGGCGTACGTGTTCGCGAAAACGGGGGCCGGCTGGGCGCAGGCCGCCGAACTGAAGGCCTCCGACACTGCTGCCGGTGATTACTTCGGCGACTCGGTGGCCACCTCGGGCACGAGCGCCGTCGTGGGTGCATCGGGCTACGCCAGGGATGCCGGTCGGGCGTACGTGTTCGCGAAAACGGGGGCAGGCTGGAAGCAGGTCGCCGAACTGAAGGGCTCCGACACCGTCGCCGGTGATTACTTCGGCGACTCGCTGGCCATGTCGGGCACGACCATCGTTGTAGGTGCACCAGTCTTCGCCAAGGAGGCCGGGCAGGCGTACCTATTCACCAACACGGCTAGCGGCTGGAAGCAGGCCGCCGAACTGAAGGGCTCCGGCACCGTCGCCGGTGATGGCTTCGGCGGCTCCGTGGCCATCTCGGGCACGAGCGCCGTCGCGGGTGCCGACGACCATGCCAAGGCTGCCGGTCGGGCGTACGTGTTCGAGGCCTGAAGCACGAGCGGGCTCAGCCGGAGGGGGCTCGCGATCCTGGGTCAGCTCATGCGGGCGCTGCCGGAGCTGGGGCGGCACGAAAGTCTAGGTAGCAGATCGTCTCTAAGCCCCTGGAATTCTAGGCGAGGGTCTAGGTAGCGGGCGATGGTGGAATCGGCGCGGCGGAAGCCGACTCTAGGCACCTGTACTTCTACCGTTGTCCGGATGTGGTCTATACCCGCAATCTCAGCGCGAGTGTTGGCCGATCCGCAGAAGCTGTACCTGAAGCTGTCACCGGACCAGCGGAGGCAGATGAATCTGGCGATCTTTGAGAAATTATGAGTTCACCGGGATCGCCTCGGCGGGGCGGTCTTTCGACCTCCGTTCGATGAACTCCTGGGAGCCCGTGATGCAGTTCAGCTGTACTTCCGAGAGTGCACCGCGGGCCCTGCTGCCGACGATGACTGCCGACGATGACGGCTCTCTACTGCCGGCCTTACACGCATTCTTTTGGGCGTGGGTACTAACTAATAGGCATGTCATGGTAGAGCTGCGGGAGGGTCGGTCGGTGGAGCTGAGGGGATTTGAACCCCTGACCCCCTGGTTGCAAACCAGGTGCTCTGCCAGCTGAGCTACAGCCCCGTGCCGTATCAGCCTACGCGTCACGGTCGGCTCGGTTGGTGGCCAGAGCGCCTGGCTCCTCCAAACACATGATGAGACAGGTGCGAGTCACGAACGCGTGAGGGATCCTCTCCCCCCGACGGCCACAGTGCCGACTCGGCGGAAAGCGGCATTACCCTTGGAGGCGTGCCCGGGGTACCCATGGAAAGGGTCTATTTCAATCTGCACACCGCCCTGCTCGACTGGCAGTTCGGGCCCTTCCCGCTGCTCATCCTCGCGGCGTGCATCGCCGCAGGAATCTGGTACCTCCGGGCCGACTGGGCGCTCGCAACTCGCGGGCGCAAGTGGAGGGCCCAGCGAACCGCCTCCTTCTTCGTCGGCCTCGTGACAGTCGACCTTGCACTCCAGTCGCCTGTCGCGACACTCACTGGCTCCTACTTCGAGGCGCACGTCGTCCAGCACCTTCTCCTCATGATCATCGCCCCGGCGCTGCTGTCGATGGGCGCTCCCATGACGCTGATCCTGCAAACCTCGAACCGCCGAACCAAGACCATCTGGCTCCGCATATTCCACAGCAAGGGCTTCGCGGTCCTTTCGCATCCGCTCGTTGTCTGGGTGCTCTACTACGGCGTCATGCTCGCTTTCTTCCTCACGCCGCTCATCGGCTTCGCGATGAACCACATGTGGCTGATGGATCTGATCAACCTGGGCTTTCTCTTCGGCGCGACGCTGTTCTGGTGGCCGATGATCGGGTTGGACCCGATCCCCAGGTGGGGGGCCAGCTATCCCCTCCGGATGGTCAACCTCTTAATTGGCGTCCCACTTGAGTCATTCCTCGCCATAGCCCTTCTCAGCTCGCGCCAAACGATCGCACCCATGTACAGCCTGTCGAGCACTCACGCGGGAGCCGGTGTCCTCTGGGTGCTGTCGGAGCTGCTCACAGTCGCTGCCGTGATCCCGATCTACTTCCAGTGGATGGCCTCAGAGGATCGCAAGACTGCGCGCGAAGACGCCCGTCTCGACGCCGAGGCGTCCCGGGCGGCACTCCGCCGGACACCTGGTGCCACGGGACGTGCCAACGACTCGGCAGCCGGATGGAACGGATTCCGGCCCAGCGCGTCCTGATCCCCACGCCTCCCACAAGTCGCCTGTCCCCACCACCGACGTCCTCACCTATCCGGCGCCAGATGTCCAGGCGCCATCGGGATCGTCCGAGCCCTCGAACCCTTCCTTGATCGGCCAGTGTCCGATGGCGCCGAACGGCGAGTCGGGTACGGGCCAGCCCGGCACCGCTACGTCGCCACTCGACGCGATGCAGAGAGTCAGCCTCCTCGAGGTGACCGTCGCGGATGTGAGCGCGCAGGATCCACGAAACAATCTTCGTTTCCAGTCCGTTGCGAAGTGCGCACCTTCGCGTGCCCTAGCTCACTCTTAGTATTTGAGTCGCCACTAGTAGTCCTCCCCGCCAATATTCAACCTCTCTCTGTGGTGTGACAGTCTCCTATAGTGACGGTGCCAAGTTCGGGCCGTAAGTTGTTTGCCGTGAGGTGCGGCTAGGCAATTATCGCCGCGGTCAGGAGCATCACCTAACCATTTGGCTGGTCAGAAGGGCGCCCTCGCCCGTGGCAGGATCTTCTGTCAGGACCTTGCCACGAATTGGGGGAAACTACAACCGCGTCTTTGTGCACTCTGCACCAAGACAGCAGGTCGAAACCCATAAATACTGCAGGAGCAGCACTTTTAGCAGTTCGCTGCCAGCTACAACTGAGTCCCGCACCGGATCCCCGGTGCGGGGGGGGATGCTCCCGAACCCGGATCCGTAAAACGCGGGCAACGGCGGGGAGACAAATGATGCGAGGAGAACATTGTGCATAAGAAAACGCGGAGGCATTCCGCTCTATTGCTGCTTATGGCACCTGTCATCGCCATCGGCAGCAGCGCCTTGGTAGCTGGCACAGCAGCCAGCGCAGGTGCCACGGCAAAGAAACTGGCCAACCCGACAGTCAAGATCAGCGTTTCCGCTCCCGGGGCATTCCGCTTCACGCTGAACGGAATCGCAGTGTCTTTCAAGGGTTCCTATGGGGTGTTCAAGGCCAAGATCGGCGTCAACCACGTCACCGAGATCTCGGCACCGCCGTTGTACCGGAGTCTTTCCGCCATCGCGGTGAGCCCGGCATCGGCCGAAGTGAGCTCGTCTCTCACGCGCGAGACGGTCGCCTTCAGGCTCGCGGCAGGTAAGTCTGCGACCATCCTGTTCAAGAACACGAAGCTGGTGGTCGTGGTTTCAACTCCCGCTCCTGTGCCTCCGATCAACCCAGGTCCGAGCACGCCGCCTCCGAGCGGCTCAGGCGGGGGTACGCCGCCTGTGACCAACCCGGACCCGGGCGCCACTGGGACGACTGGCTACATCGAGGTCTGCAAGACGGCAGGTGACAAATATGTCGAAGGCACCTTCTCGTTCACGATCACCTCGGATACTACGGTCGACGCAAGCCCGACACTGACACTGCCGGAGGGTGCGGGTAGCCAAGTCTGCACTGGCCCCATCACGGTACCGGCAGGCACAGTGACGGTGGCTGAGGGATCAGAGGCCCCGGCGTACTCGCTCAGTGACGTGTATGCGTGGCCTACGGACAATCTGGTCTCGGGCTCGGTCACCACGACGGGCGCAAACTTCACCGTGACCGCGGGCCTGGAGACGACTGCCTATTTCACCAACAGCACCAACATGAACTCGATCAAGGTCTGCAAGGACCTCGCGAACAACATGGGCTCGCTGGCGGGTACGTCCTTCGCATACGACGTTAGTTGGACGTTCACGCCCCCGACTCAGAACCTGGCGGTCGCGACCTTCACCGGGGGTGAAACGGACTATGTCACGGCTGTGGCGAATCCCGGGGAGGCCTGCTCGGTCTCTGGCGCCATTCCGGTCGGCTCGGTGGTCGATGTCAGCGAGGAAGGAGCCGTGGTAGCAGGTGCCGCTCCGAGCCTCACTGCGCCGTACGTTTCAGTGTCGGGCGTCCTCATCACCCCAGACACATTCAACGACGGCAGCACGGCTACTGAGGCCATCCTCACCGTGCCACCGACAACCGACGGATACGCGGACGCTCGGTTCTGGAATCTCCCGATGGGTTCCATCGAGGTCTGCAAGTACTTCGACCCCAAGTGGTACGACAACGGGAAGAACTCCGCGACCTTCACGGTCACCGATGGCACGTTCACTTCGACGTTCACGCTTTCACCCATTCTGGGCACTGACCGCGAAACGATCGGTGACGCGTGCTCGGCTCCGATGGCGGTCCCGGCAGGAACGGCGACGGTTCAGGAACTAAATGTCCCCTCGGTGCCAACAGTGGGCATGGGGGACTTCTACCTCGAGGGCATCTCGACGGTGAGCGCAATCGACCCAGGTGGGATTCGGCTCCTGAACGCCGCAGCCTCTGGGCAGCCGGCGAACAACCCGGCGAGCGTGTCAGTGCCTTACGGTGGCGCAGCGAACACGACGGAAGTGGACTTCGTGAACGCAGTGGACCCGACGCAGTTCAAGATCTGCACCTTGGAGTCCGCGTCTGACGACAATCTCGGCGGCCAGACGGTCGACTTCTCCTGGTCGTCCATCGACACGTTCGCGGGGGTGGCCGACGCGGCCATAGAAGGGTACCCGTTGGGCGGCGAGGGGTCCGTACTGCTCCCCGTGACCAGCAGCGGTGACCCGACCGGTGTGGCGTGCACCAACACCTTCTACGGTCCACCTGCCGTGGACTCACATGGTGACCCGTACTCCGTCACGATCACCGAAGAGTCCATCACGGGACCCCCACCAGCAGCAGTCACCGGTATCACCTACTCCGGCGCCGGCTGGGCGGGAGAACCGACACTGGGCGTACCACCTGAGGACGGGATCACCGTCGAACCTGGTGTTGGCCTCAACTTGGTGACCTTCACCAACGGAGCCACGTCCTAAGGCAACTCTTAGTCACTAGCAACATCCCTTAGAACGGCTCGAAGCTCGGGCCGTCGGAAGTAGGGAGAGGGCTCCCGCACTGCGGGGGCCCTCTCCACTTCCTCCGCGTGCGAGCCATCGCGCCGTCCAGCCGCCGACCCACATAACCACGCACTTGACACCACCGATTGGCGTCCAGCACGCATGCTCAAGGCGGCAGGGGATGGGGCACGCGGAGATCAGAGCCCCCAAAATGACACGCACGACAGCGACAAGCCTGCGTCCCGGAGAAGCCGTGACCCGCGCCGTAGTCGTCTGCGACGACCGGGACGTCATGAGGCTCGGCCTCGTCGAGATGCTCCAGACAATGCAGTGGGCAAGGGACCTGAAGGGTTTCAGCTCGGTCCCTGAAGCGTGGGCGTACCTGGCCGGTAGCTCCGCCTTCAGCGCGATCGCGATCCTCGGCGGCACGTCCGCTCCTGGAGAGCTGGAGACGGCAGGTCGGCCGCCTAGGCCACCGACCAGGATCGCCTTGATGTTGCGCGATATCGAAGCCACTCATCTGGCCGTCGCCGCAGGGTTGCCCGTCGATGGATTCTTCCTCGAAGAGGAGCTTTCGGCGTCAACGCTCCGGGCACTTCTGACCCGCCTTAACGAGCGGGAGTTCCCGATGCCGGCTCCCATGGCCGAGTTCCTGCTGGGCCAAATGCGAGGTTCCCCAAACACGCTTTCCGTGCGGCTCAGTTCGCGCGAGCAGGCGGTGTTGAAACTCGTCGCCGACGGCGCGACGAACAAGATCATCGCCGAGGAGCTCGGGATCTCCGTCCACGGGGTCAAGCACCACGTAGCCAACCTCCTCAAGCAGCTGAACTGCGCCAACCGGACAGAGGTGGCATCCACCGCGATGCGGCGGGGCCTCGTCTCGGTCGAGCCGGCACGCACAGTTGAACCTGTCGGGCCAGGTTCCTCGGCACGACATGTCGGAATACCTCACCGCTCCCGATCATGACCGGACAAGACTCACCGATGACCGTCGCGAATCACCCCCATTCGCCGGAGCTATCCGCGACGGCACACGTGACAACAGCCGGTACCCTACCTTCCGTGGGGAACTCCGAGTCGGGGGTTGCGGAGTCGCTGGCGGGGCTTTTGCAGCTGCCTGCAGTCCAGGAAATCACGTCGCTCTTCCGCCAGTTCATCGCGGCTGCGGGCAACGGTCACGGCGCGCCTGGCATCGCGAGGGTGCTTCAACAGCAGACCGGAATGGCGGTGATCGCCCAGGACCCGGCCGGACGTGTCATCGCGACAAGCGGCTTGGAAGAGCGACGTAGCAACACCGACGTACCTTGGCCCGCGCGCCCAATCCCCGACGAGGCCCCGCACGCAATCGCGACCTTCGACATCGACAGATGGGTGGCGGTGGCTTGCCCACGTGGGGAAGTCTTGGGCGCGATAAGCCTTCTCGACCCAGGTAAGCGGGCGAGCGGTATGGAGATCTTCAAGCTCGAGCAGGCGACGACCGTCCTTGGTTGGGAACTGCTGCACGACCGGAAGATCGCCGAAGCCGAGGTCGTCTCATGGGGAGACTTCGCCACAGAGCTGCTCGAGGACTCAGACGCCGGCCGTGTGCGATCCCACGCCAACCGGCTCGGCTATGACTTAGATCAACTTCACCGGGCGGCGCTGGTCCTGCCGTTGGAACCGGTGCCGGGGGACCTGAGGGACATCGTCCGACGGGTGACGGCACGACTCGGCATCGGCTGTCTTATAACTCTTCGCTCCAACGGCGTGCTGTTGGTCGTCGCCGAGGAGTTGAACTGGACCGAGATTGCCAACGTCCTCAGCTCGGAGTGCGGGGACAAGGTCCGCGTCGGCGTGGGAGGTCGTTATCGTCTCCAAGACCTCAACCGATCCCTTGCGGACGCCGAGTTCGCGTTGAGGCTCCCGGGCCTCACGACCGGCAAGCAGGTTGTCAGCTTTGATGACCTCGGCGTCTGGCGTCTGCTGGCTCGCCCGGACGCCGACGACCTGCAGAACCTTGTCAACCACTGGATCGGGGCGCTGATCGATTACGACCGCGAGCACCACAGCGAACTACTGAAGACGCTCTTTGCGTACCTCAACGAGTTCGGAGCACTCGAGGCCACAGCCGCCAAGCTGTTTGTCCATCGCAACTCTCTGAGATACCGCCTCATGCGCATAACCGAGCTGACGGGCTGGGACCTGAACGACCCCGAGCATCGGTTCCACCTGAATCTCGCCTGCCGGGCCTGGCTCGTACGCCAGGCGCTCGAAAGCCAATCACCGACCGTCTCGAAGCCGCCTGAGGCCAACAGCCACGGCGTCGCGACAAGGTCACTTCTCTTGGCCAGGCGCTCTGAGGCCTCGTCGGGAGCCTTCGTGGGCAAGAACAAGAGGCCCAAACCGAGGCGATTCGTCGGCCTCGCCTGAGCGCTCCGTGATCCTGGAGCAGACCTCCGCGACAGGCCCGTCACGGCGCTTCAGACCACTGGCAGGAACATGTGCCTGGTCGGTGAACCTGAGAGTGACGCGGTAGCGTTTTGGAAAGAACGACTGGAGGACAAGGCACGTGGTGCCAGGGCGCTCAGACGCTGTGCCGACGAGCCGGACGGCGGTCACCCCTTTTGAGTCAAGCACCGAGTGGTCCGGTGACGGCGCGATCGACGCCCGAGGTGGCACGGCCATCACTGCTGAGATTCCCGCCGTCCCGGTCGCCCCGGCCTATGGCGTGCTGTTGCCGGACGGTTCGATCTGGTACCCGGGGTCGAAACGCAAGCTCCCGGCACCGACTTTGCTCAGGGTGTTCGTCTGGACGCTCGCTTTCCTCGTTGTCATCGCTGGCGCGGGACTGATCGTTGAGCACTACCACCCGTCTTGGATGGACCCGCTCCGTCACGTTGTCGGCACGCCAGGCCAGGCTGCCGGTCCCGGTACTACAACTGCGACCACCCGTCCGGCACCGGTCTCCAAAGTGATGCAGCAGACGTCGCAGACGACGAACTCGGTCACCTATTCCGTTCCCGGCAGCCCCTACGTGCTGGCGATCAAGACAACGCAACGGTGCTATGTCGTCGTCCGGTCGCTCGCCACCAGGACGGACCTGTTCGCCTCGACGATCGGTGCCGGTACGACGCAGTCGGTCCTCGTGCCGAGCGGCTCGACCACCTTGGAGGCTTTTGCCGCAGGGTCATCCCTATCGGTCAACGTCCAAGGCAAGCCGGTCGGCACCGTCGCGGTGCTTCGCTTCGCCGTCACGTACAGCTTCAATCCAACTGGCCCGTGAACGAAGGCGGTCAGGTCGCTTCGGGCGTCGATCGGAACATCGCGCGCCAACAGCGTTTCTGGACCCGACGCGCGGCGAGCTGGGACCACGGTGCCGGCAACAATCCGGGCCTCGTCAAGGTCGTAGAGCGCGTACTGGTCGAGGCCGACGCGTCACCCGAGGCGTTCGCCGTCGATCTCGGCTGCGGATCGGGCCAGGTGACGCTCGCCCTCGCAAGGCGCTGCAGGACCGTGCTCGGAGTCGACGTGAGTGAGGAGATGATCGCCCTGCTGCTCGACAACGCCGCGCGGGAAGGCGTCTCGAACGTCGAGGGACGAGCCGTGCCGATAGAGCGCCTGGGTCTGCCGGAGAACTCCGTGGACCTCGTGGTCTCGAACTACGCCCTGCACCATCTGCGCGACAGGGACAAGCAGGTCGCCGTCAACAAAGCGTTCAAGTGGCTGCGGCCCGGAGGCACGATCGTGATAGGCGACATGATGTTCGGACGCGGCGCGGGGGCCCGAGACCGTGAAATCATCGGCTCGAAACTGAGCTTGCTGTTGCGCAAGGGTCCCGGAGGCTGGTGGCGGATCATCAAGAACAGCGGTCGTTACCTGATCCGGTTCCAAGAGCGGCCGGTCTCGATGTCCGTGTGGGCCGCGATGTTCAACAAGGCCGGTCTCACAGACGTCGAGGCCATTCCGGTCGTGAACGAAGCAGCGGTCGTGCGTGGCACCAAGCCCAAGTCGCCCACCAACGGCGCGCCCTTTCGAGAGACCTCAGAGAACGCCGGGTGGTAAGGTCGCGCGCAAACGTCACCGACGCTGCTCGAGCGGTGACCTACCCGCGGTCCCGGTGGGGCCCTATGAGCTAGCCAGGAAGTTGACCAGCTCGGGAACGAACTTGGCCGCGTCGACCGTGCCGACGCCCGTTGCGAGGTCATAGCCTCGCAAAGCCGGGAAGCCCTTCACCTCATAGAGCCTGCCGTGCTGTGTGAACGAGACCGTGTTGTCTCCCTTGGTGATGTCCACGATGCCCGCCGCCCGTGAAGCCGACAAGGCGTAGAGGGCTGGGTTTATGAGTCCGAGCGGGTGGCCGGCCTCCTGGTCAGCGAGCGCGACGATGCCCGCGAACAGGACCGTGGCAACGCTCGTGCCGCAGACCGGGTACCAGCCCGGCTCTGCTCCGGCAAAGCTCTGGTAGGTGTCGACGGACCCGTTGCAGGCCGCGCTCATCGAGACGTCAGGCACACCGCGATGCTGGTCCACGACGTTCGCGACGCCGTTCTGGTAGGCGGGCCGTTCGAAGATGATCGACTTGCCGCCGCCGCTGGCAGCAGGGACCGAGTCGCTGCTTCCTGAGATGTAGTCGAGGGTCGCGGAGTCGTAGGTGTCGTTCCAGACAGTGTCGGGTGAGGTGCGATTGCCCCGCTTGTCGAGATGCAGCTGTGTTCCCCCGACTCCCGTCACGAGTGGGTCGCTGGCGGGCCAGTCAGTGACCGGGAAGTCGTAGTAGGTCGTCATGTCAGGACCGAAATCGGCCGCGCCTGAATCGCCCGAAGCCGCAAGCACAGTCACGTTGTTGCTGGCTTCGGCGGCGGCGATGTACCCGGCCCGCAGCGCCAGCAGCGCTTGAGCCGTGGGAAAGGTCTGTTCCGTGGCACCGAAGCTCTGGCTGATGACGCCCCCCAAGTGGTGTCTGATCACGTACAGCTCCGCTGCGACGATCTGGGGGAACCCGCTGGTCCCTTCGTTCTCTGAGGTCGGGGTCGCGACGAGCAGGATGCTCGCGCCCGGCGCCATGGTGTGTGCGTACTCGACATCGAGAGTTGTCTCACCGGCCCAGCCCTCGCGATCAGCGGTCGCCTGGTAACGAGGGACTGTCCCGGCGGGCTGGATCACCGTGAGTGAAGGCGGAGCAGGCAAGTCGAAGGTCCTGTCGAAGACACTCAGGTCGTGACCGATCGTCGGCGAACCGAACGAGTCGACGATGACGATCGTTTGTCCTTTGCCGTTCGTGCCCGCCCGGAACAACGGCGCCAGGTCGTAGGCCCGCTGTATCTGAGCGGGCTCGTAGCAGGCGATCTCAAGGCTGCGCTGACACGTGGACGTGCTCGGTGGGCCCGACCACGCCGAGCCGATATGAAGCGCCTCCGGGCGCACGGAGACCGCGTTCGGCGGGATCGGCGCCGATTGCGTGACCGTGCGGGCTCTCGAGCCGGCCGCGACGGCCACGATGGCCGTCGCTCCGAGGATCAGCGCAGCGCAACCGAGCATCGCGCGGTTCATCGGTGTTCTCGCGTGCACCCGGTCCCCTTCACGTCCGGCAGCGATCTTAAGTCACGACTGCCGGCGACTTCTGCTCGCGGGCTGTGGGCCCGAAAGCTGGAAAAAGAATCGCTGGACAGGCCCGCCTTCGAGGACTCGGGAGAGTGTCGCCGGCCGCGACGGGCTATCGGCCCGATGGAGGGACGTAGGGGCGGGCGGCCAGGACTCGCTCACGAGCAGTGCGCAGGTATCCCTCATCGATGTCATAGCCCACGTAACGACGACCGGTCTCCACCGCGGCCACCGCCGTTGAGCCCGAGCCGAGGAACGGGTCGAGAACCAGGTCATCTAGATACGTGTAGAGCTCGATGAACCTCCGGGGCAGCGCCACAGGGAAAGGGGCAGGGTGTGATACGCGCCGAGCAGACTCAGGCGGGATCTCCCATACGGACAGGGTCGCCGCAAGGAACTCGTCACGTGCGATGGTGCTCACTCCCTTGCGTGCTCGACTCCATCGTTCCTTGCTGAAACAAAGGCAGTATTCGTGCAGATCACGGAAGGTCGGATTGCTCGCCGATCTCCAGCTCCCCCAGGCACACGAGCCCGATGCTCCCCTGGCCTTCAGCCAGATGACCTCACCGCGGGGAAGGAACTTGAGGTCTTCCATGATCGCGGTGACGTGATCTGCCAGCGAGACATACGGCCGACGACCGAGATTGGCTACGTTCACAACTGCCCGGCCGCCCGGTTCGAGAACCCTGTAGGTCTCCTTGAACACCGCGCGCAGGAGCGCCAGATAGTCGTTGAAGCTCAAATCCGAGTCATATTCCTTACCTACGTGGTAGGGCGGCGACGTGACCATGAGGGCGGCACAGTCATCGGGAAGCTCGACCATCGCTTCAGCAGAGTGGGCATAAAGGCCGCTTCGGACGATCTCCTGTGACGGGGCCCGCTCTGAGTTCGTCTCCACTTCTTTCAACGCACGGCTGTAGAAGGGTGAAGAATCGTGATTCTCTCGCCGACCAACCCCGAAGCGTGTGGTCCTCGTCGTCATCGGCCCTTTCTTCCCATGGTCATGCCGACTCGGAAGATCGACCTTCCGCGTGGAACTTCTCTCAAGGAGGCTAACACCGAAGTCGGTGTCTCCCGAGCCAAGCCAGCACGAATCGCCGTTTCCCGCAAGGGCTCTGAGTGTCAGGCGAGCTCGCCGGTCGAGTACTGCCCAAGACGGGCGCTCAGCCCAGCCAGACGTCCTCCAACCGGTACGCACCGCCCGGGTTCACCGCGAATCCGTGCAACGACGTTTGCCAGGCGTAGATGTTGGGAGGATAGTCGAGCGCGACGTACGGGGCGTCCTGAGCAACCAGGGCCTGGATCTGCCTGTAGAGCACGGCGCGCTTCGTGCTGTCGAACTCGGTCTCCGCCTCTCGCACCAGCGCGATTGCCTTCGGGTCGTCGTAATAGGTCCAGAATGAATGCGATCCGCCGTCTTGCACGTCGACCTGGAACGAGGCCATCTCGTCGGGGTCGCTTATGTCGTTCGTCGCGCCGTTGATCATCGCCTCGTAGTTGAAGGCCTCGAACGCCGCGGTGTAGGCGGCGTCGTCAAGCTGTTGTATCGAGACGTTGATGTTCAGCGGCTTGAGCTCCTGTTGGATGATCGTCGCCGCCTCGACGTACTGGGTGTTTCCGCTCGGGACGAGGATCGAGGTCGAGAAGCCGTGCGGATAGGCCGACTGCGCGAGCTCGGCCTTGGCGGTGGCGAGGCTGTAGCCGAGCGTCGGGACCTTTGCGTAGTACTGCAAGCTCGGAGGAAAGAACGAATTCCCCGGTTGAGCGGTCCCGAAGGTGGTGACCTTGGCGAGCTGTTCGATGTTGATGGCGTGGTTGATCGCTCTGCGAACGTGACGGTCCTTGTACTGTGGGACCTTCTCGTTGAAGAACAGCAAGTCGACCGCCCAAGACCCGAAAGCCTCCAAGACGAGCGCCGGGTCCGCTGTCAAGGCGGCCACCTGGGCCGGCGGAACGGCCGAGATCACGTCGACCTGTCCAGCCTTGAGCTGCAGCACGCGCTGGTTGTCGTCGGAGATGTAGCTGAAATTCACCTCGTCGAGATAGGGCTTGCCTCGCTGCCAATAGTTCTTGTTCTTCGCGAGGACGGCGTTTCCACCCTTGACGAACGACTTGAGCACGAATGGTCCCGTGCCGATCGGATTGGAGAAGAAAGCGGACTTGCTCTCACCACCGAAGTTGTCCGGCAGGATCGCATTCGCGAAGACAGAGATGTCCGACAAGAAGGGGGCCCATGGCTGAGAAAGCTCGAAGGTGACCGTGCCCGCGTCGGTTGCCTTGTAGGACTTGATCGCGAAGTCCAAGAAGCTCAGCGGGCCGTCAGCGTCGGTGGCGGCGCGGTGGATCGAGAACACGACGTCCCGAGCGGTCACGGGCCTACCGTCGGAGAACTTCACACCCGGCCGAAGCGAGAAGGTCCAGGTTTTCCCATCAGAGCTCACCGTATGGCCCTGCGCGAGCCATGGGGTCAGGGTGCCTTGCGGGCTGGTGATGTAAAGAGGCTCGAAAATCTTGTCGAGCGTGTAGACGTCACCTTCGACGATCGAGTTGGCAGGGTCGAGCTGTGTCGGTCCCGTCTGGCGGCCGAAGTTCAAGGTGCCGCCTGGCTTGGGCTTGGCCCCGCCTGATCTCGCGGCTGCAGCAAGGACCGTCGAAGCAGAGCTGCCGTACGCGACCAAGAGCGGGCTCGCGCCGATCACCCCCGCGCCGACCACGCCGAAACGCAACATCTCACGCCGGCTGTAGCGCCGCCGGTTGTCGTTCAGTGCCGCTCTGTTGCTCGCGGCCTCTCGATCTGTCACGTTCTGCCTCCGTTCGCGGCTGCGTTCGCTCCGGTGAATCAGCCTGATCTCGCCAACCCTACAAATCCGATCAGATTACTCAGGTTAATGTAGCGGTCCCCTTGCCGACACGCAACCGAGGGTGGACGACAACCGGCGCACCGCCCTGGAAGACGCCTGTGACCGCTCCGGGCTCGCTGAGGCGCGCCAGATCGGTGGGCTCGCGATCAAGCACGATCGCGTCGAAACCGTAGCCCGGTGCGATTCGTCCGAGGCGGTCCCCGACCCCGCAGAGCTCTGCTCCCGTTGAGGTCGCGGCCAACAGTGCCTCCTCGACGCTGAGACCGGCTCGTTGCAACAAAGCGAGCTCCGAGAGGTTGCGCCCGTGATCGTCGCGATGGCCGAAATCGCTGCCGAGCGCGATCTTCACACCGGCCGCCCTGGCGATCTGGACGGCTTCCCCAAGGCGCTCACCGACTTCGATCGCCCGCGCGGCGCGTCCCGGGTCAAGGTCACCGGCCTTGGCCAGCGCCACGAGTCGCTCGTAGATCGCGAGAGTCGGGACGAGAAAGCATCCGCGCGCGGCCATGGCCGCGGCGTCGGCCTCGGTGAGGAAGACCCCGTGCTCGATGGAACGGGCCCCGGCCTCGACTGCCCACCTGATGGCATCACCGCCGAGCGCGTGCACCATGACAGGTCGACGGCGATTGCCGGCTTCATTTACGGCAGCCGCGAGCTCCTCGAAGGAAAGCTCGGCTCCGAACCCGCCGTCATATGTCGCCAACACACCGGTGGTGGCGACGAGCTTGATCCAATCAGCTCCGGAGCGGAGGGCGAGGCGCACGACTTTTCGCATCTCCTCGGGGCCGTCGGCGAGATGCGGGGGCCTGCCCGGGTAATCCGGCAGCGAGTAGTCCACGGAGCATTCGAGGCCGGGCCCGGTCAGAAAGCCGTCCGTATGTCCTCCCGTGGAGCCAATGGCGACAACCGCGACCTGCATGGTGGGTCCGGGAACGTACCCTTGCGCGAGGGCATCGCGCACGCCTGCATCGGTGATGCCGGCGTCGCGCACGAATGTCACCCCCGCCGACAGGGTGCGTCGTAGAACGGCGGCTGTCTCGAGCACTCGTCGCGAAAACGGGGTGCGCAGGAGCTCAAGGGCGTCAAAGCTCGACAGACCTGCATGAAGGTGACAGTCGAAGACGCCGGGCAGCAGCCACAGCCCGTCGCCGTCGAGCGTGACCGGGCTCGCCCCAGGCGAGAGATTCCGCCCCACAGCCGTCACGACTCCATGCGTGACGAGAACATCCACCGGGCCGGCGAACCCTCCGCTCTCGTCCAGCACCGTCGCGCCACGGATGAACATGTCCGCTGGGGACGCGTGACGGAGCTGCGGCGCCGTCCCCCTCGCTGCGTCGCTCGCGCTCACTTTTCCAGGAGGATCTCGGCCGCCGCGGCGAGGCGCGCCACGTGGTCGTCCACACTCCTAAAACCGGCCTTCATCGTGTTGAGCGAGAGGTGGCTCGCACCGACACTCCGCCACGTCTCGGCTTGCTGTCCGAGGCGCACCAGATCACCGGGGCCGAGGTCGACAAAACCTTCCATCCCGATAGCTTCGGGCTCCCGTCCCGCCTCAAGGGCCGCCCTCTCAATGACGGTGAGTGCCTCATCGAGCTGCGGTCCAGGGGCGAACAGCGGAAACCAGCCCTCCGCGAGCCGACCGACACGCCGCAACGCCGGGCGGGACGTCGCCCCGAACCAGATCGGGATCGGTCGCTGGACCGGAAGGGGAGCGAGGCCGGCCCCGGTCACGGTTTCAAACTTGCCGTCGAAAGTCACCGACTCCTCCGTCCACAGGCGACGCATCAACTCGACCTGCTCGCTGATCCGTTGTCCGCGGTTGGAGAAGTCCTTGCCGAGCGCCTCGTACTCGACTGCGTTCCAGCCGATCCCGACGCCTAGGCGGAAACGACCACACGTGAGCAGGTCCACCTCGGCCGCCTGTTTCGCGACGAGCGCGGTCTGTCGTTGAGGAAGGATCACTATCCCGGTGACGAGCTCCAGGGGCGAAACGGCGGCCAAGTAGCCGAAGAGGACAAAGGGCTCATGGAACGTGCTCTGCAGGTTGTACGGGCCCCTCCAGTTCGAGTGCACTCTCGTGTCGGCACCGACAACATGGTCGTACGCGAGGATGTGGTGATAACCGAGCTCCGAAACCGCCTCGGCGTAGCTACGAACTGCCCCCCGGTCGGCGCCGATCTCGATCTGGGGGAACACCACACCGATCTTCATGCGACGACCTCACCTTCCTGGTCAAACGACGGTCGCGACGCTTCTCGGCCGACATGAGCGCAGCGTAGCCCTGGCGCCCGCTCGATCACCTGGGTTGGCGGAGCCACCGCGGGCGACGGTGATCGGAGTGGGTCGGTGTGTCGCACTGGATCCGAATCGCTTGTTGCCCGGATAGCGCGCCTTCAGTAGATACCTGCCGGCCCTTGTTTCCGAAAGCGAACACGCGCCTGTCGCTATCCCGTGGGATCCCCTGAGCACTGCCAGGCAGCGTCTCCTTCCGTCGGTGACGGTGACCTTGCCAGTCGGGGTCGTCGACCTCGCGGTCCTGGTCAGTCCCCTGACCTGTACTCGGACTGCGAGCGGCCGGCCCGCGACCGGGTGGCGCGTGACAGCGGTGATGGCAGTCTCCGTCGGTGGAAGCCACCTGAACGCGGAGGTGAAGTCCGCCGCGATGCACGAGGTCTCCGACGAGCACGACACCGATTCGAGGGGGACGCCCGGGTCGATGTCGTCGGGTCGCGACCAGCTGCCGGCCTGGTAGGTGAGCGCGTCGCCTTTGAGATCCACGGCAATGCAGAATCTCGCCGCTGGGCAGGAGATAGAAGTGAGTCCGCCTCCGTTTGGGTCGATCGTGATCTGCGTTGACCAGGCCCTGCCGTCGTAGGTCACCGCGTGGGAGCTTTGGTCCACTGCCGAACAGAACTTCGCAGTGGGGCAGGAGACCGAGCTGATCCCACCTCCGTTCGGGTCCACGCCGAGCGGGGATGACCATGCCCTGCCGTTGTAGGTGACGACGTCGCCGCGTCTGTCCGCTACGGCGCAGAAGGTCTCCGTAGGGCAGGAGACGGAAGCGAGCCCGCCTCCGTTGGGGTCCACGCGCGAAGGCGACGACCAGGCGCCGTGCGTGTACGTGAGGACGTTCCCGTCCCTGTCCACGGCAGCGCAGAAGCTCGCCGATGGGCAGGTGACCGACGTGAGGGCGCCTCCGCCCGGGTCGATGCCAACGGGCTTCGACCATGTACCACCTAAGTAGGTGAAGGCGTGGAGGTCATGGTCCACCGCTACGCAGAAGCGCGATGTCGAACACGAGACAGAGATGAGGCCTCCTCCGCCCGGGTCGATGTCGAGGGGGGACGACCAGCCCGTGCCGTTGTAGGTGACGACATGACCGTGGAGGTCCACTGCAGAGCAGAAGCTCTCCGTCGGGCAGGAGACAGAGACAAGGCCTCCTCCGGCCGGGTCGACGTCGAGGGGGGACGACCACCCTGCGCGGCTGTAGGTTACGACGTCACCGTTCGAGTCCACCGCGGCACAGAAGTTCACAACCGCGCAGGAGATCGAGCCTGGGCGAAACCCACCCGAATCGATCTTGACCGGCTTCGACCACGAAGAGCCGTTGTAGGTCAGTTCGTTGCCGCCCTCATCCATGGCGACGCAGGAGCTCGCCCTGGGGCAGGAGACGGAGACGAGTATGCCGGTGTCCAGGTCGACGGTATAGGGAGCAGACCACGAGCCCGGTGTGTAGGTGAGGGCGCTGCCACCCTCGTCCACTGCCACACAGAACCTGGCGGTCGGACAGGATACTGAGCTCACGTAGTACCCGTCCGAGTCGATGCTGGTCGGAATCGACCACGATGTGCCGTTGTAAGTAAGAGCGTTGCCGCCCGCGTCGACGGCGAGGCAGAAGTTCGTCCTCGGGCATGACACGGTGTCCAGACCCGGTCCTCCCGTGTCGACGTAGCGGAGTCCCACCCACGACCTGCCGTTGTAGGTGACGGCGAAGCCACCCCGGTCCACGGCGACGCAGAACGTCGCTCCGGCGCAGGAGACCGAAGCCAGGCCGAACCCTCTCGAATCGATGTTGACTGGTTTCGACCACGAGCTGCCGTCATAGGTCACGGCGTCGTCGTTCTGGTCCACCGCTGCACAGAAGGTCGCGCTCGGGCAGGAGACTGCGGTGAAGCCGCCTCCGGCAGGGTCGATGCTGTTGGGCGACGACCACGACCTGCCGTTGTAGGTGAGGACGGCGCCTTTCGAGTCCACCGCGGCGCAGAATCTCGCCGTAGGACAGGAGACTGCGGTCGGTTCGCCCGTGAAAGCGTCGATCCTCCCCTCAAACGACCAGGTGGCCGCAACACCGGCAACCGACGCAGCCACGGAAGCGGGCTGCGCCCCAACCACCGCCGGACATGCGATTGCCGCGACCGCGGCCATCCCAACGAGAAGATGGCCAAACACTTGACGCGTCATCGGGCTCCTCCTGTCTGGGAACTATTCGGACGACACCACGCGTGCGCCCCGAGGCAACACTTGCGCGCCGACCAGTGACGAGCGGACGCGCTCGAGGGACCAACCCGGGCCGCCAGCCGTGGGCTCCACAGACGCGCAGCACCCCACATACCCGCAGTATCTGCGGGAGACACAATCAAGCCAGGGTGCCGAAGAGCCCGGTTCTTGCGAACCAGTTTCCGATCATTAGTCACGCAGTAGCTAGTATCCACGCGGTGCGGGCAAGGTGGACTGGCAGCTCCTCGTCATCGTGCGCCCTTTGAGACGCACCACGGCCCTCCCCGTCGGCAGACGGAGCTTCGGGCTGATCGAGTGAACGTCCTCGTAACCGGTGGTGCCGGCTACATCGGCAGTGTCGTCGTCGCCAGGCTCCTCGAGGCCGGGCATGAGGTCACAGTCATCGATGACCTTTCGACGGGGCATCGTGACGCCGTCCCCGATGGCGCCCGGTTCGTGTTCGACAGGGTGCAGCAGGTATCGCGCGCGCTCGGCCTTGAGGCCTTCGACAGCATCGTTCACCTGGCGGCCTCTTCGCTCGTCGCAGAGTCGATCACCGATCCTCAGAAGTACGAGACGAACAATGTCGCCGCCACGCGACACCTTCTCGACGCCCAGTTGGCGTCCGGGATTTCCAAAATCGTCTTCTCCTCGTCGGCGGCCATCTACGGCGAGCCGGTCCGGGTCCCCATCGAGGAGGACGCACCCGCCATGCCGCTCAATCCATACGGCGCGTCCAAGCTCGCCGTCGATCGGATGCTCGGCGAGGCAGCTGCTCGACACGGTATCGCCGCGGTGAGCCTGCGCTATTTCAACGTCGCCGGATCCTATTCAACCCTTGGCGAGAGGCACGATCCCGAGACGCACCTCATACCACTGACCCTGCGCGCCGCTCTTGAAGGACGCCCAGTCGACGTCTTCGGCGACGACTACCCGACTCCCGACGGGACCTGCATACGTGACTACATTCACGTCGTCGACATCGCGGATGCCCATCTGCTTGCGCTCGGTGCTGCCACGCCCGGCACCCGGCGCGTCTACAACCTCGGCAACGGTGAAGGCTTCTCGGTCCGCCAAGTGATCGCCACCGCACGACGTGTGACCGGACTGCAACTCGCCGAACGCGTCACTCAACGCCGGGCAGGAGACCCGGCGGTGCTGGTCGCCTCTTCCGGACGCGCCCGGCGGGAGCTCGGCTGGAACCCGAAAAGGCCGGAGCTGGACCAGATGGTGCATGACGCCTGGCATTTCCTCCAACGGAGCCAGACATGAGCCCACCTCTGCCCCCCGGCGAGCGTTTCCGCCGTGTCTTTGGCCGGCTTGCGGAGGGAATCTGGTCGGCTCCTGGACGGGTGAACCTGATCGGCGAGTTCACGGACTACAACGACGGATTCGTGTTGCCGCTCGCACTTCCTTTCGCAGCCCAAGCGTGCGCCGCTCGTCGCGACGACGATCTCGTGAGGGTCGCCTCCGCCCAGCGCTCAGAAAGTGTCGACCCGGTTGCCGAGACCTCCTTCGAGCTGCTGAAACCGGGGACCACGAGCGGATGGGCGTCGTACGTTTTCGGCGTCGTCTGGGCGCTGCTCGAGACCGGGGCAGAACTTGCCGGCGTCGATCTCTACATCGACAGTGACGTTCCGATCGGGGCCGGCCTCTCGTCATCGGCGGCGCTCGAGTGCTCGGTCGCGTTGGCGCTGCACGACATGTACGAGTTGCCCCTTTCCCGGCAGGAACTGGCGCTTGTCGCCCAGCGCGCCGAGAACGAGTACGTCGGCGTGCCTACCGGCATCATGGACCAGACCGCCTCACTGCTCTGCAGGTCCGGTCATGCTCTCTTCCTCGACACGCGCACATTCGAGGTGCGACAGGTGCCCCTCGACCTCGAGCCCGCCGGCTTGACACTTCTAGTGGTGAACACAGGAGTCAAGCACGCCCTCGGAAATTCCGCTTACGCCGATCGCGTCCGTGACTGCCGACGAGCGGCCGAGGAGCTCGGCGTCGCCGCGCTGCGCGACATCGCGCCGGAGACCATGAACACCGCCCTTGCCCGAATAGCCGAGGACGGGGTGCGGCGCCGGGCGCGCCATGTGATAAGCGAGCAGGGCCGCGTGCTCGAGGTGGTCCGGCTACTTGAGTCCGGACAGCCCGCTGAGGTCGGCCGCGTGCTAAGCGAAGGGCACCGCTCGCTGCGCGACGACTACGAGGTCTCCTGTGCGGAGCTCGACACGGTGGTCGACGTCGCAGTGGCCAGCGGCGCGCTCGGCGCCCGCATGACGGGGGGCGGCTTCGGCGGTTCGGCCGTCGTTCTCGTCGGGCTCGACAAAGCTGAAGCGGTGGCGACGTCCGTCGTGGACGCCTTCACCGCGCGGGGCTACAGCCCACCGCACACGATCGAGGTCGTCGCCTGCGACGGGGCCTCCAGAATCGCCTGAGCGCCATCTCACCTGCCTCGCGTCCGGGCGGCAGAATAAGCGCCCGGGCACGGCAACGAAATGCGCATCGACCGGACACGTGGAAGAGGAGTTCGCGGTCCGCAGCGGTGTGGACGCGGCGATTGTCTTCGCCCCCTCGGACGCTACCGTCCAGCGGCCGTCCAAGTGCTCAAACCCAGCGGAATCGCTGTGCTCGGTGTCAGCGCATGACGGTGAGTGGTCCTTCGACGAGAAGCGACTCGTGAGCACGGCCCTTGCCTCGCGCCACCAGATGCAAGAGGTCCTGCGGCTTGCCGCCGACGGCAAGCACTCGTCTCACGACGACCCCTTGCGGGCCCGCGTCCTGCTCGTCGCCTGATGGGCGGTGCTGCAGGCTCGTCGCCTGAGAGTTACAGGGACCAGGGATCGGCACTCCAGTGACCTGAGCTGGGCTTTTGTAGGATCTCTCGACATCGCTCAATCAAGGGGCTGGACCACGACCAGCACGCGGATCGAGCGCCGCACTGGGCCCGGCGAGGCTGATTGGCCACCGCGAGCCACACACTCGGTGCCAAGATTCAGGGCGGCCTTGGTACTTGCCAAGCAAATTTGTTGCTGTTAGGTTTCTGTGTTCGAAAGGCAGTTTGGATGCAGGCCCAGTCCGCGCGAGAGCACGGATGATTTCGGCAAGAAACTGGAGGGCAGCATGGCAAAGGACATACCCGAAGAAATCAGTGGCGCGCAGCGAGAGTTTTCCAGACGGCGCTTCCTGCGCAACGCGGGAGCTGTGGCATCACTGCCGCTGCTCGGAAGCGTCGCCGGGATCCTGGGTTCGGAAGGAGCCGGTGCGCAGACTTACAAGCGCAACGACGACAATCCGTTCTTCGCGTCGCACCCGAAGTACCACTTCGTGATGGACAACCACGTGACGACGAACCCGTTCTTCACGGCAACGATCTACGGCTGCGAGGACTTCTGTGCCCTCACGGGTTGCACCTACACCTGGACCGGCTCGGAGACCTCGGTCGTCTCCCAGATGGTCTCGGCCATGGACAGTGCGATCGCCTCTAAGTGCGACGGTATCGGCGTGCCGCTCATCGACAACGTGGCCTTCAACGCCCCGACGGACGCCGCGCTCAACGCCGGCATTCCTGTGATTGCCTACAACGCCGACGTTGGTGTTGGCTACGTCAACAACCGGATGGCCTATGTCGGCCAGTCGAACCTGACAGCCGGAGCAGCAGTGGCAAAAGCGGCCCTGGCTTTCGCCAAGCCGGCCTTGGTCAAGGGCGACCTCGTCGCCGGGATCATCGCCACCCCCGGTACTGAAAACATCCAGCCGCGGATCGATGGAGCGAAGCCGGTCTTCGTGGCGGCCGGCATGGACTTCGTAGAGGTCGGGACCTCGCCCACGGTGGGCGCGCCCGAGTACAACGCGATCTCGTCGTGGTACACCGGCCACAAGGACGTGAAGTTCATGATGACCGTCGACAGCGGCGACTCCGACGCGCTAGCGACGTTCATCGTCAACGAAAAGCTGAAGGGCATAGTGGGCGGCTCCGGGTGGGACACCGGAGTCCCGGTGATGGACGCCATCGCGAGCGGCGCCCTGCTCCAGACGGTCGACCAGCAGGCCTACCTGCAAGGCTTCGACACCCTCATGCAGTTGTTCCTCTGGAATATCTCCGGAGGGTTGATGAAGCCGACCGACGTCAACACCGGCACTGCCATAGTCGTCAAGGCGACAGTCGGGCCGTACCTGAAGCTCAACCGCTGGGAAGGCACAGCCAGCCCAGAAACGGTGACTGCGCCACCCGCGCACATCCCCTTCTAAGAAACAAGAGACGGCTAGGTAAGAGAACCCATAAAAGGTCGCCTCAGAAGTGGCCTACTCCGTGACAGGCCCGGCCGAGCCTCAAGGCTCGGCCGGGCTGCAACTTGCTCCCGAACCACCCGGGCCGCCGGCAGCTGGCTGGCGCCGGTACCTCTGGGAAGCCTTCGTCGCGCAGCGCGAGATCACCCCGCTCCTCATCACCATCGCGCTCTTCATATTCTTCTCGATCGACTCGCCTAATTTCCTGACCTCTCTCGGGCTCAATTCTGCTGCGGGCTTCGCAGGGCCGTACGGAGCGCTCGCCGTGGGCGAGGTGCTCGTGCTCGTACTCGGAGAGATTGACCTCTCGGCGGGGCAGGTCTTCTTGTTCTCCCCGTGGGTCATGTACTGGCTCTGGCAGCTCGGGGTTCCCGTGGGATGGGCCATCTGCTGCGCTCTCGTCGTATGTTTAGGAATCGGGGCGATCAACGGACTGATCACCGTCTTCTTGAACGTGCCGTCGTTCGTCGGGACCCTGGCGACGAACTTCGTCCTCTTCGGCATGGTGCTCATCTTCTCGAACGACACGGAGGCGACGCCCGTCCCCGGAGGGATGCCTCCGCAGACCTCGAGTGTGGTGCCGCACGTGGGTTTCTTCGGCCAGATGTTCGGAGTCTGGGAGTGGTCCGAGATCATCTGGGTCGTGGCCATCGCACTGGTTGTCCAGTTCGTGCTGAGGCGAACACGCTTCGGCGTGCGCGTCATCTCGACAGGTGGCAACCTGCTGGGCGCCGCCGAGGCCGGTGTGCCGGTGCGGCGCGTGAAGATCCTCTGCTTCGTGACGTGTTCGTTTCTCGCCGGGCTCGTCGGGATAGTCGACGCGATCAAGTACGGCAGCTTGGACCCGGGTAACCCCGGCGTCAACTACATCCTCTACGCCGTGGGCGCCTGTGTCATCGGAGGAACCGCCCTCACCGGCGGGCGGGGCACCGTGATCGGTGCCTTCATCGGTGCCATCCTGATCGGCATCCTTGAGGCAGGCCTAAACATCATCGGGATCAGCACCAACGACTTCTTCGTGTACATCGGCGTCATAATGATCGTAGCTATGACCCTGAACGGGTGGCTCGACCGCCTGGCCGCGCGCACGCGGACGGGCTAACGGAGGGGACGAGAGATGATGAACGACACCCCCGAGCCGGTGGGAGCCCCAGAACGCACTCCCGACAAGTCCGAAACCTCGGAAGTGGTCCTCGAAGTCAAAGGCGTGACGAAGAGCTTCGGACCGCTCTCGGTGCTCCGTGGTATCGACCTCGTCTTGCACTCGGGCGAGGTGCTCGGCCTGGTCGGCGACAATGGAGCGGGCAAGAGCACGCTCGTCAAGATCTTGAGCGGGTACTCGCCACAAGACTCGGGCCGCCTGTTTGTCAAGGGTCAGGAAGTGCATTTCAAGTCGGTCGAGGACGCCTCCGCACACGGTATCGAGACGGTCTACCAGGACCTCGCACTCATTCCCCAGCTGCCCGTGTTCGAAAACCTCTTCCTCAACCACGAGATCCTCCACTTCGGGCTCTTCCACGTGCTCAACAAGCACAAGATGCGCGAGCTCACCAGGCGCTATCTCGACGACATCAACGTCAGCGTGCCGAACGTCAACGCCGAGGCGGGTCAGCTCTCGGGAGGTCAGCGGCAGGCGATCGCCGTAGCGCGAGCGACGAGGACAAACGCCTCCATCCTCCTCCTCGACGAGCCGCTAGCGGCTATGGGTGCACGCGAGTCACGGCTCATCATCGACCTCGTGAGGGGGCTCGCCTCGAGCAGGCGCGTCTCGATGATCATCATCGACCATAATTTCGCTCACCTCTTCGAACTCTGCGACCGTGTCAACGTGATGCAAGGTGGTCGCATCACCATCGATCAGCTCACGAAGGACACCTCGCTTGAACAGCTGACTGAGCTGATGGTGACCAGCTACCGCTCGCAACTGCAGGCGGCCATCGGGTCCTGAGCTGTCCGCTCCAGGAAGCCGGGCGATAGGGAGCCGCTGGATACACGTAGACGACGGGCGTCGTGCGCAACTGTGCAGAGGAGCGCCGCTTGTTGTCGCAATCCCACATGGACCGGCATCCGACATGGGCAGGTGCACAGTGATCGGCGAGGGCGCGAAACCCCTGCGAGTGTTTCAAGCGTTAGCGCGCCAAACCCTGGGCGAGCCTGTAGTACGCCTGATTCCAGCGAAGCTCGCGTCTGAAGCTTTCCGTGGTCGTGTTGTCGGTGATGCGGACAAGCTCGACGCCGGCGATCACCGCGAAGTCCTCGAGAGTCTCGACGGCCACCGCAGTGCTCAACGCGGTGTGATGCGGGCCACCGGCCATGAGCCACGATTCTGTCGCGGTGGAAAAGTTCGGAACAGGCTTCCAGACCGCCCGGGCCACGGGGAGCTTCGGAAGGGGCGCGTCGGGGGGCACGATCTCGATCTCGTCCGCGACAAGCCGGAACCGGTCTCCGAGGTCCAAGAGTCCGACGACGAAACCCTTCCCCGGCAGGGCGTCGAACACGAGCCGGACCGGATCGGAGCGGTTGCCGATGCCGAGGGGGTGGATCTCGCAGCTCGGTGTCCCAGCCGCGATGCTCGGGCAGACCTCGAGCATGTGGGCGCCGAGGATCTTCGGCTCGCCGGGACCGAGATGGTAGGTGTAGTCCTCCATGAAAGAGGTGCCGCCCGGCTGGCCTTGGCCCATGACCTTCAAGATGCGCACCAGCGCCGAGGTCTTCCAGTCGCCCTCGGCGCCGAAGCCGTAGCCCTCGGCCATGAGGCGCTGCACGGCGATGCCGGGGAGCTGTCGCAATCCGCCGAGGTCCTCGAAGTTCGTCGTGAAGGCGTCGAACTTGCCGGCGTCGAGAAACGATCGCAGGCCAGCTTCGATACGGGCCGCGTAGAGCAGCGAGTCGTGACGGGCGCCGCCCTTGGCAAGCTCGGGCACCACCGAGTAGCTCCGCTCGTAGTCGGCAGCGATCGCCTCGACGGCCGCAGGAGAGGCGGCCTCCACCTCGGCGACGAGATCGTTCACGCCGTAGGTGTTCACGGAGATCCCGAGCCTGATTTGCGCCTCGACCTTGTCGCCTTCTGTCACTGCCACGTCGCGCATGTTGTCGCCGAAGCGGGCGAGCCGGAGCTGTTGTGCCGCGTGCCAGCCGGTCGCGGCACGCGCCCATGCGCCGATCCGCTGACGGACGAGCGGGTCGCTCGCATGCCCGGCCACCGTCTTTCGCCTGAGGGCCATCCGCGTCTCGATGTAGCCGAACTCACGGTCGCCGTGAGCTGCCTGGTTCAAGTTCATGAAGTCCATGTCGATCTCGTCCCAGGGCAGCGAAAGGTTCACCTGGGTATGCAGGTGCAGCAACGGCTTGCGCAGGGCGTCGAGCCCGGCGATCCACGCTTTTGCGGGTGAGAAGGTGTGCATCCACGCGACGACGCCGATGCAGTTATCGGTCGAGCTCGCCTCGATGCACGCCCGGCGTATCTCTGCCGCTCCGGTCAGAACTGGCTTCCAGACCAGACGCACACCGATCTCCGGCCCGGAGTTCAGCAGGTCGACTATCTCGGCGGACTGGCGAGCCACCTGGCGCAGCGTCTCGTCCCCGTAGAGTGCCTGGCTGCCGGTCAAGAACCAGCATTCAAGAGTCTCATCGGTCTCGTTCACTGTGAGTTCCTTCTAGATTGGTCACTGACGGCCATTTGACGCCGACTGCCGCAAGC
>JBEKBX010000028.1:0-46095 GCA_050015175.1 Acidimicrobiales bacterium | reverse complement strand
CTTGGTGCCGCCGGCTTGGACAGCGTTGCCGGTTCGCGGGCCCGGGAACGAGCGGGAGGAGTCATAGGAACAGTTTCCCATGACTAGCACAGATGTCAGTGTATTACCAAAAGTTCTTTAATCCGCAAGAGCCCGACACCAAGCGGCCCGACTGTGCCGGACTAGCTCGGTTGCATCCCGAAGGATGCTCTATTCAATTGGTCTCAAAAGCTACCATCGGGGTTCATGGCGGACGCGGATACCCGCGCCGAGGGCCGGGATCTCCCAGCAGCTTCTGGCAACCAGGTGGACAAGTTCGATGCCCTGAGTGAACAGGTCATGGCGATCCTGCGAGCCGGCAGTCCCCACCTGTTCGGGCCCGTTCCCGCGAGGGAGCTCCAGGCGCGGACTACTCGAAAGCAGAAGACCCGGCGCCGCGATCTTGCCCGGATCGGCCATGATCTCTGCGCCCTCTTCCCGGACGAGCACCAGATCGATCTGATCGCCGCCAACTGGGGAGGGCGACTTGCCGAGGCAGAGATAGTCGGCGAGCTCGAACCGGCAATTGCCACGCTGCTGGAAAGAGAGTTCGGTTGGCTATGCCTCGGCGACGGCCGCTGGCGCCGGTACTGGTTGATGGAAAACGATGGGAGCGTCAGGTTCGGTCAGGAATGCTCAACGCGTGAACACCAGGTCGTCCGGCTCAAGTGCACAAGATGCGAGACTGATCGCAGGGGCGAGCTCGGAATCATTGGTCGCTTCACCTGCGACACCCGTACGCGCTTCGCTATCTGGCTATGGCGCGACGTCCGTCTCGGACGTGGTCCGCTCATCCGCGCTCAGCCGCCGTGGCCGGACGTGCACTTAGCTCCCAGGTGTCGAAAGTGTGGAGGAACGCCGAAGATGAACCTGCGGACGCTTGTCGCCAAGCTCAGCGAGCCGACCTGGCGGCACAGCGAGCTCCTCATCGAGCCTGGTGGGCGCTTTGTCGCCCCGACAAATAGGGTGCCGCGCCTCGGCGTGCGGCCTGCCATGTCTGACCGCCAAGTTGACCGCCAAGCCGTTGGCCGGCCATGACAGCAGGTGGCACCAGCTGACAACGCCTGGGCTCTGACCTGCTCAAATGGCCCCGGGTGACACGCGGTGGATGAGTCCAAAGCGACTTGTAATCGTCAGGTCGTGGGTTCGAGTCCCACCACCGGCTCCCTAAAACTCCAGTTCGGAAGCCCTTTCCGACTGGCCCGTATTCCGAACATCGAACCGCAATGTCAACGCGGTAGCGGTCAACCGGGTGTGCGAGCCCGGTTCATGCTTGACACTGTGGCTCCGGTACCTGCACGACACTTCTAGGACGCGGTTCCGGTACACGGGCGACAGTAGTTCCGGACCTGCCCGACACTTCAGGAGGCGCTGGGTGCTCGTGGACTCGATGTCGTGGAACAGCGGACGAAAGCGGTCTTACGAAGTGCTCGACGGTGCGAGCGTCACCGAGGTGATGAGGCGATATGGGGTGTGCCGCCAGACAGTGCACGAGTGGCTGCACAAGTACGCCAACGACGGGTTCTCAGCGCTCGTCGACAAGGCCTCTAGCCCGAGACTTGCCCGCATCAGATACCCCGGTGGAGAACGTCAAATTCGGTTGTAGGGCATCACCTCTCCAGGTGAAGGCGGTGGGCGAGATCGCCGAATACGATCGGCCCGCCGCGGCGTGGTCGTTGTCTCTCTGGCGGCTTCCGGACGTGACTATGTGCGCCGGACGACGCCGATGGGGGCTTTTCGGTGTTAACAGAAGTCGCCACGCCCCGTGCAGCACCTATGAGAGAGTGCCGAGTGCGGCGACAGACGGGATATTGGGACAGCGTTGGCTACCTTCAGCTAGGCCGTTCCAGGGCTTGGCGCAGAGAGCCGTTCGGCTAGATAGGCGAGGGCCATCGGGTAGCGGTACTCGATGCGACCGTGGGCCCCTTCGAACAACTCGAAGTGCAGGTCGGTGATACCGATGGCTCCCAAGGCGTCGCGGAACGCCTGGCTTCCGATTTCGAGAAACCACTCGTCACTGGTGCCGCCGTCGATCCAGATGGCCCGCAGACTCCGTAGGGCATCCGCACAGCGGGGCACCATGCGCACCGGGTCCCAGTCGAGCCATCGCCCCCAGACATCCTGGTCCAGTACCCCGTTATGAGGATCGAACGGTAGGCGCGGGGTGCCGTCTGGGTCGGCCGAGAAGCAGGCGGAGATGCCCAGCATCATCAGGAGGTTCTCGTCGGCCGGTTTGGTGAAGGCGACCCGGCTGCGGAAATCCGACCACCACCGGTCGATCGACCCGTCGTAGTCTCGCAGGTGGCGGACAGCCTTGCCGAATTCGGGGATGTAGCAGTACTCGTACAGCGAGTCACCGGCGTGGGTGGCGAAACCGCCGAACAGGTCGGGACGCAGCATGGGCGTGATCATGGCACCAAAGCCCCCGCTCGACTTCCCATGGATGCCTCGGTGCTCCGGGCCGGCCAGGGTCCGGTAGTTCGTGTCCACCCAACCCACCACGTCCTCGCACAAGTAGGTGTGGTACTGCCCGGTCCCCGGCGAGTCCACGAACTGCGACCCCCCGTACGCCGTCCAGGCGTCCACGTACACAACGATGCACGGTGGGGCCTGCCGGCTGGCAAAAAGCTCGTCGGCCATCTCGGGAAACGGCTGGCGATAGGCGGTGCGGTTGGCCCACATGGTGAGGTATCCGGTGTAACCCTGGATGACGTACACCGTCGGGTAGCGCACCCCGGGATCGTCGTCGTAGCCCGGCGGGACGTATACCCACAACGGACGGTCGGCAGGATCGCCGAGATGGTTGCCCTCGAGCGCCACGGAATGAATCGTGTGCCGGTCGAGCCGGCCAGCCAGCTCTGCTTCCCAGGGCAATGTCATGGACCCGCACTCTAGGACACACGGGCAGCCCCGACGCAAGGAGCGAGTCGGGGAGTCTGACCGGACCCGCCCCTGCTCCCTGGTCCGCAACCTGCAGCACACGGGCAAGAGGCTGCCCCCGAACGTTCCACGCACCAGAATTCCAAGACTGCCCCGGTGCGCCGGATACGTGGGACACTCAATGCTGGTATGACAGCCGATCACTTACCACCGTCTGCGCTACCGACTACTTCATCTCGGGCGTTGAGGCTGTCCGCGATTGTTGAGGGGCGCCGTCCACAGGCGGCAGGTCGATTGCCTTGCCGTCGTTCAAAGCGCCCCGTTCCAGGCTCCATCGCTCAGTTGCGCAGCACCGGCGACGTCGCCGTTGTCGTTGACCCAGTTCGCGTCGCCCCCGCGCCGCCGAGCGTGCCGAGGTCGATCATGCGCCAGCCGTTCCATAAGAATGGGTGGGCCGCTGCGTCGCCGGCGATCTCGCTGAAGCCGACGACCTGACCGCTGTTGTTCATCCAGTTCACTTCGCCGTAGTCGCCGCCGAGCGTGCCGAGGTCGATCATGTGGCCGTTCTCCCACAGGAACGGATCTTGGGTCGGGAGCTTGGTGTAGGGGCTCGGAGCGTCGTTGGTGAACGAGTTTCCGGCTACCTGCCCGAGATGCCCGCGATGGCCCCTCCGGACCTATCGACGGCATCCTAGAAAATGGTCCTGACCTGCAAGAACGTAGCTAGACCACACGAGACCAAATGACCCGGAACGGACTCGTAATCGTCACGTCGTGGGCTCGAGTCCCACCGCCGGCTCTTTCTCTTTGGTGTCGCGCGACATAGGAGACGATGTCGCGCGACATTGTCGGCGCCCCTTCGATCCGCGGTGCTGGTCGGGCGAGCTCGGGTCGCTCAGGGGATCAAGACGATCTTGCCGTGGGTATGACCTGACAAAAGCTGCCGATGGGCGGCAGCCGCCTCACTCAGTGGATAAGTGCCGGCTACCCGGACATGGAGCTTGCCCGCCTCTGCCTGCTGTACGAGCTCCAACCTGGCCGCCGCGCGAATCTCGGTACCGGGATCTCCGCCTGGGCCGACACCGATGACCTTGATCCCAAGTTGGACCCCTCGTTGGAAAGCGGCGATGGTGACGATCCGGTTGCGATCGGCGACCAACGCAACGGACACATCGATCGCCTCGTCGGTGCCTACGGTGTCGATCACCCCGTCTACGCCGCCAGGGGCAATGTCACGGATCCGCTCCAGCAGTCCGTCACCGTAAGCCACCGGCTCGGCGCCGAGTCCACGAAGGTAGGCGTGGCCCGGCGCGCTCGCCGTGCCGATGACACGCGCGCCGGCGTTGGTGGCGAGCTGGACCGCCATGAGACCGACGCCGCCCGCCGCTCCGTGTACAACCACGGTGTCGCCGGGGCCGACGCCGGTGACGTGGAGCGCGTGCGCGGCAGTTGTCCCAGTCAGAAGGAGCCCGCCGGCCTCCTCGAAGGAGAACGTCGATGGCTTGCGTACGACACTCGACGCAGGCACGATGACCTGGGCGGCATAGGCACCGTGGATTGGATACGCGATGACCTCGTCGCCGATGTGGACAGGACCCGCTGGCCCCTCCGTATCGCCACTTACTGCGCTCACGACGCCGGCCGCCTCGTAGCCCAGATGAATCGGCAATTGGGATGCGTCTTTGCCGTAGGCGCCGCTGTACATCTTGTAGTCGACGGGGTTGGTGCCCGCCGCCCGTACCTCGACCAAGACTTGTCCCGGTTTCGGATCCCCTACGGGCTCGTCGATGACGGACAGAACCTCCGGCCCACCGAATCCAGTAGCGACCACAGTGGTTGTCACACCTATCTGAACGGCTGCCGTTTCCCGGCTATTCCTCCTTTGCCGACCGGGTCCTGAGAGAAAGCGACCACCGGTTGAAGTATCAAGGCCTTCCGGAGTCTTCGCATCGAGTGAATCCTCCGGGATGGCTGGGACGTATGTCTCTGTGACGAATGGGCGCTGCCCCGTTTGTCGCGAAGCAGAGGAGGCGAGCCCGTGAAGTCACATCAGCAAATCTGCCGTCGTTCAAGTTCCTCGTCGCGACGAAAGACCTTGGGGCCGTACCGGGAGGTGTTGCGACCCTCCCTCGGTCAAACCCCCGGCCCACATACCCGATTCGGCACCTCGGGCTAGGAAGCGTCTTGGAACGGCTGCAGTGGTCGCGTACGGATTGGCCGCGGCCCGTGCTGCGGGTGATCGGGGCGGGGCTGCTGATCTCGACCGGTGCGATCCACCTCGACCTGTATTTGACCGGCTACAGCTCGCTCCCGGAGATCGGCTGGCTCTTCCTACTTCAAGCGATATCGGCATGCGGCCTAGGCCTGGTGGTTCTGGTCTCCGGTAGCCGGCTTGCGGCGCTCAGCGGTGCCCTGCTCGCTCTCTCGACATTGGGTGGTTACCTGCTGTCGCTGCGGATCGGACTGTTCGGGTTCAGGGAGGTACGCACCACCGCGGGGATCGTGGCCGGGGTGGTCGAGGTAGCCGCGTTCGCGGGACTAGCCGCGTTCGTTCTTGATGCAAGGGGACGGCTACGGCTCACCGCCGTGACCCCGCGTACCAGCGAACTGGTCGCGCGGCTGCAAGCGGGCATCCCGAGCGCCCGATGGGCGGTTGCCGCCATGTCGGTGCTGGCCGTCGTGTTGTTGGGCATCTCCCTTGCTTCCAAGGGTCCGACATCAACAGGCACAGGCGCGCCCGTGGCGCTCTTGAGGATCGCGAAGGTCGGCGGGGTGTCGGTCCTGGCCAATGCCCGAGGCTTCACGCTCTACTGGTTTGGCCCCGACACGCCTCTCAAGTCCAAGTGCTACGGGACCTGCGCCGCGTACTGGCCGCCGGTGATCGGCACCCCGGTCGCGGGTCGGGACGTGACAGGCAAGTTGGGCACCATCAGACGTTCCGACGGCGCGGTGCAGGTCACCTATGACCGCCATCCTCTCTACACGTACATAGGCGATGGCGCTCCCGGTCAGGCAGCCGGCAACAACATCGACCTGAATGGCGGGTTGTGGCACGAGATGGCCGTATCGGGCTGACTACGGGCAGCCCGGCCATTGTCACACGACCGCCGGGCTCAATGAGATTCCTCGGATACGACAACAGGGCTCAGCGGTAGACGCGGGGAATCCTGAAGATCCCGCCCCGGGGGCGGCTGGTCTGGCTCTCGGCCGGCGATCCCGGTTCGGGCTCCTCCCCAGAACCGTCGCCTGCGACAAGCACGCCTGCCATCACCGGGACGAACTCGATCTCCTCGTCGAGGGGCAATGGGTCGACTCTTGGGATGGCGTCGCCCGGGCGCTCCTCAGCACGGACAGTCGTGTAGCCGCCCTCCGTCGACCTCAGGACGACGTTGGCACGCTTGCGCTTGCCTGCCGTCGGTACACGCTGCATCTCCTTGCAGATCCGGTACGTGACGGGAAACACGATCAAGGGCACCGCGATCGCCAGGAATCGGAAGGACGTCAGCACGACGTTCAGCGAGATCGACAGGTAATTCGCCAGGACGTCGGTAGCGCTTGCCCCGAACAGAACGAAGTAGAACGAGAACACGGCAGCGCCGAAGGCGGTGCGTTTCGGCCGGTCCCGGGGACGGTCCAGGATCTGGTGCTCCGCGTGGTCATGGGTGATCCTTGCCTCGATGAACGGCCACGCCTGCAGGACACCGAAGGTGATGCCCGGGAGGAGGATCGCAGGAAAGAACACATTGGGGATCATGTGGCCGAAGCCCACGATCTCCCAGCTCGGCATGATACGAAGCGCCCCGTCGAGCCAGCCCATGTACCAGTCGGGTTGCACCGCGTAGCTCACCTTGTACGGCACGTACGGGCCGTAGAGCCAAACGGGATTGATCTGGAACAAGGCGCTGAGAACGCCCGTGACCGCGACCGTCAGGCACATGAAACCGGTCGTCTTGGCGGCAAAGGTGGGCCACAAAGGCGCGCCGACCACGTTACGGGGCGTGTTGCCCCGTCCTGGGAACTGCGTGTGCTTCTGGCGGACGAGCATCCCGAGGTGAGCACCGAGGAGCCCGACGATCACCGCGGGCAAGATCAGCACGTGGAGGATGAAGAACCTCGGGATGATCGAGTTGCCTGGAAAGTTGCCGCCGAATAGGAAGAACGCCGCGTAGCTGCCGATCAGCGGGATCGACTCCACGATCGAGAAGGAGATCCGGATGCCGGTACCCGACACCAGGTCGTCGGGGAGCGAATAGCCGAGGAAGCCGTTGAAGATCGCAAGGATAAGGAGAGTCGAGCCCACGATCCAGTTCAGCTCCCGGGGCTTGCGGAACGCCCCGGTGAAGAAGATGCGCAGCATGTGTACGACTATGGACCCCACGAAAATGTTCGCCGCCCAGTGGTGCATCTGGCGCATGAGCAGGCCGCCGCGCACGGCAAAACTCAGGTTCAGCGTCGAGGCGAACGCCTCGGAGACGGGCTGTCCGCGAAGGGGCGCGTACGAGCCCTCGTAGATGACGTCCTTGCTCGACGGGACGAAGTAGAGGGTGAGGAAGACCCCCGTCCCGAGGAGGACGATGAACGAGTAGAGGGCGATCTCGCCTATCAGGAACGACCAGTGATCCGGGAAGATCTTGTTGAGCATCTTGCGGCCCGAGCCCGAGATCCCGAGCCGTTCGTCGAACCAGTTGAAAAGCGCGTCAATCATTGCCGCGCTCCCAGTACCCCGGTCCCACAGGCTCGTCGTAGCCGTCCTGGGCGCGGAAATAGCCCTCGTCGTCGATGTAGAGCGGAAGCTGGGGCAGCGGTCGCGGCGCCGGTCCGAAGATGGGAATGGCGGCATCGGTGACGTCGAACAGGGACTGGTGGCAGGGGCACAGCATCTGCTTGGTGAGCTCTTCGTACAAGCCCACCGGGCACCCTGCGTGCGTGCACACCTTCGAGAAGGCGATATAGCCCTGAGGCGCCCAGGTCTTCCGCTGCTTGGCGAACTGCGGCGGAGGTGTGAGGTAGCCGCTCGCGGGCGGGGGGTCGACCCGGATGAGCATGGTCTGGGAGTACGCACCACCGATGTCGGTCTCCGGGAACACCGTGATGAAGCCCCCCACCTCAAGGTCGCCTGTCTTGATCTTGCGACCGGTGATGTCGACGAGATAGGAGCCGCGTCGCCAGGCGGTCTGGCGGAGAGTCTTGCCCGGGAGCGGACCGAGCGAGCGCAGCAGCGGGAACGCAAGCACGACACCGAGGATCCCCGACGCGAATCCGAGGGTCTTGACGAGGAAGCCCCGGCGTTCGACTGCCACCTTCCCGCGACTCGCGAAGTCCTGGACGAACGCCTCACGCTGAGCGGTCGTGGGCACGAGGCTGTGCCGGGACTCCGAGAACGGACCTCTTGGCATCAGGTACCTGCCCCACACCACCATCCCGTACCCGAGCCCGGCGAAACCCACGGAAAACGTCAGCGCAAGCCAGAAGTTGGAGTAATTCTGCCAATAGGCGGCACCGAAGCCCGCAAAGCCCGCGGCTGCCAACAGGAAGCCCGAGCTCGCCACGAGCTCGGCCCGGCGCGGGTTCTTCGCTGCTATCTGGAACTGCGGCGCGTCGGCGCGGATGGAGGTGACAGGGATCCTCACCCGGCGCGCAGGGTCGTCCTGCCCCGAAGATCCCGCGGGGGCCTCAGGTTCGTCAGGCATGTGCGAGCTCGCGCTTGTCGTTGCCGCCAGGGCCGTCATCGTGACCGTCGCGGTCTTCCTGCTCGTCGTCCTCCTCGGTCTCGGTGCGGTCGCCAACCCAGAGAGCGGCGAGCAAGCAGGCGCCCACACCGACGAACAGCCCGACGAAGCCCTCAGCGACCGGGCCGACACCTCCGAGAGAAAGCCCGCCGGGACTCACGGGATGCTGGATGTTCTTGACGACATAGCCGACGATGTCGGTGACTTGTGCAGGCGAGAGCGTCCCGGGCCCAAAGCGCGGCATGTTGCCGGGTCCGGTACGGACCGCTTCCCAGACCATCGTCTTGGTCACACCGTGGAGCGGAGGCGCTTGGATGCCACCTGCGAGCGCGTCTCCGGCGCCTGTGATGGTGTGGCAGGGCGCGCAGTTGAGCGCGAACAGGCTGAAGCCTTCCGCCACGTCCGCGCGCGATATGTCAAGGCCGAAGGGGACTCCAGGATTGCCGAACGACGGTGCCAAAGAGGTCACGTATCGCACGATGTCGAGGACCTCGGCACGGTCGAACTTCGCTGGCTTGCGCTCGGGCTCCGCCGTCGGCTCGGCGAGCGGCATCCACCCGCTGGAAAGCCACAAGTCCACCGTCGCGCCGCCCACGCCGAGAAGAGGTGGCGCACGGTCGCTTCCCGAGGCGTCGATCCCATGGCAGCTGGAACAGTTCTGCACGAACAGGGTGCGACCGGCGGCAAGCTGACTTGCGGCTGTCGGATCGTCCTGGCTGGTGAGGCTGGCGGCGTTGACCCCGCTCGAGACTCCTCCCGCGGAGACATCGCCGCGTCCCGCGCCGAGAAGGAAAACGCCGACGAAACTCGCCGACACGAGCAGCGCGAAGCTCAAAAGGGCGCGCCTCCAAAAGACGTGGGAAGCGGTCACGAGAGCAGGAACAGGGCGCTGAACAGCCCGATCCAGACGAAGTCGACGAAGTGCCAGTAGTAGCTGACCGCCTGGAATACGGCTGTCTCACCCGGGTCACCGCCCTTCATCGAGCCCGCGAGGCGGCCGAGTAAGGCGATCATCGCCACGAGCCCGAGAAGGACGTGAAGCCCGTGGAGACCACTCATGATGTAGAAGAGCGAACCATAGGCGTTGGTGTGCGCCCGGAAGGGAAGGGTCTTCCACTCGTAGGCCTGGTTTGCGAGAAAAGCGGCGCCGAGGACAAAGCTCGTGATGATCCAGTTGCGCGCCTTCTTGTACTCCCCGCGCTCTTGCGCCCACACTCCGAGCTGGAACGTGGGGCTAGAGGCCAGAAGTACGAAGGTGAAGATCAACGCCTGGATCGTGTCGAGGTGCGTTCCAGGGGGAAACGTCCCCGCCGGCGGCCACAGCGGCATGTTGTGGGCGCGGATCGTGAAGAAGGCGGCGAACAGGCCGCTGAAGAACATGAATTCCGAGCCAAGCCAGACGACGACGCCAACGGCGAGCAACTGGGGCCCCCCCGGCTGCTGTCGGCTGTGCGGGCGCGGCAGTACTACTGCGTCGCTCACGGCGTACTTTCTAGCCCAAACACGCGCCCGAATCTAGCCGCCGATGCGGCGAATATGGCCGGTGCGAAGGCGCGGATACTGTCATGCCGTGCGGGCGCTCGATTCTGCCTTCCTCCGGGCGTGCCGATGCGCGCCAGTCGAGCGGACACCGGTCTGGTTCATGCGCCAGGCGGGGAGATCCCTCCCCGAGTACCGCCGCTTGCGCGGAGACGGTGACATTCTCGACGCGATCGCCAAGCCCGAACTTGCGGCCGAGCTGACACTTCAACCGGTGCGCCGCTACGGAGTCGACGCCGCCATCCTGTTCTCCGACATCGTCGTGCCGCTTGCCGCCGTCGGGGTCGGCGTCAAGATCGTGGCGGGGCGCGGGCCGGTGATCGACAGGCCTTTTCGCGACCGCGAGGACCTCGGGCGTCTTCGGCCTCTCGAGCCCGAAATCGATCTCGCGCACGTGCTCGAGACCGTCCGAATCGTCGTCCGCGAGTTGGACGTCCCGTTGATCGGCTTCGCCGGTGCCCCTTTCACGCTCGCGACCTACCTCATCGAAGGCGGTCCCTCCAGGACGTTCGGCCGCACCAAGGCCCTCATGCACGGCGAGCCCGAGCTGTGGCATCAGATCGTCGACCGTCTCGCCGACATCGCACTGACGACGCTGAGAGCCCAGGTCGAGGCCGGCGCCTCGGCAATCCAGCTCTTCGACAGCTGGGCGGGAGCACTCTCCGCCGCCGACTACGCGAACTTCGTCCTGCCGGCGTCGCGAAAGGTGCTCGAGGGCGCCGAAGATCTCGGCGTGCCCAGGATCCATTTCGGCGTGGGTACCGGCGAGCTGCTCGGCCTCATGTCCGCGGCGGGAGCTGACGTGGTGGGTGTCGACTGGCGTGTGGCGCTTTCGGTGGCCCGTGGTCGCATCGGAGCCGGAAAGGCTGTCCAGGGCAACCTGGACCCCGCTGTGTGCCTTGCTCCGGTCTCAGTAGTGGTCCAGGAAGCGAACAGGGTCCTCGAGGAGGCCGCCGGTAAGCCGGGTCACATCTTCAACCTCGGGCACGGTGTCTTGCCCGAGACCGATCCGGGCGTCCTCGCCCGGGTAGTCGAGACGGTCCACGACTGGCGGCCGGGCACCTCCTCAGGTGAGGCGATCGACTGATGACACCCTCGTCGAGACGAATCGGGGCCCTCGTCATGGCATACGGAACTCCTCCCTCGCCCGAACAGATCGAGGCGTTCTACACCGACGTGCGCCGCGGACGTCCACCGAGCGCCGAGCAGCTCGCCAAGCTCACAAGACGTTACGAAGCGATCGGAGGAGTATCTCCCCTCGCGCGCCACACCGCCGAACAGGTCGCTGGGATCCAGCACCAACTGGAGCTCCGTTCCCCCGGCAGCTACCTGTGCGTCCTCGGGAACAAGCATTCCGAGCCCCGGATCGAGAGCGCAGTCGAGTACCTCCACACTCAAGGGGTGCGCGGCTTGGTGGGACTCGTGCTTGCGCCCCACTACTCGCGGGGCAGCGTCGGGGAGTACGTCTCCCGTGCGACCGAACAGGCGACCGGTCTCGCCATGTCCGCCACGTTCGTCGAGCACTGGCACGAGGACCCCGTGCTCATCGAGCTCCTCGCCGAGCGCGTGGCGAACGCGCTCGAGACGCTCGGGCCCCACGGGATCGACGCCAGGCACAACGGGAGGCTGCTTCTCCTGGTCACCGCTCACAGCCTCCCGCTACGCGTCGTCGCCGACGGCGACCCGTACGCCGACCAGCTCCGGCGCAGCGCTGAGCTGGTGGCGTCGGCCGCCGGCCTCAGGCGCTTCGACATCGGCTGGCAGAGCGCCGGCAGAACGCCAGAGCCTTGGCTGGGCCCGGACATCCTCGAGAGATTGCGGGCGCTGCCGAGCCAAGGAGTGGACGCCGTGGTGATCTGCCCGGCCGGCTTCACATCGGATCATCTCGAGGTCCTCTACGACCTCGACATCGAGGCCAGCCGCGTAGCCGCCGAAGTTGGTGTCGCCTTCGCCCGGACCGCGTCCTTGAACGCCGATCCGAGGATGTGCGCCGCGCTTGCCGATCTTGTGATCGACCGTGCGCAGGAGCTCTAGGCGGTGAGCCGCGTCGTCGCCGTCGTGGGCGGTGGTATCAGCGGGCTCGCCGCAGCCCGCGTCCTCGCCGGCGCGCCCCCCGTCAGTCGCGAGCTTGAGGGCGGCTCGGATCACGAGGACGTCAAGCCCGACACCGAGGTCATCCTGCTGGAATCCGACGACCGTTTCGGGGGCAAGATCCTCTCCGGGGAGTTCCGCGGGTGTTCGCTCGATTTCGGCCCCGACAATTTCCTGACCCGGAACGCGAGTGCCGCGGGTCTCTGCAACCAACTCGGGATCGGTGAAGATCTCGTCGCGCCGGCGACAAGCTCGGCATCGGTGGTGGCGCGGGGACGGCTGCGCCCTTTGCCGGCAGGCCTCATCCTCGGCTTGCCTCCCGACCTCGTGGCCCTCGCCCGCTCACGGATCGTGAGTGGCCGCGGCCTCGCCAGGGCAGCGCTCGACCTCCTGGCCCTAGGCCCACCCATCTCGGCCTCGAGCCTCGGCCTGCGCCCTAACGGCGCCGCCACAGGAGACCGGGGCGGCCCCGAATGGACCGCTGCCTCGATCCTCGAGACCCGGCTCGGCCGGGAGCTCGTCGAGCGCCTCGTAGATCCCCTGCTCGGCGGCATCAACGCCGGGGGCCTCGACCAGCTCTCGCTCGTCGTCGTGGCGCCTCAGGTGGCGCAGGCGCTGGTCGGCCATCGCAGCGTGACCCGCGCGCTGAGGCTGATGTCCCGGAACGCGCCGAGGCCGCCAGCGAGTGCTGGCTCAAAGACCAGGCCGTTCTTCCTCGGAATACGGGGCGGGCTAGGCCGGATCGTCGACGCGCTCGTCGCGGATCTGCAAGGTCGCGGCGTGCAACTCCGAACAGGCGCGGTCGTCACGGCCCTCCGCAAGGTCCGGGACCGCTACGAGCTCGAGACGGCGGACGGGACGGTCGCTGCAGACGGCGTGGTGCTGGCAACACCCGGGTACGTGGCCGCTCGCTTGCTCGTGGACATCGCTCCGGCGGCGGCGGCCGAACTCGGTTCGATCCCGCACTCCAGCGTCGCTCTGGTCACGCTCGCCTGGCCCTGTGACGCGATGTCCAGGCTGCCCCAGGGAAGCGGTTTCCTCTCACCACGCTGCGAGGGCCGGATCGTTACCGGCTGTACCTTCCTGTCGGCCAAATGGCCCTATACCGCGTCGCCTGGCGAAGTCGTCGTCCGTGCCTCGACCGGCCGCTACGGCGACGAACGACCCTCGGCTATGTCCGACGACGAACTCGTCCAAGCAGTGCTCAAAGACATGCGAGAACTGATCGGTACCTCGACCCGACCCCTTGGCGCCTTGGTCCAGCGGTGGCCGCGGGCCTTCCCGCAGTATCTGCCCGGGCACCTGGCGAAGATAGAGCGAGCAAGATCGTCATTAGCGGAGCTGGGCACGCTCGAGATCGCGGGCCCGTCGCTGGGCGGGATCGGGATCCCGGCATGTCTGACAACCGGCGAGCGGGCTGCAGTGGAGGTTCGCGATCGCCTGAGCCGATGAGAGGCACGGGCCGGCCCTTGAAATGGCTCGCCCCTCTCGTCGGTGGCGTTTTCGTGGCGTTTTCGCTGCCGCCGTTTGAGCTGTGGCCCCTGGCGTTTGTCGGAGTGGCCCTTCTCGCCTGGGCCGTGAGAGACAGGACCGCCGGTAGACGGGCCGTGGCAGGCCTCCTCGCGGGTGCGGGGCAGTTCGCGATCGGTCTCGCATGGGCCGACAAGTTCACGTTTCTCGGTTATGCCGGGCTCATCATCGTCCATTCGGGGATGTTCGCCGTCGCGTGTGTCCTGCTCTCGACCGGTCCGGCCCGCGTGCCGGCCCTGGCGGCGCTGCTGACGCTCGCGGAGTGGGTGCGCGAGCGTTGGCCCTTCGGCGGCGTGCCACCGGGTGGGATCGCGCTCGGGCAGGTGAACGGCCCCCTGGTCGGGACCGCGCGCATCGGTGGCACGGTGCTCTTGGTGGGCGTGACCTACCTCACTGGCGCCGCACTCGGCGACCTCGCCGTCACCTGGTTCCGACGGCGTCGGGCGCAACGCCCCGCGCACGGCCACGAGCTGATCGGGTGCCTTGTGAGCCTGGCCGTCGTGGTCGCGCTCGCCGTCTGGGGCGCCTTCGCAGCTGATGGCGGACTGCCGGTCGGGACGCTTCGCGTGGCCATCGTGCAAGGTGGCGGAAAGCGCGGCCTGTCCGATCTTCAGGTCCCGGCGTCAGTGGTCTACGCCGCTGCTCTACGGGCGACGACGATGGTCAGGCCGCCGGTAGATCTGGTGTTGTGGCCCGAGGACGTCGTGGCGCTCGGGCAGCCGCTCAAAGGCTCGCCGGAAGCCGCCCAGCTGTCCGAAATCGCCCGCGACCTTCACACGACGCTCGTCGCCGGCATCACCGAGCCCGTGGGCACAACCCGGTTCCGAAACGAGATCGTCGCCTATGCCCCCTCGGGCGCTCTGGTCGCGGTGTTCGAGAAAGTTCACCGGGTCCCCTTCGGCGAGTACGTCCCGTGGCGGCCGTTCTTCTCTCACCTCGTGAGCCTGCAGGCAATCCCGCGTGACGCAATCCCGGGGCACGGGAGCGGAATGATGCGAACACCGGTGGGACGTGTCGCGGTGCTCGTGTCCTACGAGGTGTTCTTCCCCGACCGCGGGCGCTCGGGCGTGAGAGCTGGTGGGCAGCTCATCCTCGTGCCGACCAACACGTCCTCGTACTCGAGCGAGCAGGCTCCCGCCCAGGAGATCGCGGCCTCCCGCCTACAGGCGATCGAGGAGGGCCGCGACCTTCTGCAGGCGGCTCCGACCGGCTACTCGGCCGTCATCGACAACGACGGCGACGTGCTCGAACAGACGCCCCTGTCGGCTCCGGCGGTGCTGCACGCCAATGTCCCGCTTCGCGACGGGGTCACCTTGTACACCCGCTTCGGCGATATGCCGACAGTCTTGCTGGCGCTTCTCGCGGTGTTGGCAGGCTGGGTGGTCGCCCTCATGGCGCGTCGCCGAGAGCGGCGGCAAGGCTGATGACCCCGCCCGGTGAGGCAAGGAGGCCTCACCTCCCGCCGAAGCGGGGATCGGGTCAGAGAACGTCAGCGACCGGGTCGACGGTCTCGGTGGCTGCCAACGTGGGAAGCTCCGGCGCGAGCGTGCCGGCATTGCCGTTGGTCGGGACGGAGATCTCAGGAGTCAAGTCACCGTGCCGCGCTTGATCGCGAATCTGGGTCCTTGCTCCGAACAGGTAGCGGTTGAAAATGAAGTACCGGGCGGACCAAATACAAGCGTAAGTGAGCAAGTTGGCGCTGTTGACGATCAAGGCACGAGCGAGGGATCCGCTCGCGATCCGGTCCGCGTTGTGCGCCGCAACCCCGACTGCAGCAGTCGAGATCACCATCGCGGTAAAAGAGATGGTCCAGAACGGCACGACCTCCCGCCAGACCCTCGAGCGGCCCGTCTTGCCCCAGGTCCAGGTGCGGTTGAGGTAGTAGGCCGGGAGCGAGGCGACGGCCGTGGCGATGACGTTGCACTCCATCGCCGATCCGACCCTCCAGATGTGGTAAGTCGAAAAAAGCACGGTCTGGGACACGATCGTCGAGACGATCGAGACCGAGGCGTACTTCCAAAGGCGCCTGAAGTGCTCGGTCCGCCGGAACGCGTAAACCCGTCTCACTAGCGAGGCCATGCGGGAAGTCTATCGTCTGATCCGTGACAGAGGCCCTGCGCCAGCTCGTCGAGCTGCTTGACCTCGAGGCCATCGAGGTGAACATCTTCCGGGGCAAGAACCTCGACGAGAAGCGTCTGCGTGTCTTCGGGGGCCAGGTCGCAGCGCAGTCGCTCGTCGCCGCCGGGCGGACGGTCGACCAGGGTCGGGTCCACTCCCTCCATTCGTACTTCCTGCGCCCCGGAGATCCGACGGCGCCGATCCTCTACGAGGTCGACCGCATCCGCGACGGCCGGTCGTTCACCACCCGGCGCGTGGTCGCGATCCAGCACGGGAGGGCCATATTCAATCTCCAGTGTTCGTTCCATATCGACGAGGGCCCGGGCTTCGTCCACCAGGCGGAGATGCCGCAGGTGCCCCGGGCCGACGAACTGCCGACACTTCGAGAGCGCCTCGCGCCCTATCTGGACCAGTTGCCGGAATGGTTCGTGTTGGACCGGCCACGGCCAATAGATCAGCGTTATATAGGCGACCTCCCGTGGTTGCCGTCGACGAGTCGTGAGACCCGCCAGCGGTTGTGGGTGCGCGCGGACGGAGAGCTCGCCAACGATCCCCTGCTCCACGCCGCCGTGATCGCCTATGCCTCAGATATGTCGATCATCGACTCGGTCCTCAAGCCGCACGAGGTCCGGTGGAAGAACGGGACGACCATGGTCGTCAGCCTCGACCACTGCATGTGGTTCCACCGTCCGTTCCGTGCCGACCACTGGCTCCTCTTGGACCAGGATTCCCCCAACGCTTACGGGGCACGGGGGCTGGCAAGAGGCCTCATCTTCGACGAGGAGGGTCGCCTTGTCGTCAGCCTCGTACAAGAGGGCCTGGTCCGGGTGAGATCAGAGGACCCGTCGCCGAGGGAGCCCTCACGAGGCAGCACGTGACCGTGGCCTTCGCGTTCGGCTTCGGGATCTTCCTTGTGCTCATGGCCGGCCTGGTCGTGTTCGTGCTTCGCTTCGCGATCCGGGTGGGCAGGCGGCGTCCGCCCGCCAGCGGTCCCAACCAGGAAACCGGTGTTGATACCGGGCAGGGCCAGGGACCGGGTTAGACCAAGCCGCCGCGGCGGCTCTCGTAGACGACCCCGACGAGGGCAGCGACGGCCAGGAACAAGCCGACCGCCAGCGTCCATGCGCCGAACACAAGCGCCAAGCCCACGAATGTGGCGCCGAGACCGAGGACGAAGGGCCAGATGCTGCTTCCGGGAAAGGCTCCCACAACGCCTGCCCCGTCCTCGATGGAGGCCTTGGGATTGTCCGATGGCCTCGGCGACATCCTCCGCGACCACCAGAGGTAGTAACCGCCGGGCACGCTGCCCAGCAGAAACGTCCCGAGGAGCATGATGGCGCCAGCGTCCTCGTGGCTCATGAGCCAATAGGCGAGACCGACAAGTCCGAAGAAGATGCCGACGAACAGAAGGACATAGGACTCGACCTTCATCGGTCGGCGTCTCCCGAATCGAGGGTGTCCGCTCCGTCTAGTCGGACGTCCTGGAGCAGCACCGTGCCTCCGCCTGCCGCGCCAACCAGACCACCTCTCCGCGGCTTGGCGTGCTCGAGTATCCGGTCCTCAGGGTGGTTGTAGTCCCAGACCGGCCGCTGGGACCTGACGGGCGGGATCCACAAGAAGTTGTGGTGGGGCGGAGGAGATGACGTCGCCCATTCCAGGGAGGACGCGTCCCAGGGGTTGTCGCCCGCCGGGATCGGCTTCCACCACGACACGAAGGCGTTGACAAGGAAGACCAGTACGGCCAAGAACAGCAGCACGGCGCCCGCGCTCGAGATCCGGTTGAGGGTCGTGAACCCGTCGCTCGCCGCGTACTCGGCGATGCGTCTCGGCATCCCTTTGAGCCCCAGCAGATACTGCGGATCGAAGGTGACGTTCGTACCGATGAACATCAGCCAGAACGACACCTTGCCGAGTCCTTCACGGAGCATTCGGCCCGTCATCTTCGGGTACCAGTAGAAAAACCCGGCGAAGGCCCCCATGACCAGAGCCATGACGACGCTGTGGAAGTGAGCGACCACGAAGTACGTGTCGTGCGTCGCGAAGTCGACCGGTGGCGACGCCAACAAGATCCCGCTCACCCCACCGATCAGGAAGGTCGCGAGGAAGCCGACGCAGAACAGCATTGGAGTGTCGAACTTCACCGAGCCGCGCCACATCGTGCCGATCCAGTTGAAGAACTTGATCCCGGTCGGCACGGCGATCAGGTAGGACATCAAGCTGAAGAAGGGCAACAGGACCACACCGGTCGTGAACATGTGGTGTGCCCAGACGCTGGTCGACAGCGCTGCGATGGAGATCGTAGCGAACACCATGCCGCGGTAGCCGAAGATCGGCTTGCGGGAGAACACCGCGATCACGTCGGTCACGATCCCGAAGAACGGCAGGGCAAGGATGTAGACCTCCGGATGGCCGAAGAACCAGAAGAGGTCCTGCCATAGGACGGGCACGCCGCCACCCGAGACCTCGAAGATGTGAGCGCCGAGATGCCGGTCGCACCAGAGCAGCACGAGGGCGCTCGTGAACACAGGGAATGCGATGAGGATGAGGATGCCGGTCACGAGCATGTTCCAGGTGAAGATCGGCATCCTGAACATGGTCATGCCGGGCGCCCGCAGGTAGTAGATCGTGGTGACAAGGTTGACCCCGGTGAAGATCGCCGAGAACCCGGTGAGGATGAGGGCAACGATCCACAGGTCCGGTCCCGCGCCGGGAGTGTTGATCGAGTTGGAGAGCGGCGCGTAGGCCACCCAGCCGAAGTCGGCCGCCGACCCGGTCGTGAGAAAGCCCATCATCATGAGCGAGCCGCCGCCCAGGTACAACCAGTAGGAAAGGGCGTTGAGCCGCGGGAAGGCCATGTCCGGCGCGCCGATCTGCAACGGGACTATGTAGTTCGCGAGCCCGCCGAAAGACACGGGCCCGACGAACAGGTAGATCATCAAGCTGCCGTGCATGGTGAACATCTCGTTGTATGTGTGCTGCGACAACAACGTGCTGTCCGGGTTCGCGAGCTGTGCTCGGATCAAGAGGGCCATGGCACCGGCCATGAGGAAGAAGATGAGTGCAGTGACCGTGTAGTTCTTGCCGATCACCTTGTGATCGGTCGAGGTGACCCACTTCAAGAAGCCCGAGGGACCGGCCTCGTGTTCGTGCGCAGGGCCCTCGTCGAAGACTGCCGGCCGCTCGGCGAGGAGGGTCATGCTGCCACCGCCGCGGCGGACTGGGTGTTCAACCAGGTCGCGAAGGCACCCGGCTCGACGACGCGTACGCTGAAGAGCATCTCGGCGTGGTAAAGACCGCAGTATTGCGCGCAATGGCCGGCGAAGACGCCGGTGCGGACCGGCGTGAAGTCGAAGTCGTTCGTTACTCCGGGCAGCGCGTAGCGGCTGAAGTTGAACGCCGGAATGTAGAAGCCGTGCACCACGTCAGCCGACACGAGCTCGACCTGCGTGGTCTCGCCGAGAGGCATGACGAACTGCGGGTACTCAGGCGAGGTCGGGTTACCTGCAAGCACAGGGGGCCTCGTCTGTGCGGTCTCCACCAACGCGACCTGCTTGCCCGCCGAGTTGAGATAACTGAAGCTCCACCCCCATTGGAATCCGGTGACCTTGATAGTGACTGCCGGATGCGGGGCGAGGGCGTCGATCTTGTTCTCGGTCTTCACCGTGTAGAAGAAGATGACGCCGACGATGATGAGCGGTATGGCCGTGTAGATGATCTCGACCGGCAAGTTGTCGTGGAACTGCCTGGGAATCCTGTTCGGGTCACGGCGGCGGTAGGCGATAACAGCCCACAGGATCAGACCCCAGACGATGACCGCGACCACTAGACCGGCGATCGTCATCCAAGACCAAAGCTTGAACTCCGCCTGGCCCTGGCTCGTGGCACCGCGGAAAGCTCCAAATGTGGGCAGGGTGCAGCCACCAAGGCCGAGCGCGAGTGTGCTGAGCAGCAGAAAGCGCGCGATCCGTCTCAGTTTGGCGACCCCCGGAATCCCCACTGGCCGAAGACTCTAGCCAAATAATTCTCGCGCCCGTCAAGCAACCGCCGGGACGCGGCAGCTGTGCTGTCAGAGCTTGGCGTAGCTACCGCCTGAGCCCGGCAGACCTCGGGCTCCGCATCGGACGCGCGCTCCCCCTGCAGACAGTCCGGGCGAGCCTGCGACGCCAGAAGGGCAGCTGCTCGGAGGCTGACGGCCGGTATCAGCTGGACGGCGCGGAGGACCCGGGAGGCACTTGCACAGGCTGCGACGGATCCGGCGTCGCCTTCGCCGCGCGGGCGGCGCGCCCGAGGCGCCGCGCGTGACCCGTCGCCCGACCTAGACCCCGAGCCGCGACCAGAGGAGCGTCCGAGTCGCGAACCTTGGCCATCGCGGTTCCCACGACGCGGCCTGCCGTCGCGGCGACCGTCGAGACGGCGTCGGAACCGCCGGAGGGGCCCGAGGCGTTGGCAGCATGCACCACCCCTCGGCGGTTGGGGCGCGGGCGGGGGACGATCTCGGTCGTGAGCGACATACGGACGAGCAGAACCGCCACAGCCTCGCTGAGGACGACGGCGATTATCTGGAAGTCGTGCAGGTACAGCAACGGCGAGGCGGCAAAGGCAGCTGCGAGAACCAGGTCGAGGTAGACGTGCAGCCGCTTAGGGATGATCCGCAGGGCCGCGAGCGGCCCCTTGGTCACAAAAGCGAACGCGCCGACCACCGCACCGGCGACCACCAGGACCAATGCCGGGCGACCGCCCATGTGCACGCCCACGACGACGAGAGCAGCGGCAAGGGCATACTCGGCAAGTTGGTGTCCACCGAATGGGACCTGCCGGCGCGACGACACGGTCTACGCCATCGCTTACGGATGAGTCGAGGAGTGGCTCAGTTTGATTGAACCGTCTTGTCGTCGCCCTTGGAGCTGGACGAGTCACCCTTGTCCGGGTCGCCCTCCTCCATGCCCTTCTTGAACTCGTGGGACGCGCTGCCGAGCCCACGAGCGAGCTTGGGAAGCCGTGACCCTCCGAAGAGGAGCACAACCACGACGACTGCAATCACGATCAAGCTGTCGGGACCAATGAGATCGGCAAGCATCCCGGTGATCACCTGCCTTCCTTTCCGAGGACTGTCATCAGGTTAGACGCATCAGGGCGGCTCCGTGCAGCCGGGCCACCCGCTCGTCTACGTACCTGGTCGGGAACACAGATCACCGGTCGTCGGTTCGGACGCCGCGCGGCCCCTTGACCAGGCCGTGATCAGGTGCTGACCGCGCCGGTCGCGACGGCAGTCCGGCCAGCACGAAAAGAGCACCAGCCAGGGCGACGGCCGCGCCCACAGCGAGTGACACCTTGCTGCCGCTCATGAACGCGCCACGCGCAGCGCCGACCAAGAGGGCGCCCGTCGCGCCGCCAACTCGGTCTGCGACGCCGAGTGCGCCGCCGAGAGACCCGAGGATTGCGTGCAAGGCGGCGGCCGGCACACGCCGGCCGGTGAGCGCCTCTGTCATACGGTCCTGGTACCGGGTTGACAGCACGCTCCCGAACACTGCAACACCGAGGGCCCCGCCAACCTGGAGAGCCACGGCGTTGGAGGCTGATCCGATCCCGGAGTCTCCCTGGGGCACCGAACCCACCACCGAGTTCGTCGCTGTGGGCAACAGCAGGCCGGCGCCGAGCCCGATCAGCAGCATGCCGGGTACCACCTCCCCATAGGTCGTGGCGATACTGGACACAGTTGACACCTGCCACAGACCGCCCGCGATCGCCGCCAGACCTGCAGCCGCCGTGCACTTGATCCCTACAAGGCGAGCCAGGACCGGGGACAGGGGCGCGCTCACGAGTAGCACCATCGCAATCGGCAGGATCCGAAGCCCGGCCTGCAGCGGTGAGTAGCCGAGGTCGAACTGCAGGAACTGAGTTTGCACGAACAACGCCCCCAACAGCCCGAACGTCCCGAAACTTTCGCATCCTGCCGCCACGGAGAACCGGCGATCAGAAAAGAGCCCCAGCCTCAACATCGGGTGGCGGCTGTGCGCCTCCCACAGGACGAAGGTGACGAGAACGGCAAAGCTGGCAAGCCCGACGCCGATCACCTCCCCCGAAGCCCAGCCCTCGGTCGGAGCCTCAATGATCGCCCAGAGCAGCAGGCCCAAGCCGACGATGGACAGCAAACCGCCCGCGGGGTCGGGCTGGTCGGCCGTCGGGTTCTTGGAATCGGGCACGAACATCAGGGCTCCCGCGAACCCGGCCGCAACGATCGGAACGTTCACGAGGAATACCGAGCCTCACCAGAACCGCGCAAGCAGCAAGCCCCCGGCGATCGGTCCGATTGCGATGCCGAGCCCGATGGTCCCGGCCCAGGCACCGATGGCTCGGGCGCGCTCCATCGGGTCACGGAAGACGTCGTTGATGATCGACAACGACGCGGGGATCGTCAACGCCGCACCTATCCCCATGACGGCTCGCCAACCGATCAACAGGCTCACCGAGCCCGAGAACCCAGCGCCAGTCGATGCTCCGCCGAAAAGGGTCAGACCTATGAAGAAGAATCGCCTGCGGCCGAATCGGTCCGCCAGGCTACCGCCGACCAGCAGCAACCCAGCAAAGACCATCGCGTAGGAGTCGACGATCCACTGCAGCCCGCTGGAGGTCGCGTGAAGTTTTCGTACTAGGGTCGGAAGAGCCACGTTCAAGATGGTGTTGTCCACGTTGACCACCAGGGCCGAAACGCAGATCACCGCCAGGATGGCTCGCCGCAGCCGCCGTTGCTCCCTGCGCGGCGCTCGTACCGGTCGCGTCCGCAAGTCCACAGGCCACGAAGGCTACAGGCGGGAGAGCACCCAAGAATTAGGACTTGCGTCGCCGGCTCGCTACCAGCAACCGATCGGCAGCGGTTCTGCCCGGGGCCAGCGGGGTCGCACGGCGGCCCCCTCGCTCGACCAATACGACGCGCACGCGTCGGTTCACCTTATGGTGGTGGCACCTAGGCAAGGGGGGTGAGTCAAATTTGACGAAGTCGACGCGCACGACTGCCCCTTCTTCTGCTCCCACGACGCCGACCGTGGCGCTCTCGGGCCTAGCCCACAGGAAAATGGTGCCGGCAGCCACCGGCCAGCCGAGGTTGCCGCCGATCCAGTACCGCGGCATCGACCACTCCGAGCTCATCGAGGACTTCCGACTCGCGTGCATGTCGCGGGCTCTCGACGACCGGGCGATCACCCTTCAACGCCAGAGCCGTGTCTACTTCGAGATAGCCGGAGCCGGTCACGAGGCGCTGGGGCTTGCCATGGCCCGGTCCCTCCGTCCCGGCCATGACTGGCTGTTCCCGTACTACAGGGATCAGGCGCTCGTCCTGGGCCTCGGAGTAACACCCAGAGACGTCCTGCTCCAGGCGGTTGGCTCGTGGGAGGACACGAGCTCGGGCGGCCGCCAGATGCCGTCTCACTGGGGGAACAAGGAACTCAACATCGTCTCGCAGTCGAGTTGCACGGGCAGCCAGTGTCTTCCCGCCGTCGGGTGCGCCGAGGCTTCCCGCTACATCGTGTCGCGGAATCTTCCCGGCTGCGACGCCCGCGGCGACGAGGTGACCTACGTGTCACTGGGTGAAGGAGCGACCTCCGAGGGCGAGTTCTGGGAGAGCCTCAACACCGCTTGCCAACTGCACCTCCCGGTCGTGTACGTCGTCGAGGACAACGGGTGGGCCATCTCGGTGCCGGCGTCCGACCAGGCCCCAGCCCCGATCTCCGAGCTGGTCCAGGGCTTCCGGGGCCTGGCTGTGCACAAGGTCGACGGCACCGACTACTTCGCATCCAGGTCGCTCGCCGCGGCGGCGACGGCCCGGGTGCGGGCTGGTGAGGGCCCCTGCCTGATCCATGCGGCGGTGACACGGCCATACTCGCACTCGTCGCAGGACACGCAATCGAAGTACCGATCCCCGGAGGACCTCGAGGAAGAGGCGGCGCGCGACCCGATCCTCCGCCTCGAACGGGAGCTCACCGAAGCAGGCGTGCTCACCGCCGCTGAAACGGCCGAGATCCGGGAGAGCGTCCGTGCACTGGTCGCGGCCACGGCGCAAGAGGTTCTCCGCTCCCGCAGGCCGGACCCGGCGACGGTGACCGATCACGTGCTCGCGCTGCCGGTGACCCCGGAGCCGCCGCGGGGACCGGACGCGGGCTCGCCGAAGGCAAGCGGGAGGGAGGACGACCCCAAGCTCGTCGGCATGGGCGAAGCCATACGACTGGTGCTGTTCGAGCAGATGAGGTCGGACGAGCGAATAAGGGTGTTCGGGCAGGACGTCGCCGACGCCAGCGAGGACATCATCGACCTCGTGGAGGGCAAGGGCGGAGTCTTCGGCACCACTCACGGGCTTCAACGCGAGTTCGGGATCGAACGGTGCTACAACGCGCCACTTGCCGAAGCCAACATCATCGGGCGCGGTGTCGGCCAGGCGTTGCGTGGGCTCCGTCCATGTGCCGAGATCCAGTTCTTCGATTACATCTGGCCCGCCATGCAACAGATCCAAGCCGAGGCGGCGACGATGAGGTGGCGCTCCGAGGGGCGCTTCTCCGTCCCGTTGGTGATCCGGGTCGCGATCGGCGGCTACCTGACCGGCGGGGCCATCTGGCACTCGCAGTGTGGTGAATCGATATTCACTCACATCCCGGGTCTCATCATCGTCATGCCGTCCCGTTCGAGTGACGCTGCCGGCCTGCTCCGGACCGCGTTCCGATGCCAGGACCCCGTGATGTTCCTCGAGCACAAGCACCTGCTCCGCCAGAAGTACGCCAGGGACGCTCTCACGCCGTCCGATTACCTGATCCCCATCGGCAAGGCCGCGACGGTCCGTCAGGGTGCCGACCTGACGATCGTGACGTGGGGCGCCATGGTGCACAAGTCACTGGAGGCCGCGGAACAACTCGCCGATGAGGCCGTGAGCGTCGAGGTCATCGACCTTCGCTCCCTGATCCCCTGGGACAAAGAGGCTGTCTCGTCGTCAGTCGAGCGGACCTCTCGCCTACTCGTGGTGCACGAGGACATGCTGACAAGCGGCTTCGGAGCGGAAGTGGCGGCTTGGGTAGGGGAAGCGTGCTTCCGTGAGTTGGACGCGCCGATCTCGAGGATCGGCGCGACCGACACGTTCGTCGCCTACGAGCCCACACTGGAACGTGCGATCCTCCCGCAAACCGAGGGCATAGTGGCCGCCGCCCGAGCGCTGCTCGCCTATTGAGCTCACCTGTGGGCTTGCGGCGGCCGACGGACGTCCCAAGAGAAGAGGAGGGCTGATCCCTCGGAGTCCGTCCGTGCGGCCACCGGCACCGTCAAGCCGCGTCCCGTGGAGGTGCGTCCTTGGGCGCCTCGCCGCGGTCGCCCGCCCGGCCGGCAATCCGGGCGGCACCGCACGGGTTTGAGCCGAGACGCACAGCTAGGGGGTGATGCGCGTCGGGGGTGGCTGCGGGGGCGAGGGGGGTGAGGACGCACGACCCCGGGCCAGGGCCGGTACGAGCGGAGTACACGAGAGTCAGGCGACGGCCGCTGAGACCTGTCATCGCGTCTCGCTTCTCCACTGCTCCGACCGTACGCGAACAGGGTTAACCAACGGCAAATTCCAAGTGTCCAAAAGACCGCGTGGGCATGAAAGCTTCGCAAGATCTGGGCATCGGCAAGAATTAGAGCCTCCTACGGGTACTCGCGAGGGGTACCGTGGCCCATATGGCTCAATTCGCGCTTCCTGATGACCACACGGCGCGCGATGCAGAGCGGCAGAACGATCCCGGCCAAGCTCCGGCGACAGAAGACGGCCCATCGCCCGGCCGTTTCCGGGGTGAACATCCCGAGGGTTCCGACCGGATCCTGAGCGCTGTCCGACGCGAGGCTCACACCCCGATCGACCTCGCGCTCATCGACCGTCACGTGATCCAGCTCTTCGCGCTCGTCGAGAACGCCGTCGCGGGGGCGACACACGCGATGGTCAGCGCTGACCACGAGGCCGCTCGCATCCTCGTCGCCGCGGACGCGGACATTGACGCCCTCTATCAGGAGCTCGAGGCCTCCGTCCAGGCGCGGCTGCTCGACCGCCCCTCGGACCCCACAGAGACGCAATACCTGTTGGCGGTGCTCGGGATGCTCCCGGAGCTGGAACGCAGCGGTGATCTGGCCGAGCACGTCGCAAGGCGCGCCACGCGCAATCTTCCTGCTGAGATGCCCGCGCGGCTGCGGGGCTACGTCCAGCGCATGGGTGAAGTCGCTTGCGCGATGTGGCGTATCGCCGCGGATGGTTACGGGGGTGATGCGCGGAGCACAACCGAACGCCTCGTTTCCCTGGACGACGAGATGGACGACCTCCATGTGTCGTTCATCGCGGAGCTCGTCGCATCGGAGACGCCCGTCGTGGTGGCGATCGAACTCGCCTTGGTGGGTCGCTTCTACGAGCGCTTGGGTGACCACGCGGTCAACTTGGCGCGGCGTGTCCCGACCAGGGTGCGGCCCGTCGAGGACGCGCCCACGGCGTCTGAGGACCAAGCGCCCCAACTGACACCGCATCACTGAGCTGAGCCGCCCGTGGCTCGACCCGTGAGCTCGCGGTCGTTGAAGAACGGCCGCAGGGCGATACGCGCGGGCGGGAAGCTCCCGTAGACGAGCACGGCCTCGCCGGCAGGTAGCTGACGCAGCCAGCCCGGCGGCGCGAGCGGTCGCACGGTCAAGGCCTCAGTGCGGCTGTGCCGGCCGTCATCGCCGACGGTCCACGAATGCTCGGCCCGCTCCTCGTCTCCGAGCAAGCCACTCACGTGCTGGAGGGTCAGCGGATCGGCGATCCCCGGGCACACGATCTTGGCGCGGTGATTGTTCACGACAGTCGCCCAGCGACCGCCGTAGCGCGACTCGACCTGCGCCAGGTCCTGCCAGACCGTGACCAACTGGACCCCGTGGCCAGCGGCCGTCGCGACCACACGGTCCAAGTCGGCGAGAGGAGCCACGCTTGCCGCCTCGTCGAGCACGACCAGGAGCGGTGGATCAAGCGGCCTGCCCGTCGCCGCCGCCCGCTCGAACGCCGCGTCGAGGACCTCTCGCACGATGGCCGTGAAGACAGGGGCAAAACGCTCCTGCTCTCTTGCGGGCGCGCAGCAGAACAGCGAGCCGGCGCCGCCGCTTACGAGGGCAGCAGGGTCGATCTCACATCTCTCGGCCGATGCCGCGACTGCAGGATCAGCAAAGCCGGCGACAACCGTTTCGGCCGTCGCGTAGACCGAGGCCCGCTGGCGTTCCTCGCGCCCGAGGCTGGCGCGGGCCGCCCGCAACGCCTCGGGTACACCGGCGAGCTCCAGCGCGAGGAGAACCTCGGTCGTCTCCTCGTCATCCAGCCACCGAACCACGTCGGCCATGGAGGCGCCGGCGGTCGCGGCAGCGAAGAGCAAGGGGGCCAGAAGCTTCTCAGCGTTCGCATACCAGAAACCGGCGTCGTCCATCCCCCCTTCCCCCGCTCTGGCAACCGAGCACAGCGCCGAAGCGATTCGCCTCGCGCCCGGCCAAGTGAAGGCCTTTGCGAGGGGAGACCATCCAGATGCCCGCGACCAGTCGTCCACGAGGGCCACCGAGCCTGTCGGGTCGTAGTACCGGACCTCGCCGAGCGACCTGCGCCACTCGAGTGTCGCGAGCAACAGGTCTGCCTTGACACTCGTGGCCACCAGCGGGCCGGACCATTCGAGGATGGCCGGGATCGCGAGCCCGGACGTCTTGCCCGACTGCGTCGGGCCCACGACCATGACCGAGTGCCGTGGCTCAGCCGCCAGCAGGTGACCGGAGTGGGTCCCGAGCACGATTCGATCGCCTGTCGCCTTGGCGACGCGCAAGGGTCGCAGGTCGCGAGGCTGCGCCCAGCCCCGAGACCTTGACAGCGAGCTCGACGCCGTCGCAACGCCCAGAGCCTCGAACAAGCGGAATCGGCGCGCTCGGGCTGATCGCGGAGACTTGCCCCCCGGGCCCGGCCCGGCTACCGAGCCTCGACGGCCCAGGCCAGCGGATCGGTGCCAAGCCAAGAAGGAGACGGCGGAGCCGATGAGCACTGCAAGAACGGCAAGCCAAGCGTCGACCGCACCGGATCCGGGGAGGCTCCTGCGGACAAGGGGCGGCCAGGCTTCGACGGGCATGCTCGGATGCGCGATCAGCCTCACGAGGAGCATGGGCGCCTGGATCGCGGGAACCTCTTGCCATCTACCTGTGGTCACGAACGCCAGGAGACCTCCGAGGAGCCAGATCAGCCACGACAAGCCCAGGCAGCAAGCGCCGGCGACGAGAGCCACCCGATCCCGGTCGTGGGTCTCGGGCGACGAGCGGGCTGCCGCGGCCGGGTGCCGAAGGCCACCATGGTCACGGCGAGCGGGAAGCGGCCGGCCCACCTTCGGGCCTAGCCGCCCGCGGTGGGCAACGCTGGCGTCACGACTCGCCCCGCTCGATCAACCTTGCGTCTGTGTCCACGATGGCTCGCTCGTCAGGACCGAGGAGATGTTCGACGAGGTACCGGCGCCTTCCCACCATCCACAGCGCCACGCCCCGGCGCAAGCGAGGAAGGACCTCAAGCTCCTTGTGGGAGCAGCCGAGCAGGTCTGCCAGTGCCGGCAGCTCGGAGGCCGGCTGCGCGTAGCACACGACGGTCTCGGAGTCGGCGAGCAGGCCCTCGGCGAGGCGACTCTGCTCACTGCCGGCCGGGCCGCTCGCCTTCAGGTCCGACGCCCTATGGCAGACGGCAACGTTCGCGAGCCCCTTCGAGCGCGCCAGCTTCCAAGATGACCTGAGATAGCGGGCCACGGCGAGCTCGGTCAGGATCGCCCAAGCCTCGTCGACCACCAGGATCGTTTGGGCTTCGCTCCGTGCAGTCATGGCCTGCAGCCATGCAGCGGCGCACACCATTAGCGCGCCGATGGCTTCGGAGTGGTAGACGGCGGAGAGATCGATGACGAGCACGCCTGACCCGGGGTCGATGCCGGCTGTAGTCGGGCCGTCGAACATGCCGGCTAGGTCCCCCTCGACGAGCCGACGCAGCTCGAGACCCACGTCTCTCCCGTCCAGCTCGAGCCCTGCCTTCGTCGTGCCCACCACCCGTGCCGATTCGGCCAGGGGCCTGAGAAGTGACCGGACGATGTCCGGCAATGTGGGCGGACCCCCGCCCCGCTCCAGGTGAGCCCGGGTCGTGGCACTGAGCGCGAGCTCGAGCGCGGCATGCTCGCGAGGGGAAAGCGGACGCCGCAGGCATGCGGTGGCGAGCGTCCCGAGCAGGACAAGGTGGTGCCTTGCCACTGCCGTGCCGGGTGGCGCCGAGGGGCCCTCCAGCGGGTTCACCCGGATCGGGCCACCGGGTGCCAGAGTGAGCGGGCGCGAGCCGAGTGCCCGGGCGAGCGCCCCGTACTCGCCCTTCGGATCGAGCACGGCAACCTGTCGTCCGAATGCCGCCTGCCGCAGCAGATACGTCTTCACGAGCGCGCTCTTGCCGCGCCCGATCTGGCCGAGCACCGTGACATTCGGATTCGTCACAGCGCCGGACGCGTACAGCTCGAACGGGTCATGGGCGAATGGTCCGCCCACCAGGTCCTGGCCGATGAGCACCCGGCTCGTGGGGAGACGAGGGGAAGCGACGAACGGATATGCGGCGCCGAGCTGGGCCGTCGTCGACTCATGAGAGGGCAGCCTCATGCGCACCCCCGCCCTGTCGGCAGGATGCAGGTGTAACCCTCCTCCTGGGCGCCGTACATGCGGTGCAGCTCGAGCTGGGCCTGCAGACCGGCCTGCTCGAGGCGACTGCACGCGGTGGCGAGCGTCCCCTCATCGTCGGCTGTCACCGCCAGATAGCCGGTGAAGCGGAAGGCGGCGTGACCCTCTGCAAGCTCGACCTCCCGGCGCGTGGTCGCTTCGTGCTCATGGCGTGTGCGGGCAGTGACGGCAAATCCGTGGCGCCGCCGAAGCTCGGCGTCAGCCGCGCCCGAGGTGCGATCGTGTTCGGCTCGCCGGACCGCGCGAAGCGGTGCCACAGGCGCCATAGTTACGGCGATCGTCCGTCTCAGGCCACCCTCGAGCATGAGCGGCAACAGGAAACCACTCCCAACGCCGCTGCGCGGCCACTCGGCGATCCAGTAGATGGCGTGACACGTTGCGTCGGTGCGAACGCTGGACCAACCCTCCTCGACTCCGAGCGGCCAAGGCCAGCCGTCGGCGACGCCTCTTGGTGCGCCGCCGACCGCGAACGAACTTCGGATGCTGTCAGCAAGCGCCGAGGGCGACAGGACGCCGTCGACCTCGAGGCCCGCTGAGAGGCACCGCCGTTCGAGCGCCTCCAACTCGTCGACAATCCGGTCGGCGGTGTCTTGGCTCCGTCGACGCGCAGATCCGCCGCCAGCGCGGACCGACAGGGAAACGAGCACCTCGTGCCTCCAGAGCAGCGGCGCGGCTTGCTCGAGCAACGACCGGTAGCTGCCGGAGGCGACCCCGCGATCACACGCCTCCTTAGGTGCCGCGCTCTCGTCGAAGCCACCGGGCACACAACGCGCGATCCACTGCAGTCGATGAAGCGCTCCGCCATCGCGCGCCGACCCGGCCAGCACGCCGGACCAGGCCGCGATGCGGCGGTCGCGCTCTTGTTCATCACCAAGTGCGAACCCTGACGCCCCGATCCGTACCGCCGCGGTGTACGTGCCCGCCGCGTGGTCGACGACAACGCCGATCCTCCTGCCCGCAACGCCGATGGGGATCTCATCGAGCTCGAGAGTGGACAAAGCGGTGTGCCTCCCGCGCGAGACGCCCGCCTGGCGCGCGAGGTGCGACGCCACGACCGGCGTCCACTGCTCGGCACTCCTGCCGGCAAGCGGCCAAGTGGCGAACGCCACCGACACGGCGACCAGGACGAAGGCGGACACGGCACCGGCTGCGCCGCCGAGCGAGCGCAGCAACAGCACTCCGGCCACGAGACCGGCTCCGACAGCCGCCAGTTGGCCACCCCGCCACCCTGCCACGAGCCCACGACGACTTCGCGGCCCGAGTTGGTAGCGGGTGCTCTCCTCAGTCATGCTGCGGGTCTCCTTGAGAGAGCAGCAAGGTCCAGCGGGCGACTTCCGGCCCCCCGGCGATGTCGGCCGCCGCCTGTTCGGGAGGTGTGGGATCGGTGGGCGCCAAGCGACCGGCGTGAGCGCCGGGGTCGGTGGGGTTGACAGCCGAGCCGACTGATCCCACCGGGTTCGGGGAATCGGCAGGGCCAGGACCGGCGGGACCAGGACCAGTTTGGCCCGAACCGGCGGAGAACCCACCTCTCACCACTGGCCGGTCCGCGGTGAACGGCCCCGCGCCGAGGTGGTCGACGGTACGCAGGTTCGAGCCGCCACCCGGGTCGCCCGAGCTCTTGGAGGCGAGTGTCGCAAGGCCCCCGAGGCTCCCGCCGATCTCCAGGCCGGCGATCTCCGTACCCAGTTGCTGGCCGGCGCGAACCGGTCGCCGACTGAGTCCCTCGAGATGGGCAACCGCGCCCGCCTCCACGGCTGGGACGAGCTTCAGCAGGGCGAACGGGGCAAAGGCCGCGACAGCTAGCAGGGCCACCCCTTCGACGACCCCCGCAACACCGCTGGAGCTCCCCAACAGGCCCGCCGCAAGCGCCAGCACGGACGCTATGACGAGCTTGGAAAGCACAAGAGCGGCAAGGGTCTCGCCGAGCCTGCGCGCCCAGTGTGAAGTCGCCGGCCATGCCAGGCCCACCAGTGCCAGGGGCAGGAACAGCGAAGCGGCCGCGATTGCGGCCGAGCGCACGGCCAGCTCGAGCCAGAGAACGAAAGCGACGATTGCAGCGGTGAGCACGACGAGGAACGCACCGAAAGCCGCCAGCCCGGGTCCTCCGGTCTGCTCGAGTCCCGCGACCAAGCCCGCCAGCAACCGGTGCGTAGGATCGCCGGCTGCGCTGAGCACGACCGCACTCGCCTGATCGGTCGCCGCCAACCCGAGAGCGACCAACTGGACGCTCACGCCTGTGAACAGCAAGGCGAGCGGGAGCCGCACGAGAGCACTCCGGAGGAGTCCTCCCGGCTCCTGGCGGACGATCGCCTGAATGGCCGCTACGGCCAACAGAGGCAGAACGACACCCGCGCTGAGGACAGCCATGACGTCGAACTCCGAGCGAAAAGCACTTCCGCTCAACACGGGTTCGGTGCTGGTCGACAGCACCTTTCCCAGGACGCCGACAAGTGAGGCGGCTCCGTTGGCGACCCAGACGAGGAGGTCGTGGAAGAATCCACCAAGGAGAGCCTTGGTAAGCGAGCCCACAAGCCCGGCTCCTCCGACACCGGCGAAGACACCTCCGATCGTGTGCGAAAGGTCCCCGACCGAACCCTCGATCGTTCGGAGGATCCCGGCGACGCCACCGTTCGTGCCGCTCGCGACTTGTGCGCTCGGCGGCACGGCCGCCAGGCCGCGGGCGAGACCCAACAGTGCCAGGTGGTGAGACGGGTCAGTGGATCCCATGACCGGTCTGGAACAAGAAGTTCACGAGGGTCGGTGCAGCCCCGATCAAAAGGGCGGCGACGCCGGAAGCGAGCACCGCCTTTCGGCCGGTGTTCGCGTATTGATAGTTGTTCGTGTGGCTACCGAGCGCCCAGGCTGCAGCACCGAGCACGAGCCCGACGAGTGACGCGGCGAGCGCCCACCAGCCAAGGCCGTTGGTGAGCTGCTGGATCGTGGACTGGCCCGGCAGGGCCGAGGAGCTCGGGTTCATCGAGACAATGCCGGCAAGCAGGAGAGCGGGTGGAGAAACGGTCATCGGCCTACCTTTCCGGACGGCGGACTTTGTGGCCGAGCTATCGGCGAGCTGCAGGCGTCGGCCTCGGCCACGCGGCTGCATGAGGCTGGCCGCACCTACTCCCGCGTGACCTACCGGGCCGGACTTGAACAAGCAACTGGACGAAAGAACGGTTGGGCTTTCGGTTCCCCAGCCTGCAATGCTGGGGGAAGTGAGCAGAGTCCTTCACGTGACGGTTCTCGAGCTCGTCATCACCGTCGTCGTGGTGATCGTTCTCATCACCGCGACGACGCTGATCGCAGCTCGCCGGGGCCGCACAGGCTTGAGACAACGGCTGCAGGCGCTTGCTTCCCGACTCGGCTCGGACGCGCCTCAAAAAGACGCGAAAGACTTCGAGGAAGTGCTCGTTCTCTTGGAGCGCGCGACTGATCGTGCAGCCGAAGCCGTCGCAGAAGCAAGCTCCGAGGCCATCAGGCTCCGCCGAGCGCTGGATACCCTTCCTCAGGCGGTGCTCGTCACTGACGAGCGCGGCGAGACGGTGTTCCGCAACAGCAAAGCCGTCGCGCTCATCGGGAGCCGCCATGGCGACGCGCTCGCCGCCCAGGCCGTCGAGGAGCTCCTCGCACAAACAGCGCCCGGCGCTCACGAGGAACGCGTGCTGGAGCTGTACGGGCCGCCCAGGCGCACTCTCGTGGTTCGCGCGGAGAGCATCGACAACGGCCAACGCGCTCTCGGGGTGATAGCGGTCATCGAAGACGTGTCCGAGAGGCGCCGCCTCGAAGATGTGCGGCGCGACTTTGTGGCCAATGTCAGCCACGAGCTGAAGACGCCAATGGGAGCTGTCGGGCTCCTGGCCGAAACCCTGCTCTCCGAGAACGAGCCGCAAGTGGCCCAGCGCCTCGCACACCGGATCTACAACGAGGCGTTCCGCATCAGCAGAGTCATCGACGACCTTCTCGACCTCTCGCGGATCGAGAACGAAGAATCGCCCCCGCGCGAGCCCGTGCTTATCAATCTCGTCATGGCCGAAGCCGCCGAACGCGTCCGAGAGGCGGCGAACCAGCTGCAGATCAAGGTCACGCTCGAAGAGCCGGACCCACCCCTGGTCGTGCTGGGGGACCGGCGCCAGCTGACCTCGGCCGTCTACAACCTGCTCGAGAACGCCGTGAAGTTCTCACCGCACAACAGCGACGTCACCTGTACCGGCCGGGCAGAAGGCGAGGATGTGGTGGTGGTCGTAGAAGACCACGGCATAGGCATTCCGTCACGCGACCTCGAGCGTATTTTCGAACGCTTCTACCGCGTCGACGCTGGCCGCAGCCGTTCGACAGGCGGAACTGGCCTGGGTCTGGCTATCGTTTGGCACGTGGCCGCCAACCATCGAGGAAGCGTCCAGGTCGAGTCCCGAGAGGGAGAAGGGTCGACCTTTACACTGCGGCTCCCCCGTCAACCAAGGACTGACCTGTGACCACGCGACAGCGCCGCCGGACCTCATGGCTCTCCACTGAACGGGAGCGCCTCGAGATTGAATGGTCTGCACGAGACGTGTCACGTCCTGCCAACAAGTCTCCGATCCGCCTTCCGGAGAGCCATTCGGCCGACGTGGGCGCCCCCGGAGACGACGATCGCGGCGTTCCCCCTGCCCGGGTTCTGGTCGTGGAGGACGAAGAGTCCTTCGTGGACGCGCTGACGGTGAACCTCGAGAGGGAAGGCTTCTCCGTCACGGTCGCGCGCGACGGCGTGGAGGCACTCGAGCGCTTCGCGGTCGACCAGCCCGATCTCGTGTTGCTTGACGTGATGCTCCCGCGGTTGTCGGGCATCGATGTTTGTCGGTCGATCCGTGCCAATTCGAATGTTCCCATCATCATGGTGACCGCCAAGTCGACCGAGCTCGACACGGTCGTCGGCCTCGAGGTCGGTGCCGACGACTACGTCGCGAAGCCGTACCGTGTCCATGAGCTCGTGTCGCGCATGCGCGCCGTTCTCCGTCGGGCCCCGAGTGGGCGCGCAGGGAAGCCTCCGGCTGCTCGGGCCACTGATACCGGTCCGTACCACGGGGGACCCGAGAGGGGCACGACCGACGGCGTCGAGCAGCCCTTGGCCCTGAAGCACTGGGGCGGCGAGGTGACGGAACGGGACGGTGAGCGGATGTCTTCCGCCGCCTCTGTCCGACCGGACGAGATCCTTCAAGTCGGCAATGTCGTCCTGGACCTCGGGCGCCACGAGTGCCTAGTGCGTGGAGAGGAGATCAAGCTCCCGTTGAAGGAATTCGAGCTGCTCGAGATGTTGCTCAGCAACCCCGGACGTGTGGTAACGCGCGACACCTTGATCGATCGGGTCTGGGGGATGGACTATGTGGGGGACACCAAGACGCTCGACGTGCACATAAAGCGGCTGAGATCGCGCATCGAGCAGGATCCCTCCAGGCCGGTTCTCATCACCACGATCCGCGGGCTCGGCTACCGATTCGAGTCGCCGCGGCGCTGATACTGCTCTGCTCGCCGACTGCGCGACGTCCGCGCCCGAGCTGCGAGATCCGCCCCGACCCCAGGTAGCCTCTCGACAGTGCCTGCAGTCGAGGTCGATCACCTGGTGGTTCGCTACGGAAGCCTCGTCGCCGTAGATGGCGTCAGCTTCGACGCGGATTTCGGTGAGGTCGTGGCTCTGCTCGGCCCCAACGGGGCTGGCAAGACGACGACCGTCGAGACGCTGGGGGGCTTCCGGCGAGCCGACGACGGCACCGCACGGGTCCTCGGCCTCGACCCCTGGTCCGACCACTCCCAGCTCACGGCTCGAGTCGGTGTTCTTCTCCAGCGCGGTGGCATCTACCCGATCATGAGCACAGAGCGGGCGGTTCGGCTCTTCGCCGCTTACTACGAGGACCCCCTGGATCCCGACGAGCTCATCGATATCGTCGGGCTCCGCCCGGTTGCGCGCACACCGTACAAGCGCCTGTCGGGCGGCGAGCAGCAGCGACTCGCGCTGGCTCTGGCACTCGTCGGCAGGCCCCGCGTCGCCTTCTTGGACGAGCCAACGGCCGGTGTCGACCCCGCGGGTCGCATCACGTTGCGCGATGTCGTCGCCGGCTTGCGGTCCGAAGGCGTCTGCGTGATCCTGACGAGCCATGAGCTCGACGAGGTGGAGCGCTTAGCCGACCGGGTGGTCATCGTCGACCACGGGAGGGTCGTCGCCGCAGGCCGCCAAGGAGAGCTCCAAGGCGGGTCGGAGGAGCTTCGCTTCGCTGCGGAACCGGGGCTCGTTGTCGACGAGCTCTCCGTCCGGCTCGGCGCTCCCGTCACCGAAGGACCACCCGGTGAGTACCTGGTCCCGGCGCCGCCTGCTCCCGCGCTGGTGGCCGAGCTTGCCGCGTGGCTCGCCGAGCACGATCTTCAACTGGGCGACCTCCGGGCTGGCCGTCAAAGGCTTGAGGACGTCTTCCTCCGGCTGACCGGCCCGGGCGCCACGGAGTCCGCAAGCGCAGGCGGCCAAAGCGTGACACCGGCCTCCAGGAGGTCGACCCGCAGGGGCAGGGCGCGGGCATGAACCTTCGCGCGCTTCAGGCTCAGGTCGCGGCAGAGACACAGATGACACTCGAACGCGGGGAGACCCTGCTCGTCACCTTGGGGATTCCCGTCCTGCTCCTCGTCTTCTTCACGCTGGTGCCGGTCCTGCCGACGGGCACCCGCCATCGTGTCGACTTCCTGGCCCCCGGCATCCTTGCCCTCGCCGTCATGTCCACGGCGATGGTCAGCCTCGGGATCGCGACCGCCTTCGAACGCAGCTACGGCGTCTTGAAGCGGCTCGGCGCGACACCCCTCGGCAGGCCTGCGCTGTTGACGGCCAAGATCGTCTCGGTCATCGTGGTCGAGATCGTCCAGGTCGTGCTCCTCGTCAGCGTGGCACTCGCCCTCGGTTGGCGACCGCACCCGTCCGCCGGGCTGGCAATCGTTGCCGTGCTCCTGGGGACGATCGGGTTCGCCGGAATTGGGCTCGCCATGGCCGGCGCGCTCCGGGCCGAGGTGACGCTCGCAGTCGCAAACGGCACCTACGTGATGCTGCTGCTCATTGGCGGCGTCGTCTTCCCCCTGCACGAGCTCGGGGGGCTGGCCTCCTTCGCTCGCCTGCTCCCGACAGCAGCCCTGTCGGACGCGCTGCACACGACGCTCGGATCCGGCTCTGGCGCGACCGAGGGCTGGGTCGTGCTCGCAGTGTGGGCGACCGCAGCGCCCGTTGTGGCGGCCCTCAGCTTCAAGTGGGAGTGAGGACGTCTTCCTGACCAGGAACGAGCAGCGGATGGTGCCGACGACATTCAGCGGTAGCGGACGACCACGTCGAGCGCCATCGCCACGAAGATCACTGTGACGTAGGTGATCGAGTACGTGAACAAGCGCATTGCGCTCTTCGGGGTACCTTTTTCGCGGCGAAGGCGCTGGGCGTCTGCCAGGTAAAGGCCGCCGGCCAGTACCGCGGCCACCCAGTAGATCCATCCCGAGTGGGCCACGACGCCGAACACGAACGAGGTGGCGACCAGTGCGACCGAGTACAAGATGATCTGGCGCGCCACCTGCTCGAAGGGCACCACCACGGGCAACATCGGGACATTCGCCGTCTTGTAGTCGTCCTGATATCGCACCGCGAGAGCCCAGAAGTGCGACGGGGTCCAGATCACGATCATCGCGAACAGCACGATGGCAGGCCAGGCAAGGTGGTCGGTAACCGCGGTCCACCCGACGAGCACCGGGACCGCGCCGGCCGCGCCGCCGATGACGATGTTCTGAGTCGAACGGCGTTTCAGGCCGACCGAGTAGATGAAGACGTAGAAGAGCGCGGCGCCGAGGGCGAGCAAGGCCGAGAAGAGGTTCACCGCCCGCCAGAGCAGCACGAATGCGCCGGCCTCGAGGACGATCGAGAAGATCACCGCAGCCGTCGGAGTGACCGCGCCGGTGACGAGGGGCCGGTGCCTCGTACGGTGCATAACGGCATCTATGTCGCGGTCGATGAACATGTTCGCGGCATTGGCGCCCCCGGCCGAAAGCGCACCCCCGACGAGTGTCGCGACGATCAACCACCATCCGGGAATGCCCTTGGCCGCCACGACCATCGTCGGGAGTGTCGTGACGAGCAGCAGCTCGATGATCCGCGGCTTTGTGAGCGCCACATAGGCTCTGAGCTTGAGACTGACTGATCGGCGCGGCATCAAAACGGTCGTGACCTGCGCCATCCCGCAAGTATAGAAGTGGCTGCAATCGGTCAAGCCGCGGCGACACAGTGGCCTGACGATGCAGAATGGTGGCTTGAGCCGTGCAAGCATACGATCCGAAGGCGGTGCGCCTGCCCCGTTTCTCACCTGCTGCCGTACGCAAGGTGGCCCTGGTCTCGGTGATCTGCTACGCGCTACTGGTGGTGAGCGGTGGCGCAGTGAGGCTGACAGGCTCGGGACTCGGTTGTCCGGACTGGCCCTCGTGCTTTCAACATCACCTGACGGCCGTGTCCTCATTCCATCCGATCGTCGAGTTCACCAACCGACTTGTGAGCGCAGCTGTGACGCTGGTTTCTGTCGCGGCCCTCGGCGTGGCGGCTCTCCGCATGCCGCCACGCCGGGACCTGACCCTGCTCGGTGCGGGGCTGGTTGCCGGCATCGCGGCTCAGATCGTCCTCGGCGGCCTTGTCGTTCTCTTCAAGCTCAATCCCTATCTCGTCGCCCTCCATTTTGTGCTTACGATCATGATCCTCGCCGACGCCATCGTGCTCTACAACCTGTCCGGCAGTCGCCCGACCCGTGCCGAGCCCGTCGTCGGACGGGATCTGGTGCGTCTGGCACGTCTGCAGCTGAGCACCCTCACGCTGGTCACCGTGCTCGGCACCGTGGTCACAGGTGCGGGCCCTCACGCAGGTGGCCCTGGCGCCAAACGCATCCCGATCGCGTTCCGGGACATCGCCGAGGTGCACTCCACCGTTGCGCTCTTCCTCATCGGCTTGACGCTTGCGTCCCAATTCGCCTTTCATCACGCGAACGCTCCCCAGGTCGTGCTGCGCCGCGGGCGTCTCTTCATCGAGGTGATGGCGCTCCAAGGGGCACTCGGCTACTTGCAGTACTTCCTGCACGACGCCGCGTGGGTCGTAGAGTTCCACCTGGCAGGAGCGACGACGCTTTGGATCACGGGGATCGGCTTCTACCTGTCGTTGTACCGGCACCCTCTGGAAGCGAACAGCGGCGCCGTCGCGAGCGGACCTACCGGTGCTGCTGCTCTCGGCACCTGACCGGCCCATGACCACGACCTCTATCGGTTCGACCACAGTTCCGACGGAAGTCGAGCGCCCCGAGACACACAACGTGGCCGCACCGGAACTGCCGTGGTTAGTGATCGTGTGGAACGATCCGATCAACCTCATGAGCTATGTGACCTACGTATTCCAAAAACTGTTCGGCTACTCGCGGACAAAAGCTCACAAGCTGATGCTCGATGTCCACTACAAGGGCCGCGCCGTCGTCTCGAGCGGTCCGAAAGAACGAGCAGAGCTGGATGTCGCCCGGCTGCACCAGCACGGGCTCTGGGCAACGATGGAGCATTCCGGATGAGCTTTCGACGCCGGATCCGCCCGGCAAGGAGCGGAGGTTACGAACTGCGCCTCGCCCACGAGGAACGCGCTTTGCTCACGGCGCTGCCCGGTCACCTCATCTCGTTGCTCGAAGGCGTCGACGAGACCCCTCCGGGTGACCTACCTGACGCGCTGCGGCGACTGCTTCCGCCCGCGTACACGAACGACCCCGACGCCGAGCGTGCATACGAGTCGATGACCCGTCAGGATCTCGTCGAACACCACCGTGGGTCGCTCGAGACGATGGCGACCACGGCCAACGCGACCTGGCTCGACGATGATCAGATCGCCTCGTGGCTCGCCGCGCTGAACGACCTCCGGCTCGCCCTCGGATCGATGATCGGGGTCACCGAGGACCAGGCCGAGCCGCCGGTCGGCGATGCACATCAGGCCGAGTGGATTGCATACCTGTACCTGGGCGGCCTCCAAACTGAGCTCATTGACGTCCTCGAGCCAACCCTGCCAGAGCCGTCGCCCGGCGCAGACGACCTCGTCCCGGAGGATCATTGGGGCGAACCGCCGGGCGGGCTGCGCTGGGACGGCACGCCACAGCCGAGATATCCGTGAACGCGCGTCCCGCGCTGCCTCGTCTGCTCGCGATCATGGGCTCGGGTGAGACGGCACCCACGATGGTGCGAGTCCATCGTCGACTGCTCGAGTTGTTGGGGCCTCCGCCGGTTCCGGCGGTCCTGCTAGACACGCCGTTCGGCTTTCAGGAGAACGCCAGAGAAATCGCCGGACGGGCGGTCACCTACTTCCGCGAGAGTCTCCAGACAACCATTGCCGTCACCGGGATGGCCGCCGTCACCGCTGGCGCGGACGCGGCCGAGCACGCGGAGTTCGCCGACGAACAACTCATGACCGCGCTTCGAGATTCGCGTTACGTCTTCGCAGGACCGGGGAGCCCGAGCTATGCGCTGAGAAAGTGGCAGGGGACCGTGGTACCGCGCCTTCTCGTCGAGAAGCTCCTACACGGTGGTTGCGTCGTGTTCGCGAGCGCCGCAGCCCTGACGCTCGGCATCGCGACGGTGCCCGTGTACGAGATCTACAAGTGCGGGGAGGACCCGCACTGGCTCGAGGGCCTCGACATCACCTCCGCGGTCGGGATACGGGCGGCGATCATTCCCCACTACGACAACAGCGAGGGTGGAACGCACGACACCCGTTTCTGCTACCTCGGTGAACGACGCCTTGCGCTCATGGAGAGGGAGCTCCCCGACGGTGCCTTCGTGCTCGGAGTCGACGAGCACACGGCCTGCACTTTCGATCTCGACGCCGCCACTGCATCTGTGGAGGGCCGAGGCACTGTGACACTGCGCGCCGCCGGCCGTTCCGCGACGCTTCCGAGCGGTGAAGTCTTCTCCATAACTCGGATACTCGAGACCGCTGAGGCACTTGCCCGCGGAGGCGTGAACCGAAAAGCGGGCGAACAGACCACAGACCAAGTCGCCGACACGGAAGACGCTGGGTCATCAGGTGTTGCGCAGCCGCCGAGCACATCGCCTCTTGTAGATCTCGTAAGGGAGCGCGAGGCCGACTTTGCCGCTGCTGTCGCCTCTCGCGACGTGGTGTCGGCGGCTCGCGTCGTGCTCGATCTCGAGCGCGATGTCACAGAATGGTCGACGGACATCCCCGCCGGAGACGAGTTCGACCGGGCCCACGCAAGCCTCCGCTCGCTCATCTTGGAGCTCGGGCGGCTGGCCCAGACTGGCACACGCGACCCCCGGCAGGTCGTCGGGCCGTTCGTCGAGGCACTTCTCGAGCTCCGAAACGCGGCGAGACAGGGCGGGCGGTTCGCGGATGCCGACTTCGTGCGGGAACGTCTCGCCGAGTCAGGGGTCGAAGTGCGCGATACTCCCGACGGCAGTGAGTGGCTACTCGCGGGCGAAAGCATTGCCGGAGTGGAGGCCGGCACCTGATATTTTGCTTCTTCGCTCTGTCGCCGTCGCCTTCGGGCCGGGCCCCCATCGTCCAGCGGCCGAGGACATCGCCCTTTCAAGGCGGAAACACGGGTTCGAATCCCGTTGGGGGTGCTCAGCGTTCTTCCGACCGACGCCATGCCGAGCGCGTGGCGGCCTCCACCTGACTGACTCTGGACCCGGGCCGCGATCCAGCGTCAAGCCCCTCACTGGGCGGGCGCGCGGGCATCCGGCTCGGAGCCGTCGCAAGCAAAGGGCCTTCCGACACACGATCGCCAACACGATGAAGGAATCTACGCAGGTCTCGGGCTGATTCTCAGATGGAGGTGCATCCTCACCATCGTGATGAAACTGCTCCAGCTTAAGCCCTTGTTGAGCCATCTTTCTTACACTGATCGCCCGGCGGCTCCTCTGGGTCACATTTAGGATGGATCTACCACTAATGGCTGCCTGGTATATACCTGGCGGAGCAGGCGGACTTGTTGATTGGCAGCGCCTCCGACAGCCAAAGACACCTAATGCGCTGCAGATCGCGCTCGAGCCTCTAGAACGAGTCTTGACACCAGACCAGAGAGGGGTTCTCGAGCGTGGCGAGCGTAGGCAAGGAATTGAAGCCCTAGGTCCGCCCAAAACGCCTGGCTCTCTTGACATCAGCATTGACAACTTCCAGCTGTCCTTATCCCGCTCTGTAGCTAGGATCGTTAGGTGGCTGCTGAGCGGCTAGCCCGCGTTTTAGCCCTGCTGGTAGAAGGCGGGGACACCGATCCTGGAGTCACGCGGCTGTGCCAGGTGTGCGCGTCGGCTACGCATACGAGTGGAGCAATGATCATGCTCGGTTCCCCCGAGGCGCCACTGGGGTCGTGGTGTAGCGCAGACGAGGTATCCCTCCTGATGGAGGAGGCTCAGTACACGCTCGGTGAGGGCCCGTGCATCGATGCGTACAACCTGGAGCGTCCCGTCGTCGAACCCGACCTGGTCGAACCGGATAAGGCTCGGTGGCCGTCCTTTTCGCCCGTCGTCCTGCAATCCGGCGCTCGCGCAGTCTTCGGCTTCCCGCTTCGCATTGGTGCAGTCCGCTTAGGCGCGCTGGGCCTTCACCGGAACAAGCCAGGACCGCTTACCGACGACGAGCACGCGGACGCACTTGTCGTTGCCGATGTCGCCACCCGTGCTGTGCTCACCCTGCAAACAAACGCATCGCCAAGCGAGATCGCCACCGAGATCGCGACCGGTGCCAACCTGCGGTTGATGGTCCACCAAGCCTGCGGGATGGTGGCGGTCCAGCTCGGAATCAGTCTCACCGAGGCTCTGATCCGGCTCCGTGCACGCGCGTTTGCCGACGACCGTCCTATCGCCGCGGTCGTCGGAGACATCGTCGCTCGACGCCTTCGATTCGATCCCAATTCGCGCGAGGTTCGCAAGGAGTGATGGCGCGGCCCTCACGATGTTGCAGGCTCATGCCCGGAACGGCCGCTGCTATCCGACGTCGCCCGGGAAATGATCGACGGCACGGTACACCCGGAGTCAGTCTCGTTCTTGCTCCCTGGATCGGAACTCTCAAGGCGCCTCTGGCCGACCGTCGAGCCGGCGTCACCGCCCTACCGTCTGACGCGACTCCCGGTAGTCTCGGTCGGGCAGGGCCCGACCAAGGAGCAGATGCCGGGAGGTGGGATCGTGGACAGTCGATACCGTGACCGTTGGATCGAGTGCCTGGATGACCGCATACAGATCCGCGGGTACTACTTCCCCTGGGGCACCAAACGCATCCCTTACAGCGCCATCCGCTCGATCAGGCGTGTCGAGATGGGTGCCTCCAGTGGCAAAGGGAGGATTTGGGGTACGGCGAACCCGCGTTATTGGGCAAACCTGGACCCGCGGCGGCCGAGGAAGAGCGTCGGGCTCATCCTCGATTTGGGGCGCTTCGTGTGGCCCTTCATAACCCCTGACGATCCCGACGCCGTCGAGGCAATAATCCGCGAGCATGCCAACCCTGGCACGTCGATCGAAAACTCCGGGCGCGGCCCGTTCATCTGATTCCAGGTCGCCGCCCACGAGTCCGGCGCTAGAGAAAGCAGCGACCGCAGCTAGGCCGATCTCCACATCCCGCGAGGGGTGGGCGGGCGCGAACGGCTAGCTCGCGACCGCGGTCGTGTTCACGGCGTGCAGGCTCCGGGCCGTGAAGTGCTCGAGGTGCGCCAGCGCGTCCGGCTCGAGCCGGTCACAAACCCAGCCCCAGTGCAACGAGACCGAGTCGCCGGGCACGAGGCGTTCGACGAAGCCGACGCCGTCGACGCTCCAGCAAGCCTGCTCTGAGCGCTCGTCGAGCAGGATGAGGTCGCGGCCGTCGAAGCCGAGAGGACGGCTCCGGACACTCACGTTCGCGCCCTCGACCGCCTCGACCCGACCCCAACGGATCCTGCAGCGCTCCAGGACGGTCATGGCGGGCTCGCGCTTGCCAGATCGCAACAAGGCGAGCCAAGGGTAGACGGCGAACACGTGAAAACTGTGGTGCGCCACCCCACCGGCCATGGCCGCCTCCCGGAGCTGTGATCCACCGCCCAGGCCAGAATCGGGATGATTCCCGATGGCATCGAGCAACGACGTCGCGGGAATCCCTTCCAGCAGATCACTGCCGACCCAATAAGCCTCCACGACCCGGACGTCCAGTGGATCGGCGATGCCGTTCGAGGATGCGATCAATTCGAGGTAAGGCCACGCGCCGCTGAAGCGCCTCGCGACCGAGACCAGGTCTTCGGCTCTGGCGCCTGGCGCGCCCGCGTCAACGAGAGCCTTCGGATCGGGCGGCCCACAGTAACCGAGCTCGTTCGGAGGGTAGGCGTAGCGTGCGAACAGCCGACCGGACACTGGGACTAGGACAGAGCTTCTTGTCCGGCCCTGAGCTCGCTCACGATCGCCGCGGCTTGCTCGGAGTCCACGCGCTGCAACGCGTAGCCGCTGTGGACGACGAGCCAGTCGCCGACCTGTGGCTCCGGGCCCTCCAAAGCGATGAGCGACACGCGGTGTAGCCGACCCTCGGCGTTCTCAACGGTGATCCAGCCGTCGGCGGGAGCGGTGACTGCCCGGTGGAGCCTGCTCATGCACATGAGCTCGCCTCGTCGATGACCTGGAGGACCAGTTCGCCGGCTTCCTTCACTGCGAGCTCAACTGCGGAGTTTAGGCCGACACCGTCGGCGAAGTTCTCACCTTCGATCCCAACGACCACAACGCGGCGCGGGGGATGACCCATCGCCCGCGCCAGCCGCAGCACGCGGGGCAGGTCCATGCCATGTGAACTCATAGGCCCGGCAGAGGAACTAGCGTCCTCACCTGAACCGAGGTCCACGAGCTGCACGGTGCCTGGTGGCGATCCGGAGCGGGTCGCATCTACGACCACGGCGAGATCCGCGTCATCCCAGGCGCCAATCAGGTCGAGCGGCTCGCTGATGACTCTCGAAACCACCCTCGACATTCGCTTCGACACGTAGGCAGCAACGGCAGGCCCCGCGCCATCGTCGCCGCGATACTCGTTACCGAGCCCGGCGACGAGCACTTCCATCCTCACCGGCGCTCAACCGACACGTCCAGGAAGTGCGTAGCACACGAGATGCAGGGATCGTAGTTGCGAACCGTCTGCTCGCACAGCCACCCGAGCCTCTCGTCCGACAGGGAGAGGTTGGCCTGCGCCACGCGGCGGAGGTCATCCTCCATGCACAGCAGGTTCTGTGACGTGGGCGGGACGATGCGTGCAGCGAGGATCAGACCCTCGCTGTCGAGCTCATAACGGTGGAACAGCAAACCACGGGGCGCCTCGGAAGCGCCGTAACCGATTCCTGCCCGCGCCGGAACGGCAACTGCCGGCGGGTCAGGCGGCTCGTAGGCCTCGATGAGCCGCAACGCCTCCTCACACGCGTACACGAGCTCGACCGCACGCACGGTGATGCTCTTGAACGGGTTGTTGCAAACCGTGCCCAGACCCGCGGCAGTCGCTGCCTCGTGCGCGAGCGGAGAGAGCTGGCCGTAGTTCAACGCGTATCGCGACAGCGGTCCGGTGAGGTACATGTCCTTTCCACCGAGACGCGCATGGAGCGCGTTCGACCGTGCGACATGATCCTCCACGACGAGATCCGAGATGCCTTTGGCATCGACGTCGAGTCCCTCGGAGCTCACGATCCGGCCAGATTCGATCGCGTAGTAGTCAGGGTGGCGCAACGCCACGAACCGGTAGTCGATCTCGATGTCCGGGAATTCGAAGCCCGCGACCCATTGCACCGAGGTCAACGCCGCGTCGCGAGCCCGGCGCAGCGGTTCGACGAGGGCCCCGAGCTCCTCACGCGACGGTGTTCTGTAAAAGCCGCCGACCCGCACGTTGACGGGGTGGATGGCGCGCCCTCCGACAACCTCCATGAGGTGGTTGCCGACCTTCTTGATTTCGAGGCCACGCTGCACGGCCGGCAGGTCCAGCCCTGCGAGCTCTACCGCGTCTTCACACCCGAAAAAGTCCGGAGCGTGCAGGAAATGAATGTGGAGCGCGTGGCTCTGGATCCATTCACCGCAGTACAGGAGCCGACGGAGCGCCGCGATCTCGTCGGTGACGGACACTCCGCATGCCTCTTCGATCGCGAGGCACGCGCTCGTCTGGTACGCAACCGGGCAAATCCCGCAAATCCTCGCCGTGATGTCCGGTGGCTCGGTGTGACGCCGGCCCCGCAGGAAGGCCTCGAAGAAACGAGGCGGCTCGAAGATCTCGAGCTCCACCGTCTCGACGGTACCGTCACGCACCTCGACGAGTAGGGAGCCCTCTCCCTCGACGCGGGCCAGGCCCTCGACGTGGACGGTGCGGCTATCCGCCGGTCTCTGGTGAGTCATTTCTGAGGCTCTCCTCACGAAAGGCCGGCGCACCGGCGTTGAAGGTCCGGAACAACCGTGA
>JBEKBX010000027.1:0-48213 GCA_050015175.1 Acidimicrobiales bacterium | reverse complement strand
GACGGTTTGACCGAGAACAGCAGGATCAACATCGGCGTCATGAGCGCGCCACCCCCCGCGCCGGTCATGCCGACCAGGAAGCCCACGATGGCACTTCCGAGCACGATGTAAGGATTCAAGTCTCTCCGTCCCCCCGTTCTCGCGAGTCGAGAACCCTAGAAACTGCGAACAGCGTCAACGCCACCGGACAGGGTGTCGCAGGACCGAGACGTTAGGTCGCCGCCCCGGCGCGCCACCAGTTTCAACCACGGCGAGGAGCTCCCTTTGCCCAGGGAAGAGAAGGCGCCGTGTGCTGTCGGCGAGCGCAGCCGACGACACGCGTCGTCAGCGATGATCGTGGTGGATCTCGTCTGCCTCTCGCCTGGTTATCGTGACGTGCCCCGGGGCGAGGTCCTCGATCCGAACGTATTCAGCGTGCTGTCTCAGAATGGCAGGAGCCGGCACGTGCCCGGCGTTCAGCCTCGTCCTGGCGAGCTCCCTCTGTTCGACGAACGACGGGCTGTCGATGATGTCGAGCACCCGCTCCAGGGGCACGACGACGGATATGCCTGTGTTGAGCGGCTCCTTTGCCCACTCGCCGATCCCTTCAGGGTCGTTCTCCATCGTGGGAAAGAACCCATGTACCAGGCCCATCAGGTACGTTCTCCCGGTCGTGCCGGCTCCTTCCGCCGCGGGCCCCACGTTGCCCTTGGCATCGGCGTGAAGCGGCAGGAGGTGGACGAAGGCAGGGGAACCGCTGAGGCCGCCGAGCGACCGCACCTCGACCAGATAGGCGGAGTCTTGACCCGTCAAGAGGGTGATGGGATCCTCCGGAAAGGCCGCGATGTTCCCCACTCGCACGATCGGCAGAACCCGGGACCTGCCCGGGTGGGAGATCAGCAGTCCGGTTATGAACACGTCCTCACCCGGCGTGACGCTGTGCTGCTTGATGAACTCTGCCGTGGCACCGTGCCGGACCGAGTAGTAGAGGTAGTCGAAGGTGTGCATGTTCAGCGCGAGCGGGAGCACCGCCACGTCCGCGGCTTGGTGACACACCCACATCTCAGGTGGTATCTCGAGGTGCATGGAGCCTGCGTGGCGCAAGTTGACCCGTAACCAGGTCTTGTGGAAGGGCCCGTTCTCCAGCTGGTCGAGAGGCTGGACGCAGTGCTTGGCGGTTACGACGTAGACAGCGGCTGCGTCATGCACGCCGAGCGGATCACCGACGAAGAACGCCGCACCCACCCCGCGCAAGTGGCCGCGTTGTCCGCCGACGAAGCACACGCACTTGCGCAGTTCGTGTGGCACCTGCACCAGTCCGCAATTATCCCACCGACCAAGGCGAGAATCCTGTCGCTCCGTACCCCGATAACCCGTCCGGGAGGGCTAGCCGGCCTCCGTCGCCGCCAGGACGGCGGCGACGGAGCGGTCGACATCGGCCTCGGTCGTGCGCCAGCTCGACACCGATATGCGCATGAGACGCCGGCCGTGCCAGGTCGTGGCTCCCATCCAGCACTCGCCCGAGCGCTGGACGCTTTCGACTATCCGGTCGGTGCGCTCGTCGTCGCCGAAGCCGACGAGAACTTGATTGAGCACGACGTCGTTGGCAATCGTGATGCCGTCGACCGCGCCGAGCTGTCCGGCGAAGCGGCGCGCCAGGGCACAGCACCGCTCGACCAGCTCCGCGACGCCGCCGCGGCCGAGCTGGCGCAGGGCGGCCCAGGTGGCGAACCCGCGGGCCCGGCGTGACGACTCGACCACGTAGTCACCCGGCGCCCGCAAGCCTCCCTGACCCTGTCCCGTCAAGTAGGCGGCGCTTACGGACATGGCGGCCGCATGCGCGCGGGGGTGGGCGCAGAAGGCGTAACCGACGTCGTAGGGGACGTTGAGCCACTTGTGGCCGTCGGTCGCCCACGAGTCGGCAGTCTCGATGCCGGTGGTGAGGTGGCGAGTGGCGGGACTGGCCGCGGCCCACAGCCCGAAGGCACCGTCGACGTGGACCCAGGCATCGTGTCCATGAGCCTGCGCGGTCGCCGCGGCGAGATCGTCGAAGGCACCACTGTTCACGTTGCCAGCCTGGAGGCAGACGATCGTCGGGCCGTCCGGACCGCTGGCGAGGACACGTCCGAGGTCGTCGACGTCGATAGCTCCGTTCGCGTCGGTGGCCACCGGCTCGAGCACCCCGGCTCCAAGACCCAAGAGGCGGAGCGCCCGGTCGATGGTGGCGTGACGCTCGCCGTTGGCGACCACCCGTACTGGCGGGCCACCGAGCAACCCATGCTGCTCGACGTCCCAACCCGCACCGGCGAGCACATGGTGGCGGGCCGCGGCGAGCGACACGGTGTTGGCGCCCTGCCCGCCTGTCGTGAAACCGAACGAGGCACCAGCCGGCAAGCCCAGCAGATCCTTCAGCCAACCTCCGGCCACATCCTCCACCACTGCGGCACCAGGTGACGTGAACGCGTTGAATGCCGGCTGGTCCCATCCGATGGTCAGGAAGTCCGCCGCCGTCGCGGCGTCGAGCGCACCACCGACCACGAACCCGAAGTAGCGAGGACCGGTCGTGGCGACCATGGCCGTCTCGACGGCGCCGACCAGTTCGTCGATCACCAGGTCCGGTGGTGTGGGTCCGTCGGGCAACGACCCCAGCGCGGTCCGCACGGCATCGAGGTCGGCGTCGTCCGGGAACACCGGCTGTTCGGCCGCCTTCTCACGGTAGTCGGCGACCCTCGCCGCGGCGTTGGTCAAAAGCTCGAGAAGAGAATCCATCCCATGATTATCGCCGTCATCCGGTGCTCTGCCAGAAGAGGCCTGCGGCAGGCGGTCGAGCATGGGCGAGCAGGCGACGTCGCCCGACTTCACCCAAGGAGTCGGGCCGGCTAGTCGAGCGAATCGGGGTCCACGCCCGTGCCACCGGCTGCGTGGCTCGCATACGAGGCAAGCGCGAAACGCAGGATATTGACGGCTTCGTCGCCGCTCCACAGCATCGGTCCTTCACCTGTGTGCAGCCAACGCAACCAATGATGGCCGGAATCCCTGAAGCTGCTAGCCCAATCGTCGTCGAGCGCGTGGTAGGAGCGCATCTCGCCGTCGAGGTAGACCTCCAGGCTCGGCTGCTGGATACCGCGGCCGGTGCAACGGTTGACCCGCGCGTAGCCGCGTCGGCCGGTGATCTCCCACCGTTCGTCGTTCGTGTAGTAGTCGGAACGCAGGTACATGTCGACTGCGAGCGTGATATCCCAAACGCCGCGGATCCCACTGTGGTGCTCCCAGACAAGAGTCGTCGGCGCGTCGATCTCGATGCCGGGAAAGACCTCCGTCGTGCCCACCCAAGCCCGCACCTCCTTGATGGGACCGAAGAGCCAGATCGCCGTCGAGAGCTTGTGCCAGCCGTCATCGAAGACGAGAGTCCCGCGGCCGCGCCGCATCTGCTGGAACTGCCATTCGTAGGTGCTCCCCGGGACATCCCAGCCGCCGCGGCCGCTCGCCACCATCTTGATGTGGTATCCGCTCACCTCGCCGAGCTCGCCTGAGTCGACGATGTCTTTGAGCTTCATCAATGGCTCGTAGAAGACGTAGTTGTCCATCACGCGCAGTAGCCGGCCGCTTTTCTCGGCCGCTTCGAGCATGCGGGTCGCGTCGGCGAGGTCGTTGCAGATCGGCTTTTGCAGGTTCACGTGCCAGCCGTAGCCGAGGAGCTCCGCCACACCGTCGGCGTGCAGCGGAATCGGCAGCAGCACCTCGACTGTGTCGACCTCGAGACCGCTCGCCGCCAGTTCGGCGGCCGAGGAGAAGGTTCGAGCTGCTGGCCAGTCCGCCTGGCGCTGGGCGCGGCGCGCCTCGCTCGGATCGACCAGAGCCACCACCTCGACATCAGGATTGTCGACATAGGCGCGGACATTCAGGTCGTAGATGCGGCCCAGGCCCACGAAGGCAGCGCGCACCGGCCTTTCATAGGGCGTAAAGCTCACATTCGGCCCGTTTCCCAGCATCGCCCAATCCTAAGCGCGTGCTGCCGAGGCACCCACCTCTGGGACTGCGAGATAGCGTTGAGGAATGCCTGCGGCCGGTCACGTCACTGCGTTCGCTCTTACCGCGCTCGTGATCATCCTCATCCCGGGCCCGAGCGTCATGTTCATCGTCGCCCGCGCTCTGGCCTATGGTCGCAAAGCTGCCGCCCTCACGGTCCTCGGCAACACACTCGGCGAATACCTCCAAGTCATCGCCGTCGCATTCGGGATCGGCGCGTTGGCGGAACGCTCTGTGGCCGTGCTGACCGGTCTGAAGTTCTTCGGCGCTGCCTATCTCGTCTACTTGGGCGTGAAGACGATCCGTGATCGCCGGTCGTTGCTCACGATGCTGCAGCCCACAGAGACTCCGTCGCAGCGCCGCTTCTTGTTGCAGGGCTTCATCGTCGGGGCCACCAATCCCAAGACGGTCGTGTTCCTCGTGGCGATCCTCCCGTTGTTCGTCGATCGGGCCGACGGGAGCCTCTCGGATCAGATCTTGGTGCTGGGGCTGGTGTTCTCCGTCATAGCCCTCGTCTGCGACAACGCCTGGGGCCTGTTCGCGGGGACGATACGAGCGTGGTTCGCAAAGTCACCGAAACGAATCGAGCTCATCGGCGGCATCGGCGGCATGGCCATCATCGCTGTCGGTGTGCGACTTGCGCTCACTGGGCGCAAGGACTGAACCTGGGCACGGACAGCCACCTGCTCCGGGCATCCCGGCTAACCAGTCGACGGGCGCGTTCCTCATGGAGGCGGCCGAGTCCCGATGCGCCGCTAGTAACGCGGCGCTCCGAACCCGCCGGCACGGCCGGCCCTCAAGGCTGCCCGGCGCTTCCGCACGGTCACGAGGGCGGCAGCTCTGACCGTGGCCATCGCCAAGATGAGGGTTCCGATGATCATGTGGTGACCGGATACGAGTAGGAGACCGATAAGTGCACCGATAACCACCATCAGCCACCGAAGCCACCACACGGAGCTCATTTGTCCGTGGTATGACAGATCCGATCCGAGGAGTTCAAAGAGACGTCCGCGCGAGGTTCCCGGGGAGCCTCTCCGCCGATTGTCTCATTGCGGTCTGAGCAAACGAAGCATTTCCCGTCGCCAGGCCGACCGAGCACGGGCGGCCTCGACGGTCTCAGGGTGGATCAAACGGTTGATCTTCGGAGCATCCGCGCCCCTGTGGAACGCGAAGGCTCGTGCCTCGACCTCCCGGTCTGCTTTCGTGTAGTGGTCGCGCTGGAGCAGGTAGCCGTTCCAGGAAGGCACGAGGAAGGTCTCGAAGAACTTGCCGTGTGCAGTCACATCCTGGAAGACGCCCCAGCGTGTCCCGCCGAGTCGTCGCCTCACGACGCGCAGCTCGGCCATGGCGGCCAGGAAGTCGTCGACATCCTCGCCGTCTACGCGGTACTCGATGAGGATCAGGACGGGGCCGTCGTCGGGGTGGACATGCTCTCCGATGGGGAGCGAAGGACTCGCCACGACCTGCAACGAGGAACGGTCCACGACCGGCAGGCGGTACCGGGGGATGAGCAGGATGCCCGGGACGAAGGCACAGGCTGCCACGAGCAGGGTTTCGCGCAGCGGCAGGAACGTGTCGATCACGCCGAAGCCGAGCCCGCCGAGCACGAACGGCCCTTGCAGCACGACGTAGTAAAGCGACAGGGAACGGGTCTGCACCCACTCCGGAGTTACCTGGCGCGCAGCGACGATGAAGGACACGGTCGCCCACACCCACGCGGCGCCGGTGACGAGGAGCACGGGCACTGTTGCCCACCGCGTGGGCCAGATGACAACCGCGGCCACGGCGAGCAAATCAGCCAACGTGGCGGCGGCGACGACTGTGTCCAGATGCAGGCGCCCTTGCAGGCGAGGGAAAAGGAGGGCGGCGATCATGGCGCCCACTCCGCTGAGCGCCAGGAAGAGGCCGTAGCCGAGGGCCGACGTGTGCAGGTAGTGAGCCGCGAAGAGCGGGAACAATGCTCCGAGCGCCGCCCCCGGTGTCACGAAGAGAGCCGTGCGGGCGGCAATGGCTCGCAGCCCCGGGGTGTTCGAGAAGTATCGCCAGCCGGAAGAGATTGCACCGAGGAGGCTCTCGGTAGCCGACCCACCAGCCGTGGACAATCGCAAGTCGTTCCGCCCGCGCCATAACAGCAGGAAGCAGACGAGGGGAATCATGACAGTACCGCAGAGGGCGAAGAACACCGTGGTGCCCGCACTCCGCAGGACCGCACCGCCGAGAACCGGTCCGACGACCTGGCCGATGTTCCACTGAAAGCTGTCCAAGCTGAGCGCGACGGGAACAACTTCGGGAGGGACGAGCATGCCGACCGTCGTCCACCACGACGGCGACGAGGTTCCGCCGGCTAACCCCATGCCGGCAATTCCGATGAGGAGGGTCGCGGGTGTGAGCAGCTGCGATGACGACATCACAACGAGGAACGCCACCGAACCGATCAGCAGGATCTTCGCCAGGAGCAGCACGGCGCGGCGGTCGCGGGAATCCGCCGCGGCACCGGAGAAGACGACGGCGCAGATGCCGGCGAGCGGGCTCATTGCCGCGGCCAGGGTGACCAGGACCGGCGACGTCGTCAGGCGCTCCATTATGTAGCCGCCGACGAGTGTGATCATCCAGACGCCGGTGTTGGAGAACAGGGCCGTTCCCTCGAGCCACCGGAATGCCCGGCTTCTCAGCGGCGTGAACAGTTCCGTCACTCAACCACCGAACTGCAGAGGGACGGCGTCAGCCGATTCCCGCGGCCGCTCAGGTCTCACTTGTCCTCGGGTTTTCGGGATTCGGCCGACACGACCGGTCTTGCGCGGCGGCAACAGGCGCCCTCGAAGTCTGCCGAGGGTGCTGGCCGGAGCCTCACTGCGGCCGTAGCGAGCTCGGAAGAGGCGAGTCGTCGCCAGTCACCTCCACCTCGAGGACATGGGCGATGTCGGCGGACGAGCGTCCGATGCGCAGCTCGTAGGTACCCGGATCGACGTACCAGCCAGGCTGGGACCGGTGTAGCGAGGACGGCGCCCGACCGTGGTGGAACACACTGGCCGGCATCCGGGCACGGAGCGACGGCCACTGCGTGTCGGCGATGTCGTAATAAGCGAACGAGCGCTCGGTGAGCTCGAGCGACACCGTGGTCGTCTCGCCCGGGTCGAGCCACACCTTGGCGAAGGCCCGCAGTTCCTTCACGGGACGGAAGCGGCCACCCGGCCGGGACCGTCCTTCCTCCGGCGGCGCGACGTAGAGCTGGACGACCTCAGCACCGCGGCGCTGTCCGAGGTTGGTCACCGGTATCTCGATACTCAGACTGCGACCTGGCTTCAATGTCGGGGCCGACATGCTCGGTCTGCCGATCTCGAACGTCGTGTACGAGAGCCCGTGGCCGAACGCGAAGCGCACCGGGAGCCGGCGCGTCTCGTACCAGCGATAACCGACGAGCAGGCTCTCGCTGTAGCGAACCGTGCTCGACTCCCCGGGGAAGCTCCCGTACGCGGGCGTGTGCTCGACGCACATCGGCAGGGTCGTCGGGAGTCGGCCGCCCGGCTCGCTGTCGCCGAGTAGCACGTCGACGATGGCGTTCGCCAGTTCCTGACCGCCGAACCAGGTTTGGATGATCGCTGCGGCGCTTCCCGCCCGATCGAGACCGATCGGGGAGCCTGAGTTGACGACCACGACACTTCGAGGATGCGCTGAGAGAACACGTCTTACGAGCTCATCCTGATTGCGCGGGAGCTCCATGGACTGGCGGTCGTATCCCTCGCTCTCCCAGACCTCGTCCGTACCGACGATGAGGACGACGGCGTCGGCTCCCTCGACCACGTTGACCGCCGCTTCGATGCTCGCCTCGTCCGCGACACCGTTGCTTGCGACCCCGGACGCGTAGACGATCTCGGTTGCCCTCCCGAGTCGCTCTTGAAGCACGGCCAGAGGCGAGAGCACGTAGTAGGGGACGACGCCCGCGCTTCCCCCGCCCATTATCGTGAGCCGCTCGGCATTCGGCCCGACGACCGCGACACGGCCAAGCCCGGAGGCTTCGAGCGGCAAGAGGCCATCGTTTGTGAGCAGGACGATGCCGTCGGCTGCGGCGCGGCGAACGAAGGCCCGATCCTCCTCTCGGTCCTCAGGGTGCTCGTCGACCGGTACGTCGTCGAGCGCGCCCACCTTGTCGAAGACCGTGAGCATGCGGTGAACCATCTTGTCGAGTTGCATCTCGTCCAGCCGGCCCGAGCGCACGGCATCGACCAGTGCTGGGCCGAACGCACGTGCCGGGGCAGGCATCTCCAGGTCGAGCCCCGCGGTCGCTGCCTCGACCGTACTCGCGATACCGGACCAGTCGGTCATGACGAATCCCGCGAATCCCCATTCCTTGCGAAGGATTCCATCGAGAAGACGGGCGTCGTCGGGGACGAACCGTCCATTGACCCTGTTGTAGGAGGTCATCACCGCCAGCACTCCGGCGACTCGGACCCCGTACTCGAAAGGTAGGAGGTACAGCTCTCGTAGGGTCCGCTCGTCGATCTCGGACGAGCAGGTGTTGCGCTCGTGCTCGACCTCGTTCCCGACGAAATGCTTGATCGTCGCGACGACTCCGTTCTTCTGAACACCATCGATGTACGCGACCGCGAGCTTCCCGGTCAGTACCGGGTCCTCCGAGAAGCACTCGAAGTTCCGACCCCAAAGGGGGTGACGGTGCAGGTTCACGGTCGGCGCGAGGAGGACTCTGCATCCTTTTTCGCGGGCTTGCCGGGCCACGATCGCACTTGCCCGTTCGACGACTGCCGGGTCCCACGTCGCACCAAGCGAGGTACCTGAGGGAATACAGACGGAGGGCGTGAGGCTCACGTGGCCGAACGTGTCTCCACGAGCGCCGTTAGGGCCGTCGGTCGTCTTGACCGACGGTATGCCGAGCCGAGGAAAGCTCGCGGTTCGCCAGTTGTCGATCCCGACGGTCAGCGCGGCCTTCTCCTCGAGAGTGAGTGCGTCCGTCAGCGCCGCGACGTCACGTGGCGAGCCGACCTCGATACTGGGATCAGATGTTGGCATGTCGAGTGCTCCTCTTTGTTGTTCGAACCTAGCTTCCGCGTGTCGCGAATCGATGGTATGGGGACGAACTCACCGGCACAGGGATTTGACGTCCCTCCGGAGCGAGCACCTGGCGGGCGCATTTCCGGTGCACACTTGCGTGCTCGCTCGCGAGCTTCGGCGAGTTCAAGCGGGTGGCGAAGGCTTAGCGGGACCGCATGATCGATCGCGCAGGCGAAGACTCCGGATCTTACGCGACAGCACCCCGGGGGGGGATCCGGGGTGCTGGCATCAGGGGACACGATCAGTCAGTCACCCCCGAGGACCGGCGGCCTGATCTAGGATCACTATCAACCCGTGTCCAGTATGGGCCCGAGCCGTCGGGCCAAATAGGGCCGAACGACACATTCTCGCCAGGCGCAGAAGAAAACACGTGTCGACGCCGTGGCGCGGAGACCTTTGTCGCGCTCCCGCCGAAGTACCCGCTGAACCACTTCGACCAGGTCCTTTGGCCGCATGGCCTACCTGCCCTCCGACTGACGGCGAGGCTGCCGGCAGGACGCTGACCCTGCCGAGAAGACGAGTCTGTGTGTTTCCGGTCAGGACCTCGGGCCCTGCGCGCGATGCCACAGCCCTGTAACGGAATCGCCATTGCAGTGCTCCACGGGTTCGAACCACAATTAATCATTCGGTTCAAGCGCGAGCTGGGGGGTTCGCCGGTCGCCAATCGGCCGGGAGATGGCGCATGTCGAGGACACTTCTGTTGCTTGGAGGTGGACGGTGCTCGAAGGCCAAGACGCATCGCTTGTCGACCGGCACGCTCGGCGAGGTTGTCGCGTTCGACTCGCTCTGCGAGCCCGCCGTGTGACGCCGGACAGGCCGGGCGTGACCTCGCGCCGGAGCCTCAGGTGAACGACATCGTGGCCGAAGTTGACGGGCAGGAATCTTGACGAGAGAAAGGACCTGTTCCCATGATCGAATCGGACTTTCGCCCTCTAAGAGCCCGACACGACGTCCACAACCCAACAGTCGCCCACGTGCCGAACGCACGCGGAGGCAAATACGCCGGATACCTCTACCTGCTGGCCAGCGCGGAGGGCCCTGTGCTCAGCGTCCCGGGCATCGTTGGGGGCCTCGACGATTCGGAGCCCGACAGCGCCAGCGCTGAGGCACTGATCGGCCGTCCGATCGGACCGTGGGAGCTGCGTACGGACGGGTGGTATGCGGAGATCCAATGCTTCTCCACGCACTTGGTCGAAGGCCCGTCCGCTCGCTAGCCCTAAACGAGATCACAGCGTCAACCCGCCCAAGGACGGTTTCGGTTCCCGGACCGGCGGCGCGGCTGTCTTGTGGCAGCACAAGCCGGAGGTAGCGCGTGACACGAGTCGGGTGCACGGCTCATTGCTTCCCTCGCAAGGCAACGCGGGCCGTGCACCCACTTGTCTCATCGGTGTCTCGAGTCATCAGCTTGAGCATGCGAAGTTATCGCACGACCCGGACAAAACATTCGGACCGAGCTGGTAATAGCATTGCTTTCGGCCGGTGCCCGGGCGGACGGCGAGATACGTTGGCCCGGGCGCAGGTCCCGCTGGACCGCCATCATCCTCGATCTGGTCAGCCTGCATCTTGACGTGGACTCCAGACCCTGCCTTCGGGTCTTTCCTCAGCTGGGTGCCCAGGACATTCAGCTGGAACTCCAGGTCGCAGTGCATGTGATCCTCTAGCGCGCACTTGCGACATCATGTTGCGATGCCGGACTATCTCGAGGTCAACCGGGCCAACTGGGACGAGCGGGCCCCTGCACACGCAGCCTCGCCCGACTACGCCGTCGATCGGTTCGTCTCAGATCCCTCTTTCCTCTCGTCGGTGGTCCGCTTCGACCGACCTCGGCTCGGCGAATTGGCCGGTATCAAGGCGGTCCATCTGCAGTGCCACATCGGGACTGACACGGTCTCTCTAGCCCGTCTCGGCGCACAGATGACCGGTCTCGATTTCTCGCCTGCGTCGCTCGCCGAAGCACGGAAGCTTGCGCAGCGCACGGGGACGTCGGTCGAGTTCGTCGAGGCCGATCTCTACCGTGCTCTCGAGGTGCTCGAACCGGCTTCGTTCGACCTCGTCTACACGGGCATCGGGGCCCTCTGCTGGCTGCCCGACGTCACTCGCTGGGCTGCGGTTGTCGCCGCCCTGCTCCGGCCAGGTGGACGGCTCTTCATCCGAGAAGGCCATCCCATGCTCTTTTCCATCGACGAGACCCATCTCGACCGTCTTGTCGTCGACTACCCGTATTTCCAATTGGACGACCCGCTCATCTTCGAAGAGGGTGGTACATACGTCGAGACCGATGTGCAGTTCTCCCACAACGTCGCCCATTATTGGAGCCACGGCATTGGCGAGACCGTCACAGCGGTGCTGGAGGCGGGCATGGACCTGACCGGCCTGGTCGAGCACGACAGCGTGCCATGGGATGCGCTACCTGGTCGAATGAGCGTGGACGCCTCCGGAGAACGGCGGCTCGAAGACCGACCCTGGCGCCTGGCGGCGAGTTACACGCTCCAGGCGCGCAAACGCTGAGCGACCTGGGCATCGCGGGCGGATGCCCCGTTTTGCCGGGCGCCGACCGTGCCGAGCTCCGGCTCCACGCCGCTTACCGCCGGTTCGTTGTCACACCGTGGTGACACCGGCAGCAGCTGAGTCCTTGATGCCCGACGCGGTGAGGTTACTTGACCCGGCCGCGTGTCTATAGCGGTGATCATCGCAGGCGGCCGGAGCAATCGCCTGCTCGGGTTCGGTCAGGTCACAGAAGACGAAACCGTCTCGCTCGACGACCTGGCCGACCTCGATCTCGATGGGTGAACGAAAGCCTGGGCCGTCCCAAACGAACGTATGGAACTCACCGCGTTCGCCGCAGGGATCGACCCCCGGCGGAAGCTCGCTGAGCAGTCGCACGTCGAAGGCTCGCCCGGCGAATTCACGGGGTAGCTGAGTTGGGTCAACGCAAGTGATCACCGCCTTCAGACCCGTCGCGAGCATTTCTCTCGCTAGGACGTCCGTCGGCCGGGCCCAAAGGGGGAAGATCGGGGAGATGTCTTGTCGCTTGAGACGGTCTTCCCGGTAGGCACGCACATCTCGGAGGAACAGGTCTCCGAAGATCACGTGGGAGACGCCGTCAGCGCGCGCAGCGGCAATTGCTCCGGCCATGCGCGCCTCATATGCCTCGTTCGAACAGGGTGAAGGAATCTCGACGGTGACGAGCCTCAGACCAAGGCGATCCGCCTGGGCTTCGAGCAAGCTCCGCCGCACGGCGTGCATTGCGACTCGATCCGCGTCGGCGTTCACGGTGGACAAAAGCGCGGTGACCTCGACGGCGCCTTCGGAGCGTGCCACCTCCAGAGCCATAGCGCTGTCCTTCCCGCTGCTCCAGCTCATCCATGCCCTGGCGCGCTCTTGCATCACATCAGTCTTGTCCAGTCGGCGGACAAGCGGCGGCGGGCCGGGCAACCTTGCGGACTTGTTGGCGGGCAGACCTCGTAGGGGCGAAGATCGGAACGTGGACGACGCTGAGTTCCAAGCCTGGCTGGCCGACGAGCTCTCATCGCCTCCTGGGGTGCGATGGGAAGGCGAGGTTGCCGAGGCCGGAGGCTGGGGAGGTCGTGTGATGAACGTCGGTGCCTGGCTCACCATCGGAGCCCGGCGGGTTGACGTTCACTCTCGCGACCTGGACGTGGTCGAACACCGGTGCGCAGAGGAGCCAGCCGATTCGACGAGCAACTTCTCGCATTCGACGTGGCGGGCATCGCGACCCACGTACTCATGGCGGAGCTCGCCACGAACGTCGTGCTGGCCGGAGCTCTACCAAGACCCGGATACGCCCGCTGCTCGCCGAAATGGCGAGCCGTCGATAGCGCGCCGATGCCGTGCCAGTTTGTCTTACGCTGAGGAAGCGCTCACCAAACGGGCCGATCCAACAGACGGCCCGGGGAATTCGTCGCGCGCTTTGATGGGGGTCACCCACGCGCGCGTGGCCTGTCGAGAACGGGTGCTCAACGAAAAGGGCCTCGTGAAGCGCCGGGCTGGCTCACGAGGCGGATCTGCTCTTGAGTGCATCCGACGCCGGAGCACCTCTCGCAGCCATTCGTGCCATTCGTGACGCTACGCCTCTCGAGTTCCAGGGCATGCAAAGACTGGCACGGTACGGGCCACCACTTGAGGCCTACGAGAACTCAGATCGACCAGCCGGTGCCGTTCCAGGACTCGATCAGGGCATCGGTCGGACCGTGGCCCTGGTTGCTGGCGTACTCGCCGACCGCCTTGCACGCCCTGGCCGAGACACAGGACACGCCGTAGAGATATGCCGTGGCAGGACTCGGGCTGACCACGATCGACCAGGCGCTGCCGTTCCAGGACTCGACGAGCGTCTCGCGGAGGCGGTTCGTGCCGGCGTAGTCGCCGACCGCCTGGCACGACTCGGCCGAGACACAGGACACGCCGTAGAGATATGCCACTGAGGGGCTTGGGCTCGGCACGACCGACCAGACGGTCCCGTTCCAGGACTCGGCCAGGGTCCGAGGGAGGATGCTGCTGGCGCTGCCCGTGCCGTTGCTGTAGTTGCCCACGGCCACGCACGAGCTGGCCGAGGAACACGACACGCCAGAGAGGCCGCCGTACGACCCTGGGGTCGGGCTCGCCACGCTCGACCAGGCGATGCCGTCCCAGGACTCGACCAGGGTGTCACGGCCGTAGTTGCCCACCGCGACACACGACGTCGGTGAGACGCATGACACACCGTTGAGGGCGCTTTGCTTTCCGACCAGGCGCGGGCCCGGCACTACCGACCACACGGTGCCGTTCCAGGACTCGACGAGGGTCTGACCGAAGCTGCTGTTGCTGGCGTAGGCGCCCACGGCGACACATGACTTGCCCGAAAGGCAGGACACAGCGTTGAGGGTGCTGTTCGTACCGCGATCAGGGCTGCGCACGACCGACCACTTGGAGCCGTTCCAGGACTCGACCAGGGTCTGACCGAGGCTGCTATTGCTGGAGTGGTCGCCGACGGCGACACATAACCTGCCCAGAATGCACGACACACCATTGAGGGTGCTGTTCGTACCGCGATCAGGGCTGCGCACGACCGACCACTTGGAGCCGTTCCAGGATTCGATCAGAGTCTTGTTTGCGAAGTAGCCGACGGCGCTACACGAGCGGGCGGAGACGCAAGACACACCGTTGAGGGTGCTCTCGGTGCCCGAGGTGGAGGTGGGGCTGGTCGGGCGGTTCACTGCTCCTGACGCCGGGGGGACTGCGGTCGGCGCGAGGCCGATGACGAGAACACCCAGCATGCCCAGGAACCCGAGCCGTCCGTACCCGGTAGGTCGCCGCTTCGCGTCCAGAGCACGCATAGCGCCCCCTTGGATTGACGCATCTGTTCCAGCACCAGTATGACCCTCCTGGACCGTCGTAGCAGGAGGATTTTCGGGCGACTCGCACACGGCGCCGCTTTGCCGTGACCGCCCGCCGGTCCTCCCCGCACTGTTGCGTGTCTTCCCTTTCCCTTTCCCATCAGGGAGTTTGTTCTGACGAGAGAGCCTGGGGGACCGGTACGTGGAGATCAAGAGTCCTTCGGTCAGTCAGCGCATCCCGGCGGTTTGGGAGCACTTAGCATCCTTGGTGGTATGAAGAGGCAGCCGGCGTTCTCCCGGTCAAGACTCCAGGGCGCGAAGGCTCGTTGGAACGCGGCCCTTGCCAGTGCCATCCTCGCTGTCGTCTGCGCGCTCGTATTCGCTGCGAGCTCGAGTCGCGGGTCAACGGGACGTGTTCTCGGCAACCCAGCTGCCGCCGCTCGGCCGACAGGCTCATTAGCCGGCCGGCTAGCAGTGCATCAGGCTTCCCGATCCCTCCCACCGCTTGCGAGCGTCTCCGCTCCAGGAGTTCTCATCCTGGACCGCAACTTGCCCGACCCGTTGGTGGTGGAGGTGCGTGACCGGTACTACATGTACTCGAGTCAGACCGGTTTCGACACGCCCCCGGTGTCACTGACGACAAGCATCGGCCCGACGCTGTTTCGCTGGGGCAAGACCGGCGCGGCCCTTGCGACCGTTCCGTCCTGGGCCGAGACGGGCTTTACCTGGGCACCCGACGTTCGCATGATCGATGGGCGCTACGTCATGTACTTCGATGCCTGGGCCGAGAAGTCCATGTACTTCCAAGCCGACGAGTCCGGGTTTTCCCAGCGTGCCCAGTGCATCGGCGTCGCCACGGCACAAGAACCTGCCGGTCCGTTCACACCTGCCGCCGGCCCACCGCTCGTTTGCCAGTTCGACCACCACGGTGCGATCGACCCGCGAACATTCCTCGCCCCGGACGGCCGGCTCTACCTCGACTGGAAATCGGACGACAACGCGGACCCTGGTTCCCCCCCGACGCATCTGTGGGCACAAGAGTTGTCGAAGAACGGTGAGCATTTCATAGGCGCCAGGTACCTGCTCATGAGCGGGAGTCGGCACGTGTGGGATGGCGGTTTGATCGAGGCGCCCGACATGGTCTACGCCGTGCGAACGTACTGGCTTTTCTATTCGGGGTCCTGGTTCAACGGGCCCGGTTACTCGATCGGAGTGGCGAAGTGCGCAGACCCGGCAGGACCCTGCACGCCCACCTCGGAACGTCCTTGGCTCGCCGCGAACTCCGAAGGGAGTGGACCCGGCGAGGAGTCGTTGTTCCGGAACTCGCAGGGCTGGTGGATCGTCTACTCGCCGTGGTCCCTGTACAAGCATGACTATCGGCCTGTCGAGCTCGCCAAGGTCTACTTCGCGCCGTCCGGACCCTACTTGGTCAAGATTTCGACGTGAGGACTCGCGCATCGGGCCGGCACCGGCGGTCAGGGATCGGACGGTGCACTCGCCTTCTCCGGGAGCAGCTCCAGCTTTGCGTCCTCGGCGAGCTATCCCGATTTCGCGGCCGGACAGCAGGCGGTCGCGAAGCACGATGTTGACTGAGTGTCGGCTAGGGTCTGACGGCTAATGGCCGGGTATTACGCCCGCAAGCTGGCAGCTGAGTCGCTTAGGCAGTGCTATGAGATCGCGCCGCCGCGCGTTCAGCAGTACCTCGAGGCTGAGGCCGAGTTCATTGTCAATCGGCTCGTCGGCGATGCGTTCGTGCTTGATCTTGGGTGTGGCTTTGGCCGCACGATGAGCGATTTCGCGCGTGCGGCGGCCCTCGTGGTCGGGGTCGACACATCGCCTCGCAGCCTTCGTCTCGCGCAGGAACTTCTCCGACCGTTGCCGAACTGTCTCTTGGCACGCGTGGATGCGAGTCGTCTCAGCTTCAAGGATGGATCATTTGACGTCGTGGTCTGCATTCAGAACGGTCTGTCTGCCTTCCACGCCGACCGAAACAAGGTCGTCGGCGAAGCCGTCCGAGTGATGCGTCCGGGCGGCACCGCCTACTTCTCGACCTACAGCGACAGCTTCTGGGAGCACCGGCTCCAGTGGTTCGAGCTGCAAGCCGCTGCCGGTCTCATTGGGCCGCTGGACCGTGAGCGCACCAGGGACGGCGTCATCGTGTGCGCCGATGGATTCGAGGCCAACACCATTCGTCCCGCGGAGTTCAGAGCACTCTTGACCCCATTTGACGTGACGCTCGAGGTCGTCGAAGTGGGCGAATCGAGCATCTTCTGCGTGCTCGCGAAGCCGATCGCGTGAATCAACTGAGAGGCAGATGTTTCGTGGGCCGTCACCGGCCGAGCCCTCAATCTGATCCTCTCGTCCGGCCGAGCGCCTCGTACATGCGGGCGAACTCACCGTTGGACGCCTTGATGGCCTGGATCGCGCGATTCACTTCAGCTTCGTCGCTCGTCCTGGCGAGGGTTTCGGCACCTTCCTTGTAGCTGGCAAGTCCTGCGGCGAAGTGGCGTTGAGCCTCATCGTCGGGTATGGGCGGCAGTTGTTCGCCTCGGACCAACACGGCCAGAAGCCAAGTTGCCGCGAGCTCGAAAGCCCTCCGGTTCTGGTTGCCTGTGGGCCTGAGCAGTCTTTCCGACGCCTTGTCCATGTCCTCGAAGAATGACCTGTTGTCATCGAACCACTGAGTGATGTCCTCGGAGGCCATGCCCCACGATACGTCTCCGGGGGCTCCCCAATGACTGCCGCCTGGATCTTGGCCGACGGGCTCAGGACCCGGGTTCCTGCTTCCCATTCTGGCTGACTGGGCCCGCCTGGTTCCTTGGTTCTGCTGTTGGCTCCCACGGTCCTGGTGCTCACGCGGGGAGCTGCGGCGTTCGTGGAGCTGTCACTCCCGGTCCGCTGTGACTCGACGTGTTACTGGTGGTGTCAGGTACGCCGGTGATTGACGTCGTCCTTCGGGAGCAATTCGGACTATCACTTGACAGGTTCCCGGCGGTAGCGCAGAACCGATGCCCCATCGCAACGGGCGGTGCCCCCGATTGCCGGGATCGTCGAGGACTCCCCAGGGGCGAGGTGCGGACCGTAGCCGGTGCCGGCGAGCAGTCCGCTGTAAACGCTGACTACTTGCAGCGTCCCGGGACGCACCAGCACCGCCTGGAGGGGTTGCCCGGTGTTCATCGCGAAGCTGCGGGGGCCGCGCTCGCTCACGACGACGGTCGGAGGGAAGCTGGCGCCGAACGGAGTGAACTGTGGTCCAGCTGGAGCGCGAGACGAAGTCCGACAGGCAGAGGCGCAGAAGGCGGCAAGCGGCCGCAACGGGGGCTGCGGCCGGGAGACCCGCCGTACGTCGTCAGTCCAACGCCGATGGCCATCTTCTTGCCGTATTCATGCAACAGGCGACGAGCGAGCTGCTCGTTGCCCGGGGTCAACGCGATGAGAACCGGGCCACCGGGGCAAGCGGCGGTCGACTGAAGCTGGGTGGGAGCCACTACCGTGACTCGGTCGATGATGCTCGCCGCTTCGGCAGCGGTGAGACCACTGTGCACACGGCCTGCACAGGTTTCGGGCGATCCAGACGGATGAAGAGGGATCGGGGATACACGATGACGGGGGGTGAGTCACGTATCCTGACGCCCGCGTGTGCAGGCCGCGGGGACCAGCGCCAGGACGAGCATCGAGAGGATTCCGAGACTGCGCACAGCGCACATGGTCTCTCCGGACTGGAGACGGTTTCACTCGGCGCCGGAGTTGCATTCCCAGTCGAGGTGAAGGGCGGGAGTTCTGGGCAGGTAGGCTTGCAACTGCGTCTCACGATGAGTGCCCGCGCGACGGCCTTCCCTTCGCGTGGCAACAGCCACGTCAGAAGGGAACCCTATGACGAGCGATACCTGCACAGCCTTGCCGAATCGTCCGGGGAACCGATCGTTTCGGCGCCGTGCCCTCCTCCTCATGGCGGTGGTCGCATCGGGCCTTGTCGCTGTACCGATCGCAGCCCATGCCTCGTCACGTCAGGAGCTGGCGTCGTCATTCTGCAGCAAGGTGAGCGCGGCGTCGGTCTCGGCGATTGTCGGACACTCCGTTCCTGCTGGTTCGCCTTTCACCGACAAAGTGAAGCCGACAAAGGCAAATCACGAGATCTCCGCTGTTGTGTCATCGTGCACCTACGGAGCGGTGACGAGCGTCGCCGCGCTCGCCAAGGACGTCGTCCTTTCTCTCGAGGTCACTTCGAGGCCTCTCACGGGAGCCGACTTGAAGTACGCGCTCAGTCAGGCTGAGAAGCTCAAGATGGTGTTCACCCCCTACTCCGGCCTCGGCATGACCGGCTTCTATTACACGTTCACCGAGGCAGGGATCACCACCCAAGGGATGGTTGCCATAGCCGGGACGACCGACTACTCGGCAGGTGTTTACACCAAGGCCCCGGTCATGTCGAAGCTTGCAGCCCTCGTGAAGTTGGCAGAGAAACTTTGAGTCACGGAGGAGCCCGAGACTCCTTGACAGGCGGTGGTTCGACGACCGCTTCAGCGACACCCCAGTTCGATCCGCCTGTCCCGCTTTGTTTGAAACGCCGAACGCATCCTAGAGCCCTTACGGATGACCATGATGTGCCTGGAGATCTGGGCACAAGAGGTGACCGTCTCCGTCAGCCGCTCGCGGCGAGACATGAGGTGCAACCGTTCCGACGAGTCACTGGGGAACCGCCGTTCCGCGAAGTCATTGCCACTTCCGGGGTCTGAGCCCGATACACCAGACCACGGTATTGGGTCCGGCGCCTTAGTAACCCCGTGCCAAGTTGATCAGCCGGTCAAGTATTCTCCCGCCGTCGGCGCGCAGTCCGTTGTGGTCGAATTCGTTGGTCAGCCAGGTGCGCATGGTTGGAATGAGCGCTGCCGTCTCCTCGGAGAAGGATCGCTCCACGTACATGTCGTAGGCGTAGATGGCCGCGGCCGCCGGAACCCCACAGCTGCTCAGGCGCTTGGCGTCGTACAGGCTCGGCCACTCGTAGCCGGCCAGCAAGTCCGCTGCCTCGCGGAGGGGTCGCAGCGCTCCGTAGTCGTCGAACATCCACGGGAACACGTGCTCACCGGTGAAGAGCTCAGGCTCGTTCACGTATTCCTCTGGCTGTACACGGGCTGCCGACCAGTTGGTGACCACTCCGTCGGAGTAGCTGGATTCGTGAACGACTGCGTAAAGTGGATTCCGAGCAAACGGCGGGAGGCCGGCCTCGACATCGTGCAGAAACCCCGGGGAGCCCTCGGGCAGCTCCATGACGTAGTGCAGGTGCTCCGCCCCATCGCTCATGCCGAGCATCCAGCCGAGCTGGCGGAACATCCGAGGCGTGAGCCGGTCCCCGTCGGGCAGTACGACCTCTTCCTCCGCCAGCCAGGCTTGCAGCCTGCGGGCGCGTTCCCGATCGGCCGGATAGCGCTCGTAATAACGGCGACAGCGTTGCAGCGTCCGGGCATAGGTAGCGCGATAGACCTCGTCGGGATGGTGCCCGACCGGGGGCAACCCGCCGGTCAGGAAGGCCTCGGCCAGCCCTCCGGGTGCCGCCGACAGGTAGTGCAACACGCAGAAACCACCGAAGGACTGACCGAGCACGCTCCAGCGCTCCACGCCCATCTCATTGCGGATGAACTCAGCGTCGTTGACGATCGAATCGGCACGGAAACAGGTCAGGTAAGCAGCCTGCTGTTCGGGGATCATCCCCCTGAGAGTGGCGACCGGCGTCGACCGGCCGGTTCCCCGCTGGTCCAGCATGAGCACACGGAAGTCCTTGAGGGCGCGCTCCAGCCAACCAGGCGCAAACGGATGAGCCGTCGGCCGCGGTGCCTCCGAGCCCGGGCCGCCCTGCAGAAAGACTAGGAAAGGTCGGTCGCGCCCGTCAGGTGCCGCGACCTCCCTGGCGAACACAGTGATGTGCTCGCCGTCCGGATCTGAGTAGCGCAGCGGCACGTCGAACTCGTGCTCTGTCAGGAACAACCCCGGTGTATGCGCAATCACAGGCATGGCTGAGAGTCTGCCAGGCGCACACACTGACCGGTGGGGTTGGCGGTTAGCTCTCGACTGCTCGGGCGGTCATGGTGCGGGACGGCGTACGCTTGCGGAGCGCCGAGCGGTTTGGAGCAGTACACGACTTGGCCAAGTGGCTGCTGGCGCAGCGCGAGAAGTCGGCGAGGTCCTCGTCCGTCGCCGGTCGCGGCAGCTACACTTCGCAAGCTGCCTTGTCAGTGCGCAAAATTGCCCTTCGCCCGCTGCGAGGGGCATCATGCGCTCCAACAATTTCGGGGGGCTCGCGGACGCCCGGGCTGATCCACGAGGTCGACAGAGGTGATCTACCAACTCGCGGCAATACTGACACTGGGCGTGATCGCCCTTTGCCACTGGCCAGGCTGTATTTCCCCGGTCTTGCTCGACAGGCCCGTCTCTGCGCTTCGTGGGGACGAGACGGACATCGCTCACCAGTTGCGCCGTGTCAGGTGCCGCTCGGGAAGCGGCATGCATTCGCGGTCCGGAGGGCTGATACGCCGACGTGAGGAAGCACTGCCGTGACGACCTATCGGGTCGATCCTGTGAATGATCGCATGGTTGTTGCGACATGGCCGGACCTCCCGATTCATGGTTCCGCGTCTGTCGGGCCTTTTACGGGCACAGAGATGACGATGACAGCGGAGGGCGTTCTCAGCGCGGCGTCCCGCTACAGGTGGCACCGCATGCTCCAGCTCTGGGACGAGGGTGTTTTCACGGACGCGCAGGCGGGTCCCGATCCCATCGTCAACCTCTCTCGGTCGACGACCGCGAGACCGGAGTCCGATTGGAGACCACATGAACCGGGGTGGCTACCGCGACTGCCGACGAACGCGGTTCTCGGCGATTCGCCGATGACCCAATACCTGAAGGAACGCATCGAAGCCATGATCCCCGATCAGGACGATCAGCCTGCGCCCGTCGATCCCAATGCATGGCTCTTTGCCGACCGCAGACCTCTTGGGAACCCAGAACCTCTCCTCTGGACCGAATGGCGACAGCGCCTGTCCAGCTCGGAAGTTGAGATCCTCAGAGCCGAGCTCGAGACAGATCTCGCGGCCACGACAGGCGATTGGGTCGGTCGGGCACGACAGGTGGCTTGGTATCTCAACGCCGATCTGTTGGTGGGCGAGGAGACCTGGGAGGGCGATGACAGTGACGAGGGAGTTGGTGACCGTGGCATTCAGCTGCTTCGCGAGCTGACCGGCCTTCCTGTCGAGGTAACCGCTTCCCGGGATTCCTCCTTTTCGAATCTCTTGCGGATCCATACGCCCGGGTCGGTCGTCGGCTTCTGGTTGGAGGATTACACGTGGACATACGGATGGCCTGAGCCGGAATCGCCAGGCATCTGGCGGGTCTCGGGCCAACTGGCTCCCGCCCTCGAATTGACCGTAGGGGAGCTTGCGAGTCTTGTCATCGAAAGAATCGCTTCCGGCAAGTGGCCATTCGGGGGAACTGCGCCCGACGAGGGATCGCCCGGCATCGTTACGAGATACGAGCGGCGTTAACGCAGTCAACCAACCAGCACCCGCCGTCTTTCTCGCTTCGGTAGCTGCGGCAGCGGACGGCACTGCGTCAGGCTGACGGTGTCGGGATCCCGTTCGGCTGTCCGAGGTCCGCACGTTGTCCACGGACCGGGGACGGCACGGTCTGGCTGGGGCCACTGTGGCAGGACTTGGGTACTTCCGGACCCCGCGTCGGTCGCGGCGACGCGCCGGACCAACGCGAAGGCAAACCGATCAGCCTGACCGGTGGGCCTCGAGCAGCTCGTCCAACATCCGATCTAGATTGCCCAGGCCGATCGAGAGATGACCTTCTTCAGGTTCCGGATGGAACGAGGCGTGTGCAAACCGCTCGGAAAGCCACTGGCCGTGGGCGAACGGCACCATCAAGTCAGCGCTCCCGTGCCAGATGATGGTCGGGATCGAAACCTCACTCAGATCGAAACCCCAGGGTTTGACGAACGCCAAGTCGTCGTCGAGCCACCCGTTCACCCCGATCCGGAGGGCCACCTGGAAGGCGGAAGCCATGTCCTCCCCGAACTCGTCGGCAAGCACAGCTCTGTCCACGTCGGGTAGTAGAGAGCTGAGTGACGCCACGATGTCGGCTGGGGTGACCTCCTTCAGATGTTCCCGCACTTGCTCGAGGTAGGGTCGCAGCTGCCCTGCACCCCGGAACGCCGCTCCGAATTCGACCAAATTCTCTTTACCCATGCCAGCCATCCAGTCGAGACCGTCGGCTTCATGGGGGGCAAGACTGGCTATGAGGAGCACCGCCGTGGCCTCGTCGAGCCTCGCGGCGCAGGCGAGCGCGTGAGGACCACCGCCAGACCATCCACCGACCACGCACCGCTCGGCACCGATCGCGACGAGCACCGCCTGGGTGTCCGCCACGACATCGACGACGTTCCGCCCGTCTCGGCGGCTGGAGTTGCCGTACCCGGGTCGCGAGGTCGTGACCAGTCTCAGCGCTCGCTCGTGGGCCGCTCTTTCGAGGGCTCGGAACGGCGTGACGGCACCCGGTGTTCCGTGATGGAAGATGAAGGGCAGGCCGTCCGGTGGTCCGCTCACGCGAACCTCGAGAAATCGCCCGTCAGGGAGTTCAAGGAGTTGCGTGGCGGTCATGCAGTCAGCTTGGCACGTTCCCCGGGGCTGCCTTGCACGAGGGGATGCCGATTTGACGCGGGCCTGCGACCTCGACCCAACTCAGGACCCCTGGGTGGCCAGTATCGAGGGACGAAGCCTCACAAGCGATTGCTCGGTCGTTCGGGGTTTGTTGACGCACAAGCGCCCCGCTGCTGGCGAGGCGGTCGTCTCCTTGGAGACATTCGCGTCCGACATCTGGAGTGGGAGCGGATGCCGCAAGTGTCTAGGTGGCGGCATCAGCCATGGTCGGGACAAGGCGTCTCACTCGGCAAGGAAAAACTGAGTTGGGCCGAGCCGCTCTTGGGGCGGTCATCCCGGAAGTGAACCGGCGGGGCAGACCTTCGTCGCGTAGCGGTTCGCCACCTCTTCTCGATATCACCGTGCCGCGGGAAGGTAAATGTCGGCTCGCCATTTCTTGATAGGTCCTAAAGCACTCAGCGCACTAATCGCCCGTATAGCCCACACGAGCACTTGCTCATGGGGTTCGTCGGGAGGAACGCGCAAGACGAGTCCCCGACGAGGGTGATCCTGTTCGACTAACCAAGTCTCCGGAATTGGAACGGCGCGCGAATGCAGCTCGGCGAAGACGCGATGGCGAGTGACGTGCGCGATGCCGAGGCTTGGCTTGACGAATCCACGGCGATTGTGGCTCCCGGGTACCCAGGTGCACATCGTGACGCCGATGGCGCTGCCACCGAGCAGCGCGAAGAACCCGAGCGAGGTCGGTCTCTCGTCGTTGTCGGCGATCCTGGGTATCAGGTTGATCCATCCATCCTCGGCTCCGGCCAGTCGTTCCATACACGCGACGACTTGTACGCGGTCGTCGACGCTGAATTCCAACTGCTCGATATCCCGCAGTGCTCGAGCCACGAGAAGAGTATCGCAGCTGGAAGCGCTTCAGAGTGCCCAGTGAGCTCCACAGTGCCTAGTGAGCTAGTCCAAGTTTGGGATGTTCCGACTGCGTTGATTCTCGATCACTGCCTTTGAGGTCTGCCACTTTGCCGCGCGAAAGTCGTGCCAGGAACCAACCTGCTGGGCATCGGGCGTGTCGATCCTGACGAGAGTTTGGCACTAAATAGCCTCCCCACCCTGGCGGCCGATGTGAAATGGCATCCAACGAACACAACGTGATGGCCGCAGCGAGGATGCCGAGGCGTGACTGGGTATGGAAAGCCCAATGTTGGGCGGATGCTGGGTGGCGGTCTAACCAGGTCAGACGGCGAGAATGTGGCCGAGCCCAGTTGGGTAGGCTTCGGCGAGATGGACACGGACGCGGAGGAAAGGCTCGTGGCTGCCGACGGCCCGGCGGAGGGGACGGGGGTCTCGGACTGGCCGCAGGACCTCTATCGCCTGTTGAAGGAGGAGGCCGTCGGCCAAGTGTCTTATGTTCCGGACGCTGGGCACGCCAGGCTGATCGAGTTGTTTCTCCAAGATCCGGCGATCATCACCAATGTGTTGACGACCGAGGAAGAGGGCGTGGCCATTGCCGCCGGCGCTTGGCTGGGCGGCCAACGCAGCGTGCTCCTCATGCAATCGAGCGGGGTCGGAAACTGCATCAACATGCTGTCACTGGCGAAGATCGGGCGTTTCCCACTGCTGATGCTGGTCACTATGCGAGGGGAATGGGCGGAGTTCAATCCGTGGCAGGTGCCAATGGGGCTCGCGACGGAGCCCGCATTGGCTGCCATCGGCGTGCGGACCATGCGCGCGGACACTTCACGGGATCTTGTGGCGACCGTCGCTTCGGCCGCGAAGCTCGCCTTTGACGCCGACCAGCAGGTGGCAGTCGTCATTTCCCAGCGCCTCTTGGGGGTAAAGCAATGGTGACCCCGGACGCCGGGGCTCTTGACCGCCGGGCTGTCGTCGCTCGGCTGTTGCGCGACCACGATGGAATGCTCGTCGTTGCGGGGCTTGGATCGCCCAGTTACGACGTCTGTGCGGCCGGCGACCATGATGGCAATTACTACCTTTGGGGCGCAATGGGGGCGGCTGCTCTTGTGGGCCTCGGCCTGGCGCAAGCCCAGATCAATCGAACTGTCCTGGTTGTCACAGGCGATGGCGAACAGTTGATGGGCCTGGGTGGCCTCGCGACGGTGGGGATTGCCGCGCCCCGGAATCTCGTGATCGTCGTGCTCGACAATGGCCATTACGGCGAAACGGGTATGCAGCGCAGCCACACCGGCTTCGGTGTTGATCTCGCCGCCATCGCCCGTGCCGCTGGCTTCTGGGAGGCCCAGACGGTGGCGGACGAAGCGCAGGTGGAGGCGGTCGCGCGATCGATCCGGGAGCCGGCTTTGGGGCCGCGTCTCTACGCGGTGAAGGTCAAGGCGGAGAGCTTGCCGCGGTCATTGCCGCCGCGAGACGCGGTTCACGGCAAGAATCGGTTGCGGGACCACCTTGGCTTTCAAGTGTCCTGACGGTCGAGGATGCCTTTGTGTCATAGTCTGCCCGAGACACTAAGAGGAAGGTCCTCGATCACGGCCGGAACAAACGTGACCGGGCGAAATACCAGCCGGTCGAGAGCAACATTCCGTTCGTCGCTTCGCTTGCGCTTTCCTGCGAGCTTCCCAGACTCGAGAACCATCCTGCTCGGATAATCCAAGACAATCCCGTGGCTGACATGCGGAGTTCTTCGTGGCAGCAACCCTGATCCTCATGGCGTCGCGGCCGCCCCACCTCGAGGCGCTGCCGCGGCTCGTTAGGACCGCGCTCCATCCATCGCTCCGGCGTTGCCGGCGGCACGAAGCCTTGCCGCGTGTGCAGGTTGCGAGCGTGCGACACAAGATCTCGACCCTGGTGGCAGCGCCGGCAACCTGGCCGCGACAACGACCGTCGCCGAAGAAGTCCCAGCTTCTGCTTTGGGCAGGCACTTAAGTCTGCCTACGATGTTCGCCCCTTATGGCCTCCCCAATCGCGCGTTCCCAGTGGCCGAGGAAAGACGGGTAGCTCGCCGCGAACCGGTCGAGTTCCACGTCTGCCTCGCGACTCAATGACGTGAGGTCATAGCTGACCGTCGCCTTGGCTCCGTTTGCCGAGGGTTCGCACGTGACAGTGACGAGACCACAACGCTCTCCCGGTGTCGCCGTCATGTACTCGATCGACCGGCCGAGTTCGCACCGAGCAACGACCCACATCGACTCTCGGCCATCATGCGAGGTCACGAAGACGGTCCCGGGCCCAGTTTCATCCGCGCCCGGACTTGGGAACTTGGGATCCCAGCCGTGTGTCCAAGTCCGTTCACCACTCGGTGTGAACATCATGAAGGCTTGTTCCGGAGGAAGAGCGATCTCGACCGTGCCGGTCAACCGCACGCGTACGGTGGGCATCTGCCATAACTCCCTTGTCGTGTACCTCGCACAGGTGGTGGCTGTCTGTGGCGGTCAAGTCGAGGCTGTAGACCTCCTTGAGCCTCTCGATGGCGACGACGGTCGCGTCGTCGAAGGCCAGCTTCTGTTCGAACGCGTGAAGCACTATGCCTTCGAGCAGATCTCCGAGGGAGACGTCGAGGTACTCGGCGAGCCCCTTTAGGACCTTCAACAGCCGACGCTCCATCCGGACACCGGACTGAACTCTTTCGATTGTTACCATAATACCATGGTACACCAGGGCGAAGACAGAGACGCAGCAGCTCATGTCTCTCCCTGCCGGCGCGATATGGCTGTCGAGGAGAAGGACCTATTTGGAAAGCCGCCCCGATTGTCCAGAGTTAATTCTGACCGCCGAATGCCGTGCCGTCACGTGACGTGACGCGCACGGCATTGCTGGTGATCTGAAGTTGGAGAAGGTGCGCCGGGACTCGGACCTTGTAGGTCGGTCTGCTAATGATCAAGCCACTCGATCAGACGAGCAACCACCAAGACACCGGGCGGCGCTCAGAAATCTGCCGCCTCGGCTGGGATACCAGCAGCCGACTCGCTGTGCAGGCGGAGTCTGTCCAGCTCTTTTTCGAAGTAGTCCCGCAGTCTCTCGAGACGCGCGAGTGCAGCCATCGCCTCCTCGCGAGTACCGGGCTTGTGTGGCCCTGAATCAGGTACTTCGGTGGTGATCGGAATTGACGCCGGCACAGCCTGTCTTCTGGCAGAGACTGGTTGAGCCCAGCTCGCTAGCTCTACTTCTTCCCACTGACGGTGTTTCAGCGTCCCATACAGGACGGGCGTGACCGCGATCACGATCATCACCAAGAAGAGCGGAATGCTCAAGTACACAGCTCCCATGAAGCGTCACCCCCTCGCGATCGAGCGCGAACCAGTGGCGCGCTCCTGCCAATTGATGGTAAATAGGAACAGGGGGGGTGTCCATGTCCAGCCCGTTGAACTTTCTCAACGCCGGAGATCCCGAGGCCTTGTCCAATTCGTTTGTGATTTCTTCAAGGATTCGTAACGCTCTGGCGGTTGGCTTTGGCCTCGGAATCCTGATCGCTTCGATTGTCACGCCTTCCGCGGTCGAAGACCACCGAGCGGCAGCGCTCCGCGCCATTCTCGAGACCTCGATAGCCCTCGTCGGGACGCTCGTCGCCATCCTCGCCTTCGGACGCTTCCGGCGATCAGGCGGCATCGGAGACCTCGCCATCCTGTGTGGCGTCGCGTTACTCGCCTGGGTTCACACTTTGTTCGGCACAGTGCCCGACCTGATCTCGCCCTACTCAGTCGGCAACGGAGTAAGCGAGCGTGTCGAGCTCTGGGGGACAGTCGTGGTGAGAACCGTTGCTGCTGGGTTCCTGGTGCTTGCAGCTGAGGCCCGCACACCCTTAGGCGGCGGCTCGCCAACACGGCCACTTGCTCATCCCGAGCGTCACGTGCTGTTGACACTTGGCGCCGCAGCCGTAGTTGTGACCCTTCTCGTCTGGTTGGCACCAATCGACAAAGCGGGTCTGCTCTCGCATGTTTCCTGGCCTCAGTCCTTTGCATCCGTCCTCTTGCTCGTTGACGCACTGTTGTTCTTCGTAGCGTCCTTCCAGCTCTCGAGACGGGCCTCCGCCCAATCGGACCCCTTCCTTGGTTGGATCGGCACGGGGTGCGTGCTCGCCGGATTCGCCATGACTTGTTATGCATTGCTTCCGGCAGGGAACCCCGATTGGCTGCGCGCCGGCGACGTCCTGCGCGCGGCTGCGGTTGTCACCTGGGCGACAGGTGCCGTCCGCGAGATTCTCTCTTACTGGTCCAACCTCGCCGAGGCCGCGCGGAAGCAGGCTCGCTTGGATGTCGCCGTCGATCTGCACGACGGTCTCGCTCAAGAGCTGGCGTTGCTGGCGACCTACACATACGAGTCGCCCGATGTGCGGGCACGGCCCGAATGGCACCAACAGTTGCAGGCAACGGCCGTGCGAGCCCTGGCAGAAGCTCGGCGCGCCATCCTCGCGTTGACGACCGACCGCCCAATGTCGTTCCAGGCGGACCTCGAACGTACTGCTGAGTCGATCTCGGGCGACGACGTCGAGGTGTGTGTGGAAGTCGGTCCGAGTGTCGGGATCATGACAACAGACCCGATGGAACGAGAATCAATTGTGAGAATCGTCCGGGAGGCGGTCACGAACGCGGTCAGGCACGGGAGCGCCAGCCGCATTGACATCGTTTTCGAGGCTGACGATTCACGGGTCCTACGGGTCGTCGACGACGGAGTGGGCTTTGACCCTGCCCGTACATCCACCTTTGGGCGATTCGGCCTCGCCAGCATGCGCGAAACGGCAGGAGCAATCGGGGCATCAGTCGCGGTTCACTCTGCACCTGGGCACGGAACGACGGTGGAGGTCCTGTGGCCGTAGGGTCCCCGCTTCGAATCCTCATCGCGGACGACCATGCTCCGACTCGGGCGGTGGTCCGCCGAGCGGTTGAAGACGACGGCTTCCTCGTGTGCGCCGAGGTAGCCGATGCCGATGAGGCGATCCGCGCCGCGCGCGAAACTCATCCCGACGTCGCCCTCCTCGATATCCGTATGCCTGGAAGCGGTATCCGCGCAGCACGCGTCATCACAAACGAGCAGCCACAGGTCGCGATCGTGATGCTGACCGTTTCGGCGGAAGACTCAGATCTTTTCTCGGCGTTCTCAGCAGGGGCCACCGGTTACCTGTTGAAGGGGCAGGACCCGGCAAAGGTCCCTGGGGCCCTTCGCATGGTTCTCTCGGGCGAAGCCGTCGTCCCCGGCGCGCTCGCTAAGCGATTCATGCAGGAGCACGAGGCCCGAGACGTGCGCCGTCGTATTCGTGGGAGCCTTCGGAGTGACGTACGCCTCACAGACAGGGAGTGGGAGGTTCTCGAGCTCTTGAACGACGGCCTCGCAACCACCGAGATCAGCCGGCGGCTTTTCGTGGCGGATGTCACCGTTCGCACTCATGTCGCCGCCATCATCCGCAAGCTCCACGTCAGCGATCGTGCCGGGGTGTTGCGATTGCTTCGGGAATAGGCGAGTGGCCGTTCGTCGCTTCAAGGCAACGGGCCAGGGACCAGTCGTCGGTTACCGGGTGCACCGTTCCGAGTACTGATTCGCTCTTGGTATGTCGGTTTCACACGGGGATGAGGACTGCAAGTGTCAGTTCGTGCCCGCGGACAAGCTGGGCGATTCCCGCAGGCAAGATCCCGCCCGCTGATTAGGTTCGCATCGCTCCCCGTTTCACGCGTACCGGACCCGCTGCGCCAACTCCACTGCCTCGCCCAGAGTTCCTCGGGCGAGCTGCGGTTCTCCGCGCTCCCATGCTGCGATCGCCGTCTGAATCAAGGACTCGAGCTCGAACGGAAGGCGTTGTTGAGGACTTGCCAGCAGTTGTCGGCCGTTCTCGACCGCCTCGGCCACCTGCCCGCCGGCTAGACGCACAGCGATGAGAGGCCACAGACAGAGCCAGTACCATGAGTATGACACGACCGTGGTCCCCCAAAGTTCGAGCGCTTCGTTGGCCAGGGTGACAACGTCTTCGAAGCGCTCCTCCCGTCAAGCAACCCAGGCCTGGGTGGCCTTGGCCGCCGCCACGTACTCCGGGTAGGAGGCTGCCTCGCCATCTGCAAGGGCTTGTGGTGCCAGCAAGCGAACGGTCACGATGTCGTTGCCGCGAAGGGCGGTCACGTTGAGGTAGCAGAGGCAGCGTGCCCGTAATACCACATCACCGATGCGCTCCGAGATGGCGAACAGCGTCAATGGAACAAGCACTGCCGCCGCGATTGCAGCCAGCCCGGCACCAACGGTCTTCTTTCTCATTTCCCCTCCCACGTCAGGGTCAACTTTGTCGTCGACGTGACATGTCTAGGGATGCGGTGTTGGCGGAATGTTGGCGAGCCGGTTTGGGCTCCGCTAGTGGAGCGTGGCACCCAGCTGTGACGAGGCCTCCGCCGCCATCGGAGGTGCGCCGAAAGTCTGTCTCGAGCGACTTCGCCAGTGACACGCACCCCAAGGCACCGATAATGACGCTGAGCGAAGCGACCTCAAGATTTGGCAAGAGCACACAAGCGGCTGGTGGGACGCGTGTCTGCCAGTCCGTTCAGGCTCTGGTCTCTCCTTTTACGCTGACGTCCGAACCGTCATAGCCCGGCGAGAAGGACGGCGAGGATGCCGGTGAGGAATATGCCGTCGAAAGTCCCAGCCCCACCGATCGATGCCACGGGTGCTCCCAGGTCACGAATGCGCCCAAGGTTGACGAGGTCGGCACCGATGAGCGTGCCGGCGGTCCCGCCGACGTAGGCGAGGGCGGCGACCGCGTGCCCACCGATAACGATCGCGGCAAGCGCCGCTGCGATCGGTGGAACGAAGGTCGGGGCAACGATCCCCACCCCCGGCACCGGGCGGGCCACCAGCCAGACCAACACGGACACCACGGCGACGGCGATCAGTGCATGTATCCAAATACGGTCATGCACGACGAGATAACCGGCCAGGGCAGAGGGTATGAGCGCCCCGCCGACGTTAACCGCCACAGTCGTGGTTCCGGTGTGCGTCACCGTCGGGATCCGGTAGCGGACCCCGAATACGACGACGTCGCCGTCGCGCGTCTCGGTGCGATCTGGGAAGCGAGCGACGGGGATGTCGAACCAGCTCCCAATGATCGAACCGAACAGTGCAGCGAACAGCCAGCCCGGGCTGAGCCCAATGCGCTGGTACGCGTAGGTGATGACGTCCAGCCCGAGGAGGACCACCACGAAGAGCATGATGGCCGTGAGAGCGACGATGAGTGGCGTTGCAGGTGGCCGGTAGCTATGAGACCGGCGGTCACTACGGCTCACAGGCGTAAGCTCCGGCGACGTCAGCGAGGTGTCCGCTCGAGGCAGAGGACCATCTGGCCACGTCCAAGTCGGCAGCGATCCGGCGAACCCAGTAGGGATCCGTACGTACCTCGACTCGGACGGACAGCACCGCGCTCATGGACTCAGTCGACCACAACAGAGGCGATGGGTCCTCAGTAGTCTTTACTGATTTCCGAAGTGGCGACCGCTCGCGAGACCGGAGCAAAGCCGTCTTGACCGGTTGGCCCGGCAGGGATCGAACTTGCGACCGGGGGACTTTCAGGTGGCGTTGACCAGTTCCGGAGCGTCTCACACCATCCGACAAGGTCCGCACTTGGCCTCCTGAACAGGCCATGCGGCTCTTTACGGGACACGTGCGGATGGTGCCGGGCAGGTTGGGAAGCCCGATGTTGGGCGAAAGTCAGATGGGAGTCTCCTGTTACAGGCGGGGTTCGCGTCGGGGGAGGATATGAACCCCGACTCCCTTGCGTTATCTGGTCAGCTGACCTCTTTGGCGGCCTCCCGAACGGCCTTGTCGACATCCTTCCAGAGCACGTCGAGCTCTTTGGCGAAGTGCTTCTCGGCTTTCAACTCGGCCTTGTCCAGAGCCTGCTCCAGCTTGCCTTCTCCGACAACGAGCAGGGCGGCCTGGCCCTGGTCGATGAGCTCCCCGAGTTCTTTGACGTCCGACCGAGACAGCCCACGCCAGAGATGGCCAATCGCCGCACCGACGGCTGCGCCGGCCAACGCGGTTCCGGGGATCATGGGCGGGAAGACGATGCCGATGAGGGCACCCACAACGGCGCCGCCCCACGCGCCGCGCTCGGTCGCCAGCTCGTGCTCGTCGAGGTGAACCTTGCCTTTCTCGTCCTTCGTGACCACGGCGGTGTCGTAGGTGCCGACAACGCCGGCCGCGTGGAGGTCTTTGGCGACCTCGTAGTCGACGTGTGCTGCGGCCTTGCTCGGATAGGTGCCGATGTAGATGAAGATCCCCTCTGGCTTTGCCATGTCGTTTCTCCGTCCTCGTTGTGGTCGATCTTCGTACCAGTAGAGCATGCGCGGCGGCGGTGTGCCCTCACCAATACCGAGTGATTCTCGAAGTGGCGATCAACTGACGAAGTCCTCACGCCACCGCCTCTTGGCTTGTCCGGCCTCTGGCCGATTTGAGCTCCTATCAGGCCAAGCCCATCCGTTTGGGCTGTTGTCTGAGCTTGCCAGGTGCACTTGGACTCGACGTTGGCAATCTTCCAGTGGGCGATGGTGCCAGTCGGACGGCAGATCGCGAACGTCGTCGATCCGCGCGGAACGTAGCGGCGAAGGTCCGAGGGTTACGTCCCGCAACCGTACGGAGGAGTGCTGCAAACAGCAACGACGAGCGCGTATACGGCTAGTCGCGCTGGCCTTCTAGGGGCAGGACCTCAATTCCGCCAGGCGGTTTGGTGCGTCGCGGCCCGCCAGTCCTATCTACCTCCAACTGGAGTTTGTCGCTGGGGTCGGTAGGGATCGAACCTACGACCAAGGGATATGGGGCCACGTTGAGCAGTCCCGGAGCGTCCGGCACCGTGCGACAGCGTCTGCACTTGGCCCCCTGAATATGCCGTTCAGCCGTCCAGTGGGGCACGTGTGAACGGTGTCGGACGGGTTGGCAAGCCCGGGTGAATGTCGGGGAGCCTTCTGCCACAGGGCTGGCCACTGCTGCCGCAAGCCAATACCCGGGGCCGGAGCGCCGAGAAGGCGAGATGGCGGCCTAGTTGGGGGGCCCTACCTTCGGGAGGGTGTAGCCCTGCCAGAGGTGCCCGCACCAGAACATCTCCCTCAGGCGCGAACAAACATCAGGGCTAACATGAGGCGCCGTGCGGTGCAGGGGTGGTTTGGGCGGGTTCCTTGTAGCGCTGGCGGGAGGAGCTGCGTTGACAGTGGGCGGCGTCGCTCCTTTTGTAGCGAGCGCGTCGGTCTCGGTATCTGCATCAACGCGTTCGGTGCCGGACTTCGGCAACCCGGCCGGCCATGCGCGCATACCGCCCGTCGCCGATGCGGTCGGCACCAACCACCCGGACCGTGTCATCGGGACCGGCACGCCCGCCAGTTGCACGTCTGCTGCGGTCGTCAGTGCCGTCGCCAGCGGTGGTGTCATCACCTTCAACTGCGGTCCGCGCCCCGTGACCATAACAATGACTGCCACGGCCAAGGTCGTGAACACCAGTCACCGGATCGTCCTCGATGGCGGCGGGACGATCAGCCTCAGCGGCGCCGGGAAGCGCCAGATCCTCTACATGAACACTTGCGACAAGAGACAGCAATGGACCACCTCGGACTGCTACGACCAGGAATGGCCTGAGCTCATCGTGCAGAACATGACCTTCGAGGACGGCAATTCCACGGTCAGTCAGTCCAAGGGCACCAGCTTCGGCGGCGGGGGAGGAGGCGCCATATTCGACCTGGGTGGCCAACTGAAGGTGGTCAACTCCCGGTTCATGGACAACCGTTGTTACCACGTCGGCCCGGACCTCGGCGGCGCCGCAGTTCGAGCGCTGGCCCAGTGGCACAACAATCCGGTGTACATCACGAGCGACACCTTCCGAGGTGGGCGGTGCTCCAACGGGGGCGCGCTCAGCAGCATCGGGGTTTCTTGGGTGGTGCTCAACAGCATCATGACCAATAACGAGGCGATCGGCTACGGGGCAAACCCGGCCGCGCCGGACACCCCCGGCGGCGGAAGCGGCGGTGCTATTTACTGCGACGGCGACACGTACTCGCTCGAGATCCAGGGCACAGTTATCCGCGACAATCATGCCCGCGAGGGCGGCGGTGCCATCTTCTTCGTCAGTGACGACAACACGGGCACGTTGACCATCGAGAGCTCGAAGTTGGGCGACAACCCGAGCGCGGGCTTCTGGACGAGACCCTACCCCGGCATCTTCTTTCAGAGCTCCGGGCACCCGAAAGTGGTCGACTCCACGATCAGCTGAGCGCGGGCGTGCCCTCACCTGTCGGCAGTTGCACGGGACCCGCCGCGACCGGACCGATATTCTGCGCTTTCGTCGTGAGTTGCAAGTCGGTGATCAAGGCAAGGATCAAACCTGCGACCAAGGGATTATGAGGCCCCACTGACCCTGCGAAAGAGTCCTGTGGCTTACAACAGCGTTCGCGATTGGTCCTCTGAACGCGTCGCGCAGTTCCTCCTTGGGACGGCCGTGGACGGTGGCGGACGGACTGTGAACCGCAATGTTGGGTGAATGTTTGGTTGAATCGGACGGTAGCGGTGGAATTTCGGCGTTCCCCAAGAAGGAACCGATGCCGACAACATGACGGAGCTGAACGACGGGATGCGAGCGACGGCGAACGTCGTCGCCGAGCAGCATCGTGTCGAGATCGAGGTGCTCCCGTCACACACCACCGAGGCCCATGCGGCTCCCGAAATTCGAATCGCCGCCACCAGATGCCCGACTTGCCTGGGAATCCGACCACGGCGAGGTTCCCGCCGACGGTGAGTGGTACGCGCGGAAGATCGCGCCGAGGCCGCGAACCGGTCGCTCAGCGAGATCGCCGGGGTGCTCGGCGTCTCGACGGCGCCGGCGAGCAAGTTCCGGAGGGGCCTGCGGGTACCGGCATCACGACATTGGGCGGTGCTTTCCGACTTGGTGGACAACCCAACCCGTAAGTCCGGCTGAGGCTCTGGGATACGGGCAATCCTCGCACGGCCTACGAACTGGAACTGCTCCGACGGAACCCGCCGACGCCCGCCACCTCGTCACGGGCTCGTGATGTGACGCGTAACTGAGCACGTCGAAAACCGGCTTGCGAATAATCCGACGTAATAACAGTCCTGAACGAGGCTCGCGCAGCGTGCTCGATCCGTCCGTCGTCAGCAACACACGCCCTCAATGTCAGGCGTGTGGTAACGGGGTGTTCGAGTCCGACGCATACGCTTGCCAACGTACAGAGAAATGTCGCAGCGTCCATGATCGAACCTAAGCGGAGGAATGATGACCGACACAACAGTTGATCCCGGTGCGTCCAGAGCCACGACGAACGCCGAACGGCTGCCATTGTTCCAGCGCATTGCCGACAGGGTGAGCTATGGAATGGGAACGCCACTGAACATCGGGATATGGATCGTCATCGTCGTCGGGTGGACGTTGCTGTTCGCGCTCCACTTCGTGAACGCCAGCGGAAGCTTCTTGCCAACGTGGTTCACCTCCACCGGGTTCAACTTCCCGCTCAACCTCGTCACGACTGTGGCCGAGCTGTACATCGGGTTTCTTGTCGGGGCTTCCTCAAACCGCTCTGAGCGCAACCTTGAGACGACCCTCGCGCGCATCAGCGCCCAGGACGAGCAGATTGACACGGTGGAGATCAAGCTGTCCGAATCGTTGAAGCAGAACACGGATCTCACAGCAGAGATCCATGAGCTGACCAAGCTCATCCACCAGACCGTCTGCGTCGGAGCAGGAGGCGGGAGGTCGTAACCGACGAGGAAGGTGCTACTTAGAGTGCGGGTCTCTGTGCTCAAGTTCGTCGAGAGAAGGACCGAGATTGATCACGCGTTCGGTGAGAGACGTAGTCAACTGGAGCATTTCGCGTAGCTCAGAACCGCGCAGATCGGACAGATTGGCCTCGCGCAGAGACTCGAAACGTTCAAGTTCCAGCTTGGCGTCGCGTACCTCGACTCGGAGCTGGTCGGTATGGTGCCGTAACTTGCCGTTGGTGTACTTGTCAATGTTTGTCTCACTATCACCGTTGGCCTCGTGAATCCGTTCCTGGATGACATTTCGGTCCAGCTCTGGAGGGTCTGCGAGTACCGGTACCGTGGCACCGGCTTCGCGTTCTCCGATTCAGCAGGCAATCCGTCCTGGACTCCGATTAACGCTCAAGGGTTACCGGCTGAGGAGGCGCGGAGAGCGCTGTCCGCATCTGGACGGTGAAGGAGTGTGCACGAAAGGTGTCCCACCTCCGCTGACGCCGCCGCAGCTGCGACCGGCACGAGAGCCAGGGCCTGGCCCAATTAACCCTTTAGAGTGAAACGGTGCCAGATCGTTTGAGGCCTAAGCGAAGCGCTGTGGCATCCACATGGCATCTGCTTGTCGGCAGGCCGCTGCGCACCAGCGAAGCGGTGAAAGAGCAGATCACCCCTGTCGAAGGCCTCTCTGCACTTTCGCTCGACGCCCTCACTTCGGTCGCTTATGGGCCCGAAGCAATCATAGTTGTCTTAGCGGTCGCGGGAGCCGGGGCACTGCACGTCGTGTTGCCGATCACCGTCGTGATCGTCGTGCTGCTCGGGGTCCTCGTCTTCTCGTACAGGCAGGTGATTGACGCCTACCCCGGAGGAGGCGGAGCGTACGCGGTCTCGCGAGCGAACCTAGGCGTCAGTGCGAGCCTCGTCGCCGGCGCGTCGTTGATCGTCGACTACACGCTGACCGTCGCCGTCTCGATCGCGGCCGGAGTAGGCGCACTCACCTCCGCCTTCCCCGGCTTGTCTTCTGTTACGGTGCCCATCTGCCTCGGCATCCTCGCAGTTGTCACGCTGCTCAACCTGCGCGGCCTCGGCGAAGCAGCCCGGGCATTCCTTCTTCCGACGATGATCTTCATCATCGGGCTTCTCGCCATCATCGCGATCGGCCTGGTCCACCCGCTTGCCCTTCATGCGCGCCAGCCCGGCCACTCGCTGCTCACGACTCACGGCCTTGAGGCCGTGAGCATCCTTCTTGTGCTAAAGGCCTTTTCGGCCGGGTGCAGCGCGCTGACCGGCGTGGAGGCGATCGCGAACGGCGTTCCACTGTTCAAGGAACCGAAAGCGGTCCGCGCGAAGAGAACCGAGCTGTTGCTGGGCATGATCCTCGGAGCCATGTTGCTCGGGCTGGCGGTACTCGCGAGCAGATGGCACATCGGGCCGCGGTCAGGTCAAACAGTGCTAAGTCAGATCATGGCCGACGCGGTCGGGCGCCATTGGGCGTATTACGTCGTGTCGCTCACGATCACCCTCGTGCTCTCGCTTGCGGCGAATACGTCGTTCGGCGGACTGCCCGTTCTCGCGAGCTTGCTCTCCCGCGACGACTACCTGCCGCACCTGTTCGCTCTGCGTGGCGATCGGCAGGTCTTCGCGAACGGCATCTGGGCGCTCGCGGTCTTGTCGGGCGCGCTGCTGATCGCCGTAGGAGGCAACACGAACAGATTGATCCCGTTGTTTGCCATCGGCGTCTTCACGGGCTTCACGCTCGCTCAGAGCGGGCTCGTCGTTCACTGGTGGAAGAGCAAGCCCGCCAAGTGGCGTCACCGTGCGGCGATCAACGGGCTTGGCGCGACGATGACCGCGATCGCGACAGTCGTGTTTCTCTTCTCGAAGTTTCTCGAAGGCGCCTGGGTGGTTGTAGCCGCAGTTCCGACGTTTGTACTTCTCTTCGTGCGGATCCATGCCTACTACCAGCGTGCTTCGCGCGAGCTCGATGTTGGCGGCGCCCAGGAGAAGCCGGAAGCGAGGCGATCCGTCGTGATCGTGCCGGTCACCTCAGTGTCGCGGTTGACGTTGCACGCGATATCCGAGGCACTCTCGTTCAGCCAGGACGTGGTCGCTGTCAGCGTGGTGCTCAACGACGGAGGCGAGAGCGAAGATCGCGCCCGTGCGCTCGTACAGCATTGGACCAGCTGGGACCCTGGCGTCGAGCTGCGAATACTCCGTACGGACTACGCCTCTGTCGTGGACCCGATCATCTCGTTCATCGACGAGCTACGGACTAACGATGAAAGGCAAGTTGTGGTGCTAATACCCGTCGTCATTCCTAGCCGTGTGCGTTATCGCCTGCTTCACAATCAGATAGACCTCGTGCTCTCCGCGGCGCTGCGGACGCGCCCCGATGTCGTGGTCGCACGAGTTCAATGCCCGCTGGAGGAGTTGGCGAGCGAACACGGAGTGACCGGACGTGTTCGAACCGACCCTGACGCAGCCCAGGTCTCTCCGAGGCCTGCCGGCTGAGCAGGATGGTGTTCGGGCGCGGGCCTTGTGTGGCTCAAAGGAGCGTCTGCGCCCATGGACACATGCCTAGTCGGTGGGTAGATCCACTACCTATGAGCTAGTGGTTGTATCCCTCTTCTCCTGTGCCTTCCGTCTTGTGGCTCCTTCCGGGCTATTTTCGAGCCAGGTCGGCAAAACTACTGGTAGACGGCTGGAAACAACCCGACATATGCGGGCCGACCTGAGAAAGCAAGGGAGCAGACACGTGACGACGATCGGCCAACATCAGCCCACCCACGGCTTCACGCGCCACGACCACGCGGTACACGGCCGCGTGGTCGACCACCTGCTGGCTGAGTGGTCGTGCGTGGAAGTCCTTGGATCTGGTTGGCGGTCAGCACAAAGTTCCTGCCGGGCACGACGCAAACCGTATATCCGTCGGGTTCAACGGTCTGGCGCGAAACTCCTGGTCGCAGATCGTTTCTAAGCCCCTGAAATCCTCGGCGAGGGATGTAGTTGTGGCTATGTTGGCCCCTCTTCTAGCCACCCGATTGGCATCGCAACCGTGAGGTTCGGATCGCTCTTTCGCGCCGCCGCGAGCGCCCGATCGAAAGCAGCTCGTCGGGTTGGAGCAATCTGGGACTTCTCACCGAGCCCGTTCACGCGGGTCGTCGCGTAGACCATCCAGAAGTCGACAACCGCCCGGCGGGATCCGGGCCACGCGAGACAGCGCGGACATCGTAAGATTTGTTGTCGGCTTGGCGGAGGTGACGAGCCAAGAGATGAATGCCAGGGACGAAGCAAGCACGGCGGATAGTGCTCTCACGCAGCTGGCCTCATACCGTCACTGTGTCGATCGGATCGAAACCAAGTGGGCCGGCTTCGCAGCGAGGCGTCGACAGCGACTTCGACAAGGCCTCTTTGACAGCCCTTTAGAGAAGGTCGCGGAGAACATCCTCGAGGACCTGTTCACGATGGTCCTCGACTGGTCACTCGCCGACGTGAACTTGCAAGTCGGCAGGGCCGACGTCGTGCTCTCTGAACTCGGCATCAAAAGGCTTGTTCTGGAGGTCAAACGTCCTGGCACGCTTATTTGGCATCGGCGGGCAGTGGAGGCGGCCCTCGATCAGGCTCGGCATTACGCGGCGGAACAGAAGGTCGGGGCCGTTGCCGTCAGCGACGCGCACATGCTTTACGCGGCTGACGTTGTTGGTGGCGGACTCCACGACCGGGTCCTGGTCGCCCTCGACGTTGAGGAAGCTCCCAGGGATTTGTGGTGGGTTTCGGTGCACGGCATCTACCGACCGGGTCCGACCAATGCTGCTGAGCTGACGCGGTTGCTGGACGCGACACCTGGCTCAGTCTCTGAGGCGCCTGCAGAGGGGCTGGTCCACCCCAAGTATCACCTTCCATCGCGGTGCTTCGCCTACGTGGGCGCGGCGAACCAAATCCACACCTGGAAACTGCCCTACCTTCTCGAGAACGGCGTGCCGGACACGAAACGGCTCCCGAAAGCGATCCAGTCGATCCTCAGCAACTACCGGGGTGCCAAGGTCGACATCCCGCGCGAAGAGGTTGGTGACATCCTCGTCCGCCTGGCCGTCGCGGCAGCCACACTTCGCAAGCTTCCTTGTCAGTGCACGGAATCTTCTCCCGCCTACTGCGAGGCGCACCACGCACTTGAACAGCTTGGCAGGCTCGGGGACGTTCGGTGCTGCTCGTGATCCACGGGTCAGAGTAGTTGGTTGGGATCGTGAAGGAGGAGCGATGCACCTGATCATCAACAACGGCTATATCGCCGGGAGCGTCTTGATCTGGGTTGTGGTGGCGATCGCCCTGGTATTGATCCTGACGTCTTTCTCCGTTGGCCGGGCAGTGGGCCGCACGAAGCCTGACCTCACCCCGGAACAAATAGCGCAGCACTGGGGTAGGTGCAGGGTGTGCGGCGGGATCGCTGTCAAGATGTGCACCTGCCGCAGCGGTCCCAACCCTGCTTAGGGTCGTGAACGGGCGCTCGCGATCCTCGGTCAGCTCGTGGGGATGTTGAGAGAACCGCGACGACGCGGGAGTTTTGGTCGCCGATCGTTTCTACGCCCCTGAAATCGTGGACGAAGGGTGTGGGTGTCGCGTTTAGCGCCCACTCGCTACCAGCTTCACGGGTCGCGGGCTCGACCTCAGACGCCCTCTTGTCCTTCGAGGGTGATGATCTCGACTTCGCTCATCGGGATCGCCGTCCGCTGTTCCTCGCCATTCTCCAAGCTCGTGTAGAAGACGTACTCGTCGCCCTCGTCCTCGAAGCGATCGGCGAGTAGCGCCTCGGGTGCCTTGTCCGAGTCCTGCCAGTGGATGACGTATTGAAACATGAGCGCCACCGTATCCGGATGGCGGGTTACGCGCTCGACGACTCGGAGTTGTTCCGTCGGGCAATCCTTCCGAGGTTCGGGGCCGTGACGTTTGTCGAGATCATCGCGGCGGCCGGGTGTTCCAAGGCGTCCGCGTCCGACAAGCGGACGCCACGCGTGTCGACTTGGGGGCGCTCACTCAGCTAGTCGTCGAGATCGAGCTCGCGAATCAGCTCATTTACCCTCAGTCGGGGCCCGCCAGGACCCGTTTGCGCTAGGGCTGGGAAACGGGTCTTCGAACCGCGCCTCGAAGCTCTTGCAACCAACTGTTTCGAACACGACCGCTCGGGCGTGTTACTTAGTGTGGAACGCGCCGACAGGGGGGAGCGCGGTGGAGAACGTGACCTCGGAGGGGCAGTTCAGCCAGTTCTTCGATGGCGCGCGCCGAAAGCTTGTCGGCCAAGCGTACCTGCTGACCGGGGACTTCCAAGAGGCCGTCCTCGTCGCAGATGAGGGTGCCAGAAAGGGCGCAGATCTCGAGCAGGCGATGCCAGTCGGCATTGTTCCGGGCGAGACGCGAGACCTCGAGGCCGAGGACGATCCCGGCACGGCCCATGCCGACTTCGGCCACGAGACGCTGGAAGCCTTCCCGGTCGGCGGCTGACGCGCCAGAGTGTCCTTGGTCGGTGTCGATGACAACGATCTGCTCGGCCGGCCAGCCGAGGGCGACGGCACGTTGGCGCAGGGCATATTGGCGAGTGGCGGACTCGGTGTTGTTGATCACTTGGCGCAGGGTGGACTGACGGACGTACAGATAAGCGGTGCGCGCCAGATGCGAGGAGTTGACCTTGGAGGAGGCGTCGGCGATCACGACTCACCGATCTCCCACGCAGGCCAGAGCCATGGCGGTGAGCACGGCGACGATCGCATCGCCGTCGGCGTCGGGCTGGGCCGCTGCCCGAGTCGGTCGGAGGGGTGCTCGAGTGTCGATGCTTTGTGACGCTCTCGCCCAAGCTGCCATGCCGGATCGCTGGAGCAGCGCGAGCCCGAGACGCCAGCCCGACTCCGCTCCGTCGAGCGCATGGTCTCGCAGCATCTCGTAGCGCTCCACGCTTTGGTCGTCGATCGGCTCACTTGGAGCCTCCACTTTTGGGGTGGGGGGCCCGGGCGAGCGCCCGCTCGATCGAGCGGGGATGGACCCTCACCCCGAAGCGATCGGCGATGAGCTCGACGAGATCGGCCGGCCGTGCCGATGGATCGGCTTCGAGGTGATCCCTCACGAAGGCGACCACTTCGTCGGTGAGCTTGTGCGCACGACGAGGCCCAGGGCGGGCGGGAACGAGTCCGGGCAGCCCGCCGGCATCGAGCGCCGCGGCCGCCTCGTAGAACGTGGGGCGGGACAGGCCGAAGGCGGAGGCAGTGCGACTCACGGCGTCGCCCTCGACGCGGACCCGGCGAACCATCTCGTACTTGACCTGGACCAGATCCCTGGCGTCGAAGAAGTCCGAGGCCGTAAAGCGGTCGTCGGTGACCGATTCCGGGTGGGGGTTCAAGCTTCGCTCGGCACGCAGTGCCCCCACCTTCGGATCCTCCCTGCCTTTCGCCATGGCGACCTCCCGAATGACATGAATGTAAGTATCATTATGCCGATGATCTAAGTCGTGTCAAGCATCCGGGCGTTACTTAGGCCTATTTCATGGATACTCCTCAACATCTAGAAGGGCTCGTTGGACAGTTGCCGGCATAATCGTCCTGTCACAATCGGCAAAATCTTCCTTACACTCCGCCGCTGCTGAGGTCGGCGTGAAGCCCATCCACGAGGTCCACCAGGATGAGCAGATCCTCGATGCGGAACGGACAGCGTCCATCCGCCAGCGTCACGAAGACATCTGGCTGAGCGGCATCGGTCCACGCCGTGGGCAGGGACGTCTGCCTGCCGTCACCGGTGAAGAAGAACACCCGATCCTCCCCCCAGGTGCGACGCAGGCTGATGAACACGAACTCCAGGCCTGACCATGGATGGAAGGGATGGGTCACCCTGACTGTCTGTCGTTCAGCTCCGGAATCCGGCGTAGTTGACGGCGCGGTCCAACGCCGTCGCGGAAAGCTTTTTTGCCACCCTAAAACGCGAACTCGTCGACCGCCGCAGCTGGCCGACGCGAGCCGGTCTCTACCGTGCGGTCTTCAGCTACATCGAGGGTTGGTACAACACCCGTCGATTGCACAGTTCCCTCGGCTATCGCAGTCCCGCCCAATACGAAGCCACTATCCGCCAGAACGCCGACCGTCAGGCGGCATAATCAACTGAAGAAACCTGTCCGTCGAAGCGGATCAAGCCCAGGGCACACCGTGCCGATGATGAGGTAGCAGGTTGCACATGAAAGGCGTGTACCAAAGAAAGACTCTCTTGTCAACGAGACCTTCGACTGACGAGGATGCGGCGTCGCCCGGAACTGTGTGCGGCCCTGTGGGCGGCTGCCCACCGCATGGGCACTCTGGCACTCTCTTATCCGACGGCGGGGGCTTTACGCCTGAGACCGACGAGCCGCTTCTGGTGGGACGAACTAGATGACTACCGGACGCAGCTCAGGGAAAGCCAACTGGAGAGGGACCGCCTACGCCTCGAGCTTCGAGACGCTCTCGGCCAGGTCGAGTACTGACGCACCCTGGCTGAGTACCGAAAAACGATGCTCGACGAACAGCGGGATCAGCGCATACAGCCGCGATACTTCCTTGGCAGGCCACCCAGCTGAACGAGCACCTCGCCGCCGACGGATCACCCACTCCGCCTCGCCACCCTCGCGCTCGCCGGCCCGGCCCGTGGCCGCCAGCGCTGTCCCTAGTCCCCAGCCCGTGCCCCCGGCCCTCCGGATGGTGGGCGCTGAGAGACTTGAGCCATCGTCTTGGGAAACCACGGTAGCGGCGGGTCAATGCTGACACAGAGGGATCTAATGGGTCGTCCTACTGAACCACCTTGAGATGCCCCGTTGCTCCCACCTGTTCGGCATGGGACCAGCCATTTCGTCCTCGCTGCTTCGCCACATAGAGCGCCCTGTCGGCTCTCCGGAGCGTCTCGGTAGGGGTGCTGTGGTGACAGACGGCCACACCTGCGGAGAACGTGGGGTGATCCACACCAGACCAACGCGCACATAGCCTCTCAAGCGTGGCGTCCGCACCTGCCGAGCCCGCGCGGGTGAGCACGAGGAGAATTTCGTCACCTCCGTAGCGGACCGCCACGTCGCCTGCGCGTAACACCTCACGGACGATCGTGCCGAAGGCGGCCAGTGCGTCGTCACCAGCCTGATGGCCGCGCACGTCGTTGAGAGCCTTGAACTCGTCAAGGTCGATCAGCACGACGGCGTCGCCTTCCTCGACGAGGCCGAGCAACCGGTCGAGTTCCCCTCGGCTCGCAAGTCCCGTCAAAGGATCCGTCGCGGCTGCCCGAATCAGCTCGTCGGTTAGAGCATTGCTCCTCGCGGCTCTCCTGGCGAGAGTGCTCCCAATGAGAACCCAGACTCCGACCGTGACCGGCATCTTCACTCCGACGGTCGCCGTCAGTCCGCCCTGGCATACGACCCAGCAGGGAAGTGCAATCGAAATCGAGGCGAGCGTCACTCTTTCTGACTGGGTCGACGCGATGAAGAAGATCGCTATGGTGAAAAAGCCAGTGTAAGCAGGGGTAATGCCTGTGTTCAGTAGCCCACTGATAGTTATGCCGACGATTCCAAGAGCCGGGAAGATGAGCAGCGCCCGGACAGGCAGGCGCTCCCAGGGAAGCTTGCTCAGGGCAACTGAGATCACCATGCCTACGCCCAGGAAAGCAAGTGCGATCGATCGACCGTTGCTCGTTGTCGGCAGGAACCAGACGGTGGCGAGGACCAGCGCCGAACAGGAGGCGATGAGGCCGACTCCGAGTTGGGCACCGTGGTGTTTCTCGTCCACACGCGCGCGGTGAACGGACGAGAACCTCATCCGGACAGTTATCGGCATATTGGGGCCGGGGTTGAGCCCTCCAAAGCTCGCCAACGTTGTCCCCACGGTCCTGGATGGTTCCCATCGTGGCCAGCGGCAAGAGTTTTCTGGACGTCAAGTTCATCGGGTCGCAGACCGATATCAGAGAATCATGTACTCCACACTCAAGAGCCACGTCGATCGTCTCCCGGCCCTCTTTGACGCCGAGGCTGTCCACTGCCCCGGTACCGCCGAACACTCCTCGCGGGTGGGAAACATATGCGCTGCCATGAGTCGGGCGCTGGGGCTTGACCCGAGGGACGTCGAGATCATGAATTGGGTCGGCATCCTGCACGATCTCGGGAAGCTCGCGGTGTCGGCGGAAATCCTGCGCAAGCCCGGTCCTCTCACCGAGCGCGAGTGGGTAGAGGTGAAGAAGCACCCAGTGGTGGGCTCGGAACTGATTCTCGCGGTCTCGCCAGGTCTAGCTCCTCTTGCGGCGGCGATCCGCGCGCACCACGAACGGTGGGACGGATCAGGTTATCCAGACGGAACGGACGGGTTCGATATCCCCCTCTTCGGTCGCATCGCAGCTGTTGGCGATGTCTTTGACGCCGTCACTCACCGGCGCTGGTACCGAACCGGCCAGCTCACCCACCGTGAAGGCGTTGACTTCGTCACAGAACGTGCGAATCGTGACTTCGATCCAGAGCTCGTGAGCGTCTTCGTTGATCTGGACCGTCGGGGCCTGCTCGACTCGAGCTACCTTGACGCATCGGCCACGTCCTAGCGCTCCCGATCGCCCTCCCGGCTGGCCTGGCTCCCGTCCTCCCGCTACTTCCGTCTCCCGTTCCCTCTCGCCTGGCTGGCCGTCCCCCCACGCCCGCCGTCCTGGCTGGCTGGCTCCTGCCGTGCTCCAGTCCTCCCGTCTCCCGTCACTCTCGCTGGCTGGCTGGCTGTCCTGCTCCGTCTCACCGCTGGTCCGGTTCCTACTGCCCCTCTTATCCCCTTACCCCTTTCATCGGTGGGCCCGGCAGGGATCGAACCTGCGACCAAGGGATTATGAGTCCCCTGCTCTGACCACTGAGCTACGGGCCCTTGCTAGAACTGTGATTGACGCGTGTTCTGACGGTGTCGGATGCTACGCCCGAAGACAGGGAGCGCCAAGCCGTCGAGTGCCTCGCGCCGGGCGATTCGAATCTTCTCCTGTCACTGGCCCTTAGCATTCCATTTTGGGTGCAGCGGGCTCCTCTCCAACTCGAGCAGGTCCGGTCACGTCGCGGATGTGGCGTAACCGGTTTCACGAAGCCAAGCGGAGTGTGTGATGGCGATTTGTGCTCCAGTTCGGGGGCAGGGACGACGATTGGTTAACATCCGGCCGTGCGACATCGAGGCGACGAGGACGACGTGAGCGACCGGACCGCCTGGCGCTTCGTCGTGTTGTGCGCATCGGTCGTGGGCGCGATCGTGCTTGTGAGTCTGCTCTACCTCTCGTCAGTGCACTCCTATCCGGGGAGCTCGGACGGGGCGAGCGTGATTCTCGAGGGAAAGGCGCTCCTGGGGAATTTCACTCTCACGCATTGGGCCCTCTCGCTCGACTCGTTCTGGTTGGTGGATGCGCCGTTCTACGCGATCGCCGTCCTCGTTGGCGGAGTCCATCCGCAACTGTTGCACCTCGTGCCCGCGATCATTGCCGTCGGCGTCATTGGGTGCGGCGCATGGATCGCGCAGCGTGATCTCGGTCGATGGGCCGGCATCTTTGCGACAGGGACCGTCGTCGTGCTGCTCGGCTTGCCGACGCATGCCTTCGCACAGTTCTTCCTCATCGGTCCATTCCATGTGGCGACGACGCTTTGGTGCCTTGTGGCGTTCGTGGCGCTACGGAAGGCTCGTTTCGGCTGGGGCTGGCTGCTGGCGGTTTGCTTCCTCGCGGCTGGTGTGCTCGGAGACCTGTTGACCGTAGTCCTCGGTGTGGCACCGATCGGCCTGGCGGGGATCACTGCCGCGCTCCGGGTCCGGCGGTGGAGAGCGGCTGTTCCGGCGCTCTCGGCGGCGCTGGGAAGCCTCGTGCTTGCCGAAGCGGTGCGCCGGATTGCTTGGCTGATCGGGACCTACACGATCGGCCCGGCGAATCCCCGGGCGGACTTCCATCAGATGGTCATCAACATCGTCCATGTCATCACCTGGGGAGCAGCGTTGGAGGGTGTCGGATCGCGGCCGTTCGGTTCGCCGGGGGTGCCGCCGGTTCTAGGGGTTGCGCACGCGGTCGGGCTCATTCTGGTCGTCCTGGCGGTCGTCGGCGGGCTCATTGCGATCGTCACCGACTTGGTGATCTCGATAATGAACGGAGACGAGGCCTCGGTATCGGGTGAGACCGCCGACTCGAGTCGGTGGGAGGTCGTCTGGTTCGAGGACGTGCTCGTCTTCGGCTTCTTCGGCGGCTGCGCCACCTTCGTATGGTTTACCTTCGCGTCGGTCGCCCCTTTCGGCCGTTACCTGACGGCTGCGGTGGTCTTCGGCTCGATCCTTGGTGCGCGCCTCGCCGGAAGAATCGCGAAGCGCGGGAAGGACGGATGGCTCAAAGTCGCGCTGGTCGGAGTCGCTGCTCTCGTGGCCGTCGGTTACGTGACCACGTTCGTGAACACCCTCACGACTGCTCCACCGGCGCAACCCGCTGTCAACCTCGCTGCTTACCTCGGGCAGCACCATCTCACCAGGGGCATCGGCGATTTTTGGAGCGCGTCGATCGTGACTGTGGAGTCCTCCGATGCCGTCGTCGTCCGGCCGGTCGTCACGCTTGACGGTAGCCAGCACATCGTCCGGTACACGAGGCTGTCGAGCTCGGCGTGGTACGGGGGAGGCTTCGAGTTCCTCGTCTACAACGTCGTCTCGCCGTGGGCAGGCGTGGACGCGCAGTCCGCACGGGCATCGTTCGGGCGCCCGCAGCACGTAGCAGCGGTTGGCCCGTACAACGTGCTGACCTGGGCGCACGATCTCACGCTCCGGAGCGACGGCACGTACGCGCCCCAGCCGTGGGCGCACCGGTAAGAGCCTGCTGACTGCGACCGCGGGCCGTGCGCTCGACACGGTGATTGCCGCGCATTTGAGCTCCGGGGGAGAGACTCGAACTCTCAAGCACACGATCAGCAGTCCGTTCAGAGGAATTTGGTCTCGTGGGGTCTAGCTACGTTCTTGCAGGTCAGGACCAGTTTCTAGGATGCCGTCGTTAGGTTCGGAGGGGCCATCGCGGGCCACCACTTGCGAAGTTGTGTTGAGAAATTGTTGTCAGCGGTGCCCATAGCAGTGGCGCAGTGATCGCGATCCTCGGCCCGGAAGCGAGCACTCACGGAATGGGACAAGGTGAATCAGGACAGGGTCTACGAACCGGAGCTGTTCCGGCGAGAGATCCTGCCGCGGCTCCGGACCGTGCCGCTTGCCGCGATCATGGTGGCGGCCGGGTGTTGCAAGGCGTCCGCGTCCGACTAACCGGCGCGGGAAACGCACGCGGTACGCGGCACGCGGCACGTGTCGACGTAGTCGGCCTTGTGGAACTGTTGAGACTTAACCTCGAAAATTCATCCGGCCTCGAGAAGCTGAGGTGAACGGTCGATTGTCAATGATTTGAAGGCAGCCCAGCTCTTTGGCCGCGTCGGGACGCGTCTGCTCAGAGATCCCTGCTCTTATCGG
>JBEKBX010000026.1:0-50001 GCA_050015175.1 Acidimicrobiales bacterium | reverse complement strand
TAAAGAGGTTCGCCTAATACAGTGACAACAATGTTAAAGAGAAAGACCCGCGTGGCGAAGGAAGGCGAAGCAGAGCTGGACGTCACCGCCGATCCGTTCCAGTCCGGCGTCGGCCGCCTGCTCGGCTTCGTCGATGGTCTCTGCACACAGATTCGCCAGCTCGCTCGACTTTAGGTTTCCCCAGAGCGACTCGACGGGGTTGAGGTCGGGAGCGTAAGCGGGTAGGCGTTCGACAACGAGCCAGTTGCGTTGTAGGGCGATGAACGTCCGCATCGCTGTGCTGCGATGGCTCGGGAGTCCGTCCCAGAGCAGCGTCGCCTTGCGATCGCCAAGGTGCTGGCGCAAAGCCAGCAGATACTCGATCAGGCTTTCGTCGTTGTAGGCGCCGGCTCGCATCTGGAACACGAGGAAGGCATCCGAGCAGTCGGGCTCGTAGGCGATCGTCGCCGCGCTCGAGAGGCGCTTCCAGTTGAAGCGGTGACGGAGCACCGGGGTCTTGCCGCGCGGCGCCCAGGTCGAGCGCACCGGTGGGAGGAGCGAGAAGCCGGACTCGTCCTCGAAGCAGATCAACGCCTTACGCCGTCTGGCGTTTTTTTTACCCTCGGCCAGTCCTTGGCCACCCAACGGGCGATCGCCTCGTCGTCGCGCTCGGCGGCGCGCCGTGCCGGGCGCTGGCGGCTCCAGCCGAGCTTGTTGCGGAGGATCTTCCATACGTGCCCGGGGTGGTACGCAATCCCGGTCGTCTTCTCGATCACCTCGGCCACCCTTGCGAGCGTCCACATGTCGGTCGGATATCCGTGAGCCTGGGGTCCTTTCTCGAGCTCGCGCTCGAGCCCCGCCAGCTGTGCGTCGGTCAGCATCGGCGTCCGTCCGGCCCGCCCAGCAGCCGCGAGACCGCTCGTTCCGCTTGCCTTGAAGTCCAAGTGCCATCGGCTGACGCTCTGGCGCGACACGCCGAGCTCACGGGCGACATCGGCCTGTGACTTGCCCGCCGCGAACAGTGCTCCTGCTCTCTGACGGCGCCGTTCGAGCTCCACAAAGTCGCGTCTTGGACGCACACCGACCCCCGCGAGCACCAGATAGGTCCACAGCCAGGCGAGAAAGGCCATGGCAACAGTCTGCCAGACCCAAGGCTCGTCTGTCACTCTATTAGGCGAACCTCTTTAATGTCAGTTTCGCCGCAGATCAGACGGCTACGGATGCGCCCGAAACGCCGATTATCGCGCGGGCCGCGGCCGGTAAGGTGCGTCCCATGTCGCACGCCCCGCCCCACCCCGAGCCGTTCACCCCGCAGACCGCCCGCGCGGCGCTCGAGGACCTCCGCGCGCGGCTGCGCTCGACGCGCTGGCCGGACGAGCCCGAGGACGCCGGGTGGTCGCTCGGGACCGACCTCGCCTACCTTCGCGAGCTCGTCGCCTATTGGGCGGACGAGTTCGATTGGCTGGCGCAGGAGGCGGCGCTCGCCCGGTTCCCCCACTTTCGCGTCCGCCTCGATGGCCTCGGGATCCACTTCGTGCACGTCCGGGCCGCCGCTCCGGCTGGGCCCGTCCTACCGTTGGTCCTCAGCCACGGCTGGCCGGACTCGTTCTGGCGCTACGCCAAGGTCATCCCCCTCCTCACCGACCCCGGCACGCACGGCGCCGACCCCGCCGACGCGTTCGACGTGGTCGTGCCCGACATGCCAGGCTTCGGGTACTCCGACCGCCCCACTGGCCCGCCCCCCGACTCGATCGCCGTCGCCGGACTGTGGGCCGAGCTCATGGGCGTCCTCGGTTATGCGCGTTTTGGCGCCGCGGGCGGGGACATCGGCAGCCACGTGAGCCGCTACCTCGCGCTCGACCATGCCGACAGGGTCGTGGCCGTCCACCGCATCGACGCGGGCTTGCCCGTCTTCACCGGCGATCCGGCGGACCTCGCGCCCGAGGAGCGCGCCTGGCTCGAGGGCGCTGCGGCCTGGGGCGCGACCGAGGGCGCCTACGCTGCGATGCACCGCACGAAGCCCCAGACCGCCGCCTTCGGGCTCACCGACTCGCCGGCCGGGCTCGCGGCGTGGATCGTGGAGAAGCTCCGGGCGTGGAGCGACTGCGGCGGCGAGGTCGAGCGGCGCTTCACCAAGGACGAGATCCTCACGAACGTCACGCTCTACTGGCTCACGGGCACGATCGGCTCGTCGATGCGCATGTACCGCGCGAACGCGGCGATCCCGCCCACGCAGCTTGCCCGCCGGGTCGAGGTGCCGTCGGGCTTCTCGCTCTTTGCCGGCGACATCGTCCGCCCACCCCGAGCGTGGCTCGAGCGTACGGCGAACGTCGTACGCGTCACCGAGCCCGCCCGCGGAGGGCACTTCGCGCCGTTCGAGGAGCCCGAGCTCTACGCTGAGGAGCTGCGCGCCTTCTTCCGTCCCTACCGAGCGGCAGCGACGGGCTGAAGTCACCGCGCGTGAGTGGCGGCTCTCCCCACGTAGGTCCAGCGGCTCGCTGCGGCAATCTTCAGGACGGTCCTCTGTCATCGTCACGTGTTCACCCTGCACAAGAAAGACGATTATTGGTGCTCAAAGATTTGGTCTCAGCACGGGACGAGAAACACCGATCGACTAGTTCTGGTGCACGTCGCTGCCCCCGTTGCGATCCATGTGAGTTCCCCGGCCATTTCGTGAAGCAGGCAGTATCCGGCAGTCTTGGCGAGCAGCAAACCCCAAGAACGCTGCCGCGCCGTGGCCGCGACCACGGTGCCCGCAGACCGCCCACCGTTGCGCGTGGAGGCACGCAATCGCCTCTTAAGTAGAAGGGGCCTAACAGCGACGATCTGATCGCCTAAAACGCAATACGGGGCCACTCGGAGAGCCTCTACTTCACACCGCATTCGCGAGTCCCAGGTCCCACAACTCGGCCCGCCATTGTCGCCTGTCAGCGTCCTTCCGACTCGCTTCTAACCAACGATAACACTACCTTATCGTTAGTCACAAACGAAGAAAAGAGAGGCACTGTGACGCTGCTCCAAAGTACTAAACAGGCCGTCGACCTGGCCGAGATCGCCGCCGATGCTCGGGACTGCGTGGCCGCGAGCCGGGCCGAGAACACGACCCGCGTCTACCGCACCGGCTGGGGGCAGTTCACCGCCTGGTGTGACGAGCGCGGGGTGACGGCTCGGCCCTGAGGAGCTGGCGTCGCTCGTGCATGACTAGCAATGGCGGGCGAGTGCTTGTCCGCGAACGTCGCCCCACGGTGCCGTGAGCCTCCCCCGGTTCTCCGGACGGGTTGGGAGGCGATATGGCAACGACGATGAGCAGACCGAAGGCGCCCCCCGCGTCATCCCCAAGCCGCTCGAGCGCCGTCACCGGTGCGGACGGGGGACGCGCTAGGTGCGACTCGGCGTCGTGCCGGCGCGGCGGATGTCCTCCACTAGGGCGGCCAGGCGGTCATAATGCGAACCCTGCCAGTAGATCCGACTGCAGTCCGGGCACGTCGAGAAGTCGTTGTAGTCCCGCCGTGTCCGGGGCGGCAGGCGGTGTTCCACCTCTTCCTTCGCCACGCGTTCGAGCACGCCGTTGCACTCGAGGCATCGGCCGAACGGGGCGATGGCCCCGAACAGGTCGAACCGGCGCAGGATCTCGACGACCTGGCGACGGTGGTTGGTCTCGCGCACTAGATAGCCGTGCGTGACTTTGGCGTGCTTCAACAGGCCTCGATCCCTGGTGAGGAGGATCCGCCTCTCGTCCACCGAGATCGTGGCCAGCTCGTGGTCGGTGATGTCGTTTCGCCACACGGAATCGAAGCCGAGGAGTCGCAGGACTCGGGCGAGCCGGCCGAGATGGACGTCGAGTACGAACCGCGGCTCGCGCAGCGGTCTCGGACGCAGCAACACGAGCGGCGACACGTCGAGTGCCTCGAACACCGGATACACGCTCACGCGGTCGCCCTCACTCACCTGGTGGACGAAGTCCACGGACTCGCCGTTCACGAGGATCACCTCGATCTCGGTGTGTGGTACCCCGAACGACTCCGCCAGGTCCTTGACAGTGGTGCCAGCGGCCACCTCGAGTGTGATCGGCCGGCCACGCCGGTCCGGCGGCAGGAAGTCGTTCAACTCGGCATAGAAGCGGACTTCGACGTGGCAACGCACTTGAGCCGAGCGTAGAGGCCGCGGATGCCGGATCGCTGTGGAGTTCGCTCCAGCTCCCCGGCCGAACGCACGCGACTCTCGTCCAGACCGAACCGACCGGCGATCTGCGCCGCGGCCTGCGCGAGTCACGGTCCGCTCGGCCTCGGCACCCCTGGTCGTCGAGTTGCAGGCCGACCTCGAACGGTGGCGTCTCTGCGGCGCGCCAGCCATAGTGGAACTGTTCACGGGCTACTGGCTCTGCCGCCCGTGCTGCGATCGCCTCGGGCGTGAGGCCATGAAGCTCAGCGGGGAATGGTCCGGCCCGCACTCGGCGGCGAGGCTGCCCACGCCTTTTCGCGCGCGGCGACCCCACGCAGATCGCCGATTCCGTGTGGCTTGCCAGGCCTCCGACACGATCAGTCCGCCGTCGTTCTGGGGCATTGGCCAGCACGGCGGTCGTCGAGATGCTCAACGTGTCAAGCACCGGTGACGGCGCTGCTTTCGGCGCCCCGAGCGCTGTCGGCTGGTCGCTCGTCGGTTTGCGGTCCGCTGCTGTGCACCCTGCGCAGGAGGCTCTAAGGAGAGGTGGGAGAATCGAGGAGCGTTGCGAGGCTGCGCATGAAAGAAGCAAGGTGTTCGGAACTAGGAGCCACCTGACGGTGAGCCTACGCGCCGCCCGCGTACGGGAGGCGCTTCGCCGCCGGAAGAACTGGGTTCAGCTCGCCAAGTTTGGGGTCGTGGGCGCGTCGGGCTACGGCGTCAACCTGGCCGCTTACGCGCTGCTGTTGAAGGAAGCAGGCCTCGATTATGTGGTCGCGGCCACTGGGTCGTTCCTCCTCGCCGCGAGCTGGAACTACTGGTGGAACCGTACCTGGACGTTCCGCACCCAGCGCGACAACTTCGTCGTCCAGGGGATGCGCTTCTTCATCGTCTCCGCAACCGTGTACGGCGCGAACATCGGCGTACTCGCAGCACTCGTATCGTCCGGGCTCGGGAAGATCGTCGCGCAGGCGATCGCGATCGTCGTCGTCACCCCGCTCAACTTCCTCGGCAACAAGCTCTGGTCATTCCGGCGCTGACGGCGCAAGCAGTCCGCGCTGAAGCGAAGCTGGATGGCACGCTCGATTCGAGAGCCGCAGGGAGTCGCCAAAGGAATGGCTGGCGGCCAGGCGCGACCCCCTGCTTGCCAGTCGGCCATCCGATCAGCTCGTGCTCGAACGCACTTCCCACCGAGTTCGACCACGGTACGCCACCACTACCGCCACCGCGGTGCCGGTGGGATGGCGCTTGATCAGGTCGCTGACAGCGTACTTTGCCCAGCGCCGCCGAATGGTTGATCGGAGCGGATAACGCTCTGTCGCGCGGGGGCTGCCGGGGGGGGCCGAGCGACGGTTCTTGTTCGTCCTGGCCCGCTCCGAACGCCGAATCTGGCGCCAGGTCGCCTTCCGGTCGCAGTTCTGCGGCCGCGCGTTATGTCGTCGATGAAGACGGGCTGAACGAACCGATCCTCAGTTCTTGTGTGAGGGGGGCGACCAGCCTCACCCGGGACGCGTTGGCCTGAGGCGCGCTGCTCAGCCTGCTCTGGGTGACCCTCAGTCGCCCGGTTCTTCCTCCCGCCCCGTCTCAAGCGCGAGCTCAGTTGCGGAGGAACGCCAGGAGCTTCGGCCACTGGTCAGCACGTGCCAGCGGGTTTGCTATAGCGCTAGCGCCGCCTATCCCAAAGAACTGTTCTTCTTCAACAAAGCCGGGGTAGTAGGGCAGCAGATATCCAAGGCCGTGGGCGGCATCGGGGTAGTCGAGCAACTCGTGGGGGTAGGTGTCGTGGGCTGCGGCCAGCTCGGCCATCATGGCTTTGGAGTGGGCGCAGGACGACCAATTGATGTCTTGCTCGCCGCATTCCAAGAGCACCGGCCCATGGATCTTCGCCACTGGTATGACGGCCGCCGGGTTGTCCGTCGGGTGCGTCTTGTTGAACTGCTTCGTGCAGGGCACGGGCTGGCCCCCGAAGGTCCAAAGAGGCGAGCCTTCGCCCGCGGAGCAGTCAGCCGTGTCTCCGGGCGCCAGGGCAACCACCCCGTGCACGAGGGAGGGGTAGTGGACGCCGAGCAAGAGCGCCGCCTCGCTGCCCCTCGACCAGCCCATCACCCAGAGGCGGCGAGCGTCGACGCCAGGCTGGTGCCCGAGCCAGCGAAGGGCTTTGGCGAAGTACTCAAGGCTGAGGCCCTGTTCGGTCTGGGGGAGGCCCGGCTCGCCGAAGTAGGCGAGGTCCAAGGTGGGGTAGCCGTGCATGGCGAGCATGGCACCGATCGGGATGCCTATGCCCCCGCCGTCACCGCCGAACTCCACGACGCCGATGTGGTTGTCGTGGCCGGCCAAAGGCTGCCAGAACACGCCGTAAAAGCCCGTGGCCGCCACGCTCTGGAAGCTCGCCGTGACCGGGAGGGCAGGGCCGCGCTGCACAGTGACCGAGGCATGGGCCTTGCCGGTCGTGGCGGTGAAGGTGAAGTTAAGTGGCTTCGACCACGTGCAACCGTGCTGGGCTTGGCTAAGCGAGCACTTGGCCCACCAGTAGAACGGCATGGCCTGGGTGGAGTTCGCGCTCCCATAAGGGCTCATCAGGCCGAACGGCCAGATCGGGGCCAGCTTCGAAGACAGAAGGGGAGCCTGCATGAAGTCAACGGGGCCCATAGGGGCCGGCCCCATGAAGCCCATGGACACGTCGCTCTCTGACGACGTCGCCGGATCCACGGTGCCCGTGGGGCTGGCCGTGTAGGTAGAGGTCGAGCTCCACTTGATGCCGTCGGCGTCGACCGAGGTAACCGTGAGCGTCACGCTCGCGCTGGGCATGGCGCCGCTGATCCGGATGCTAAGTGGGGTGTCGGCCGCCGAGACCTTGGGGCTGACCGTGAGCTGCAAGCCTCCTGTGGTCGCCGTTGCCGGCATGACCGCCACCATCGCAGCCAGCACTACCCCGGCACAGACAGCGAGAAGTGCGCGATGCAAGGTTCTCAGGCCCATGATGCCTCCCTCTCACTCTTGGCCAGTCAAAGAGGCGTCGGGAGCGACCGAAGATTCGGAGGAACGTGGCGCCTGTTCTGAGGCGCATGTATCTCAACTCGCACGCCGGGGTGCTCGGCGCTGGTCGGGACCTCGGCTGGCAGGAATTTAGTCTTCTGGTCTGTCGATAGCTAGGGGGTCGTCAATCGCCTGAGCAGCCTCGCTCAAGCGACATAACGTTCCGTCTGTCCCTCGGTCACGCCTGCCATCGGTTAGCCCCAGCCGCGCCCTATCGAGACGGTTCTAGTGCACCTCGCTGCTCCCGTCGCGACCCATGCGAGTGCCCGGGCCATCTCGACGGGAACGATACGGTGCGGTTGCCGCGTCCACGATGCCCGCAGACCGCCCACTGTTGCGCGTGAGGGGCCTCAATCGCATCTCGAGTGGTAACCCCCCTACCAACGAGCAACCTGATCGCTTCAACACCGTACGGGGCCTCTAGAGAACCCGTATTTTCACACCGTATTTGCAAATCCTGGGTTTACTCTGATCTTCATGCTTCCTTCCTCGGAAGTGGCGACGTTCGAGCTAGCGCGAACAGTGCGAACGGTCGGACGGCCATTATTTGACATTCGTTCACTTCGACGACTCCTCCTTGTGCTCGCGCTGGCCGTGTCGGTCACGCAAGGGCCGGTCGTGCACGCCGTGGCATTCGCGCAGACGACGACTCCTGCCTGGGTGCGGGTGTCGGTGGCAACGGTATGGCACCTCCCGTCGAGCCCGCGACCTGTCGACGCGCCGGCGCTCGGTGACCCGGCAGGGATCGAGCACTGGCTCACTCGGCTGAGCGTGACCGAGCGGCTCGGCCTCGACAGCCGCATCAACACCCAGGTCCTGTTGGGCCAAGAGGTCCTCGTCCTCTGGCGCCGTGGGCGATGGAGTGAGGTCCGGGTCCCCGACCAACGTGGCTCGCGCTTCCCCGCCGGCATCATCGGCTGGGTGCCGAATGTTCAACTGTCCGCCGTCGCACCACCGGCGAACTCTCGGGAGGTGATCGTCAGCGTGCCGCGCACGTGGCTCTACGCCGTGGCCAAGGGCGTGGTCGCCCGGCGCCGCTTCCTCGTCAGTTACGACACCGAACTGCCCGTCGTCAAGACAGCGCCGGGCTACCTCGTCCTCGGACTCCCAGGAGGACAAGAGGGGGCGATCGCCGACAATGCGCTCAGCCCCGTGCACATCGGCGCCGTGTCGGGGACAACCGTCGCCAACCAGGCGCGTCGCTTCCTCGGGCTTCCCTATCTCTGGGGCGGGACGAGCGGCTTCGGCTACGACTGCTCTGGCTTGGTGTACTCGCTCTATGCCCGCTACGGCATGTACCTACCCCGCGACGCGGCCGACCAGCGCCACGCCGGCATCCCGGTCCCGCTCGCCAAGCTCCAGCCGGGTGACTTGCTCTTCTTCGCCGGACCTGGCGGAAAAGGACTCGTGCACCACGTCGCGATCTACGTGGGCGGCGGGCGCGTGATCGATTCGCCGTACACCGGGGCACCGGTCGAGATTGTTCCGATGACGTCCCTCCCCGTCTGGCACGAGTTCGCCGGCGCGATCCGCGTGACCCTCGCGAGCACAGCCTGACGCTCCTACCACGCCTTCGCTCAAATAGGAGTCCGGACGGCCGACAACTTGCTTCTAATCCTCCCTCTCGTGCCACAGCGCGATGACCCGAGGAACATCTACCGGTACAGCCCCGCTAGGCCGGCCGGTGGCACGTGCGCCTCGTCGGAATGGGTGCCGACTTTGCGAATCCCAGGACCCTAAATCGGCTCTCCATTGTTGCTAACCGGTGCCCTCCGACTCGCTTCTAACTAACGATAAAGCTAGTTTATCGTTGGTCACAAATGAGGAAACAGGAGGGACAGTGACGCTGCTCCATAGTGGCGAACAGGCTGTCGAGCTGGCGGGGATCGTCGCCGATGCGCGGGACTACGTCGCTGCGAGCCGGGCAGAGAACACGACCCGTGTCTACCGCACCGGCTGGGCGCAGTTCACCGCCTGGTGCGACGAGCACAGGGTGGTGGCCCTGCCCGCCGGCGCGGACACCGTGGCCTGTTTCGTGGCCGACCTCGCCCGGACCGCCAAGCCTGCCACGATCGACGCTCGACTAGCCGCGATCTCCGCCGCCCACCGGGTCGCTGGGTACGACACCCCGACCAAGGCCGAGGCGGTCCGCCTGGTGCGCCGTGGCGTGCGCAGGACCCTCGGAACCGCCCAGCGCCAGGTGCGCCCAGTCACGGTGCCCGACCTGCGCACCATGCTCCAGGGACTCGGCACCGGCCCGGCAGGGTGTCGGGATCGGGCACTCCTCCTGCTCGGCTTCGCGGGCGCGCTACGCCGGAGCGAGCTGGTTGGTCTCGACGTCGCCGACATCGCCGAGGGGGCCGACGGGCTGACGGTCCGCCTCCGGCGCTCGAAGACGGACCAGGAGGGTGCCGGGCGCACGATCGGCATCCCCTACGGCTCAAATCCGGTTACCTGCCCTGTCCGTGCTTGGCGTGCATGGCTCGAGGCCTCAGGCATCACCGACGGAGCTGCCTTCCACCCTGTGGACCGCCGTGGCCATATCGGCACAACGCGACTCCGCGGTCAGGCGGTGGCGCTTGTGTTGAAGCGCCACGCCGCGCGAGCCGGGCTCGACCCCGGCGAGGTGGCCGGTCACTCGCTGCGGACCGGTCTTGCGACCTCGGCTGCTGCTGCCGGGGTCCCGGAGCGCGTCATCGCCGAACAGACAGGCCACAAGGGCACAGCGATGCTTCGCCGCTACATCCGCGAGGGGTCTTTGTTCCGGGAGAATGCCGCCAGCGCGGTTGGGCTGTAGGAGAGGGAGGGCCTGTCAACTCTCGTGACCCTCAACCTGGATGCGGGCGCGAGCCGCCGCGACGTACAGGATACCGCTGACCACGCGGACCCGAGGACGACGAGACGCTATGACCGGGCGCGCTACAACTTGCACCGGCACCCGACCTACGCCCTTGCAGGGATTGACAGTAACCCACCTTCTAGGGCGAGGCGGCGCGGCGACCGGACGACGAAGTCGGCTGTCCATGTGGATTCTTCGGCGGGTCGTATTGTCTGGAGGTCCCTGACCTGATCAACGCGGTGGGCACGGCTACGAACGGTTTCTTGGCCTGACCTGAGCGGCCAGCACCGGTGAAGATCGGCTACTCAAGACGAACGTGGATCGCTCGCCTGCCCCGCTCACTGGCACCGAGCAGGTAGGAAACCGGGACACCAGGTTTCAGTAGCTGGAAGTCTGCAAAGACGTCCATCGAGGAGCGACGAAAGAAGATCTCCCCATGATCGGTCGAGCTGATAAAGCCGAACTCACGCGTTTGGTCAACGAACTTCACTTCGCCGAAGCCGCGTCCCTCAGCGAGCAAGGCGGTATGAGGCAATCGTAAGCCCTTCAGACCTTGCAGCCACAGCAAGACCCCTCTGGCTCGAGCTTGAATCCCTTCGTCGTTGCTTTCGTTGATGCAGCACCACACGGCACCCAAAGCGCGCGGAACCGACTCTCGGACCGCGCTGGCGACAGTAGGTGGACACGTCTCAACCACTCCCATCAACCCCTCCAGAGCGGCAATCGCAGTGAGGTAATCCTTCGTCTCTGTTGCAAAATTTGCCAAGACCACGTGGAACGTTGTCTGGAGACGCCATAAATCGCGTTCTACGTGTGGCGCCCAAACCCGCGTCCCTATCAGGAGATCGTTCAAGGCTGCTCTAGCTGAGGAGAATGCGAGAAGCTCCAAATGACAGCGCACCGAGTCGAGCACCAGGTGCGGCGCGTTTGGATCGAGAGCGGACGCCTTATCCAGGTACTCAAGAGCTCCATCAAACTCATGGCGCACCTCGCGGAGAAACTTCGCGTAGAAGTAGAACAGCGGAGCCGATGGCAAGGTGAGTCCAAGCGCCGTCTGAAAAGCGGCCTCAGCTACAGCCACGTTTCGAGCCGCGCCATGAACCTGACCCTCGACCCGGAAGCATTCGTAATAATCCGGCGCCCGCTCCTTCACACTGAGCACGCAGTCAAGCGCCTCGGCGAAGCTACCGTTGTCCTTATATCGCAAAGCGTCCAGCAGAGCCTTGACGACAAGAAGATCACTTCGCGAACGAATCCCAATACTTCGCTCATCATACTGATCTCCTGCAATCTCTCTTGAAATTCGCCGCTCTTGCTCCGCGAGGTGCCGCCTCGCCCGCTCCAGATCACGGTCCTCCTCCGTCGTAAGCGGATGATGCCGAGTCAGGTAGAGGCGCGTCAATTCTGTAAGACGGTACCGCGTTTCGACCACGCTCCCGTGTTCAGCCGCGACACTATTCATGGCTAACATGTTTGTCGTGAGCAACTCCTGGACAGCGCCCTGTGTTTCGTGGATATCATCATGATTAAAGTAGATCAACTCAGGTAGAGAGACTTCGTCCGGAGAAGCCAGGAGCGCCTTTAATAGGTCCTGCGCGGCCATCGAGAGATGCTCATATACGTTCGACATGCAGAAGTCCAAGAAGAGACCCGGGTCGACCAGCATTTCCTCAGGTGCCACACCCACCTGGACCGCGGAGACAAACCACTTAATGAACAGTGGGTTGTTCTGCATGCGGTCGCACATTGTGGCCAGACGATCTTCAGGCAGGATGGCCAAGCTGCGGACGCCCGACACCTTAGCAAAGGTTCTCAGAAGCCTGGCCGCGTCAACATTCGGAAGCGGTTGAACGCTAACGCGATACTCATACTCGCCGATACCAATTCGCGATGTGATCAAGATCTTACTCCCTGGGGGCAATCTCCGGAGGAAGCCGCGAATACGATCATCGAGCACCGTCTCAAGGTTGTCTAGGATCAGCAAGACTCGAAACGACTCAAGGTATGTGACAACCTCATCGACCAAAGTGTCGTCAGTGACGGGCGAGCCGAGTTCTCGTGCGATGCTTTCCAGTAGTCCCAGTGAGTCGCGAATCGCTCCGTCAATATCTCGGATTTGGGTCGGATCGAGCCTGGTTGTTTTTGAGGAGCTCCATACGATCGCGTCGTACGGAGCATTGATATCGTCCAAGAGATCATAAGCACAGCGAAGTGCTAGGGCGGTCTTGCCGAGTCCGCCCTCGCCCACGAGTGAGATCACAGGCCATGGACCTTTGCAGAGAGCTATGACCGTGGCTACCTCCTGCTCGCGGCCTAGAAATCCGGTGTCGTCGTAGTCCGGCATGGGCAAATTGTTGTATGCAGAATTCGGGGGTTCTTCATATCGAGGCTGGGGAAGGTCGAACACAAAGGCTGGGTCGCGAGCAAGCTTCGCGACGGTTTCAGTTACTGAAGGCCACGAGGACGGGTTTTGTGCTGATACCTGATCACAAAAGGAAGTAACTCGTGCAAGGTCGTCATATCGGAACGGTCGAACGTGTGCGATCCGCTTCCTGATCGGCAAGAGGAGCTGGAGCTGCGGGGTCAAGTCCCTGAGCTGACGGCGAACGTGCTTTGGAAGCGCGTCCCGGAATCGATAAAGTACCGCGACCAGGTCACCCAGATCCACGTAGGGGAGCAGGGTCTCCAAGGGGAGATCAGCGGCAGGTTGACCATTTTCATCGACATAACGACGTTGGGCACTGTCGTGAAGAATAATTCCGAGCGTTTCAGCCGGGTCAGCTGCTGGAAGACTGTCTGTCGTGAATCCTCGGAGGTCTTCTTCCACCGATGACAAGAGAGCATAGATCGTGAGTCGTGGTGCGCTGAAGGCCATCGTGTGTCCTTTGCTTTCCGTCATTTCCGAGGATACCTGGCTGGTGAAGGCGACGGAGAGGAGCACCTTTGTGCCTTCGGACTTGGAGGCGGCCTCTATCGTTGCTCAGCGATCCGACCGCGGTGATTGCTCCAGAGTTGTTCGAGGCGAGGCGGCCGCGCAACGCCGCGAGATCACAACCCCAGCACTTACTCCTGGTCGTCCGCGCTGGTGGGCAATTGTGTTTGACAGGCGTATTACGTTGTAATATATTTACGGGGTGAACCAGAAGCCGCCCGATGTACCCTCTCGTTACTTTGCGATGAGCGCCCGAGCCGGCCAGCGCTCGTCGAACCGCCTCATCAGCGTCCGCCTACCCGAGGATCTGCTACAGCGTCTCGCCGATGTCGGCAACGCCGAGGCACTCGGGATGAGTGACACGATTCGCCTCGTCCTGGAGCGAGGTCTCAACGCGACAAAGAACACCAAACCGTCTACCAACAGAAATAGGAAGGTATGACCACGACCGATCTCCACATCTACTTCGTCCTCGACCGCTCGGGCTCGATGGAGTCCATGGCCTCCGACGTCGTCGGAGGCTTCAACGGATTCCTCGCCGAACAGCAGTCCGACGGTGCCGACGCGTTGATGACACTCATCCAGTTCGACTCGAACGATCCTCACGAAGTCCTCGCCGATGCCCTCCCCATCGCGAAAGTCCCCCCGCTCACGAGAGAGTCGTTCGCTCCCCGTGGCGGTACTCCCCTCTACGACGCGATGGGCAATGCGATCACCGATGCGACCATTCGCATCGAGAAGCGCCGCGCCGCGGGAGAAGCGGCTGAGTCGATCCTTTTTGTGACCTTCACCGACGGTGAGGAGAACCAGAGCGTTGAGTACCGCCACGAACGGCTCTTCGACCTAGTCAAGAAGCATGAGCAAGAAGGATGGACTTTTGCTTACCTCGGTGCCAACCAGGACTCCTACGCTGAAGGTGGCAGGGTCGGGTTCTCTGCGGCGAACGTCCAGAACTTCAAGGGCGACTCCCATGGCAGTCGTGAAGCATTCCTGAGTCTCTCCAGCTCGGTCTCTCGACGGAGGAGCATGATGCGCTCCGGCGAGAGCTTCGACCACACCGACCTTTTCGAGGGCGACAAGTCCGCCGAGGCCGACCTCAAGAAGCGTTCCTAGAATCCCTGAGACAGAACTGACGGGAGGATCTCCGGCCGATCGGCTTGCGTCACCACGACCTGCCGATGTGCGGTCCTCAACTGGGAGACAGGTCTGTTGGCTCGCCACAACCCCGATGCGAACCTCAGGTCATGGACGCCTTCGCCGAGCTCGAGCGCAAGATGGGTCGCGAAGCGCCTGCGGGACGGTGTCCTCTCCACAGACGCGGCATAGGTCGCGACGGAGTCGTATCGTCCAGGTATGACCAAGACGTGGCGTCGGGCAGGTGATCCGCCGGTGTACGAAGCGATGCAGATCGTCATCGATAACGGGCTGCGTCGCGATGGGTCGGTGTTCACTCCCGACGAGGCGGTCTGGACGGCCGAGAACTTCGCCGCGCTTCGCCGACACTTCAGCGAGCAACCGGATTTAGGTACGGACACCTACGTCCAGAAGCTGAGACGTCAACTCGCGGGAGTAACCGACCCGGCCATCCAGCTCATGGCTGAACTGCACTTCGTGCACCTTCTCGTTCCGTTGAGCATTTCGGGTGCGAAGAAGCGGGGAATCATCGAGACGATCCTCAGTTTCATGCAATTGCCAGTGTCCGTGCCTGTTCCTCTCGCCGAGGCACTGGACCATGGCTTCATCAACCCGGGCATCTTCTTCCAAACTCGGCGCAATCACCAACTCATCTACCTCATTGAGTTCGGCGAAGCTTGGAAGGCGCTGTCGACCACCGATCATGCGAAGCTCCTCGCCGACCCCTGGGCCTTCAAACAGTTTGCGTTCGGTCTGCCCGTACATAGCGCGTATACGCAGCGCGAATGCCTTCTCCACTTGGTCCACACCGAGGCTTTCGAGGCGATGGTGTCGCGCGAGCACAAGCAGCTCATCGCTAAGCGGTTTGCCGCGGCCATCACGGAGCCGACCGATGACGTCGACCGCCAGATTCGCCAGGTCAGAAATGCCTTGAGTTCGACCTATGGTGACGATTTCAACTTCTACGACGAGCGCGTACGCCAGCAGTGGCAAGCCGGCGGTAGCGGGGCGTGGGCGGAATTCGTGAAGTGGGCGAAGAAGTTCTACGAGGACCCGTCGTTCGACATAGAAGAACGTGACTACAAGCTTGATGCGGTCAGGCCGCTTTCCGAGGCACGAGAGGCGCTTCTCCGCGGGGATGAGTGGCGACCGTTGCTGCGCACCGGCTTTCACAACCGGAAGAACAACTTGACGGACTGGCGAGCCCATGACCGCTTTCTCAACTGGGTCGAAGCGCAAGATCGCGACGTTGCTGCCGGGGGCGACACCGCCGAGGCAGCACTGGCGGCGCTCTGGCGAGACGGCGATGTAGCTCCTCGACTGGACGCGTTCCTCGACCTCGTGCCGACCAGCGAACTAGGGGCCGTCGGTGCCCGGTTGAACATTGCTTCGTACCTCTTGATGGCACAGGCGCCGACCGAGCACCCTGTCTATAAGCCCTCACTATTCAAGCGAGCTCGAGACTTGACCCAAACTGCGTCGCCACCAGCTGGCGGCTCACCGAGCGAAGTCTACCTGGCAGCTCTGGACTTCCTTGATCGTTTCATCGAGGAGTCTGCAACGCGGGGACTTGTGTTGCGAGATCGACTCGACGCTCAAGGGCTCGTCTGGTGCATCGCGAAGTACGACGCGGGTACCGAGTGGACGAAGGAGGAACAACTCGCGTTCGACAACTGGCGGGGCGGTGAGACGTCCGAAGACGAGAGCACGCTCGACCAGCTCGCCGCGTCCCTCTACTTCAAGAGCGACTTCCTCGATCGAGTCGTGAAGCTGCTGAGGCAGAAGCGTCAGGTCATCTTCCATGGTCCGCCGGGGACGGGAAAGACGTATGTCGCCCGCAAACTGGCCGAACACCTTGCGGGCACCGAGGGGTCAGTGGAACTGGTGCAGTTCCATCCGTCATACAGCTACGAGGACTTCGTCCAGGGCTATCGCCCTGCCGAGGGCGGCGAAGGATTTGTCCTCCGCGATGGCCCACTTCTGCGGGCTGCCAAGCGAGCCCTCGACAGCCCGCAGGGGACGCACGTCTTGATAATCGACGAGATTAACCGCGGCAACCTAGCCAAAGTGCTCGGCGAGCTCTACTTCCTCCTTGAGTATCGCAACGAGGAACTGACTCTCCAGTACTCGGACACACCCTTCCGACTTCCCAAGAACCTTTGGGTGATTGCCACTATGAACACGGCCGATCGCTCAATCGCGATCGTTGACGGAGCGTTGCGAAGGCGCTTTTACTTCGTGCCGTTCTTTCCGAACGAGCCACCCGTCGAAGGACTGTTGGCGCGGTGGCTGGAAGCGAACAAGCGTGATCTCGCTTGGATCACCGGCGTCGTCGATTCGGCTAACGCGCTCCTGAAGGACCGGCATGCAGCTATTGGGCCGAGCCACTTCATGCGAGACGATCTCGACGAGACGTGGGTCGAGCTCATCTGGAAGCACTCCGTGCTGCCATACATCGCTGAGCAACTTTTCGGGGAGGAGGAGCGCCTCGATGAGTTCACCCTTGCCTCGTTACGCCGCCCACACGCGAGAGACGCGTCCGGTGAAGAAACGTCCTCTGCTGCTGACTGAGTACATCACCGCACCTGCCGTGGAGCTCACGGCTCGTGATGCCACGAGGCTACGTCGAGCCGTACCGACGATGTCAGTGGTGCCGTCCTGGGACGCTCCGGGTGCCTACGACCTCACTCCGGGCTCCGAAGTCGGCATGGTCGCGCTTGACGACTTCCCCGTCGTGATTCGACCGAAGGTGCCGACCGATCGAGTCCTGTTCCTCATCTCGTACGCGCTCGATCCCGCTCGCTGGCAACAGTGGACCGGCCTGTATGACATTGCCGACGATGTCGTCGAGGGGATGGCCGCAGTGTTTGCCCAGGCAATGAAGCGCGCGCTTCACCGCGGGGTGCTCCAGGGCTACCGGTTCACTGAGGATGCATTGATGACTGTACGGGGGCGCGTTCAGTTCGACGAGCAGCTTCGTCGTCGCTTCGGTGCCCCGCTCCCACTCGAGGTTCGCTTCGACGAGTACACCGAGGACACCGAGTTCAACCGGGTCCTGCGAGCAGCACTGTGGCGGCTCTCGCGGCTGCCAATCCGATCTCGTCAGGTTCGGTCGTTGCTCGCCTTCAGCTCAGCCGTACTCGCCGACACCGTCACCCTCGTCGAATATCGACGAGACAGGCTTCCCGAACTCCGTTGGGATCGTCTCAACCAGCACTACCGCATCGCGGCCGAGCTTGCGCTTCTCGTCCTGCGCTCCACGTCCGTGGAGATCGCCGAGGGCCGCGCGGTTGGCACAGGATTCGTAATCGACATGAATCTCGTCTTCGAGGAATTCATACGGGCGGCTCTCCGTGAGGCGCTGGGCTTGGCCTCCTCCACCTTTCCTTCAGGCTCGAAGGTGTCTGTCGCGCTGGACGAGAGAGCGACGATCAAACTAAAGCCGGATCTCTCATGGTGGGCCGGCAACTCGTGCATCTTCGTCGGCGATGCGAAGTACAAGCGCATCAGTGTCAAGGGTATCAATCACCCAGATCTCTACCAGCTCCTGGCGTATACGATTGCACTCGATCTGCCAACAGGCCTCCTGATCTACGCCACAGGCGAAGCAGAACAGACTGAGCATGCCGTCGTTCATGCTGGGAAGCGTCTAGAGGTCACGACCGTCGATCTCAGCGGCACGCCTAGCCGAATCTTGGCCGACGTCGCGCGCATCGCGGCACGGATCAGAGCGCTTCGCGCTCCTTTTGCTGCTGCGACCGGTGCGAAAACTGAAAACGCCGCCAGCGCAGTTGGGCTGTAGGGAGGTGGCGGGTAGGCACGGTCACGGTCGAGCTGTTCGCCGACCATTGGCTGTGCTGACCGGACTGCAACGACCTCGGGCGCGAGGCCATGAAGGTCAGCGAGGGCTGATCCGAACCGCCCTCGCCGGCGAGGCTGTGCACCCCTTCTCGCGGGCGGTGGCGAAGGCCGACACACCGTTTGACGATTCTGAGCTGGATCTCAGCTGCAAGCCCACGGCGAGGGTCGCCGAGCAAGTGAAGTTTGCAGTCAGCGCACCGAGGGCATTGGCTTGCCCACTTCTACTGCTGCTCGTCTTCCCATGCCTCGTTTCGCGCTGCGACTCGCTCCCGCCAGTTCTCCGCGTCCTCCAGGGTGGAGTACGGGCCTATTCGATCCACGTGGGTGCATTGATCATCAGCCCCGCCGCCTTAGTGGCTACACCAAGCTCATCTACGACGTCATCGTCTTGTTCACGCCGATGCCGCCACTTTCGACAAGGTCGACGACCTCCTGAGGGAGGCGGATCACTTCCAAGGGCCGATTGGTCGAGGCACGCAGCAGCGCGTAGAGCCTCCAGTCCGGCGGCGTACCCGCAGCCGCCTCAGTTGCGCGATGCAATTGGGAGGGTTGGAGGTTTACCGCAGCAAGCTTGTCGGTGGAGTAACCCTTCACCTCGATCTGTAGTTCCTCTTCAGCGTCGTCCTTGAACAGCAAGTCGTAGCCGAGCAGTGGCTTGGTGGCGTCGCGCGACACGAACGTGTACCCGTTGGCCTGCGCCCAGGTCCGGGCTTCGGCTTCGGCGCGCATCTCGTTGGCATGACGGGCTGCCTGACGGACCTGGTGGTCGTAACGCAGTGCCAGGTACTCCTCGTTGCCTGTCTCGGTTGCAGCCAGCCGGCCAGCGATGGTGGCCAAGTCTTGCTCGGCAAGAATCTCGGGGCTGACGCCGCACACCGACAGCAGTTCAACAGCAGCGTCGAGGGGCACCGCCGAGAGCTGCCGGTTCATCCCCGCCCCGTCGGCTGTGGCAGGCAGCTTGCTGAAGGCGTTGTGGCCCAGCCGGTGCATGGTCCTCTTGGCGGTATTGATGGGGACCGGGTGGTCGAAGTGGCACAGGGGAACCAGACACGCCCGGGTCTCGTATCGGCCCGTGCGCTCGTCGAGCCACGACGTCGCAGCCAGCACCGCGGCGAGACCGACGTACATGTCGTCTGCGTCGACCCACTCGTCCTCTCGTTGGTGCGCCTTCTTCGGGCGCTGCCGCTGAGCGACGACGAGGTCACCAACTCGCGCGTGCAACGTCTTGTCCGTCCAGCGTTCTGTAGTGATCCACCATCCTTCGCGCAGCGCCGCTTCGGGGTGCTCCCAAGGGAACGCGCGCCGGTCCTCGATGTCGGACCCGCTCCTTTCTCCATCACGAAACCGCTTGTCAGAAGGGTTCCAGTGTCCTAGCCAGAGGCCTCGCACGGCCTCCACTTTCGGTTGTCGGGCTCGCACTGGCGCGTCGAACGGCGTGGTCGGGACTGGGTACGGCCAAGCGTCTGCGCTATAGAAGCCAGCGCGACCGAATGAGACTTCAATCTCGCCAAACAGGCCCTTAAGGTGCGACCGTGCTACCTCGATTGCCTCGGTGCGGTTGGTGGGTCGAGCGGCGCCAAGATGGGCATGAACGCGGTTACCGAAGTCACGGACCGTCACCACGCAATGCTACGGCTGCTGAATGTGGAGCGGGAGAAGTAAGCCATTCGACCATAGGTGACCCGTCGGCGATCTCTCGACTGCTACTTCGACGGGTACGGGCTCGACGCCCAGCGGCGAACGGTCCGCGCCTGGGCCGAGGCGAACAAACACCGGATCGTGCATACCTGCGTGGACGAGGCGATCTCCGGCGCCCTCGAGGCCACTGACCGCCCTGGCCTCGCCTGCACACTTGACGCGATTACGACACGCGTAGCCGACGGGGTCGTCGTGGCCCGCCTCGACCGTCTCGCCCGTCAGCTCACAGTGCAAGAGGCGACACTCGCACTCGTCTGGCAGCACGGCGCGAGGGTCTTCGCGGTCGACACCGGCGAGGTCCATCGAGACGACCCTGACGACCCGATGCGAACAGCGATCCGCCAGGTCATGGGCGTGTTCGCGGAACTGGATCGCAAGATGGTCGTGAAGCGTCTACGCGACGGCCGCCTTGCGAAGGCTGCCGCTGGCCGCAAAGCCGTAGGCGACTACCCCTTCGGCTATGCGCCCACCGGAAAGGGGCGCGACCGGGACGCCGGGCCTGCTGAACCCGAGCAGCTAGCCGTGGCTCGCGTCCTCGAGCTGCGCAGCGCTGGACGGTCCTACCGTGAGATCGCAGTAACACTCGACGCTGAGGGGCACAAGCCCCGGCGGGCAGCTTCTTGGTCTGCGGCAGCCGTGCGCAATGTGGCGCTGCGGGAGATCGCACACTGATCTTGCGGGACTCGCGTGACAACCCCCAGCGTTCCTACGCGCCAATGCCACCGGCTCACTCCCCAGTCAGGCATCTACATCGGCGAAATGCGGATAATACCGATAGGTCTCGAAGTAGCTTGCCACATCACCCTCTGGAAGAAAGTCGGCCGAAATATCCCCTGGCGAACCGCATGGAAGCTGCCGATCAAGATGTCGCACTTCTCTCAGGGTCAGGTTGGGCGCCTTTATCAAGTACGCTTCCTCGCTGTCGCGCGTGAACCCCAAGTCGTCCAGACCGCAAGCGCCAACATGACTCCGAGCGCTCTCATCGAAGAGAATCCCACCGACGGTCAACATCCTCACGCCATCTTGATAGTGAAAATTGAAGAATTGCTTATAGTGAAGTTGAAGAGCCGAAGCCAGCCCTGCATTACGGTCATCTAACGCCAGCCTGATTTGATCATCAAGCACCCTGCGGAAGAGCAGAGCGGTCCCCCATCCCCCTAGGGCATCGTCATCCACCACGCCGAACGGAAACATCGACCCGAGAGCGTTCCTCTGCCTTTCGAGGCGGCCGCTGAGCTGTCCAGGGTCCCCGTTTACTGAGACGATGATCAGGCTGCCTGATGGAGCGGACGACGCCACGGCTTTCACGTCCGCTATTTTCGGAATGTCTAACGGCTTGTCGTAATCGAGCCACACAATGCTCCGATGATTCCATTCGAGGCGGCTCAACACTTCGCCAGCCTCTCCCATCTCGATGCTGATGCACTTGAATGGTCGATTAAAACACATCCGACGTTCTGAGCTGAGTTCTCGCTCGATGCTGACCATCGTCGAAATCCCGAGCGAACGGTGTATTAGGGAGAAGTCAGGAAAGTAGGGAGAGCCAAATCCCACGTACCGATACGACTTCAACGAGGCGACCGGCTCTAGCCGTCGGAACGCCTCCACCATCATCTTGCGCTCAATATGCTTTGCAGGGCGCAGTCCATAGTTAATTCGCTCGAAGCTAGGCGAAGATGCCATTAGGTTTCTTCACATTCCAGCTTGTAGAAGTAGTCGAACGTGCGTCTCCCAACTTCACCTAGGGTGCTGACCTTCAGTACCTTCTTAGCTTTATCCGCACGCTCTTTCTCCACTCGGAACTGGATGGACTGAGTGTCGGGCAATCTGACCTTGGGTCGGGGGGGTGCAGTGAACCGCGAGATCGTCGCGAGTTCGCCAATGCGCTTTGGCTGGGCCGCGTTCACCATATCTTCCAATAACTCCATGTCCGCCGGAGGAGCGTCCTTCTCTCTGTCGAGCTGGTTTAAGAAGTCAATTACCGGTCGCATCAACTTCACCATACGGGAACGAGCCTGCCGAAAAACGTCAGAGTTCGCGTCGACGCCTGTTTTCGTGGTAGTCCAGGGCAGTCTTCCGGCATCGTCGCATGTAAAGAACGCGTATCCCCGGAACCGCGCGAACTGATTGTGCATCCGGGGAATCGTCTCTCCTTCATCAGCGCCCCAGCCAGTCACGATCGTCTGATCCGCCTCTAGAACGGCGCGGCCGTTACAGAAGACATACCACCCAGCGGCAGTCGGGCTCGACGTCCCAAGACCCGTGTAGAGCTTTATGTCCACTGGGCTCGTTCCGTCGAGAACGATCTCCTCGCACGCGGCTTTCAGTTCGTCCGACTCCAGAAGTTGCGCCGGATCGATGTTGATGGGCACTCCGTTGACGGAAAGCACTAGTCCTCGGTCCATACTGTCCTGATGGACCGCGGCGATCCTCTCAGTGAGGTCGTTGAGAAACTGCTGTCGCTCAAAGTCTCGCGACACCGACGGGTGCAATTCTCGCACTTCGATCATGGTTCCAGCCTCATCACTCTCGACGCCCTGCCGGTCGATGGAGTCAAAGCGGAAGTGCCAGTCCGGATCGGCCCGCCATTGTTGTACATCTACCTTCAGCACGAACCGGTCCGAGGTCGTATCCGACCGGACCTCGAAATAGTTGCCCAGCTTAAAGAGTCCTCGCTTCATTCCGACTCCGAACTCACCTATCGAGTGTGGAGTCTGCGCCATTCCTTCGGCCCGTCCGAACCGGAAAGCATAATCTCGTGCAAGTGAGAGCGGGATTCCGCCACAGTTATCAACGATTCTGAATCGATCCGTTCCAATAGTTATAGCTACATGGAGTCCCGCGTAGCTCCCATCAGCTCGATGCCGTATGGCTCCGTCTATGCAATTGTCAACGAGATCAATGACGGCTGGTATCAGTTGAATGTCGCGGACCAGCATGGAGATAAAGAAGTCTTTGGTCGGTGCGGCGTCGACCAGAAGCTCGTCTATTGCGGGCGTCACGATGCTCGCTGCCTTTCAGCCGTAGACTCCTGGATTGCCGACATGATCTCTGCTGCCACAGCTCGCGCGAGGAGCGGAGGAACGGCGTTTCCAACCTGACTGAAACCGTGCCATCTTGTCGGGTGAAGGGAGAACCAGTCTGGCATCGAGTGAAGTCTCGCTGCCTCCCGTACCGTGATGCAGCGATTGCTCGTCGGGTGTATCGGTCGCGGAGCTGTGAATGCTCCCCAGTCTCGCCCGGATCCGGCGCGCAAAGTTGGCGCTTGTCCCCTCTTATTTAGGCGAAGGAATCGACTGACAGGTTCGCGATGACCTGGCTTCGTAGTCTTGAAACGCTCTACGACGTGGGCCGAGTGAACAGTACGGAGGCAACCTCCGAGACCAGAGCCTTCCTGATTGATGAAGTCTTGAGGGACTTGGCGAAGTTCGGCTGCATACGCGCTCGGTTCGCCAAGACTTCCAAGGTAACGGTCGCTAGTCAGCAAGTACGGCCATTTCTCTACACGCGGAAGGTCGGAAATCGCGTCCCACACGGTTGGTATGGGTATCGTGAGCGGTTCGGGATACCTCGGGATCTGACACCCTCGCTGCCATCCCAGGATAAACACCCGTTGCCTCCGCTGAGGCACGCCGAAGTCAGAGGCCTCGAGTTGAGAGATCGGATGCACAACCTCATAGCCGACTCGCCGAACGAATGCCACAAAGTCCTGTAGCGTTGCGGCACCCGTCGTCAGGAGTCCCGAGACATTCTCGAGCACGAAGTACCGTGGCTCCAGTTCCTTCACAAGCCGCGCGAACTCCATCATGAGCGTGTTGCGGAGGTCTCCGACGGCTCGCTGACCTCCGATTGAGAATCCTTGGCACGGCGGCCCACCAAGTACCACATCGACGGAAGCGTTGCCAAGCGGTGTTTCGGCGCGCAAGCGCTTTCCAGTCAGTCCGCGAATGTCAAGCTCCAGCGTGCCGCACCGCGGGAAGTTGGCTCGATAGGACGACACATTCTGCGGCAGGATGTCAGCAGCGGCGCGGACGTCGAAGCCAGCGTCGTGAAAACCGAGACTCATTCCTCCCGCGCCGCAGAAGAGATCGACCCCAATCGGCCGCGAACCCTCGGTCACTGTCGACTCAGGCTGTTCGTCCAGCCAATTCGCCCACGGGAACACCCTAGCCCGACAAGCGAAGGCCGCGCTCGGATCCGCAGAAGACCCTGCCGGGGGCGCCTCTCACGGCATTGAGACTCGAACCGGTCTTGCTCGAACCTCCAGGAGGGGTCCGAGACCAATCCCCTACGAGTGACGTATTCTGGGATAGGTTCAGTTGAACTCGGAAGGCAACGGTGCCGACAGATGATGCTGGCGTGAGACTGGACGCGCCAGACCCGACCTCGAATTCCTTCGCGACAACGCCCAGTGCGCGGCGCCGGATGCAACGCCAGCCTGTGCGCGATACCGCACCGGAGCTGGCACTTCGGCGAGAACTCCATCGCCGTGGACTCCGATACCGTCTCGAGCAATCCATTGTTCCTGGCACCCGGCGCCGAGTGGATGTCGTCTTCGGGCCGACAAAGGTAGCCGTCTTCGTGGATGGGTGCTTTTGGCATGGATGTCCCGAACACGTCGCGCGCGTGCCGAAGGTGAACAGCTGGTATTGGAATGAGAAGCTCTTGCGGAACAGGGCGCGAGACCAGGATTCTGATGCCAGGCTGCGATCAGCCGGTTGGGTGGTCGTACGCGTGTGGGAGCATGAGGACATGGTTCGCCGAGCCAGCGACATCGATGCGCTCGTTCGCAGCCTCAGGCAGTGTCCAAGCTCTGGAGGCTCTCCTTCACGTAGCACCCGTCGCTCGCTTTCCCAGACCGCTAGTCAGGCGTAAGCCTCCCGGCATCCACCGCGAATCCCAGGCAACTGGAAACAGGGGAGTCGTCGGGCCGGCAGTCGATCGCGTCATCTGACACCGCGTGAGATGGTTTATTACAAGACCGCGTACCCGAATTCTGTTCCGCCGAGCGTCGAGCCCTGACGGTCGTCACCTAAAGGCAGGGCGAATGCTCGAGCAGCTTGTTCCCCGTGTCGCGTCTCGATGCTCGCCCTGTCAAATTTGACCTTTACCCCGACACCGGCCTCTGTTCTCGTTTCGAATGACTTACCTGGCGAACGCTGAAGGGGGTAGTACCATCTTTGCCGACGAGGGACGCGATAATCTCCTCCACACTCCACCGCGGGTCAACGAAACGCTGGCCAAACTTCAATCGGACGTCCGGAGCAAGTGCGTCCAAATCCCACTCTTCGCAAATGAACGACTCGAAACTCTCGATCTCCTCCTCAGGACACAACCAAAACGCGATCTCGTCCTTCTCGAGAGGGTAATCGCCAATCCTCCGCCATTCTCTCTCCCACCAGAACTCACGTTGCCTGGAATGCCAAGTGCCCATAGGTTCGCAAAAGGGAAATAACTTCGCGGCGGGGTGATCCACAAAGCTGCCGCGCCCTGCCTCGTCACGCAATGCATCGAGGGCCTTCGCTTGCTCCCAATCGTGGCCGGGAGTCATGTCGACGTACCAGACAGGGTTCGCGCCCCTGCGTCGCGCCATCATCTTGGTGACCGCCAAACCGTACGGACGCAAGTGAACGCAGCGGTGCGCGATATCGGCTACGAGCGAGTAGAGGTGCTCAACGGGCGCTTCGCTGAAACATACGCAAAGTTGAGCGTCGCGGTCACTACCTCCGAGTCTTTCGGCGTGATCCTTGCCCCATCCGAAACATGAGCGAGCCTCGATCCTCCGCTGCCGAATTATCGATCTGAGATTGTCGGCTGCAGTGCTGGTAGCTGACTCTCGAGTGAAGTGAACGATGAACGTGGAAAGGTCGCTCCTTCGATTGAGCACCTCCCGGATGGTCTGCCCCATGACATTATGCATCGACGCATCGCTGGCAGCGCTTGAGCGCGCGACAGCGATATCGCGTCCAGGTCGCGCCGAAGCTTCCCGATCGGACTGATCGCCGGCGACAGCGCTCGACAACTGCTAATTCAAACTCTCGAGTGGTTCGTTGAGCAGCTCGACATGATCCGCCAAAGCAAGACTTCTGAGCTTGCCGGCGAAAGCGACAGCCGCGTGCGTGCAGGAGGTCCCGTGCCTGGGCAACCTGACCAAATGTGGCCGTCCTAACCGAGGGCACGAGGCAGTATCGTGACCGCCTTGAATAGACCGGCAGCCAAACTCCGGTCTGATCTGAGTCGGGACTCTGCTCGCTACTGTTGCGTACCGTCAGCCTCGGCACGGGTACGCGTATCCTCCGAACCGCTCGAGGAATTGCCGGACGGTCCTAAATGCCCGGAACGCGAATCAGCAGCTGACGATCCGCGAGGGACTCGAAATGGTTCGCCAGCTGCCTAGCAAGCGCCGCTGAGCGGAGAAGAACGCCCACCTCGATATTTCGCGCTTGTGCAGCTTCGGTGAAATTCGCCGAGGAGACGAATGCAACTTGCTCATCGACAACAACGCACTTGGCATGGAGGCTCGCGCGTTTCGTGGCTTCGAGTTGGAGCGAGCGTGGATCGTAGTAGACATCTGGAAGACGCGATCCCGGCCATTCGTCAGTTCGGAAGCGGTGGGCAAAGAGCCGCAGCACCTCGCTTGGACGGGATGTGTCCCGATGATTTCTCTGAACATCGAGGAACATCCGAACCCTCAGCTCGGGTCTGGCCTCCATCCGCTCCACAAGAGCTTGGAAGACGTCGAGCCCCTGATAGACGGCATAGCCAACTACCACCACGGAGTGCTCCGCCTGGCGGAACAGCTCGCGGACGACGACGCGAGTGTCGCGGGTCGGAAAGCCGTCCGACTCAGGACCCGTGGTGACGAGCTCGACGCTGGTTTCACGGCGCTCGCGGGACTCCCGCTCGGAGGCGAGGACGTCGAAGAAGTACGCCAGGTGCTCAGTCGACAAGCCCTCAGCCGTGAGCTTCATCAGGATCGGCGCCGCCGTGGCTACACCACGTCCAAGGTACGGCGCCAGTGCGAGCTGGGACAGCGGTGACTTGAGCCTCCCGCCGCGCAGTGCCACTGCAACACCTCTCAGCTCGTCGACAGAGAGTGACGCGAATCCTTCGGTCACGGCGTGCCAGGGAAGAAGGCGGCACCCTGATCGCAGAGGGTGGGGACAACGAGAGCCCGATCGAGAAAGTCGTTGTGCTGCTCGCACGAGGTCTCGGCGATGAGTAAACACCCGTGGCAGGCGGCGCCGAGCAGGAACCTACGCACAGGTTCATCGTCCGGGTTGTGCTCGGCGCAGACGGGATCGTTTGAGCAGAGCCTGCCACCGTCGAAAGCCGAGTCCAAGTATTCGGTGATGCGACGCCCTGCCTCGACGAGGCCGCCGAGAGTTCCCTCCGCATCGGGCGAAGCGGTGTAGATGAGGATGCCGTAGCCTGCCTCGCCCGCGTATACGCGCTCGCGGATGGAGCTGGCCGGGTAGCCGCACTCCAGCGCCACGGCGGTCAGGAGTAGATGAGACAGACTGTGAAGCATCACGTAGGCCAGGCCTGGGAACTCGCGCCGGCTCTGCTTATGGTCGGAACGCCAGCGATCGAAGCCGCTCATGAGCAGCAAGGCCCGAGCGTGGACATCTGATCGCTCACTCCAGCGTTTGATCTCATCCGGCTTGAAGGCGAGGAAGATACCCTCTCCGCGGTTCTCGACTGCGGGGAGCCAAGTGATCTCGCGACCGAGCATCGCGGGCCGGACGCCGAGCTCTAGGTCCCCCTCCGCATCCGGCGTGATCGCCTCGAAGCGCGTAAAGCTGAACTGCGCGCTCACCTCGCGCAGCCGGTGAACGAGCACCACCCGATCGACTGCGGCGCTGATTGGAGCTGTCCAGCGGTCGCGAGGCAGGGCTCTGGCGTAGAAGGTGCCGTCGGGAACGTCCGACCCGATCTCCTCCTTGCTGGTGAGGAGAACCTCGAGTTCGGCGCGCTTCACCGGTTTGTTGGCGTGTGAGGTGCCGCCAGCACGGCGGGAGCGGATCTCCTCGACGACTACGTCATTGGCCAGGCCGTAGAGGGCAGCCTCCACCGGGGGCAGGATCTTTCGGAGATTCTCCAGGTCTTCGGGGTGATCGATGTGCTGGAGCGTGTCCCACGCTCGATCGACGGCCTGGACGACATCGTCATCGCGCTCCGGTAGCGAGATGACGGTCAGGACCTGGGGGAAGTAGGCGTTGCTCGCGGCGCGGACGAGCAGCCGGTTGGGCTCACCGCAGTTCTCGCCGGCATAGGGACCGAGCCACGGCCGGGCTCCATTGCACATGCCGAGGGCGCGGTTGGCGAGTGTGGCGGCCTCGGTCATTGGGCGCTCTTGCTTGCAGGCGCACCTGACCCAAACTTCGCTCAGATCGCCGCTCGTTCCGCGTTCGTCGACCCAGAGCTGGCGTCGGCATTCGTCATGACCGCGATGGACGAACCCGTACCAGTCGATGTCGCCGATATGCCCGCTGCGGCAAGCTCGGACAAAGCGAATCGGAACGACGTTGCGCTTCTTGCGATCTTCGTCGATGTACTTGCCGCGGTGAAGAGCGGAGCGGTGAATCAGGAGTCGCGACCTGACCGCAGCAGATGACTCGACGACGTCGGTGATGAACCACTCGGGGAAGCGCCAGGCGGTAACGCCGGTCGGGGGGGCCGTGGGGTCCGGATCGTCGAGCGGCGGAGTCCGCAGTCGCAGCCCGGGGACGTTCAACAGCTCTTCGAGCTTGGCCACTAGGCGAGGTTCATGGACCTCAGCCTGTCCGGCTGGCGACCAGTGATCGAGCCCGGCAACGAGCGCCGAGTAGTTGGGGAGATCGACGAGAGCGCCGGGTCCGAAGGTGCTGATGACTTGGCTCTGGCGGAGTCGACCCTGCGGTCGCCTGCCGGGGCGCGGACTCATGGCTCCTCGTCCTCGTCCAACTCGGTGTCGTCGAGGGTCCGGACCCAGAGGTTGACCTCTGGCTCGACATCGCGCATCGACCGGTTGGCTCTGAACTTCCAGTGTCGCTTGGGGAGCTGCGCCAGCTCGGGATCGAGAAACTCATGCAACAGCGGCCGCGCGGCCCCAACCTCGCGAGCCTGGTACTGGAGGCGGATGCCCTGCTTGTCGTAATCGAGCGCGATCTTGTCCCACTCGTCGAGGAGGTCTTCGGTTCTCTTCCGCACGAGCTCGGCAAGTGCGTCGGCGTCCTGCGGTGAGAGGTCAGCGTGACGGCGGGCGCGACTGGTTAGCGTCTCGGTGACGAAGTCGAGGTTCGAGCGCTCGGTCATGATCGCCGTAGCGCCGAGTGGTGGTGTCAGCGCCCGGTCTCCGAGACGAGCGAGTGCGACGGTCGTTCCGGCGAGACCTCGATCAAGGGCGCGTGGTGAGAACGGTGTGACCCCCGTTGCTTCGACGCTCCGATAGAACGTCGCGTGGTATGCCGGGAACCGCTCGTAGTGGGAGCGGTCCCGCGGCCGGTGGGGGTTGAGCACCGTCACCACGAGACCCGGACGCTCGTGATCACGGCCGACGCGGCTCGTCGCCTGGATATATTCGGCCGTCATCTTGGGCTGACCGAAGACGACCATCAGGCCGAGCCTCGTGATGTCGAGGCCTACAGAGATCATGTTCGTCGCTAGGGCGACATCGACCCGCTCCTTCTCCTGGAAAGACAGGGAAAGACGGCGCTTGGCGTCGGCAACCTTGTCGGTGGTGACACGGGAGGTCAGCTCAAGGAGGTCGGCGGAAATCTTGCGATCCGCAAAGAGCCCATCCGTTTCGCCGACCCGCCGCCGGCTTCCATACGCGCCTAGGCGGGTGGCCACCTCGTCCTCGACGATCCTGCGCATCCCGCCCAGCTCCCTGAGGCTGTTGAAGTAGCCGACTAGCGTCATATAGGGATCAGCGGCGTTCTCCTTGACCCGCCAGGCGCCCAGGGCAAGATACGTCTTCTGGGCAGCGCTGAGAAGGGCGAGGTAGGTGCGTAGCAGGACGACCTTGGGACTCCGGCCCTGTGCAGCCACACCGAGGTAGTAGCGCGCTGCGCTCACCTGCGTCGAGTGAACTCTCGCGAAGAAGGAATGGCGCCGGTCGGGGCCGGGCGGAGGGAAGACGTCGACGGCATTTCGGGCGAAAAGCCCGCGGATTTGGTGGTCGGCGCGGCGGACGGTGGCAGTCGAAGCGACGATCTTCGGCTTGAGAACCCGTCCCTCAAGCGACACCGACGAGAGCGCCTCAAGAGCTGTCTCATAGAGGCCGACCATGGTTCCCATCGGCCCGCTGATGAGGTGAAGCTCGTCCTGGATGATGAGGTCGGGCGGCGGCAGGAAAGATTCGAGGGGCTGGCCGCGGTTCGGCTCCGCGGGGCCGTAGAAGCCGTCCGCGTCGGAACGCTCCACCTTCCCGAAGAAGCCGGCGACATCTCCTGTCCACGGCATCGCCGCGAACTTGTCGACAGTGGCGATGACGAAGCAGGGCAGGCGTCGGTAGATGGGCTCATCGACTCCTAGGATGGGCAGCCGCCTGCCGCGCGTGAAGTCGCAGGTTCGATTCATGCAGCGGAGCCACAGGTTCTCGGGTGCGTCGGGATTCGGCTGAAGGTCGAACGAGTGCTTGCCAAACTTCGTTCCGCACCAGGGACACTCCTCCAATGGGATCGGAGCGGGTTTGCGGTCGTCGTTCTTGAAGGCAATGGTCTTGGCCCGAGCGGACGACGAGTCGTTGTCGCCCTTGTGGCCCATGCGGTTCGGCGTCGCGGCCATCCCTACCCACAGGCCGATCTCGAAGGGCCAGTCCCCGAGGCGTTCGCGATCCCGATCACGCTCCAGCTCTAGCGCGCAGACGACGGCAGAGGCGCGGGCGAGCTGATCGAGGGTGAGCAGCCGCAGCGTGTATCGCATAAGCACGCTGACACCGGCGGAACCCACGCCGGGATGTCGAAGCCGTCGCAACACTAGGGTAAAGGCGACGAGGCCGAGGTAAGCCTCGGTCTTGCCGCCGCCTGTCGGGAAGAAGAGCAGGTCGACGACGTCGCGGTCGGCGTGAGTGGGATCGGTCATACCGCTAAGGTTCATGAGCAGGAACGCCAACTGGAAGGGTCGCCACGCCGGCGGGTCGACCACTTCTGGAGCCGCGCCACGGAGGATGGCCTGGCGTCGCCTGCCGGCCGCAGCCATGACGCGGTTCGCGATACAGAAGGCCTCGAAAACCTCCGGGTTCTGGAGAAGCGCGATGCCTGCCCCGATACGGTCGGCCGCCACCGAAGCGCGGCGCAGCAGTTCGTCCGCCGTCTCCCGACGCCGCTCCGTCAGCGTCGGCTCGAGGGCTCGTCGCTGGACCTCGATCCACTCGCGGTACTGGATGACCAATGGTTCCAGAGCCGATCGGGCAACGCCTGCATCGGAAATCGACGCCAGCGTCTCCATTCCCAGTTCGACGCCGGGAATCGCCTCTGGGGCGATCCGCTCGACCTCGGCATGGGAGAGCCAGACCGTGCGAACTACGCGACACGCGCCGCCGTCCTCGACATCGGCTTCGGTCGAGACGCCGTGGCCCACGGCGAACTCGCCGACATCGCGGTATTGAAGGTCGGCGACGCGCTCATCCCACTCGGAGCTTTCTAGCCCGCGAAGATCGGGTCTCGACACCAGGGCCAACTCAGACGAAACCTCGATCTGCGCCTGGAATGCGAAGGCAGTATCGCGGGTCTCATCGGGAGCCTGGGGTCGGCGGTTGATAAGGAACATCGAGACCGAACGTGTCCCAGGCGGAACGCCCCCTTCACCAGTAGCGCGTGCTCCTACCGTTCGGGCGGACACCGCAACGGCCAGCCCCCCGCCGTCTGGCACTGGCTCCTCGTGCGACCGCTCCGGGACTTTGATGGAAAGGTGCGTCTCGCGAGGCATCCGGCGCCAGAAGAAGAAGCCGTCTGTGCCGTCTCCCTCGTCCGAGTGGTCAACTTCGGCCGAGAGTTCCGCCGCAGGCTCGTCATCCCGTCGCGAAGGCGCCTCCGGTAGGTAGTCGCCCCATCGCACGGTGACGCCAATATGGTCCGCGCCGGGCGGAAGCATCACGCTCATCCCGATGGAGGACGGCAGGAAGGCCCGTCTCGCCGCCGGTGTCTCAGGTGGCCGCTCATCGTCGATTCCGCCTGACTCACCCGCGGCGTCGACCTCCTCGGTCACCGTCTCATCGACGCGCTGGGAGTCGGAGGCCCCAAGCGGGACCAGGAAACCGGTGAGATACCAGCGCGAAGGCGCCTGTCGCAGCAGCTCGGATTCGAGCGCGTCCCCTGGACCCGGGCCGATCAGGTCCAGTTGCAGAGCCTTGACGAGCCGGGAACGCACCTCGATAGGCCTAGCCGTCTCTGCCACCCTCACGCCTCCTCGAACAACCTTGCACCTGAAGCTACGGCAGCGCGCGCAGCACGTCTCGGCCTGCTGCTGTCCGCTGGATCACCGAGCTCCAGCCGTTCCGCCTGGGCTCGCTCCGCGTTCAGAGCGAGAAGCCGCCCAAGGATCGCCTCACCGACGTCGTCGGGCCAGCGATACCGCCACGGCTTCGATCGTTCCGTCGTCTCGACAGCTTCGTCAGTTTCGAAGTCAAGAAGAAACTCGCACGGTCGCCATAGGTCGTCGAATTCATAGGCATGAAGGACAGTCCGATCAAGATCGTCGTGAAGTTCACGCAGCCGGCTGATTTCAGGTGATCTCTCATTTGGATCGTGAAACCGGCCATATGTCTTCGTCAGACCCTCATTACGGCGGACCATAAGCTCGCCGCGATGCGCGTAGTACCTTTCACCAATCTCATCAAGGCTTCTATCACTCTCGAAGTTGTGTGGAAAAGGGAACGTCGCGAAGCAGTCCTCTGGCGAGTAGCTGAGGGCATCTCCCAGCGTCGATGAGAACCTGCGTGCCCAAAGCTCGTGCACCCGAGACTGGAGAACGCCGAATGCGCCGAACGTCTCCAGAAGGATGACCACCAACTTCTGCGAGTAGATGAAGTTCGTACCAAGAAACGCGAATGCAAGGTGCGTACTCACTTGAGAATTCACCAGCACCCGAGACATCTGTTGGGCTGTCGAGTACAGCTCGGGCCGGTGGGCTTGATAGGCCCACCAACGTCGCTTGAGGGCACGAGCACTCGGTGTATCGCTAAGGATGTCGCGACCGGGTTTCACCTTCTCCCGAACGATCGTTGCAAGCTCTCGCCAGTCAGCCAGATCGTCTTCTTCCGCTAGGTCGCTCAGGTAGATGACGTATCGATGACCTTCGAGAATCGGACTGGTGTTTATCTCATCGCCCCCGATGTACGGCAGGATTCGATCCCTGAGTCGGGGGTCGTGTTGGAGCAGGCTGGTCATCAAAGAGATCGGATTGGCCTTCGGATCCGAGTCGTCAAAGAGAAAACCTTGGCCATAAATCTTGCTGCCTGACGAGTAGTAGGGATTGGTCCTGAGTCGGGTTGGGCTGTGATCCACATTGCCAGGCACCAGATACGCGCTGATCCGATCACACGGCCGTCCGTCAAGTATGGGAGTTACATCGACGTGACCCTTCTGTATGTGAAGGATGCTGACGACAACGGAGACGTAACCAGGCCAGGGGAGTCTCCGAACAGCATGAACTAGTGACCCGCCGCTCTCGAGAATCGGGACCAAACCGCCCTCGCGCGTGTCTCCCTGCGAAATGGTATTTGTCGCGAGCAACCCTAAGCACCCACCAGCGCGCAGGAGTGAGAACACTCGACGAAAGAAGTAGGCGACCAGATCGCACAAGTCACCTGCGGGCGGATACATCTCGGCGAGCCAGCGCAGATACGGGGCTCCCAAGAATGTCGAGATTCGTCTACCCCCGAGAAAGGGAGGATTTCCCACGACGGCGTCGAATCCCCCGCGTTCGTGGTCGAACACCTCAGGAAACTCGATCTCCCAGTGGAACGGAATAACATGCCGCTCAGCGTGCATCTCGTCGATGAGTCCCTGCAACGGCAGCGCGTCGCCGCCCTGCTGCCAAGCCCACACCTGCTGAGCGAGGCTGTCGCGCTGTTGCTGCCGCTCCATTCGGCTCGAACCTGAGAAGAAGGCGAGGATCACCAGGTCGCCTGCAAGGCGGAGATCGTTCAGCGCATCATCCGCGTCCTTAAGTAGGTGACGCAGCGTTCTTACATCGGAATCGTCACTGGCGTTGCGGATTTCCGCTCGTAGTTGCTCGCAATCATCAAGCTTCGATTGAAGAAGGGATCGGGTGATGAAGTCCTTTTCGCTACTTGGCAGCCAGTGGAAAGCCACGATCTCGTCGCGGGTCAGTCCCACAAGCGAGTCACCGCACCGCAGAGCATGGTCTACGAAAGTGAAGGCGTGGTCCCGCGCAAGAGTGACGAGCCAGAGGGAAAGCTTCGCCAGGTCCACCGCGACGGCATTGCGGTCAACGCCGTACAGGCAGCGGTGAGCGACGAGCCGCCGCGCGTGAAGCAGCTCGTCAGAGTCGGGCGGGATCGCCGGCACACAGTCGTGTGCATGCCACGCGTCGACGAGCCTGTCGGCGAGCTGACGGCACGCCTCAACGAGGAACGCTCCCGACCCCATGGCCGGGTCGCATACCTTGAGATCGAGGATGGCTTCAGGGGTCAGGTTGTCACCTAGGTGCTCGAAGATAGGACGGAGAGTTGTGCTGACTATCGGCTCCGTGAGTGACCGCGGCGTGTAGAACGATCCACTACGTCTGCGCTCCTCATTCGGCTGGAGGATCATGGCACCGGCCGGCACGACACTCGGTGTGGCGCGACGATCAATTTTCCGCTCGATTGCCAACTCGACTTCAGCAATCGTTGAGGCCGAAACAAGCGCCGTCGCCTCGATTAGGGTGAGCTTCTGTTCCCCCTGTTCACGCACCCACTGCGCCCGCTTCGAGGCGGTAGTGGCCAGGAGCTCGTCGACATTGATCGTGACTGGAGCACCGTGCTGCTTGGGCGGCTTTAGGGCAAGCGAGTGTCCTCCGGCGATCTCCAAGCGAAAACCCATCATGGTTTCGTAAACCGAACCTATTTGCTCCACATCGAGGCTTCGATACGAGAGGCGCTCGCCGTCCAGAACCAGGAGGTTGTTGAGCACGCGCCAGACAACTCCGTCCGAGACAAGCGGGGCGTCGATGCGGCTTCCCAGCACTCGCGGAACACCGTGGGGTCGGCCCTCGAGGAAGGGGAAGCGGTCCGGATCGAAGAGATGTCCCTGGCGCGGTGGTAGGCGCAGGCCGCCGAAGCGAACACCGTCAAAGACGATCCTGAAGAGCGAGAGAAGTTGCGCCCAAGCGCCGTAGCGCAGATCCATCGTGTCGGGGTAGCGCCCAGCGTCAGCTCGCAGCCGCTCGAAGAGCCCGCCGACCGAGTAGTGGAGGCTGTAGACGTCGTCGGCCGGCATAAGGTCGCGGTCCTCGGCGTAGAGGAGGAACACAAGGCGCAGCAGGACAGTCAGCAGTCCTTCGTACACGAGGTCAGGTTCTTCGCGCAGCACGCCGTGAAGTAACTCGCCGTGGGCATGATCGTCCGCCGCTTGGAAGCCGCGAAGCAGCTCGTAGAGGCCGGCGAGGACCTGGCCGGCAAGCCGGGTCGAGACGTCGTTCTGGTAGCGCCGGCTGTCGTCGAGGATCGCCTGTAAGCGCTGCTCGCGGGGAAGCGTGAACAGCCGCTCGGCACAAAGGAGCATGTCCAGGGCAGCCAGGATGGGCCGTCCGGCCACCTCGGTCATTGCAGCCACCGGGAAGGTGAGGTGGCCCGAGGTCTCGCCCCGCGGGGCGTGGACAAGCCGCAGATGAGAGCCGTTCGTGAGCAGACCGATCGGGATCCGGCTCTCACGGAGGAGGCGCTCGAACTTCGACTCCGGGCTCGCGCGCCAGCCGCGATCGTCGGCGGCGCTTGGCGAATCTAGATCGGTGCCCTCCGGCAGAACCTGGACCAGCATCATCCACACGCTCACGGGATCGTCGGGCTCGGGCCCATGCACGGCGTAGGTGGCTCGCAGCACCTCGCCGTACTCCGGCAGCGAGCACTCCAGGTCGGAGGGTGCATCGACGAGGTCACCGTCGTCCCAGCGAAGGACCTGAACGACGAACTTGGGGAGGTCAGTCAATGCCGCACCGCGCGGAGCCTGTTCGACCACGTCGAGAAGAAGCTGCTGGAGCGGAGCGACGTTGCGGCTGACGTACGCCTGCGCCTTGACGAGCGCGGGCGGCGAGACGACAACTCCGACGGGTTGGACATATCCCAGCCATTCGCGGTGCGCTTGCAGCTCAGGATCGGCCATCGCTACCCCGTCACCGGCCACAGATAGGCGAGCGCAATCGGTTCAAGCCTCTCCGCGGTCACGTCGTAGGCTCGGCGGATCCGCTCGGGTTCGTCAAGGATTTCTCTCTCGATCTGCTCCAGTCGGCGCTCCCAGTGCCGTCGGTTGGCTTCAAGTTGACGGACTTCCTCATCAATGTCGAAGCGAAACTGGCGCGACCGCTGCTCAGTCTTGGAGACCCGGTCACGTTGCGAGACGAGGATGTCGTACATGGCCTTTGCTTCGGCCTCAGCGCGCGTTGCGAGCTGTCGACGGGCGTCCGATGCGACTTCGGCTCCCCGCTCCTCAAGGAATGGCAGCAGTTCGTGCACATCGCGGCCCGCCGATGCGAGAAGGCGGTGTGACACCGTCTCTGAAACGCGTCCGTGATCGAGGAGCGCGTCCTCTAGGAGGCTCAGCGTGTCTCGCTCTGCCGTTCGCCTGTATGGGGTGAGACCGCCCTTCCGGTCCTCGGGGTCTGTCCAACGTGCAGAAACGGGCACCAACTCCTCGTGGAGCCGGACACCGCGTGCGCCGTACAAGCAGATGCGACCGAGAAGGACGATGCGCGGGATCGAGTCCTGCGTCTGCGCTAGGCAGGCACGTGACAGGTCATGGAGAACGAAACCCTGGGCGGTGAAGCGTCCGAGCAGTCGGCGGACGACTTGGTGTTCGAGGTGGAGGTGGACCACGTCATCAGAGACAACCCCCGGGTCCTCGAACACGACCGGACGGACAGGCGATTCCCGACGCCATTGCCAGACCGGCTCACCGCGGGGACGCAGGACGCGGAGCGAGTCCATCGTTTCGGTCCACGTTGGGTCGGCACGCTCGTCGAGGACGGGGAATGCGAAGCGCTCAAGCCCTCCATCCTCTGTGGAAAGAGGTCGGAGTCCCTCCGCGCCGATGAGGTTAAGGGCCGAGCCGAGCGCCTGTCGGAAGTGCTCGTCGTTGAGACCGATCCATGACCGCGATGTCTCCAATCGGTTGCGAAGCCCGTCGAGCTGCTGCCTGAGGTCGTGCTGGCGCTGGCGTGCTTCCTCCAGCTCGTCGCGAACGGTCGCCTTGGCGTCAGGGTCGATATCCGCTTCCTCGATCTCCTGGCTGAGCAGATCGATATTCGAGTGGCGAATGCCGCCCTTGAGCATCTCCTCCAGGCGGCTCTCGACGACGTCGGCGAGGCTGCCCAGTTCTTTGCGAATGGTCTCGGTCTTGCGCACGAGGACCTGGAGCACCCGGTCCTCCGGCCGCTGGAGATAGACGAAGTAGTGGCAGAAGACCTCGTCTTGGGGCTGAAGCTTGCGGTCGATGCGGCCGTTGCGCTGTTCCATCCGAGACGGGTTCCACGGCACGTCGAAATGGAACAAGTGCCAGCAGTGGGCCTGAAGGTTGAGGCCCTCGCGTGCAGCGTCAGTAGCGATGAGGATGCGGACCGGGTTGGTCTCGGGCGGAGCGTTGAAGGCTCGCTTGATCTCTTCGCGCTCTTCGAGGGGGGTGGGGCCGTGGAAGACCACGATGCGACGGCCGGAGTCTTCCGTGTGGGCAAGCGCGGCGAGGAGCTGTTCGCGCAGGTATCGCTTGGTGTCGTCGTACTCGGTGAAGATAAGGATGCGCAGCGGCCTCCAGGTGACGCCGTCGAGCATGTTCTCCGCCATCCAGTCCACGAGCTTGCGAACCTTGGCGTCGGGCAGCCCCCGCGCGGCGTCGGCGATCTCTGCCATCTCATCGAGCAGTCGCTGCTCGCGAGCGAACAGCTCAGCAGATCGGTCCTCCGTAACGTTCCCTACAGAGGCGGCACTGGCCGCGGCGAACTGGCTGTCCTCCTCTTGGGCGAGGATCTCCTCTGGTTCATATGCCCGCTCGTCGTCGTTGGAGAGCGTGCCCGTAAGGAGGTCGAGACGGTCCGTCTCGACGGTGGAGGTCCGCTCGACACGAGACGCTTCCCACTGGCGGGCCACGGTTCGGCGGTGGACGCGAAGCGTCCGGGCGAACGCCTCGATCGAGGAGAGGAGCCGCTGTTGGAGGCCGCAGATGAGCAGGCCCGAGGCAGCTTGCGTCCGCTTCGACTCACCGCTGAGACGCTCCTCGCGAAGCTGACGGTATTGGTCGAGCAGCTTTGACAAGCGCAGCTCGGGAGCATCGTCGGGAAGGCCGGTGATGTCCTCTTGGACAGGGGTGCGCTTGGGGAAGCCGCCGGAGATTTCGCGGATGTCCTCCTTCATGCGACGTACGAGCACCTCGTCACGGAGCTTTGCCGCGACAGGCACACCGCGGCAGAACCGCTGAGGATCGAGCAGCTCGAGGAGCGCCGAAAAGCTGTTCGAGTGCCCGTTGTGTGGGGTTGCGGAGAGGAACAGGCGGTGCTCGAACCGGCTGGCGAGGTCACGAACAGCTCGGGTGATCTTGGAGTCGATCGCGTACCTCACGCCGCTCGCCGGCGCGGCGTGATGCGCCTCGTCGAGGATGAGCAGAGTTCCCGGCCGGAAATCTCCCAGATGGTCGCGCAGGCCACCCACGTAGTCTTCGTCGATCAACAAGCGCTGCGAGACGAGAAGCCGCGGATGCGTGGACCAGGGATTGACGCCGTAGCCGCGCTCACGCCGAACCCGTGCGATGTACTCGCGATCGAGGATCTCGAACGTGAGCCCAAACCGGGATTCCATCTCCTCGCGCCACTGGAGAAGCATCGATGGCGGAGTGGCAATCACGATCTCGCGGACCTTCCGGCGGAGCAGCAGCTCGCGAGCGATCAGCCCCGCTTCGATGGTCTTGCCCAAGCCGACGTCGTCGGCGATAAAGAGGTTGACGCGTGGCAGCAGGAGAGCCTTCCGGAGCGGTTCGAGCTGATAGGCGTCAAGGCGGATGCCGGCTCGAAATGGCGATTGGAATAGCCGCGGATCAGCAGCGGTGACCGAATTCCAGCGGAGAGCATGCACGTAGGCAGCAAAGTGCCTGGGTTCGTCGAACCCTTTGGCGCCAAGGTCGCCCCAGGCTTCCGCGTCCAGGATTTCAGGGTCGACCTCGCACTCCCACAAGACCTCAAGGGCCTGGCCTTGGGCATCGTCATCGACGCAGGCCAGGCGGACAAGTGTGGCGTCTCCAGGAGAAGGAGCTGGGACGATCTCCTCCACGAGATACTGGCGCTGCCGAACATGGACCAGCTGCCCCGGAGCCGGAGGGAGCGCGATCATCGTCACCGCTAGCGCCACCTCCTACAACGAACCCTACTGAGGGCGACTTCGGTGAAGGGTGGGAAGCCCAGAAGATCCTCAAGCCGATCCACAGCCGCCTCGCCTCGGCCTTCGTCAGCGCTGATCATGTTGGTTCGATGTGTTTCAGAGGTCGACGGGCGTCCGGCGTGGACAGTTCGCGTGGGCTCGACCTGAGCTTCGATCACGCGGTAATGCTACGGGCCAGGTTTCACGTCCGCAGGGGGAGTAGCAGGTCCATGCGGTCGGTAGTATCCGCGCCCAGCCATATTCCGCCAGTCTTGCTGGCGCGAGCCCGATCTCCACGCTTCGTCCCAAGCCGAGGCGTCTGACGAGCTTCCCGCATCCAAGGAGACCCATCACCTGGCTCTCGCCTACTGGGCGGACCGGATACCCCAAAAAGGCCTTGCCAAGTCAGTGACGCGTTCGACCTCGGCGATAGTCGCATCTGCCAGTGCAGCAGAGAAACTTGCTGCTGTGGGTCAAGATTCAGCGGTCGACTTCGTCAGCGGCCAGGAACAGGAACCGCTGCCGCACGGCGTGAGCGATGGAAACGACAGATCCGCCGACGATTCCGGCAGCTCGTCGTCAGGACGATCAACACCGAGTCGGTTATCCGGATGCGTCACGACGGCGAGATCCAAGACCCGCAGCTCGTTTGGATGGACCTGCTACAGGACATCAAACACGGTTGGATCAACGCCGACCCATTTCGACAGTGGCTAGCGCTCGAGCTCGAAGACATCCTTCCCTCGGGTGGTCGCGGCTCGGACGATCGGTCTGAGCGAGAACTTCTGCGCACGCGGTTGGACGCCGGCAAAGAGCTGGTTGCGCTCATCAAAAAATGGATGGCCACCGCCAATCCCGCAATAGCGGAGTAGCGATGAAATTCGACTTACACATCTCGACGACGGTGCTGGGGCGGTGCCAACTACCGGACACAGCTTTCGTCGGCCATCGCATGATCACGCGCCCAGGGGAGTGGCGGTAGCCGCAGCATCCGGCGCAACGCCGCACCCGCTCGGTACCCTCAAGATCGGTGACGACCGCCCAGCGCTCCGCCGATCTCGATGAGGGACGGACTCGCCAGCAGCGGGGCAACTGACAGGAGAGAGAGCCTCCGCGGTGATCGCTAGGTGATTGGCGATCATTGCGAAACATCGCAGCGCTGATCCGTGCGCCCGCTTAGGCGATGCGCCACACTCGTGAAGTGGACGATGAGATCTCTCGCGAGGCAGCGAACCTGCTTCGATCAGTCGTCTCGGCCGTCGCGAAGGGCGAACTCGAGGCAAGGACCCCTGACGCGCGTGCCTTGCTCCGGCGACTCGAGGGGGCGCTCATCGCACTTGAGGCATCGTCTCCCAAGAGCGAGTCTGAACACGTACATGATTCGGCTTTGCGCGATACGAGGGATTAGTGTAAGCTAGGGCCGTTGACCAGGACCCGAACACGCACTGGCAGCCCGACATCCGTCGTTGGGTACTGCCGCGTGAGCACGGAAGAACAGGGCGACTCCGGCCTCGGACTGGCTGCGCAGCGGGCTGCCGTCGAGGCCGAGTGTTCTCGGCGCGGATGGGAGTTGCTAGCCATCCACGAGGACGTCCTGAGTGGCCGGACCCTCAACCGGCCAGGGCTCGCCGTCGCGCTCGCATGCGTGGAGTCAGGCGAGGCGGCGGCGCTCATCGTCGCCAAGCTCGACCGCCTGTCGCGATCGCTCGTTGACTTCGCTGGCCTCATGGCGCGTGCGCAGCGAGGCCAGTGGAATCTCGTCGCGCTGGATCTCGGAATCGACCTCTCCACCCCGGCTGGCGAGTTCATGGCCAACGTCATGGCGTCGGCCGCGCAGTGGGAACGCCGCATCATCGGTCAGCGCACCCGTGACGCTCTGGTAATCAAGCGAGCGCAGGGTGTCCGGCTTGGCCGCCCAAGGACCCTCGCCGCCGACGTGGTGGTTCGCATCCGGGTGGCCCACGAGTCCGGGGCCGGTTGGTCCCTTATTGCCCGCGAGCTCAACGAAGAAGCGGTACCCACAGCACATGGGGGGACGAAGTGGTATGCGTCCACGGTGCGGAGCGTCGCCCTGGGTGCTGAGACACTCGCGCGACCGGCTGCAGGCACATCGGCGACATTCGGCCGTCGCGATATCACACACCAAGTCCCGCACAAGCGCTTCGCCAGGACAGAGAGTAATTGTCAAGACTGAGAGGAGGATTGAATGGCTCGCAAGCGAACTAGCACGTTCGGGAGCGTTCGCAAGTTCAACTCCGGTCGCTACCAGGCAAGCTACTGGCACGAGGGGAAGCGTTACATTGCGGACCACACCTTCGATGCCAAGGCGGACGCCGACGCATGGCTCGCCAACATCCGAACTGACATCGGTAAGGGCCAGTGGGTCGACGCCAACGAAGGACGGAAGCGCTTCGAGGAGTACGCCAAGCAGTGGTTGGAGGACCGTCACAACCTCCGCCCCAGGACGAGGGAGCTGTACGCCTCTCAGTTGAACCGCCATCTGGTGCCCGCCTTCGGCCACCTCGAACTGGTCCAGATCACGACGGCCAAGGTGCGGACCTGGTACTCCGGGATTGCCCGCGCCAAACCCGTCAGCGCTGCCAAGTGCTACCGCCTATTGCGGACAATCCTGGGTACGGCCGTGGAAGACCGGATGCTCTTCGCTAACCCGTGCACGATCAAGAGGGCAGGACAAGAGCGCTCACCCGAGCGTCCCATCCCAACCATTGAGCAGGTCGATGCCCTCGCTTCAGCGCTTCCAGAGCACTATCGAGCGCTCGTCTACACGGCCGCGTACGCCGGTCTGCGCCTCGGGGAATGCTCGGCCCTGACACGCGAGCGAGTCGACCTAGTGCATCGAACCATCTCTGTGACCGAACAGGCTCAGCTGGTAAGCGGACAGGGACGCGTCATCGGGCCACCCAAGAGCGACGCCGGTCGCCGCACCGTCGCGATTCCGAAGGTTCTCGCCGACATCCTCGAAGATCACCTCGCCCGATTCGTTGGCCCAGCACCGACCGCTCCCGTTTTCACTGGCGACAAGGGTGGGCCACTCAGCGGACAGCACTTCGGAAGCCAGTTCGCCAAGGCCCGCCACGCAGCTGGACTCAACAACATGCACTTCCACGACCTCAGGCACTTCGCCGGCACGATGGCGGCACGCACAGGGGCGACGACAGCGGAGCTGATGGCCAGGCTGGGTCACAGCACTCCGAGAGCGGCGCTGATCTATCAGCACGCGACCGCCGAGCGTGATCACGCGATTGCGTCCGGTCTCGACGCCTTGGTCGCTGAGGCGAAGAACGCTCCCGTTGCGCAGGTCGTAGAGCTTCCGAACCGCTCACGCCGGAGCTCCCCGCGCGCGTAGCGCGCGCGGCCGAGACGTTGTCTGTTGGCCGCCAGGCGAATATCTGCTCTGACCAGGGAACTTATCGGAGCGGGCGACGAGAATCGAACTCGCGTTCTCAGCTTGGGAAGCTGATGTTCTGCCGCTGAACTACGCCCGCGGAACTCCCACCAGATTAGCCGAGCACCTGTCCGCGATCCGAGGCGTTCTCTACCAGCCGAACTGCTCTGAGGAAGGAGACCAGTTCGAGCTCGGGCGTAATCCAGAAAGCATCCGGGTAGTTGGGAGGTACTGTCCGTTGCGACCAGCTCAGACGCCGACTCCGCGCGGCGTCACTTCGCGGCCATACACAGAAGATCGGTATCGTCACACGCATGACTGAGCCTGAAGGACCGGCCGAGACGACAAGGCTGGTGCGAACTCCGACGCTCGAAGACTTGGAGCTGGTTTGGCAGACCGTGCACTCGGTCTTGGAGCCCACTCCTCTCGTTTCGAGCCCGATCGCCCCCAATGGCTTTCTCAAGCTCGAGACCTTCCAGCCCACTGGCGCATTCAAGGTCCGTGGTGGGCTCGCCGGGGTTTCGACCTTGCAGCCGGATCAGCGAGCGGTGACGGCGAGCGCGGGAAACCATGGCCTCGGCGTCGCGTGGGCATCGGTGCGTCTCGGCCGTCGGGCGACTGTCGTCGTGCCGGAGCACTCCTCAGTTGCGAAGGTCGCAGCGCTTCGCACCTACCCGATTGAGCTCGTAGAGCACGGTGCGGACTACGAGACGGCCGAGAAATACGCGCTGCGACTCGCAGCCTCGGATGGAGCCTCGTACCTCTCTCCGTACAACGACCCGTTCGTCATCGCCGGGCAGGCGACGATCGGCTGCGAGCTCGACGCCCAGGCGCTCGGTGAGTTGACCGTGGTCGCGCCGGTCGGCGGGGGCGGCCTTCTCTCGGGGCTCGCGCTCTGGGCCAAGTCACGCCCGGGGGTTCGCCTAGCCGGCGTCGAGTCGAGCGAGTCCCGTGGGATCGCCGCCGCGGTCGCCGCGGGCCATATCGTGCACGTGCCGGTGGGTGACACGATCGCTGACGGGCTGGCGGGAAACCTAGAACCGGGCTCGGTGACTGTTGGCCTTATCGCCGGAGCACAGCTCGTCGCCGTCGACGACGACGAGCTCCGTGCCGCTATGCGCTGGCTGTTCTCCAACCATGGCCTCGTCACAGAGGGCGCCGGCGCAGCAGGGGTCGCAGCGGTCCTGGGCGGCAAGATCGACATAGCCGGACGGCTCGTGGTCGTGATCACGGGCCGCAACATCACGGCCGACCGTTTCGCAAAGGTCCTTCAGGCTGAATAGCCAGGTCCGGGAGTCTGCGGAGAGTCCTCCGCGCGGCCACTGCCGCTCAGTACCGGTACGCGTCCGACTTGTACGGGCCCTCGACCGGCACACCGATGTACTCCGCCTGCTCTTCCGTCAACTTCGTGAGATGCACACCCAAGGCGTCCAGGTGCAGGCGCGCGACCTTCTCGTCGAGGTGCTTGGGCAGCACGTAGACCCTGGGCTCGTAGTCCTGCGGCTTGGTGAAGAGCTCGATCTGCGCCATGACCTGGTTGGTGAAGGAATTGGACATCACGAAGCTCGGGTGTCCCGTGGCGCATCCGAGGTTCAGGAGCCTGCCCTCCGCGAGAATGATCACGGCGTGGCCGTCGGGGAAGACCCACTTGTCGACCTGCGGCTTGATGTTCACACGCTCGACGCCCGGCACCTTCGCCAGCCCGGCCATGTCGATCTCGTTGTCGAAGTGGCCGATGTTGCCGACGATCGCCTGGTGCTTCATCCGGCCCATGTGCTCGGCCGTGATGACGGCCCTGTTGCCGGTGGCGCTCACGAAAATGTCCGCCGTCTCCACGACGTCTTCGACCGTCGCGACCTGGTAGCCGTCCATCGCCGCCTGGAGCGCACAGATCGGGTCGATCTCGGACACGACCACTCGGGCGCCCTGGCCGCTCAGCGACTCGGCGCAGCCCTTGCCTACGTCGCCGTACCCGCAGACGAGCGCGACCTTGCCCCCGATGAGCACGTCGGTCGCACGGTTGATGCCGTCGATGAGTGAGTGGCGGCAGCCGTACTTGTTGTCGAACTTCGACTTGGTCACCGAGTCGTTCACATTGATCGCCGGGAACAAGAGCTCGCCGCCCTCCTGCATCTGGTAGAGGCGATGGACGCCCGTCGTGGTCTCCTCGGTCACGCCCTTGACGTGGTTGGCGATCTCGCTCCAGCGTCGCGGATCCTCGGCCAGCGAACGCTCGAGCAAGCGCAGGATGACGGCGAGCTCCTCGTTCTCCGCGCCGGCCGGGTCCGGCACCGCGCCTTGCTTCTCGAACTCGGCTCCCTTGTGCACGAGCAGGGTCGCATCCCCGCCGTCGTCGAGGATCATGTTCGGGCCGCCGCCATCCGGCCACCGCAGCATCTGCTCGGTGCAGTGCCAGTACTCCTCGAGCGTCTCGCCTTTCCAGGCGAACACGGGCACGCCACGCGGCTCGGCCGGTGAGCCATTGGGGCCCACGACCGCTGCTGCGGCCGCATGGTCCTGGGTGGAGAAGATGTTGCAGGAGGCCCAGCGGACCTCGGCCCCGAGAGCGACGAGAGACTCGATGAGGACCGCCGTCTGCACAGTCATGTGCAAGGACCCAGAGATTCGTGCGCCTCTGAGTGGCTGGGCGGCCGCCTGCTCGCGCCGGATCGCCATCAGGCCGGGCATCTCGTGCTCGGCAAGCTCGATCTCCTTGCGGCCGAGCTCGGCCAGGGAGAGGTCGGCCACTTTGAATTCGAAGCTCATGCGATCTCCTTGCTCCGGTCGGCCGTTGCCACAGCCGGCGCCCTGTTCCAACCGGCCGTGTTGGCGGCCAGCAACTGCGTGTGCTTCTCCTGCTCGAAGGCCAGCCACTCGCCCGGGTCCACCTCAGCGGGCCGCACGGCTTCGGAGCTGAACCAGGCTTCGAGCCCGTCGCGAAGCCGAACGTCGTCGCGCAGGCGAAGGGCGAAGCCCACGTCGCTCAGCTCTATGCCGAAGCCTTCGAGAAGCTCAAGCAGCGTTCGCAGACGTTGCAGCTCGGCGGGCCCGTAAAGGCGATAGCCGGAAGATGAACGGCGAGGTGCCACGAGTCCGGCCTCCTCGATGTAGCGCAGCATCCGGGGCGACCATCCGGTCGTGGCCGCCGCCTCGTGGATAGTCAGCCCATCGGGAGCCATGGACCCAACCTTACCATCATCGTGGCAAGGTTGTCACGGGGAATTCTCTGCTGAAGACGACTAACCTGCTCAAGGCCATGATCCTGTCCGACCAGACGATCCGTGAAGAGCTGGCCAGCGGCCGGATCGGCATCGACCCGCTCGGGGAGGGCTGCATCCAGCCTTCCTCCGTCGACCTGCACGTCGATCGCTATTTCCGCGTCTTCCGCAACCACAATCTGCGTGCGATCGACGTCAAGGAGGACCAGGAAGAGCTCACCGAACTGGTCGCGATCTCCGAGGACGACGCCCTGATGCTGCACCCGGGCGAGTTCGTCCTCGGCTCCACGGTCGAACGGGTCCGCCTCCCCAACGACCTCGTCGGCCGCCTGGAGGGCAAGTCGAGCCTCGGGAGGCTGGGGCTCCTGATCCACTCGACGGCCGGTTTCGTTGACGCGGGGTGGGACGGTCACCTGACGCTGGAGCTCTCCAACGTGGCGAACCTCCCGATCACCCTGTACCCCGGCATGAAGATCGGCCAGATCAGCTTCCTCAGGATGACAACTCCCGCCGCCATCCCGTACGGATCAGCCGTTCTCGGCTCCAAGTACCAGCATCAACGCGGGCCGACCCCGAGCCGCTATTTCGAGAACTTCCGCGACCGCCAGGCCTGAGCGGCGGGGGGCCGTGTGCTGACCAGGTACCCGATCGGCCTGGCCGCCACTGCGGTCGCGCTGGCGATAGCCGGTCGGCGCCTCGCGTACGTCTTCGGGCTCGTCTCCTCGGGCCGGCCGGCGCCCGGCCGACTCACGCAAAAGGGGCGCGCTAGGCTCGAGCTGGAGGAGGTCGTCGAACAGCGCCGGCTGCTGCGCTGGAGGCTGCCCGGCGTGGCGCACGCCTTCACCTTCTGGGGCTTTTGCGTGCTGATCCTCACGATCATCGAGGCCTATGGGGAACTGTTCCAGCGGAACTTCGCCATCCCCGGCATCGGCCACGCGGCCGTCGTCGGCTTTGCCGAGGACTTCTTCGCCTGCGCCGTTCTCATCGCCGTGTTCGTGTTCAGCGTCGTCCGCCTCCGCTCCTCCCCGAAACGGGAGGGTCGTGCCTCCCGCTTCTACGGCTCGAACACGGCCGTGGCGTGGATCACGCTCGGGATGATCGCCCTCGTGGTCGTCACACTCCTCGTCTACCGCGCGGCTCAGACGAACACGGGTGATTTCCCCTACGGCTGGTGGGCCTTCGCCTCCCATGGCCTCGGGCGCGCGCTACGGCCGCTCGGGGTACAAGCCAACCGGACTGTCGCGACGGTCTTCGTGGACCTCAACGTGGTCGTGGTCATGGCGTTCCTGGTGCTGCTCGTCTACACCAAACACCTTCACATCTTCATGGCACCGTTGAACATCGCGTATACGCGCCAGCCCTCACGCCTGGGCGCCCTCGACAAGACCCCCGAGATCGATCTCGAGACGATGGACGAGGAAACGATCTTCGGTGCCGGCAGGATCGACCATTTCACCTGGAAGCAGCTACTCGACCTCGTGACCTGTACCGAGTGCGGCCGCTGCCAGAGCCAGTGTCCGGCCTGGAGCACCGGGAAGTCCCTCTCCCCCAAGCTTCTCGTCATGGACCTGCGCGAGGAGCTGTTCCGGGGCACCAAGCAGGCATTGGTGCCGAATGTCGTCACCGACGACGTCCTCTGGGCCTGCACGACGTGCGGGGCGTGCGTCGAGGAGTGCCCGGTCGACATCGAGCACGTCGACGCGATCATCGACATGCGCCGCTACGAAGTCCTGAACGAGGCCCGTTTCCCGCCGGAGGCCGCTTCGATGCTGCGCAATGTTGAAAGCCGGGGCGACCCGTGGGGTCTCGGGGCCTCCAAGCGGCTCGAATGGACATCGGGTCTCGACTTCGAGGTCCCGGTCGTGGACGGTGAGATCCCGGACGACGTCGAGTACCTGTTCTGGGTGGGATGTGCAGGGGCACTCGACGAGCGGGCCCGCAAGACGACCCAGTCGATTGCGCGCCTCTTGCACCGGGCCGGCGTCAGCTTCGCCGTCCTCGGCCCTGCCGAGTCGTGCACGGGTGACCCGGTCCGCAGGCTTGGCAACGAGTACCTGTTCCAGGTGCAGGCTCACCGGAACATCGAGGCGCTGACGTCAGCCGGCGCGCACAAGCTCATCGCCTCGTGCCCGCACTGCTTCAACTCCCTGTCGAAGGAATACCCGGCGCTCGGAGGCAACTTCGAGGTCGTCCACCACTCCCAGCTCTTGGACAGGCTGATAGCAGAAGGGAAGCTGCGACCGAATCGTCTCGACGCGAAGGTCGCCTATCACGACCCTTGTTACCTCGGCCGTCACAGCCAGGTCTACGACCCGCCGCGCTCGGTCATCGCTGCGGTGCCCGGTGTCAGTCCCGTCGAGATGGGGCGCTGTCGCGAGCGCAGCTTCTGCTGCGGGGCCGGAGGCGCGCGCATGTGGCTCGAGGAGCAGGGCACGCGCATCAACTTGGAGCGCGCCGACGAGGCGCTCGCTACAGGTGCGGATGTAGTGGCGACGGGCTGCCCCTATTGCTTGATCATGTTGGACGACGCCGTTAAGGTGCGCGGTCGGGAGGAGGAAGTCAAGATCCTCGATGTCGCCCAATTGTTCGAGCGCTCGATGGAGGTTCCCGCCAGCAGGTAGTACCACCGAACCGGCATTGCCAAGGTTTCGCGGGCTGCTGACAGGACGACGACCTCGCCACTCACTGGCCGATGCCGATGGATCGCTCGACAGTGTTGTCGGAACCGCCGGTAGCTTGCGTCGACGAACTGATCGGCTGAGTTGTCGTTCCGGTGGCGGTGATCACAGTCGCCGATGTGACGACAGCACTACCAGGCCACCAGGCAAGGAAGAGGCCGTTGCCGGTCGTGGTGACGACGTCCGAACCGTCGCTCAGCACCAACGTCGCGGCCGTCACGCCGGAGCCGACCGAACCTTCGGCGACCGTGTAGGCCTGTCCGCCGTTGGCAGATTCGGCTTGGAGCCGGTCGACGGCAATCTGGCCAGCCTCGGGCAACACCGGCTGGCTACCGATTGACCTCATTTGCGAGTTGGCCTGTGCGCTGGAATTGATCGACGGGCCGTTGACACACATGAGGGTGGTAGATGTGTTTGCCCCGAACAAGACCAGTGTGAAGGGTCCGCGAGTGTCGACGAGCGACACTTGGGTCGCGCCCGTGGCCAATCCCGCTGTCTTGTCCGGTGGCGGTGTGGCCGCCGCAGCCTCGCATGTCGCTTCGGCGCTCGCTACCTGGCTGGGCGCTGGCGTCGTCGGCGCTGCCGTCCAGGCCGCAAACGCGTTCGCGGTGCCCGAACCGGTCAGGACGAGCAAGGCCGTCGCGACGCCACTCGCAACGAGGGCACCGCCACCTACCGCCAGGCCGCCTCTCCGTCGGTTTCGGCGGCGTCCCGCGATCTCCTTCACGAGGTGTTCCTGCCGAGTCGACAGTCGGAGATCACTCAGGGTAGGGACGGGAGGGGTTTCGAGGAGGTTCATTGGTGCTTCCTTTCTTATTGAGTGATGGCCGTCGAGGTAACGGGGGCAGAGTCCTTGAACTTGGCACGGGCACTAGCCAGACGAGAGCGGACGGTGCCAACCGGGATACCGAGCGCCGTTGCCGCGTCTGCGTAAGTGAATTCGCTCCACAGGACGAGGAGGACGACGTCCTGTTCTCCTTGAGTGAGCGCCGATATCGCTTCGAGCGCGCTGGCGAGTGCCTCTTGTGCCCCGAGGCGTTCCATCGCGTCCTCTTCGGGAGTCATGCCGTTCGCCGGGACCGGAATGCGATCGAGCGCCGATCGATAACGTCGGAGCGAGCGATCAGCGTTTCGAACGGCGTTGTTGGCCACACCGATTAGCCAGGGCAGTGCGCTCGTGTTCGAGAGCTGCAGCTTGCGGCGGCGTCGGAACGCCTCCATGAACACAACGCTGGTTAGATCCTCGGCAAGATCGAGGTTGCCAGTCCGCCGTGCGCAGTAGGCATAGACGGAACGCGAATGTCGCTTGAACAGCTCGCCGAAGGCCTCCGGTTCGCTCCCCGCCAGAGCTAGCTGGTCGCTGTCGGCAGCTTCGGATAGCGCGGGCATACCTAAAGAACTTTTGGTAATACACTGACATCTGTGCTAGTCATGGGAAACTGTTCCTATGACTCCTCCCGCTCGTTCCCGGGCCCGCGAACCGGCAACGCTGTCCAAGCCGGCGGCACCAAGA
>JBEKBX010000025.1:0-59245 GCA_050015175.1 Acidimicrobiales bacterium | reverse complement strand
AGGTGGCCGAGATCGATCCCGTCGTGCCCTTGCCGTGGATGGTGACGGTGCCCTTGTCGGCGAAGAAGTGGTCGCCTTGAACGGCCGAGAAGTTCGTGCCTGTGGGCATCGCCGAGAACTCGGTGGTCGGATGTGCGATCGGCGAGCCGGCGAAGTGGAAGGTGCCGTTGTGCGTTTCCTCGATCGTGAGGTTCCAGCTCACCACGTCCTTGGTGAAGTGGGTGATGGTGCCGACAATGTCGTTCACGTCGATCTGGCCGCTTCCGTTGAGGCAACCACCGTACCGGCCGTTGTGCAGCGTCCCTGAGCCCGCTCCCGTGACCTTGAAGGAGTACGACGCAGTTGTTGACGCCGCGGCGAGCCCGGCGCCTCCCAGCACGCAGAGGAGCGACGCGGCACCGATCATCGTCCGTGCCAGGCCACCTGACCCCCGTGCTCGTGGTATGAAACGCACTGCTGGCATCTGCTCGTCCCCTCGCTCGCCGGCTCGCCGAGTGCGCCACCGGCGCTCACTGCTGCAGCTGTCTGCTGCCGTAAGGACAGGCTAGGCCACGAGACGAGGGCGCGTCGTCACAACAGCCTGCCTGCACAACAGACTCGGGCGCGTCGTCCAGCGCGTCGTGGGCATCCTCACACCGCTTCCCCCGTGGGACCCCGTCGGCGGGCTGCCGGACCTACGACCGACGACCCGTACGCCTCGCTCGCGTCCCAGATCTACCAGTTCTGGCACGGCCACGGTGTCGGGGGCGCGTCGCCGAACGCAAGCAGATCAGACGGCTACGGACGGGGAGCTGCGCCACATAACACGCGCCCCAAAAACGCGCTGCGAAGGATCTCCGAACGCCGGGTCGCGGCACAGCACGGGCTCTTCGGGCACGAGGCGAGCTGCTCCGGATGGCGTCCGCAACGAAGAGCGTCGGATTCGACAGACGCGCGCACATGTCCCTGCAAGTCGAAACCTCCCGCTCGATCGCTGCCACTCCCGAACGGGTCTACACGCCGGTGTCCGACGTGACGAGGATGGGCGAGTGGTCCCCGGAGGCCACCTCATGTCGCTGGCCGGGCGCAGGCCCCGCCCGCTTCGGGCGGCGTGGTTGGGCACGGAAGCGCCCACGTTCGCCCACGTGGCGGCGTTAACTTAGGGCTGGGTGGTAGGTCAAGGTGGCGGGTGGCGATGGGGCAGAGATGCCGTCGATCTAGCGATGAGCACACCCGAGGTGCAGGATGACCGCTCAGAGCCCTGCATTGTGGGTCGCAGCCAGAGTGCTTGCCGCGGCCTTCCTGATAGCAGGCTTTCTGAAACTGACCCGGCGAACAAACGATCTGCAGGCCCGGTCGCCGTATATGGCGGACTTCTCCGCAGCTCGAATGAAGGCTATCGGAGCGATCAAGGTGCCGGCGCAGTAGAACTGATCCTTCCTGCAGTCACCAAGATCGCCACCGCCTTGGTCCCGCTCGCCACAACCGGCCTGGCGATCGCGATGGCTCTTGCAACGGTGGTCCACTTGCGTCGCGTCGAGACCCGCATCGTGGTCAACCTCGTGTTGCTCTCAGTTGCCGTCTCCGTCGCGTGGAGACGCTTCGGCCGGTATGTCTTCTGAGAATCTGCCGGCAACGATCCACAGCGTGTGCAGTCGATAATGGGCTCACTCGCGGTGACCAACGCTTCCGTACCCGTGGCGATAGCGGCGGACGCTGCAGGCTCGAGCCTCGTCGCGTCAACGATGTGTAAGGGCCTAGGGTGGACCCTCAAGCAGGGCGCGGTCTGCGTTCGGGATCCGCACGAACAGAGGATCCACGGCCACTCGCAGTCGGGTCATTGCAGACTCAAGATGGGTACGGTCGTCCTCGCTCAGCTGGCCTCGGGGCCTGATAGCCTCTCGAAAGACCGACGCCGAGAAGAGCTCGACCTCCTCTAGAAACCGGCGGGCCACGGGGTCATCGAACAAGCTCGGAGCGGCTGTCAGCAACATGCTCGCTAGGGTTCGTAGCTCCTCAATCAGAGTGCTCGCGGACCCTTCTCCAGTGTCGCCGATCGTCATGACCGTATTCCATGCTCGACGAGCTTGGCCGTACACGATCAACCCTTGGACAGCGACCGACAGAGCGCGCTCGCGGCGCTGCCGACGGGCAACAACCTCGTCGACGATCAGCCCGGCCACGGCGAGCACCAACAGACTGGTGGCGACTGAGCAGATCAGCGAGTGCCGGTCCCACCAAAGCTGGAAACTTCGTATCCACAAATCGCAGGCGACCAATGCGAGAAGGATCATTGCCACCGTGGCAGCCGCGAAGCGGCGAGCAGCCTCGTACATGGGTGAAAGCATGCTTCCTTCGCGTGCAGGCTTGCAGCTCTTCTCGGCCATCTTGTCATCTCAGCTTCCCCAGTCGCCTGTCGACTCAGAGATACGGGCCAGAGAGCGCGCTTGCCTGGCGGTCGCGCGGACTCGTCGGGCGTCCGAGCCGAGACAACCATGGGTGGAGAGCCCAGGCCGACCTGCAGACGGCCTTCACGGGTGCCAACGCCTACTGGACCGACGAGGGCCAGATCTGCGCGGGCGTCGACGTGGCCGGGAACACGGCTATGTCAAACATCTCCGACATCGACACGGGCGTGAACTATGTCAGCGGTTCCAACTCGTCGGGACTGAACGTGGTGTCGCTTTGGACCGACGGGTCCACCTCGCTCGTGATGTCCGCTTACTCACCCGGCACACACGACTGCTGGTCCATCATCGACTTGAAGGCCCCAAGCTCAACGGTCTGGGGCGGACTTTGGCAGCGGCGCGAAACTCGACCCGCGCGTAGGATACGGATGAATACGTCCCGAACGGGACAGACCAAAGGGGGGAATCGGAATGCCTACTTATGTGTCCCTGCTCAACTGGACCGACCAAGGGATCAAGAACTTCCGTCAGAGCACCGAGCGTGCCAAAGACTTCACAAAGCTCGTGGAGGCGAGCGGCGGCAAGGTACGCGAGCTTGTCTGGACGGTTGGCGAGTACGACCTCGTCACAGTCGCTGACTACCCAGATGAGGAGTCCGCCGTGGAGGCGTTGCTCAAGGTGGGCGCGGCGGGAAACATCCGTTCCAAGACCATGCGAGCCTTCTCAGCCCCGGAGATGGAGGGCATCGTCGCTCGAACGAGCTGAGGCTCCCCCGCGACCGGCGCCTTGAGTGGGTCGCAAGAAGGTGGCTTCCCTACCGCCTGGGGCCTGGGCGGTACTCAGAGTCGATCCGCTCGGACAGATTGTCGTCCTGCAGTGATCGGCCAAGGTGGACCAGTGGACGTCCTTCCGTCGTTCACCTCGGTTCCATCGACAAGCGTCTCCTGGTGAATCGCGACCAGGATGACGGGGTGCACGGCCCTTAGGCTTCCCTCGCAAGGCGACTGGGGTCGTGCACCCACAACAACTGAGAAGGCATCGTGACGCCCTGCCGATAGTCGGACGTAGACGCCTTAGCACAACTGACCACCTCGATGACCTTGGAAAGCGGCACAGTCCCGAGCCTCGACAGGACCGCCCGTTGGAACAGCTAGGAGTCGCAGACGATCCCGGGACTGGTCTTGCCAGTACGACAGTGCCTACCACGCCCACAGCGACGACCGGCAGCTCACTACTCGGCGACGGTGAGGGTCTCCTTGACAAGGGTCGAGCCCTTGAAGTTCGCGCTCCCGCCGTAGGTGGCAACGAAATGGTAGGTGCGCGCCTTGAGCTTGTCTGGGAACAGTCGGCACGATCCCTCACCGGACGTGAGCCTGATCAGACACAGCGTTTCAGTGGAGGCCTTGACCGTGACCGTCCCGGTCGGCATCGAGCCTGGGAACCGCGGGGAAACCGTGAGGGATAGGTGCTCGACCTGCTCATGTCCGTAGGTGACCTTTGGCGCAGACAACTCGAGGACGGTCTCGGTTGTTGCCTCGGCGGCGGTGAGGGTCTCCTTGACAAAGGTCGAGCCCTTGAACTTCGCGCTCCCGCCGAGGTGGCAACAAGACGGTAGGTGCGTGCCTTGAGATCGTCACGGGACAGCCGACACGATCCCTTCCCAGACGTGAGCCTCATAGTGCCAGTCGAGGATGCCGGATACCGAACGCGCAGCCCAGCGTGATCATCGGTCGGTTCGAAATGACCGCCGCGCCATAACGAGACGATGGCGCCGCTCGCCTTTCAAAGGTCTCCTGGGCCCACGAGAGGCTCTCGTGATTCGCGGTCCTGCCTAGTACGACGTCTCCTCCACGACAGTCAAGTCCACGAACTCCGGAGCAGCGTCGAAGATCTCCGCCATCGTCGCCCGCACGGCTTGCAGTCCCTCTTGGCGTCGCTGATCGTTCTCTCTCGCGCGAGCTTTCTCCTCGCTTTCGAAAACGACAAGCATGTAGACCTGACTGGGGTCCTTCTCGTCGCGCATTGCGGTTGAGCGCAGCAAGCCTGAACCTGGCTGTTCGAGCGCCTGCAACTGCTCGAACAGGCGCGGGAGGCCTTCTTCCGCGCCCGGTCTCAAACGCGTCTTTATGAGTTGTGCCCACATGACTGCATCCTCTCCGCTCTCACGTCGTGGCGTAACGCTCGAGCCCGGCCGCCAGCAGTTCCTCCGGTGGCAGGGCTGCTCGGTAATGCACCGAAGCATCGAAAGTGAGCATGAGCGGCTCGGTGATGTGAGGTACCTGGCGGGCGCTTTCGATCTCGACGATCATCACCGCCCCGCGCCCGACCCCGTTGTCGGTGAAGTAGACAACCTCGGGCTTGATCGCGCCTAGGACCTCACCGAGCTTCTGACCCGCGGTGCCCTGGCGGACGTACGTGTTGAACGGCTCTGTGGGAAAGCCGACCTCGACGATGAACTTCATCGAACCCCCCTTATCACGTCGACCCTCACGTTGCTGATCGATGGCAAGGAAAGCTAGCAGCTCACCTCCAACGGTTCACGTGGTTCGGTTCCCGGTCCGACTACCGGCGTGGGAAGCGGACGCCGCACGTTTCGACGTGGCGAGCGTTCTGGCGGAGTTGGTCGGGGTGGCGCACTCATGGACCTACGTGCAAGGTCCCAGCCTTGTAACGCACGATGCCCGGCCGTCGATCGCGAGAATGCGCAAGCCCACCTCTTCGTTCGTCGCACAAAGACAAGGATGCTCTTCATCCGCTGATGAAGAGATTCTCAGTCACCGTGCAGCGCGCGGTGTCACTCAAACGTGTTGATTGGTGTGAAGTGCCGGAAGGGGGGGAGGGCGCTTTGGCCGATTCGAAAGACGAGAATGGCTACGAAGGGTTCTTCGACGTGGCAAAGCGATCGCTGATGAGCCAGGCCTTCCTCTTCACGGGCGATGTCGAGGATTCCCGGGACCTTGTCCAGGAGGTGCTCTTTCGAGCCTGGCGAGAATGGCCCCGGATCAGCCAATACGAGGATCCACAGGGTTGGGCGCGGCGGGTGCTTCACAATCTCACAACTGACCATTGGCGACAGAAACGTGGCCGACATCTTGTCCGGCTCGAGCCTGACTCCGTCGAGACGCGCGCCCCCGGAGTAGGCCATCTCGACATCGTCGCGGCGCTCCATCGTCTTTCCAGGTCCCAGCAACGCGCGCTCGTGCTCCACGACGTCGTCGGACTCAGCGTCGTCGAAGTCGCTGCTGAGCTCAACGCTCCAACAGGAACCGTTCGGTCCTGGCTCTCGCGGGGAAGGGCCGCCCTGGCTGAGGACCTCGGCCTTAGTCCGACCGTTGGGGAAGAGGTGGCCGAATGATGCCCACTGATCCTGACGGACCTCTTTCGCCGGTGGAGGCCGAAGTCGCCTCTCGACTGCGGCAAGTCGCTGATGAAGCTGCAGATCTCTACTGGCCGTTCAGCGCTCGCGACGTCATCGAGGTCGTACCGACCTGGTCGGGAGCGAGGAGACCGCACGGTGGGTCGCTGCGCCGACGGCGACCCTGGACCCATCGCTTGATGGTCGTCGCGGTGGCGGTCGCGATTGTGGTGGTGTTCTTCGTCCCGCTGCCGCACCTGAATCTGCTCAAGCGTCTTGTTTCCCCCGCCAAGCCGTCGCCTGCGACGCGCGGGACGACACTGACGGTCGGGACACGATTGGCCGCGCTGAAGGCCTTCGATGCCGTGGCCGGCGGCGGGTTTGGCTTCTCCGTGGCAATCTCGGGAGAGACCGCTGTAGTGGCGGACATAGGAGACGTGTACGTGTTCGCCGAGTCTGGATCCAACTGGCGGCAGGTCGCCGAGCTGAAAGGCCCTGACGACCCAGCCGGCGATTGCACCTCAGATCCGTCGTTTGGAGCCTTTGGCAACTCGGTCGCCATCGCCGGCACCACCATCGTCATTGGTGCGCCGTGTTACGCAAGTGAGGCCGGCCGGGCGTACGTGTTCACCAAGACGTCGTCCGGCTGGAAGCAAGTCACCGAGCTGAAGGGCTCGGACTCTGGAGCGGACGACGGGTTCGGCACGTCGGTGGCTATCTCAAGCACCACCATCGTCGTGGGCACGCACTCACGCTCACGGGTTTACGCGTTCACCGAAAGGGCGGGCCGTTGGGAGCAGGCGGCTGAACTGAAGGGCTCCGACACCGTCATGGGTGACGACTTCGGCTACGCAGTGGCCATCTCGGGCGCCACCATCGTCGTGGGTGCAGACAACGCAGGTACCGGGCAGGCATATGTGTTCTCCAAGAGAGCGGGCAGCTGGACACAGGTCGCGGAACTGAAGGGCTCCGGCGCCGTCGCCGCCGACAAGTTCGGCTACGCAGTGGCCATCTCGGGCACAACCATCCTCGTCGGCGCGTACGGATACGCAAGAGATGCCGGCCGCGTCTATGTGTTCACCAAGACGTCGACCGGCTGGGCACAGACCGAGGAGCTGAAAGGCACCGGCTCGCTCGCCAAGGCCGAGTTCGGGTGCTCCTTGGCAGTCTCGGGCCCAATGGCTGTGGTGGGTGCTTTCGGTGACCCGAGCGATGGCGAGGCGTACGTGTTCGAAAAGACGTCGACCGGCTGGGCACAGGTTGCGACGCTGAGAGGCTTCGTCACCGACCCGGATGCTGGTATCTACGGCGGCATCTCCGGCCTCGTGGACATCTCAGGAACGACCGCGGTCGTGAGTGGAGACGCCGCCAGTAATTACGAAGGCCGGGCTTACCTGTTCCGGGCATGAATAAGACGCTCGCCTACTGAAGCCTTTGTTCGCTATTTCGCACAGTGATTGGGGGAATGACATGAATTCGTTTCACCGCAGTACTCCGGTAAGTGACCGGTGTGTTGGAAATACCCAGCAAGAGGGGGGAAACATGCAGTTCACTCGTAGCAAGGTCGTCGCCGTAGCGACCGCGATCATCTGTGCAGCCGCCGTTGTAGCGGCAGGCGGTGCCACGACGGTGGGGATTGCATCGGCGAGCAGCAGTCGCTCGGAGGTCACGCATACGGCCAATGCCGTGCGGGCCGTGGCGAACGCATCTCATCACGGCGGGCAGTACCCGTACACGGTCATCGACCCCGGCACGTTCGGCGGGCCCAACAGCTACTTCGACGGACCCGGAGTGCCTCTGACCAGCAACGGAACGCTCGTCGGTCAGGCAGATACGAGCACGCTCGACAGTGACTACCCCAACTGCCCGCCACCACCAGGCGGCTGCCCCGACCATTACATCCAGCACGCGTTTACATGGCAAGACGGGCGACTGACCGACCTCGGCGCTTTGTCTGGCCAGAACGACAGCGCCATATACGAACTCAACGGCAGTGGCGTGGGGGTCGGCTCCTCAGAAAACGGGCACGTCGACCCGAACACCGGCACTGCGGCCCAAGTCGCCGTCATCTTCGAGCACGGACAGGTCATCAGCCTTGGAGCGCTCCCCGGAGGCAACGAAAGCTTCGCCCAAGACATCAACGATCAAGGCCAAGTGGCAGGCTTCTCATCGAACGGAATCCTCGACCCGTACTCGATGTTCAAATGGGGAACGGAGACGCGGACGTTCGTCTGGCGTAAAGGCGTGATGCAGGACATCGGCGATCTCGGCGGTCCGGACACCGTAGAGCAGACCGAAAACGAACGGGGCCAGATCGCAGGCCAGTCGTACACGAACGACACGCCGAGCCCCTACACCGGAGTCCCGACGACTGATCCGTTCCTGTGGGAAAACGGGCACATGATCGACCTCGGCACGCTCGGTGGCGACTACGGCAACACGAGCTGGATGAACGACAGCGGCGAGGTCGTCGGTTTCAGCGAGATGGCTGGAGACAAAGCAGCTCAACCCTTCTTATGGGATGGCAGGGGAATGATCGACCTGGGCACGCTCGGCGGCGCGGGGGGATCCGCGAACTGGATCAACGACGACGGCGACGTCGCCGGCGCGGCTCAACTGAGCGATGGAGCCTGGAACGGGGTGCTCTGGACCCACGGCAAGACGATCGACCTGCCGCCCGTCGACGGTGCCCCCAACGCGTTCGCGAACAGCCTCAACGACCAAGATGAGGTGGTCGGTACCACACTCGACGGCAACTTCAACAACTTGAACGCCATTCTTTGGACCGGTGGATCGGCCTACGACCTGAACACGCTCATCGCTCCGTCGGCGCTGCACCTGACGAGCGCGGAGTACATCGACGACCAGGGAGACATCGTCGCCGATGCCGTGCTATCCAACGGTGATCAGCGCATGGTCCTGTTGGTCCCGAATCACGCTGTGCCGCTGCCGCCGGCGCCGACAACCGCTGGTACGCAGGTGACCACCGGCTCGGGGAACGGAGGCACCACCACGGATTTCGCGTTTCGCGCAGCCCGTGACGGCGTCGAGTTCACCGCCCTCCACCAGCTGATGGCAAACAGGGGTTCATCGGAGTAGGCATGCTCAACGTCAGCATGCGCAACCTCCTGCTGACGCCTAACAAGAACTAACCGGGCTCATCCAGAACAGCTGCCGGGGTGGGCGGCAGATTGCCCTCCGAGCAGAGAGCCAAGTTTGTAGATCACCCTTGTAAGTGCTGCGCTCGGGCCATCGCGTACAGAACGCCGCCCCGAACAGACGGACGCGTCGCCTGGTGGGCCGCACCGATCGGACAGGGACTCCCGAACGCGGTTGGTGAAGACCTTCCCAGATACTTGTGCTGGTCAAGTAGACGGGCGGTTGCCGGGCAGTCCGCGATCGATGGGTGGCCGGCCCCGTTTGGGCAAGGGTCCAGCCTTCTTCGGCATTCGTCCGGCATCGTCGAGGGCTCGGCGCAGCAGCATCTCGATCTGGGCGTTGGTGCTCCGGAACTCGTCGGCCGCCCACCGGGCTAGAGCGTCGTAAACGGTGGGGTCAATCCGCAGCAAGACCTGCTTCCGGTCATTCACTGATCACGAGTAGAGAGTGCCGGTGTTGACGACCGGCGAAGCGGGCTGGTCACTGCATAGTACGACCATCAGATTGCTCACCATTGCTGCTTTGCGCTCCTCGTCAAGCTGGACGATGTCACTCTCCGCCAGCCGCTCGAGTGCCATTTCGACCATTCCGACCGCGCCGTCGACGATACGAGAGCGAGCCGCGACGACTGCGTTGGCCTGCTGTCGGCGCAACATCGCCTGGGCGATCTCCGACGCGTACGCAAGATGGCTGATGCGCACTTCGACGATCTCCACTCCGGCAATGGAGACGCGCTCGGCCATCTCTGTGGCTAGCTCGCCGGCAACGATGTCGGTCGAGCCGCGAAGCGACAGCCCGTCGTCTGCGGCGTTGTCGTAGGGATGGGTGGTCGCGACGTGGCGCAGTGCCGACTCGGCCTGGACACGCACGAAATTGAGGTAATCGTCCACGGCATAAAGAGCACGCGAGGTGTCGGCAACCTGCCAGACCACAATGGCAGCGATCTCCACGGGATTGCCGTCAGCATCGTTGACCTTCAGGTGGTTCGTCTCGAAGTTCCTGACCCGAATGCTCACGCTCCGCCGGTCAGAGAGAGGCAGGATCCACCAAAGGCCGGGCCGGCGCACGGTGCCGACGTAGCGGCCGAAGAACCGCACGACCTTCGTCTGGCCGGGCTGCACAATGGTCAACGAGGCCCAAGTGACCGTCGCCACGACGATCGGCACGAGGATGACGACCTGGTTCGCGAGGAAATATGCCCCTACACCGCAGGCGGCGACGACAAGGACGCCGAGCCAGCCGCTGATGGCCCACGCTCGGCGCTCGTGGATCTCCACTCGGACTCCCGAATGACCCACCGGAGTCGCCTCGGGTTCGCGGTTGGGCTGGACAGACTGGATCATGATCCCTCCTGGAGAGTGACCTCGATAAACTGATATTAAACGCTATCACTTTTTCGGGGCGTCGTACAAGTCGGTGGGCCCCGCTGGGGGAGGCATAAGGGACGGGATGCACCGCCCTTAGGCTTCCCTCGCAAGGCGACTGGGGGCCGTGCACCCGCTATCTGTCAGCCGACCACATGAGGTGGCGCATTCCTGGCGCCCATACCTGTGCCGATTCCGCGCATGGCTCAGGCGTCACCTTGGGCCCGAGGCGGACCGAATCATGAACCACACACGGGGTCCATCGTTAGGGGCGTCCTCACTTCTGAGCGTTCGAAAGCCAAAGCGCTCATACCACGGCACCGTTCGAGGATTGCCCGTGACGAGGAAAACGGATTCGGTCCGGCCGTCGACGCGCGCCAGTCCGCTTCGCAAGAGGAGCCCGCCGCACCCGGACCCACGGTTATCGGGATCGACCGCTATGAAATCCAGGTACCAATGGGGCACGTCGGGGCGGTGGGACTCCACCCACGCCCAAAATGTCGTCACCCGAAGCGGGTCTCCGCCATACTCGGTCAGGACGGGATTGACCACGGCGTCAATGGCCGAATCGTCGTAGCTGGCGTTCGGAGGAATCCAGGCGGCAACCCCGTGGAGCGCGTCAGCCACCCACAGCCAGCCCTCGGGGACAATCTGGCCTGCCACCTCGAGGAATTCGAGCTCGAGGACCGCCCGATAGCCCCGACATGCCAGGCACCACCGTTCGATGGGGTCGTCGGCGAAGGCCCGCGAGAGCAATCGGGCAATGGCAGGTACCTCGCTCGCGATGGCCGGGCGGACTGTGGGCATCTTGGTTCCTAGTATCGACCGCGCGGGCACAAGACGGCGACGATGACACTCGCTCGCGACACCGGCAGCCCGAAGACAGATTGTCCAATCCGGAACACGGACCCCACGGTGCCATCGCCAGTCCGATTCGCGCCAGATCGGATGTTTCACGCGGCGGGCTGATGCCGATGCTGGCGACTTGCTCGTCGTCTGCCTGGTCTCTATCGACAAGCGTCTCCCCGAGGGTCTCTAACGGGATGACGTCGTGCACGGCCTTGGCTTTCCTCGCAAGGCGACTCGGGGTCTTGCACTCACTACCTGTCAGCCGACCACGTGGAGGTGATGCATTCCCGCCGCCCATATCCCTGTTGAATCGGTCGCGCGAACCACAGCCGTTGCGTCGTGGTGGGACTCCCCTTCTGTGCGCGCGTTCGGGCGCAACTCGTTATCGGTAACTGGGGAGGCGGCGGCGGCAGCGGGCAGCAAAATCGCTCCCTCGAGCCGTAACGCTACGCGACCTGTTGGGCTGTGCCTGCGTCCAGACAGCTCAGATCGGGAGCAGGCCCAGCGTATGGTGCCGGAGTCGATCTCCCCCAGGACATCGTGAGCGCCACTGAAGCTGAGCGACCCGGAGCCGTCGGCGTTGACCGCAACTTGGCACCCGTCATGCCGAACTCGTGCGAGCCGAGATCGACCGCCTCGAGAGCCGCCGTCCAGGGAATGGCATACGTTCCCGGACTCTTGTACTCGCCGGGTTTGAGACCGACCACCATGTAGAAGTATTGGCTGCCCACCGTTGCAGCGACCTCGGGGAGTTCGGAGTAGGCGGCGAACCAGCTACTGCACGACCTCACGGGCGGGGGTGGGCATTTCACCGAGAAGCTGCCGCTGGCGGGCGCGACCCCGGTCATGACAACGGTAAAGGTGCGCGTCATGGCACCACCAGCCATAGAGGTGGTGTTGCTGGCAGGAGCGTGAGCGTTGCTCGAGCCGCTACCGGATCCGCCGCTTCCAGCCGAGCCACAAGCCGTGACCAGCAACACAACCGCCACGCCAGCGGCTGGTACTGCCCGCGCAGCGAACCTCATCTTCCGCTCCGCCTGAAAGCGCACAGACATATTGTGAGCCTCCCTGCCGTGGGACTCTACGCTGGCGATCAGGCTCCCTTGGATGCCAATTTCAGCGCCACTGCCACAATGCCGGACGCCACCGCTTCCATGGGCCAGCACTGCGACGACGTGATCGCCGGTGTCCCTGACCACTCGTTCCAGGCCGCCTACAGGTGCATAGCCCGTAGCCTCGAAGTGGTCCGAACCGAAGACACATCGGCGACCCACTTGGGGTTAGCTGCCGACAGCGTCGTCATCGAGGTTTACCCGGGCAGCTCCTCCAGCGGACTCAGCTTGCAGCTGAATTTGGCCTGCTCGCCTCCGAGTTGCCGACCCGTCACGGCTCCGAGCATTCTGGCGCCCTCTCTCGCCCTTCACGCCCCCTTTGCCGGGTTGCTCGGTATCGCCGAGTCTGGCGCAAGAGCGTCACTGGGAGACGCATGTCACATGTCGTTTCGTCGCGCTGAGGAAGAAGCTTGGGATTCGGCTCTCACTCGGTTCGTAGTACTAGGGCGGCGGGCGTGCGCGCGGCCATGCGCGCGGGCACGGCCGCGACGAGATTGGCGAGGATGAGCGCGCCAGCCGCGACCAGTATCAGGGAGGCGGGAACCGTGGGTCGGGGCACAGCGTTGATGTTGCGAGCGAAGAGAATCCATAGTTGTCGACCGACGGCAATGCCGACGGGCACTCCGACGACAGCAGCGATCGCGGCAATGGCCGACGCCTGCGAGGCAACGGTAGCAGCTAACTGCCGGGAGGTGAATCCGAGGGTCTTCATTAAGGCGAGGTCCCGTCTTTGTCGCCGGACGGACGCGATCAAGGTAAGAGCCAGCGCGACGATCGCGCCAACGGCAAGGCCAGCGGCGAGGATGACAGGTGTTGCTCCGGTGGATTGGTAATTGACGATCTCAGCTGGGTGTTGGACGCCTAGGACCTCGACAGTGTCGCCTGTAGCGTTCGGGTCGGCGGCGAAGACCCTGTTGGCGAGATTGGCGATGCGGTTCATGTCCGCCAGTCCTACAACGGAACTTACGCCGCTGTGCAGGCGAACGAAGACCAAACCCGGTCCTCTGAGATTGGGGTCAGGGTTTTGGATGGCGTGTATGAACGCTGGGCTGATGTGGTCGGAAAGCACGGCTCCCGTTCCCATCGACGGGTGGTCGGCGAAGGTGCTGGCACCGCCGATTGCGGGCAGGGTGGCAGTGCCCACGATGACCAGCTTCGCGGGAGGCAGGTAGAGCGGGGCAGTGTTCGGGCTGCCAAAGGAAAAGACGACGGTGTCACCAAGGTGTTTGTGCAAGAGCGAGAGCGTGACGGCACCCAAGACGATCTGGTTGTTGTTATCGACGGCATGGCCGGACAGGACTGGCGGCGCGACCGCGGCGTGGTTGTCACCCAATAGGACAGGAACAGTCAGGCCGTCGATTTGGACGGAGAGATTGTGGTATCCGGCCCAGGCCGCAACATCCGGGTCGTGGTTGAGAGCGGCGAGGGCTTGTGGGGGGACGACGTTTCCCGAGCTCAGGGCATAACTCCAGTTCCATCCGTACAGCGCAGGACTTGACACCAACGTGCGCAGTCCGCTGTTGAAGGTGAGTGTCGCCGTGACAATGACGACTGTCAGGATCGCGCCTGACAGGACGGAGCGGGCGGGGACCGCGCTGCGACCACGACCGGGCTTGAGCGCGAAGCGGAGACCGACGGCACCAGAGACCGGCAAGCCCGCAGAGGTCGCCATCTGTAGCAGTTTCGAGTCGCGTGGTAGGTCAATGCGGGACCTAGCAGCCAGACGGTGGGGGGCTCCTCGGTAGGCCAGTGTCACGGCGGTCAGGCCGAGCCCGCCAATCAGCACGAGCGCTCCAAAGCCCAGGACCGTCTAGTCGAACGCGAGCCCGGGCGGGTGGTAGACGTGTCGGATCGGTCCGAGTGGAGACAGCGGCGAGAGCGCGACCGCGACCACGACCGCTAGCAGCGAGCCGGCCAGAGTCGCGGCCAGGACGCCGACCAGCTCGTCGGCGACAGTCGTGGCCGGACTGGCACCGAGCGCCCGAAGCACCTGGAGTTCCTCATCGGCCGAGCGCAGTTGCCGGGAGATGGCGATGGTCGCGATGGCCAACGCTGCCAGAGCCGCGATTGCCCCGAACACGCCGAGAGCGATCGACTCGGGTTTGACGGCACGCTCCACCTTGGTCTCCGTGAGCAAGGTGACACTGAAGTTGGCGTCGCTCCCGCTCGGGAGCAGCCCGATGAGCGCCTTTTCCACTGTGGGAATGTCGCGGCTGCCGTGCACGAGTTGCATCGCATACCACGTGCCCTGAACGGCTTTGGAGGCGATGAGTATGCGGGTCAGTGCGGGAGTGAACAGGATGTCGGTCGGGAGACGGTCCGCGTCGTCCTCGATCACCTGGTCGTTAAAGACCACGATTCCGACAAGTTTCATGTCGATCCTGCGTTCCGGTGCCACGCGCGGCGTGCCGAAGCCTGGCGAGTTGAACTGATTTGACGTGTACACGCCCATGGGAACGACCTGACCGACGCGAAGTCCCAAAGTTCTAGCCCCCACCGCAGTGGTGACGAACTCGTCGGCACGACCCGGATTGGCCATCCGACCCACGACGGGGGTGGCGCGGTCCTCATTGAAATACAAGCCGTCGACACTGCCCACAGGGTTGACCGGGGCAGTCAGGTTCGGGGCCCCGTCCGGCTCCAGCGGCGCGACCTCTGCCCCCACCCAACTTTCGACCCGCTCGACCTCAGGAAGATGAGCGATCTCTCTCGTCAGCATCGGCGAGAAGTTGCTCGCCGCGGAGTCGTTGACGATGCCATAGGTCGACATCGTCAAGTCCGACGCGTTCGTGCTGGCGAGAAAGGCTGGATAAGACGATTGCGTCCGCCGGGCCGCCGCGATTGACCCCATGGCGATGCCGCCGATCAACCCGATCAGCGTCACCAACCCCAGATAGGCGCCCCACCGGCGCGCGAACGTGGTCCGCGAGCGGTACCACACCACCCTCGTAGCGCTAGCCCTCACATCCCCCCACATTCCGGTACAGAAGTGACGCTGAGTCTTCTCTGTCCTCCTGCAAGCATCAATCGACCATCGGTCGGCGGCAAGGATGGCAGTCTCCCCACAGGGTTGTGCTACTACCACGAACCTCGGCCGTCGACCGACCCGGGTGGCGCGACAGATCGACTGATCGACACGTCCGATGTCTAGATCGCGATGCTCCGGCCGCAGGTGTCGAGCGACCTCAGCCGTTAATCGTCATCAGCGCAGCGAAACGCTTACCTCCCAGTCGGGCTGGGTGGCAGTAGGGCCGTTCGTCACCGGCGGCTCGTGCGCTGTAACTCAACTCCGAGCGTCTCGTCGACAAGGAGGTTGCTCTTGAGCGAAGAACGGCTCAGACTTCGCACACGGCTTATCGTCCTAGATCACAGATCCTCGATCCGAACCTTGGTGTTGTGTCCTTCGCGGTCGTGGCCGGGAACCGACAAGAGGATCTGCAAGTGGGGTTTGAGGATCGCCTTGACCGCGTCAGACGGCTCCGGGTTTGCTCGGCAAATGGCGGGCACGTCGGGCGGGAGTGGTGGTGACCCGCCGGCTCTCCTCGATCGTGGGTTCGCTGGGACACCTCGAGAACCCCGACGCATCACTCGATTGGCTGTGCCGCATCTGTGCAGAGGAGCTGGGGATGGGCGGGGCGGCCGTGGCGCTGATTCCGATCGACCACGATCCTGGCAGCATCGCCGCTTCTGACGAACGGGCCTCATTTATCGTGGACCTGCAGTTCACCTCCGGTGAGGGGCCGACCATCGACGCCCACCGCGAGAGCCGACCGGTACTCGAGCCAGACCTGGCAACCACTACTCGCTGGCCGGCTTTTGCCCTCGAGGCGGTAGTAGCCGGCGTGTCGGCGGTGTTCGCCCTGCCCTTACAGATAGGCGCGGCGCGCTTTGGGGTCTTGACCTTCTATCGCGATCGGCCAGGACCATTGGACGAAGGCTTCCTCGCCGACGCGCTGACCATGGCCGACGTGGCCTGTGAGATCACGCTGCGCCTGCAGGCCCAGGTGCCCCCCGGCTCCCTGCACGATGTCTTCGAGACTCTCGCCACCGAGCGGACCGTCGTCTACCAGGCCACGGGCATGATCATGGTGCAGCTTGGCGTCGGTCCCGAGGAGGCCATCGTCATCCTTCGGGCGCGTGCCTATGCCGCCGCCCGACCGGTGGACGAGGTGGCCGCTGATGTCGTCGCGCGAAGGTTCCGCTTCGACCAGTGACAGTACCTATGCCACTTGGAGCCATACCGGGTTGCTCTCATCTTCGGTTTGCACAAAGATCCAGTTCGTTCGGTAGGCGATCCGAACGCTAAGGAGGTGACGATGTCGTGACCCGACAAGATCTCCTGTCACGGACCTTCGTGGAACTAGCCGACACCCTGGTCGAGAACTACGACCAAATCGAGTTCCTCCATCGGCTAGCCGAACGATGCGTGTCCCTTCTCGGGTTGGCCGAGGCGGGGGTAGTGCTGGTCGGTTCGGGCGGGCAGCTCCGGCCGCTGGCCTCTTCGAGCGAACGAATGCATCTCATCGAACTCATCGAGTTGCAGCGCCAAGATGGCCCCTGCCTGGACTGCTGGCGCAGCGGCGAGGCGGTACGCGAGGACCGGTTGGCTGAGGCCCAGGCGCGCTGGCCGCGCTTCGCTCCGGCAGCCCTGGCCGCTGGTTTCCTCTCCGTGTACGCCGTTCCGATGCGCCTTCGCGAAGAGCGTCTTGGTGCCCTTAACCTCTTCGCCAACCAGCCTTACGGCCTGATCGAGCCCGATGAGGCTGTTGCCCAGGCCATGGCCGACGTGGCCACGATCGGTATCCTCCACCAGCGCTTCATCCACCAGCGCGAGGAGGTCTCCGAGCAGCTGCAAAAGGCCTTCAACGCCCGGGCCGTCCTGGAGCAGGCCAAGGGCGTCGTCGCCGCGGCCACCAGTACTGATGTGGACGAAGCCTTCGCTTTGCTGCGCGACTATGCCCGCCATCAGAGACTCTTGCTCTCGGAGGTGGCAAGGCAGGTGATGAGCCGAGAACTGGCCGTCGAGACCATGCGATCCCCATCGGGCGCCCTTTGAGGCAGTCGGCGCTGAGGGTCTTGTACCCAGGCCGGCAGCTCGGGGGCGCGCCAGAACAACACCGTGGATCGCCGACCCAGACGCGCCGGATTTGGCGATCCGTGGCGAGCCGTGGCTGTCCTTTGCCGACAGACCAGCCGCCCCGCTCGGACTTCCGTGTCAGGTCGCTATGTGCAGTCACAGTCGATCGGCACCGCTCCACCTCTCTCTCCAACCGCCAAGTCGGCTTCATAAGGGAGGTTCTGTGCCGACCGCTCTACGAATGGCGACTTATTGGACCCAACTACGACGGAGCCTGGCTGTCGACGAGGCAGTGGGCCCTCCGGAGCGCCCCAAGCAGGGAACGACATCTGCCATCAAAAGTCCTGCCAGCACGGCCGGCTCTCACCTTCAACCCCGGCTCTTCGGTGCCGGTTTACCCTCGAGGGCCCACTCACACCTTCCGCATGGTGGCTCGTCAGCCACGGCAATCCCGTCGGCGACCCAAACCGTTCCCTGCCACTGGCGAGTGCGGGTGACCGCAGGAAGGGAGAGACGGATTGGCGGCGAACCCGACCGGGCGACGCCACTGGGTGGCAATCTTTCGTCTCCCGTTCCTTGCGTCGCGGCTCCACGTTCTTGAGGCGCACGGCGCCAACTTCCCGGACGTGAAGGTGGTGGCGACTCCCCCACGGGGCGTCCAAGAGCCTTATCTTCGTCCCATCGGTAATGACGATCCCGCGGTGGGCCGACCGCCAGACCATGATCTTGGTGCACTCCGGGCAATCCGGGTCGGGCTTGATCAAGAAGTGTCCGCTCTCTTCGGCACTCTCGTTGTCGTTCTTTGTTCGCGTCATCGTCTGAGTGACCCGCTTTCTGACGACGTAAGGCCACGTTGGCTCGGATTCAATTACGATCCAGCGTGGCAGCGGTTTCCCGAAGCGTGGGATCGTCACGCGGCACGAGGACGCACCGCCACGATGAAGCGGCGGATCCGGCTCGTCGCACATAGATAGCCCGTCGTTTCTGCCGGGCAACCCAGGGGAACGCGAAGCGATGGATCGAGAAATGCGCCCTTAGAGACCCGCCACCGGCCAGCGGGGTTCTGCACGTACTGCTTCACCGGTGGCCTCCAGCTCGCTTAGGGACCGTTCTGCCGACCAATATCCCTAGCATCTCACCTATCGTCGGTTCACGGCCCATGGGTTCACCCAGCGGCAGGTGGGCTTGGATCTGGTAGCGGTTGCGACGGCCGTCCTTGTCCTTGACCACGTAGCCGGCTGACGCCAGGTCGCCGACAATGGCGTAAGCGCTGCGCTCAGTGATCCCAACCATCATGGCGATGTCACGCAAACGCACGCTGGGGTCGTGCGCGATGCAAATAAGGACTCGGGCATGGTTGGTGAGAAAACTCCAGTTTTCCATCGCAGCCAAGGCTAGTTCATATTTTCTAGAAGTGCGTTGCTAGTTTCAGATATCTGCGGTACAGTGAGTCGCAGACATCGAAACCCGCCTGTCGCCGACACCCGAGTTGATCGAGAGTCAGCGAAAGGACGCAGTCATGTTGGCGCGATTCGAGCCATTCCGACCCCTCGACCCAATCACTGAGCAGTTACTCAGCGAACGCCGTTCGTGGCAGATCCCGGTGGACGCGTACCGTCGGGGCAACGAGTACAAGGTATTGCTCGACTTACCGGGCACCGATCCGGGCTCAATCGAGCTGACCGTCGAGAAGGATCTCCTCACCGTGCGGGCAAAGCGCACCTGGATACGCGCCGAGGACGATCAGATCCAGATCGCAGAGCGGGGCCAAGGTGACTTCAGCCGCCAGCTCTTCCTCGGGGAGGGCCTCGACCGTGAGAAGATCACAGCTTCCTACGAAAACGGCGTGCTCATCATAACCATTCCCGTGATCGAGCAAGCCAAGCCCCGCAAGGTCGAGATCGCTTACGCAAGAGACCCGGTGCAGGCCTTCGAGCCAATCTTGGCCGACGCCTGAGGGGACGGCCCTAGTTCGATAGAGGCGGCTCCAGGTGGAAGGAACCGCTTCTATCGTCGCCCGGATTCCTCCGAGCGACGAACACCGAGGCCGGCGGCAGACTTCCCCGGCTTTCTCGATCGAGCCGAAGCGATGCTCGACGCCAAGAACCGCGAGAGATCAGACAGACGCGCGGGAGGATGCAGTCGAGACGGCGGCTGGTTATGGTGGCTGGACCGCCAGAAGAAGCTCCGCGAGAAGAAGCTCCGCGAGATTGAGCGTGGCGAGAGCTGACGCCCTAGGCGCTCGCTGTTGCATCCCAGCCAGTCCCCGCTCTGGGCGCTCAGGGGACCGAGCCGGACTTCTCGAGCGCCGTGACCCATCCGTGACGAGGGCATAACCTCAAGCCATGATCGAGCACCGCATCGCCAATGGGTACTGCGTAGCTACGACCTTCACGCTCGAGCGGTACAAGTACGGGAACGGTGGAGGTGACTACCCAGACCCGAAGTCCAAGAAGGTTCATGCAGTCAAGGTCACCAACGGCGTTCTGGCAACGTCCCAATACCGCGACGACGCCATGCGATCTGCCGGTGGGGAACAGCTCTTGGGCGCGCGACTTCAAGTCGAGGTAGTCCAGCATGATGCTTGGAAGGACTGGCTGGTTCGCGTGCGTAACCAGCCCGAGCTTGCGAAAGAGACGTGCAAGCGGTGCATGGAAGCAACTGCCGGGCTCGCCTGGGAAGACGTCCGAGAAGAAGACTAAGAACCCCCGCTCCGGTCGCGACCGGCCGGGATGCCTAGGAGGTGGCGAAATGCCCAGGTTTGCGGTCTACGCGCAGACATACATGGAACGTAGGCTTGCCACGCACGGCGGAGAGCCGGGCAAGCGACTCGACAGATACCACCTCGTTGATCTCGATGTGAACGATGAGCTCTCAGTTTGCGGCTTGAACATCGATCGTGAGTACCCCCAACCGCCACTACAGCGCTGGGAGACGTTTCGAGATTTGCGTTGCGTCGAGTGTGAAACCAAGGCTGGCGACGCAGCGAGGGAACAAGTCGAGCGCGAGCAAGCCGAACCTAGGAAACGTGAGCGGGACCACTGGCGGCCCTTGGCCTAGGCGCTCGCCCGTCGCATAAGCGCCCGCTCCTCCTCGTTCGTGCCGGCCCACACGCCCTGCAGCGGCTCCGGGAAAGCCAATGCGTAACTGAGGCACTGGCGCCGAACCGGACATGCCTCGCAGACAGCGCAGGCGGCCTCGTCGGACCCGCGAATCGTCGAGAACCACCTATCGGTGCCCTTGCCGCGACACGCCGCCCTACGTTGCCAGCCGGGTCGGGCAAGCTCGACATCGACCCAGTCACCCAGGGCCGACACAAGTGTCACCTCGTGAGTCACGTGGTCACCTTTCCTGGTCGCGCTTGAGACAAAAGGTCTGGGGTCTAGGACCTTTTCGCAATCGTGCGCAAAGGTGACCAGAAACGCGGGAGCCCGATCGGACTGCGCAATCCTCGCAAGATTCCTCGCAATCCTTCCGCTGGCAGGCTATCGCCCCAATACCGGGGTCCAAGCGCGAAGTCACAGATGGAGAAGTGCTCCTACGCCCTCAGGATCGTCCGCGAGGGCGTAGGTAGCCGTACTTGCCCATTCCGAGACCCTCAGAAACCGCCCGGTCGCCGCCATGAAATTGGAGTAGGCCTTCCGGCGCGCCAAGCGCTCAGCTATCGCTACCGGACCCCTGTGGACGGCGCGGCCCTTGTTGCTGAGACGTACGGGTGCCAAGCGGCCCACAAGGGGTACGTGCTGTCCGGTCGCCAGATCATCCTCATGGACGATGGCACCGCACTTGAGATCCACGCCGGCGACATTTTCTCCATTCCGGCCGGGCATGACGGCTGGAAGATCGGCAGCGAGCCATCTGTCGTGCCGGGCTTCTCCGGATGGCCGACTACGCCAAACGCTGACCGTGCTGGGCCAGGGCAGATGATGCCACCTAGCTCTCGGCGCGTCCGCACGATCCTTTGTCATATTGACCCTTTATCCCGGGCGGGCCTTCTCGCATGATTCCATCAGGGAGGAAATCGTGCAGCGCAAGCGCAGTCTTACGAGCGACCTCTACCGACGGGCCGCTCAACTCAAGAACCGCGTCGTGCGCGGGAGAGGAAAGAAGGTTTCCACCCAGAGGCGTAGCCCGGTCGTGCTCGTCGCCGGCACGCCACTCGCGAACAGCGATGTTGCTGCGGCTCTTTCCGGCGGCTGTGGAGCGGTTTCACGGTTCGTCCAATCGTGCGACGCCTGATCTCTTCGAGTTCCGAAGCTAAATTGCGACTATGGCCTTTTGCCGCGGACACAAAGCCACGCCGGGCGCCTCACCGAGATTCTGAAGATCTGCCGTGCTGGACGGAGATGCTGCCAAGCAACCAGGCCCTGTCGGCTATGAGCTCGGGTGGGTGAAAGGTAATCCTCCCCGGAAGATATGGGGTCTGAGCCACACTCACTTGGCAAATGCCATAGACCAGTTCTCAAAGGGCTCTGGGGAAGGAGTGGCCCACGAATCGCTGATGAGAGAGGCGACTGCAGCATGGACGGGCTTCGCGTGGCTAGTAGAGCTCGGAGAGCGACTCGATGTGACTAAGCCGCTGGCGACGGCGTGCGATGACTTCGCGAGAGGAATCACTGAGAGGGACACAGAGCTTGCGATGCGTGGGTATTCGGCCGTTGAGACAATCGTCAGTCGACTGCGTGAGCGATTCGGTGAGGATCTCGGCCGTTCATGGAATCTGCAGGAGATCGATGAAGAGTTCGATCGGCTGATCGAGGCCTCTGCGATACTCGTCGACCGACTCAAGCACGAGAATCCGACGGATAGCGATGTCGCTAATACGTATGAGTTGGCCGTCAAGATCGCCCACGGCTGGACACGACTCGTGCACGGAAGTTACTTCCTCGGGTACTCCGAACCGTACTCGGAGGCGGCAACGAAGATCGTCTCTGGAATGAAGGACCGCAACCTGGATGAGCTTCAGGCAGGAATCGGGCAGATGGTCGCACTCGCGCTGCGACTGTCTCAGGTGTCAGCAACGATCGTCGAGGGTGAACAGCCCCGAAAAGGCGATCCCGTCGAGTTCCCCGATGGCGTGCCCGGCGGCCGGTACGTCGCCACCACTGACGGACGTCCCCTTGAAGGCTATCCGGAGCGGTGGTCGGTGGACGTAGTCCTCTCCGACCCTCGGGATGGGTGACTCCCGGTCCTGAATCGGACGCATCGGCGCCGAGCACTTCCTTGTTGGAAGGGTCGATCACACCGGACGACGTCATGGAAGACCGGCCAGACTGATATCAGCTAGTCCCCTCCTTCGTGGCCACCTATGGCACCGAGGAGCTACATGAGCTGGAAGGCGCGCCGGTGTTGCTCGATGCGATCGCGGAGCAGAACGACGTGACCCTCACCGAGGCCGACGGGTCCTACCTCAAGGCGTTGGAGACGTCGCTCGACATGTGCCGCGAGATACGGACCACCGGGTAGAGCAGTCACAGCGTCGCGCTACCACGAGACACTCGCCATCGACGATCCCAGACGGACACTTTCTACGAGAAGGATCAAGAACCGCTATCGACACTGACGTCGGGCCCGGGAACGAGCACGGTCTCGTGAGCGTCTTCCCATCGAACCTTGTACCTCCGGTGCGCTTCGTCGCCGAGGATTTCGACGATCTTCCCACGGCGTTCCGGGTGACCGACCTTCTCTGACGGTGCCCTGATCGTGTCGCCAGGCTTCGCTGCCATCTTGCTCTACCTCCTATGAAGAACTTGCGCGCCTTTTTTTGGCAAATCGCCCGCAAGCTTCCGCGGGTAGCAGAACCAAGCCTATCGGCCGGGCGTCAGGGCGCTCCGGGCCGGGACGAAGAAGTCCGGCGTGCCTCGCTCCGGAGCGTCACTCGCGGTCGGCGACGCTCGAATCCGTCTGGGCTGCCACGAGGGTTGACCGTAGCGTCGACGTCATCAACGGTCAGCCGATCGCTTAAAGCCGACTCCCCTCGATTCGCACCCGAGTTCCGCGTGGCAGACGCTTCCAGGCCCTTATTGACTCTCTGGATCAGCCTCACGATCCGGAGTATCACCGGCTCCGACCCGAGTGGCGTCATCCTGGTCATCCACCGCTACACGCCGCACCAGGATCGGATGCGTCGCAGCTTCCCCGACCGACCGTTCAGGCTCCCAGTCCCGAACACCACAGGAGACTTTCGGGCCGCCCCACCGACGAAACCGACCGACGTCAGGGAAGCCCTCCCGCCCGACCGCCTCGGGCAACCCGGCAACACAACTCAGCTCCGCGGTGACCACGTGAGACACAGGCGTCCACTTCGGTCATCGACGAGCAAGGCGTCCACTCTCAGTCAGGACGTCCGCCAGACACACAGCACCGTGACAGCGGGAGTCGTCATGTTTGCGGAATCCCTCTATCAAAAAGTCCAACAGCCCGTTGGTCCCAACCGCAGTCGGCAATGTTGATCTTGAGCCAATCAACCGATTTCTTCGCGGTGACGAGTCCCATCGGTCGAACGGACTCAGCGATGGGATCACCATCCGCGTTGAAAAGGACCCATTTCCAGAGTGTGGACTCTGCTGGCCCCTCTACCTTGCTCAGCCTGAACGATCCAGTTGCGTCAACCATCGCTCCAGCCCCCTGTTCGATCTGAACCCGAGGCTACGCCTCGGGAGGTGGCCCTGGGCTACGGCCTCAGGGGAGAAACCACACGCCAACGATGCGCACGACGACCAGGTCGACGCTGCCGGCAAGTACCTCGTCGAGACTTACATCACCTCGGTGAGTCGACGATCATCGTCCCAGTCGGAAGCATCCCGCTCTCCAGTGTCAAGCGACAGAGACAACAACCGCTCGCGCTGTTCCAACGACGCTTCAATGATCACTACCTCCGCCGTCGACGAAGGCGACCTGTTGCGTCGCAAAATGGCTCTTGCTCCGGGTCGTCGCAAACCGAACCTGCCGAGGTGCTTGCTATTGGGCCCAAACAAGACGGGACTTGGGTGTTGACGAGGTGATAGGCCCTCGGGAGCGTCCCAAGGAGGGAACGACACCTGCGGTCAAAAGACCTGCCAGCGTGGCCGGTTCTCACCCTCAACCCCGGCTCTTCGGTGCGGGTTTACCCTCGAGGGCCCAACCACACGTTACGCTCTTTGTCGTTCAGCTGAAAGTGGGTTGTCCAACACCGTCCTAGTGGGTCTCGTCAGCACCGGCAGTCTCGGCTCCCACGAGCACAGGGGTTGCAGCGAATTCGGCGAAGGTTCTTAGCTGGCGGCGAGATCGGCAAGCAGCACGGGCAACGACAGCGTGGCCACGCCGATGGCGGAGTCGCCGATGCCATAGGGCAGGATCAGGGTGCCGGCGTGCACGAGGGAGCCGCAGGAGTAGACGACGTTCGGCACGTAGCCGTCCTGCTCGTCGACCGCGGGGCTGAGCAGTGGCTCGTGGAGCTGGCCGATGATCCGAGTCGGATCTTCCAGATCGAGAAGTATGGCGCCGATCCTGTAGGTGCGCATCGGGCCCACGCCGTGGGTCAGCACAAGCCAGCCAGCGTCAGTCTCGATCGGCGAGCCGCAGTTGCCGAGCTGCAGTACCTCCCAGGTCCGGGTGGGTACCTGGTACGGAAGCGCGTCTTCCCAAAGACGCAGGTTGTTAGAAAAGACAACCGTGTTCGTTTCATCGTCGGACCTGGATAGGGCTGCAAAACGGCCTCCGATCCGCCGAGGGAACAAAGCAAGACCCTTGTTGGCCGCGAGGCTGACGATCGGTGAGCAGGTGAAGGCGCGAAAGTCCGTCGTTTCCAGAAGCTGCTGAGCGATGTCCACGCCGTCATAGGCCGTGTAAGTGGCGAAGTAGGAAACGGTCCGGTCCCGGTGCTCGAACCGCACGAAGCGGGCGTCTTCCATGCCGTTTCGTTCGGCACCCATCGCCGGAATGAGGACTCGCTCCGCCAGCGACGTGTCCGATGAGAAGCGGACGTTGTAGGTTCGCTCGGCGATCCTGCGCATGATCGAGATGATCGACCCGTCCTGTCTGTGGGTCGTCAATTGGCCCTGAAGTCGGCCCAGCCGCTTCTCGAGCTCAGCCGCGGTGAACTGCTCGCCGAGCGCATCGAGGACGTAGTCGGCGCTCACTCCATCAATGCGGAGCCGACGAAGCTCGCTCCGGAAGACGGTGGTGTCGAGCGGGACAGCTTCAGTCACTCCTCTCGTCGCGAACGGTGGTACGACCTCTATGTCGACTTTGCCGCGGTCGTCGACCGTTCCTGTCCGGAACTCGATCGAGGACCGATGGCCCTCTCCGATCGCCCGGACGCTCATCACGAAGCGCAAGCTGCCCGCGGGTACGCCTGTCTGGTCCGGATGGGCCACCATGCTGGGGTTGCAGAGTGCCGCGCCTTCGAGTGCGTACTCGCTGGTGAACGTCGCACCGAGCAGCAGCCGACGCGTCTCGGAGAGCTCGCACCCAGGATCGAGGCGATCGGCCAGCTCGTCCGCGTGCCGCCGGAACGTATCGATGAGGTCGCGGTGACGGTGCCCGAACCGGGAGGCGACGTCATCTAGAGACCGCTCCACTTCGTGGTCGTCCAGCGCCAGGATGCGAGCCACCACAGCCGAGGTGCGAGGCTCCTCTCGGTCGAATCCGTCTTGCCCAGGCACGAAGAGCATCGTGACGACTCGGGATGGGTCGGCGAAGAGGCGCTGGGGGCTCCGCCGGACACCGTCCGCCACCACCGGGCTCATTTGGATGCCAGCACGAGCCGACGCGCGTGTTGCAGCGTCGAAAGTAGGGCCAGCGTCGACTCCGTGCCCTGGTTGAGGTTTGCACCGCCAGGTGTGAGGCCGTCGAAGCCACCCCCGGTGTCCGGGTCCCACATGACGTGCTGTCCGTCGTTGTCTCCGAGGAACCAGGCCTCCGCGGCGCCAAGACCGTCGACCCAACGCCGGTCGCCGTCAACGGTCGCCGCGCGGGCGCAGGCATCGGCTAGCGCGGCGACTTCAATGGGCTGCTGGTCGAACGCGGGCCTGATATCAAAGGGTCCTGCGCCGCCCACGGGCGTGACGGACAGATGACTGTCCACCGTCTCATGGTCAAGTAGCCACGCCAGGAGATCCAGGCCGTGATGCAGCAGCGTTGGTCGGTCCAGTACGGCGCCAATGGCGATCATCGCCTCCGGCAAGACGGCGTTGGCGTAGCGGAGTCGAGCCTCCGGCCAGGGCCAGGCGGCATTGGCGTGGGGCGGCATCATACCGTCAGCAGCATCAGTCAGCAGTGCGTGTGCCCCACGATGGTGGGGCTCCACAGCGAGCAACTCGGCTGCGCCCAGCGCGGCGAACGCCATCGCACGCGGGTGGGGCGAGCGCCGCCGTACCGCGCGCTCGAACTCTGCAGTCGCCACTTCGCGTAGCCAACCGTCCTCGCTGTGCGACGCCGCGGTGCCAAGGCCCCAGATGCTCCTGCCCCAGCAGTCCTCCAAAGCCGGACGGTCCTCCCAGCGACCCCACCGGCTCAACCGGTTCCGGTAACTACCGTCCACGCCCTGCGCCTCGATCAGGAACCGAAGGCTGGTCCTGGCAAGGTCGCGTACCGCCGGCGCGGGGAGGGGTTCTCGTGCGGCCACGACGAGGACTCGGGCCATGTCGTCGGTGCAGTAGCCGTGCGCTCGCCTGGCTTCGCTGTATCGGGCGTGCTCAAAGGTGCCCCGATCGTCCGTCATTCGGAAGAGGTGATCGAACTTTGGCTCCTCCGTGCTGATCACACCAATACCGGGTACTTGCTAAGGAGACGATTCGCCAGAGCCACGTACGCTCCCGCGACCACCGACCAGCCCATGCTCGGAGCCAGTCGTGCCGCTTCCGTCGCCATGCGGTCGGCGAGCCCCGGTTCGACGAGCACCCGGCGCAGGGCTAACACCAGGGCCGCCGGATCGTCACGGTCGACGATCATGCCCGCCCCACTCGCCAACAACTCGACGGCGTGGGGAAAGGCCGTGGCAACCACCGGCCTGCCGGTCGCGATGGCCTCGACAAGCACGCCGGATGTCACCTGGTCCGTAGAGTCGTAGGGCAGTACGACTACAGCGCATGACTGGATCAGTGCTGTGAGGGAGGCCGTATCCCGGTGGGCGGCGTCGAAGAAGACCGACGCTCCAACCCCGTTGCGTAAGGCCTGCTCGATACGGGCCTGACGGTAAGCCTCGCCGTTGACGGCGAGCACCTTCGGATGGGTCTGGCCGGCAACGAGGTAACGAGGTCGCGCCGGAAGGCGATGCAATGACCGCATCGCGTCGATCACCCGCTCGATGCCTTTGCCCGGTCCGATCAGGCCCCAGGTCAAGATCGTCGGCCGAGCCCCAGACTCGTGCGGGGCGCGGCTTGTTGGGATCGCCGCCCCGTGCGGGATGGTCGCAATGATCGCCGGGTCGACGTCGAACAGGTTGCATAGCCGCTCCCGCGCCGCGTCCGACATGACGATCACATGGTCCGCCATCGCAGCGACCGCTACGAGAGTGGACCGCTGGTGCGGAGTGGGGTCACTGAGAATCGTGTGAGCGATCACGATGGACGGGATCTGAAGGCCGGCGAGGACATCCAGCACCTCGTCGCCGTCGGCGCCACCATAGAGGCCGTACTCATGCTGCACGATCGCCACGTCAAACCGGTTGAGCAGTTCCGAGCTGGCTGCCACGGACCGGGGGGAACCATTCACGAGCTCTCCGATGACCCGCTTGCTGGAGGCGGGCGATCCGTCTGCCACCCGCACGACGCCCACTTCGGCGCCGTTTGCACTCAGACCGTCGGCAAGAGCTGTGCTGAACGTCGCCATCCCGCACGCGGTTGGGGGGTAAGTGCTGAGTATCCCGAAAGACGGGTTACGAAAGAGCCCGCCTCCAAACTGCGGGATGAATGGACTTGGGACGCGCACAAGACTCCTCGAGGTTGCTCGGGTCGAGGCGTCGAACCTGCACGGGGCGATTATGGGTGGTCCTGAACGACCGTCCTGCCCAAGCGAAGCGACTCTCCCAAGGGGAACTACCAAAACAAGCTTACCGCGGTGCTGCCGCGGCGCGGCGGCGTGACAGAAATCGGGACGGGACGGCCGGTCTTTCGCTTTCCTCTTCCTCGACTCAGCGCCCGAGTGCAACTGCGCCTCGTCTTCGCCTGCGGTCCGCCGCCTGTACCTCTTAAGGGCTGCAACGGTGGCGTGGGCATACCAGTCGCGGTTGCCTTGGGTAGCCTCATCGCATCGCAGTCGAACTAACAGGAGGTCGCCATGACGCGAGCGCTGATCACTGGCGTCACAGGCCAGGACGGTCGGCATCTGGCCGAGTACCTCGTCGGGCAAGGCTACGAGGTCTACGGGCTGCTCCGGGGGCAGTCCAACCCGAAAGCGGCGACGGTCCAGGAAGAGGTTCCCGAAGTCGAGCTGCTCGGCGGGGACCTTCAGGACTTGTCGTCGCTCATCGCTGCGCTCGAGCAGGTGCAGCCCGACGAGGTTTACAACCTCGCGGCGATCAGTTTCGTGCCGCTCTCGTTCAGCCAGCCAGAACTGACCGCGGACATTACTGGCACAGGGGTGCTGCGGATACTGGAGGCCATCCGCGTGGTCGGCGGGAGCCAGCACAACCCGATCCGGTTCTACCAGGCGTCCTCGTCGGAGATGTTTGGCAAGGTTCGCGAGACTCCGCAGTCTGAGACGACACCGTTTCACCCTCGTTCTCCGTACGGAACGGCGAAGGTATTCGGCTTTTATACGACGCTCAACTACCGCGAGTCCTACGGGTTGCACGCGTCCAACGGCATCCTGTTCAATCACGGTGGCCCACGGCGGGGCATCGAGTTTGTGGAGCGCAAAGTCAGCAACGCTGTTGCTCGGATCAGGCTCGGCCTCCAGGATTCGGTCACGCTCGGGAACCTGGACTCGTCGCGAGACTGGGGTTACGCCGGGGACTACGTCGAAGCGATGTGGCGCATGCTCCAACAACACGAGCCGGGTGACTACGTCATCGCCTCAGGCAAGACTCACACCATCCGCGAGCTGCTCGACGCCGCATTCGCGGCCATCGACATCGACGATTGGGAACCCTACGTTCATACCGACGAGCGCTTCTTGCGGCCCGCCGAGGTCGATCTCCTCGTCGGCAACGCCAGCAAAGCCCGCGAAGTACTGCAGTGGGAGCCGAAGGTAGATTTCCGGACCCTCGTGACCATGATGGTCGAACACGACCTACGCCTGGAAAAGTCACGCAGCGGCAATCGATAAGGCGACAGCGGATGTGCAACAGGCAGGTTGCCAACGCCACCGAGTGCTCCTCTAAGCAGAGGCATCGTGCTGTGGCCTGACAGCGCGACCAGTCGGGCAGTCCGGGATCTTTAGGACACGATCGCGGCGCCGGGCCTGGCATCGATGGCGACGCACCACGTACAGATTGCACCGGCCTCACGTCTCTCATGGTTGCCGAACACCTACGATGAACGCCGCGCTCGAATCCGTCGGACCCGTGCCACCAGAGCCGATCAGGGTGCTGTACGACGCGACGGGCGTCTTCCCTGGCGGGTTCCTGTTCCCGGCCCGTGTAGCCAACCAGCAACTCTCGAGGAACAACGCCGCGTGTACCACGCCGTCCTGCCCCTTGCACCCCTGGAACTTGGACGCCGCACTTCACCACCGGGTAACCCAGTATTGGCTTCCCAACCCGTCCGGCGCCGCCCACGACCCTCCTACTGGAGACCTGCATGGTCTGCTCAGAGGGCCAATCGGAGACGCCGGGCGGTATGGGGCGCTCCGGCACGTGTGCGTGACCCTTTGAATCCCAAGGTGCCGGGTTCGAGCGCCGGGCTGCTCATCGAGAAAGCCTCGCTAGCTTCAGGTTTCCTTGTCCTCCGCCTCGAGGTCCTCAGCCTCGGGGCCGTAACCGGCGTTTCTCAACATGCGGCGCAGGTCGACAACCTGTTGGGGGTCGATGTCCTTGTCGTTGGGACGTTCGAACGTCTCGGTCTCACCTCCGAGGGTCACAACGAACCGGCCGGCGCGGTGTTCCTCGACAGAAGCCACAGCGTCGAGTAGCGAAAGAACGGCCCGCCACTCGATGTTGCGGTTTACTGGGTGCTGAAAAATCAGCGACAGGGTATCGCGGTGATGGCTACTTAGATGCATTGGGTCCGGTGTCGACGTCACCGTGGCTCCTCTCGGAAACGGCCTAACAGGTCATCTGGAACTCGGGCGTCCACAAGAACGACCGGCGGAGAATAGCCAGGACCTCTCGGGTGACAACGGTGGCGGTGATCTCCGACAGCTTCCATTCAGCGCCTGGCCGCTGCGGTTCCCACCGTGGCCCTCCCACATGTCTCCTTCGGACACCGTTACCAAGCGCTTGTCGACGTCGGCCTCGAGCTGCAGGTAGGGAAGGCGATCCGCCCGCGGCGCACCGGTGATCTCGCCGTCAAGAGACATCCACAAGGTAACTCGGTGATTGTGCTTCAGACGAGCATCCTCGGGTCGTTCCACGATCACTCCGTCACCACCATTGCGCCGAAGTCGGTCAATGATCGCCTCCATCGATGGGCGGACCTGCTCCTCGAACACGGTCGTGAACTCGGCGGAGAACTCCGAGCGGTCGGTGGCGAGTTGGGCCATCTGGTCGGCTGATCGTTGTTCATCGTCTCGCCGCTTTGGCATGAGACGGTCGATCTCTGCGAGTGGGCCTTCATCGTCCCCGCTGACCGACTTGTTGACGGGGGTGACCGGCTCGGTCTGCATTGGCCTGTCCTTCCTGGAGAACGATGACTGTGACAACATCGATCCTGTGAGAGGGCCGCCATCGTCAGCGTCGAGCTAGGCGGCGTCCGCTCTCGGTGTTAATGGGTGTGTAGTTCATCTCGAAGTGGTGATAGAGAGTTGACTCGTCCGCCTGGGACAGCTCCTCGCCATGCATCTCGATGTCGGGCGCAGACCAGACCTGCTCCTTGGTCGCTGTGACTTGCAGGTCGTCGCGACCGATCTGAAGCCCGCCAAACGGCACAAAGTAAGTGGCGACCGATGAAGCCTTCCTTGACAGTGCCGAACTGTGGCTCGTCCGTCTCGACATCAACATAGACATCTTGCAGTTTGCCTATCTTCTCGCCGTTGCGGTCGACGAGCGTCTTGCCGTGCCATTCGGCGACGTTCCACTTGGGCGAAAATGTCTCAATATCGCGGTTGGTCAGCGAACGACTAGAACGGGCAAATGCGACAGGTGCAACAGCTTGTGGGTCGTACTGCCCACGATGAATCCCTCGAGGTCGGTAAGACCGCGCGAGCCGCTCACGATGGCGGTCGCTCCCACCTCGCGTGCCTCGTCGCAGATCTCGACGGCCACTCTGCCGTGCTGGGCGGCCCGAAGGTTACCGGTCGCTGTGACACCCCGAGACTCAAGCTCGGCGACAGCGTCATTCACGAGCTTGTGAGCTTCTTCGCGCCCCTCAAGCGGGACCGTCCCCGCCCTGCCGATGAAGCCCAGCTCGAGCACGTGTAGCACCCGGACATCAGATCCGAACTTGGCAGCGAGCTCGGTTACCGCTCTCAACACCCGCTCTTTGTACTCGGAGTCATCGATCGCAACTACCAGCTTGTCGAACATGAGCACTCCTCTCCCAAGCGCTCGATGTGCCTGACAGCCAGGCAACTGCCTACATCATGGACCCGTGCGTCTAGCTTGAGGGTGTAGCTAGCACACCCACCGCATCATCGCTCACGATCTTGGACCCTCGAGCCGGCCAAGAAAATGACGGCTACGAGTTGTGACTGTGCTCGGCAACAACGAGGCCACCTGCTACGACGGCGCGGACCGGTGCCTGAGGCTCACGCGCTGGAAAGGACCGACGCGCCAGAGCTGAGATGGACCAGTGAACCGCTTTCTCGTCGGCCACACAGTCCATCGACAAGCGTCACCCAGAGGATCCCAGCCAGGATGACGGGGTGCACGGCCCTTGCTTCCCTCGCAAGGCGAACGGGGGTCGTGCACCTTCCATCAATATCGGCGCGGCTCGTTGGGCCCCTCAACGCTTGCTTGAAATGGTGGACAGAGCCGATGTGGCAACGGGTACGGCCCGACCGGTGCTTCTCGCCTTCGTCGTGATGGGCCACGATGCAGCCGTGAGTGACTCCTTTCACACACCTGGACCAGGTAGCTCGCTACGGATGTCCTTCGGCAGAAGATTGGTCACAGCGGGCCGGGTACCAGGACGCTCTCTGGCCGTGGGAGCCTGGTTGCTGCTCGCGGCGATGGCTGCGATGGCTGTCATGATTCTGGCCAGTCACCTGTGGCAGTGGTTCAATTCCCGGCTCGTCGAAGTCGAACAGGACACCTACACCCAATTCGTGGTCTGGCCGATCGTGCTCGGATCCGCGGTGGCGCTTGTCGGCATTCTTGTCGCCGCTGGGATGCTCCTAGCCCTGCCGAAGTCCCGAGCAACCGTCGTTGCCGTCGTCGCTCCGTGCCTCGCTCTGGTCGCCGGGTCGATCGTCTGGGGATTCCACCAATCTTCCGAACGACGCCACCCGGACCTTGCACTCAACTCGGTGATCGAAAGGCTCCAATTCAACGATGGTCTGCACGCAGGGCCGCTTCAGCGCGAGGTAATCAACTACAACACACCCGCCGTAGAGCGGGAGTGGCGCGGCGACGCAGGCTCGTTGGACTGCGCAGGCCTCAAACGTGAGGTTTCACAGGCCTTTCCAGGTGCCAGCGTCTATCCAGGGTTGTGGTACCGGTGCGCCCTCAACGTGTTCTGGCGCGGAACGACGATCATGATCAGCCCAGTCAGACTCGTCGCGTCAGCGCCCACCGTCGTCGGGCTTGTGGTGTACCTTTCGTCCTGATCCGGCCACCACTGTCGGCATACGTCATCAGGCCTTTCAACGCGCGTCGATGGGGTCCCCCTCCGAGGCGTCAAACCGCCTTAGCCGTGAGTGGGTTGTCACGATCGTCGGTCAGTTCTTGTGGGCGCGTCGGGAGCCACGGCGTTTGCCCCGCGGCCGCGCGTAGGGGTCGGTGTGGCCCCCGACCAGCGCAACACCGGCCTGTTCGCGGTCTACCTCGACGGCCAGCGACGCATGGCTGCGCCGACGCACAAGCCTAAGATTGCCCCGCCAACGACGTCGCTCGGGTAGTGAACCCCGGTGTGGACGCGGCTGCAACCGACCACTGTGGCCATCCCGTACAGCGGCAGTGCCAGGTCAGGAAAGCCTGTCGCCACGATGCTGGCGTAGGCGAAGGCGGACGCCGTGTGGCCCGAGGGGAACGAGCTCGACGTCGGCCTCCTCGCCTTGCGCCCGGCGCTCACCGTATCTGGCGCCGGACGGCGCCTGGGCACCAGGTGCTTCGCGAACAGGTCTGCGGTCAGAGAAGTTACGCCTACGGCCGTCATCCCGAGCGCGGCGGTGCGCCGACCATGGCGGCCAGCCCCGGCGGCCAAAGCGATCGAGGTGGCTATCCAGAGCCTCGCGAAGCTCGAGGCATCCGCGATCCACGACAGGGGCCTGTCCAGCGCGGGAGTCGGTGTGCTCACCACGGCCGCGTACATCGCCCGATCGAGCGCGTCTATGTCTGTCAGAACTCGACGGGCTAATCCACGGCCGGAGGACGGCTCGGCCGGGGCCGGCGAGGCAGCGTTCAGAAGGATCATCACGTCCCGTTGACCTTACCCCTGCACGATGCCGCTTGGCTTGCCGCGCAGGACCCGGGTCAGCCCCACGAGCGTGGAAGCTGTCAGGGGCGTTCGGCGGAAGGCCGGCGAGACCCCGGAGTCGCCGTGTGCGATCCGAACCCGGAGCGCGCCTGGCCGTGTCGCGAAGCGAAGCGGTGGGACCCATTCGCGCGCCTCGCCGTCCACAGCCGCCGCGAGCGATGGCGGGCCTCCGACGACGAGTTGCGACGCCGTCCACTGGTGCCAGCCCTCGAAGCGTTCAGGGTGGCCAGCGGCCTCCAGGGCCACGAGCCGATTGACGTCGGTACCGCGCTTGATCGACAGCGTCACGACGCCGAGGGTGCCACGGTTCAAGCTGGCTCGCGACCCTAAGCCGGAGAGGCTGGACAGCACGTAGGCGTTGTTGGAGACCTGTATGAGCTCCGCGTCTGCGATGGGACCCTCCGGTCCTTCGACGGTGAGCCCGAGGGGCCGCGCGTCGGGCCCCAGCACGTCCGGCAACCGCTCTGCCACCGTCCGTGGCTTCGCTCCGCGGTACTCGTCGGACGCGATTATGTGTGCGTACAGGCCGAGCGACACGTTGTTGACGAAGACCTCGCCGTTGACCTCCGCCAAGTCGATGGTGGCTTCCCGCGCCGGCCCGAAGGCGTCCAACGCCGTCACCACCTCGCGCCGGTCGATTCCCAAATCCCGGGCGAAATGGTTGCGAGTGCCAGCAGGCACACAGACGAAGGGCAGGTTCCGCGCGGCGGCGACGGCTGCCACGACGGCAAGCGAACCGTCCCCACCGGCCATGCCCAACGCATCGGCGCCTCGCTCGGCGGCAGCCTCGGCCAGGGCGCGCAAGTCGTCACCCGGCTCGAGGAGCACCGGTTCGATACCACGACGACGAGCCTCGTCGGCCAGGTGCAAACGTTCCGACTTTCCGCCGCCCGACCTCGGATTGACGAGCACAACGCCGTGCCGAGTGCCCGGCACTTCGTGCCAACGGGCGGCGACGGCCTCGTGGATCTCCCAGCGCAACGCCAGGTAGCCGAACGCGGAGGCGATCGCAAGACCGGCAACGACAATGGCGATCGCGATGTCGCTACGCCCTGCGAGCACGAGGCTGGCAATCGCACCGGCCAAGAAAAGGGCAGCCGCCACGACCGCCACGACGCGAAACCGTCTATTGGTTGCGGCTATCCACACCATCGAGATGTTGAGCGCTCCGCATACGAGCGAGGCGAGCACGTGGACGAACTCCTCGGCTGTGAAGGCGACCATCACGGCCAGCGTGGCGAGCGAGACCACAAGCGCAGCCCCGGCGGCAGCCATCGATCTGAACGGCGGTACGTCCGACTTCTTATTACGGGCCGCGAGATCGGTTGCGCGTTGTTGCCTGAAAGAACGCCTCAGCACTCGCGATCATTGTCGCGCCGGACCTGGCCTCGCAGCGGGACGATACGCCTGACATGGACCGACCGGCACAACGATCGGGAAACCGCAGGTGACGCATTCAAGCGACCAACTGCATCGTCAGCTCCTGCCGGCTGCTCTGAGGCACCCTCCAGACGAGCACGATGGGGAACGAGTCGAGGTGGCGGCCGCTCGGCAAGCAGGTGTCGGTTTCTAGGCCGCTTCGGACTCGGTCGCAGCCTCGATGCCGCCGAGGATTAGGGCCGCCGACTGCTGGATCCGGTTTCACGACGCCCTGGCCGCGGCGATCGCTTGGCCGCCGCCACCGGCCCACGTTGTCACCTACTCGAACGAGTAGGCGTCACTGTCGATCCCGAGGGCCTGACACACCACGTATGCGGCGGACTCGGCTTCCAACTCGGCGAGCATCCGGTCCCCGAAGTCCTCCTGTGGCGTGGGCAATCTCATGCGCGAGCGCCTTGATCCCCTGTGCCGGGGACTTGCGGCGCTCGACCCGGATCAGGCGCCGAAGGTTCTGTGCCTCGGCGCGATGGGTACTTGTATGTTCAGATCAGTTCTGATATAACATCACAATAGTGGAATTCACTTACAACGTTGGAACACAACAGGGAGTTGAGCATGATGGAAGAGAGCAGCACAGCTGGGACCGCGCCGAAACAAGGCGCGGGCCTTGCGGGCCAACGAACTCCCGCCGACCAAGCCCTGGCCTCGGCGCAGGCGGACAAGCCGGGCAGCAGTTCCCCCAGTTCCTCGGGCGCTCGGCCCGGCGGCGCTCAGCGTCGCTCGGGTAGCGACCAGACGACCACGAGCCCGCCGCCCTGGCGCGTCGAGGGTGTGCCGACAGATGACAAGCGCGGGAAGGGCGGGCGCCGAGCCTGGTCACGATTCTGGTTGACCATGTTCGTGCTGCTGCTGCTCAACTGGGCCATGTCATCTCTGCTACTCGGCACGCAGACACGCACGACGGTGTCCTACAGCTTCTTCCTGACCCAGGTGACCACGGGGAACGTCCAGTCCGTAACCTCAACGGGGAACACGATCCAGGGCACCTTCAAGCACCAGGTCGCCTATCCACCGAGGGCGGCACAGACGCAACCGGTACAGCAGTTCACGACGGAGCGACCGACCTTTGCCAATGACAACCTCTTCCAGAAACTGCAGGCCACCGGCGTGACAGTGAATGCCGAATCGCCGAACCAGGGCACTCCGTTATGGGAGGACCTCCTGCTCTGGTTCGGCCCTGCCTTGTTGATGGGCGGGTTGCTCGCGCTGTTGTGGCGCAGCGGGCGCATGAGCGGGCTCACCGGCATGGGTGGTATGGGTCAGTCGCGGGCCAAACGCTACGACCCCTCAACCGCGAAGCGAACGACCTTCGCCGACGTCGCAGGCATCGATGACGTCAAGAACGAGGTGATGGAGATCGTGGACTTCCTCCGGGATCCGAGCCGCTACCAGCGGATGGGGGCGAGAATTCCCCACGGCGTGCTGTTGTCCGGCCAGCCGGGCACGGGCAAGACGCTCCTCGCCAGGGCGGTCGCGGGCGAGGCGAACGTGCCCTTCTTCTCGATTTCGGCGTCGGAGTTCATCGAGATGATCGTCGGTGTTGGCGCCAGCCGGGTGCGTGACCTCTTCGACCAGGCCAAGCACGCGGCCCCGTCCATCATCTTCATCGACGAGCTGGACGCCATCGGCCGTTCGCGGGGCAGCTCCGGGTCGGTCGGGGGCTACGACGAGCGGGAACAGACCCTCAACCAGATCCTCACGGAGATGGACGGCTTCACCGGCAACGAGGGTGTCGTGGTCCTGGCGGCAACGAACCGTCCCGAGATTCTCGACTCGGCGTTGCTCCGCCCCGGTCGCTTCGACCGGCGTGTGGCGGTGTCCCCACCGGATCAGCGCGGTCGGCGGCAGATCCTTGAGGTTCACGCGCGGACCGTTCCCCTGGCGCGCGACGTCAACCTCGACAGCCTGGCCTCCTCTACCTCCGGTATGGTGGGCGCGGACCTGCAGAACCTCGTCAACGAGGCCGCGCTGTTGGCAGTCCACCGTGGTCACGACCGGGTGACGATGGCCGACTTCACCGACTCGCTGGAGAAGATCTACCTCGGCACCGTGCGCGGGATCGTGCTCCCCCGGGAGGAGCAGGAGCGTACCGCCTTCCACGAGTCGGGTCACGCCCTGCTCGGCATGCTGACGCCGGGCGCGGACCCGGTCCGCAAGATCTCGATCATCCCGAGGGGGCAGGCACTCGGAGTCACCTTCCAGGCGCCCTCGACGGACCGGTACGGATATTCCGCCCAGTACCTGCGCGGCCGGATCACCGGTGCACTGGGCGGGCGCGCGGCGGAAGAGATCGTGTACGGCGAGGTGACTACCGGCGCCGAAAGCGACCTGGAACAGGCCAGCGGAATAGCCCGACAGATGGTGGGTCGCTGGGGCATGTCATCGGCAATAGGGCCCGTCTCGGTGCTTCCGCCGGCCGGCCAGGAATCCCCTCTGGGTCTGGACAACGTGGCTCCGGCCACCAAAGAGCTGGTCGACACCGAGGTGCACCGGATTATCGAGGAATGCTACGAGCAGGCGCTGTCGACGCTTCGGGACAACCGGGCTCACCTGGACGGACTGGCCCATACCCTGCTGAATCGGGAGACCCTGGACGAGGACGAGGCTTACGCCGCGGCTGGGATCAGCCACGACACCATCGCCGCCGTGACCATGGCTGGCGTGGCAAGCGGGTCGTAACGGGGGCGAGCATGAACAAAGGGCAAGCAGGGATCACGGCGACGAGCAATACAGCATCGACGTGCCAGCGTGGTTGTGGCCATCGGCGTGGCCCCGCCGGCCCGACGGCTGCGGCCGCGAAACGGGCCGACGGAGACCGTTCGAGGAGGCGGGAAGGACCGGCCCCGGCCGCAGACGGGCCCGATGGCCGGCAGGGCGAAACCACCGCAGCCTGTGTGCACGCCTGGGCGGTTGGCACGTTGAGCCCGTCGGATAGAATCTGTTATCTATTGTCAGTTCTGATGGACGTTATTAGAGAGAGCCATGCAGCCAGACTCTGCAGGCGGCGACCGACACGAGGAATGGCAAACCTGGAAAAGGAGCAGTGATGGAAGAGGCGGCTTTGGCCCCCGACGCGCCAAAGGTCTCCCGGTTGGACAGACGCAAGGCCCACACCCGGCAGGCCCTCATCGACGCAGCAGTGCGGCTTATGACCGAAGGGCGCGGCGAGCGGGCGAGCATCCAGGAGATCACTGAGGAAGCCGACATCGGTTTTGGGTCCTTCTACAACCATTTCGAGAGCAAGGAGCAGCTGTTCCAGGTCGCCTCGGAGGAGGTGATGGAACGCTGGGGGGCAATGTTCGACCGCGCCAGTGCGGGTATCAGTGACCCGGCCTTGCGCATCGCCGTGGGCGTGCGCCTGTCGGGGCGGCTCGCATGGACACATCCGGCTATAGCTGGGTTCCTCGTCGGCGCCGGCCTGGACGCCCTCGAGTTCTCAAGTGCTCTCGCGTCGCGCGGATTGCGCGACATCCGCGCCGGACAGGCTGCGGGCCGTTTCACGGTCAAGCATGCCGAAATCGCGTTTAGCGCCATTGCGGGTGGCATGTTCGGGCTCTTGCGGATACACAGGCGCGACCCCGAAACTGTCGACGAGAGCTCAGTCGACGAGCTCGCTGAGGAGGCGCTACGACTGCTCGGCGTTCCGGCACGCGAGGCGGCTCGCATAGCCGCTCGGCCGCTCCCGCCCGCGGACATTTTGTGACAGGCGCCCGGACAAGCCAACTGCCTCCGCAGTCGATGTTCAGCTCTAGCCGGCCGGCTAATGCTCCGGTATCTGTGGGCTGCAGTGCGTTTCCGAAAGGAATGTGACGGATGCTCTTCTACGATCAGGACAACGCGACAAGCCCGACGGCATCGAGTACAAGACCGCCCACATCGTCGGGGCGCAGCGCAGCTTCTCCGTCTGGTCGTCACACCCGAGGCGAACCTGCTGAAACTGCTCCTGCCGACAGCCCTCCAGCCGACGGACGTTCGCCTGGGACGTGATCCGTCGCCGTCATGGCAGCCGTACGCCCAAAGGGGGGCCGACGCCCAGCGGCACCAAGCAGCGACAGCGCTGATGACCACCTCTAGACCATTCGCCGTCGACTGCAGCCGCCTCGGAGAGGTGCCCCATGTCTACAACGCCCTGCGCCGCAAGCTTCTGGCGGCCGTCTCCGAGGGCCATGAAGGAACTCACTGTGCAGGGGCTTGCCTTCCCCCGACCTCCTGGACCATCCAGCCAGTGCCATCGGGGTCGGTGAACGAGAAGAAGGTGTTGTAGTCGCGCCGCTCGGCGTCCGCACCTGGGAGCTGTGCCCCGTCCTCAAAGTGGAATAGCTCGCTCACTCGAATTCCTCTGTCCACCAACTCCGAACGGGCAGCATCTATGTCGTTGACCACAAGGTGGAGCCCCTGGACTGAGCCGGCGGCTTCCGGATTCCGCATGAGGGCAATGGCACACGCGGATCCGGGCGGGAGAACCTGTACAACCCGGAAATCATCTCCTGCCCGGTGGTCGACTATAAGGGTCCATCTGAGCTTCTCCACATAGAAGTTCTTGGCCCGGTCTTGGTCGGAGACGGGGACGATGAGCAATTCCAGCTTCCAGTCCATGCGTTCTCCGGTCACTTCTTGATCCTACGGCCCGCTAGCGGCAGCCTCGACCATGCCGCTCCGATCAGACACGGATACTTGCCGAGCTGGTGCCAGCCCTAACGAACACTTCTCGTCTCCCTGTATTTCGTCCACGAGCGTCTCCTGGTGAATTGCTACCAGGTGACGGGGTCCACGCCCCCTTGGCTTCCCTGGCTAGGCGACTGGGGTCGTGCACCTCTTGTCAACCACAAGCTTCTCGTTGTCCGCCGGTCACATGATGTGGTGCGTTCCGGCCGCCCAGGTCGCCGAGTCGGTGCGCGGTTCCTACGAGTCCAACGCCTTCCGAGGAGTGTCGTTCTGTTGCACCGCGGCGTCGGCAGCGCCAAGTGGGGGTTCCCTCGTGCTTGATGACGGGAGGCAGCTTCCCGGCTCGCAAAGCCGGCCGAGGTGGTAGTACGAGGTGATCGAGTGGGGACACCCACCTCGACGGCTCCCCTCTCAGAAACGAGACTTCAAGGAGCACACCGCAGTCGGGATAGGTCCTCGGAGGTTATCGGTGACATGAGCCAGGTTCTCCGTGTCGCCTGGTACCGCTTCCGGGCCACCTTCGGGTACCGCTGGGGCGGTTACCTGAGCATGGTGCTGCTCATCGGGCTGATCGGCGGTCTGGCAATGGGTGCGGTGGCGGGGGCTCGGCGCACGGAGTCCTCCTTTCCCGTATACCTCGCCAGCACCAATCCGTCCACGCTCGGGCTCTTCAGTCGTTATGACGACCCGGGCCTCGGTCTCACAACAGGATACGATCCCCGGCTTGCCGAAGCGATCGCGCACCTTCCCCTGGTTGAGCGCGCTGCGACCGCGATCATCTTCGACGGCAACATCAACCTGGACGCGGTGACTGGACTTCATCCGCACGTCACGGCCGGCGAAACACCCCCCTCGATAGTCGGCAGCGCGGACGGGGAGTACTCCTCCATGGATCGAGTCAGCCTCGTCCAGGGTCGGTTACCGAACCAGGACAGCACGGATGAGGCCGTAATGAACGGCCAAGCGGCCAAGGAGATGGGTGTTCATATCGGATCGATCATCTGGGTCCCGTTCTACACCGATGCCCAGAACGGGTCCGCCAATCCTGGCAAGCCCTTCCTGATCGCCAAAGTGAAAATGGTTGGCGAGATAGTTAAATACGACACGGTTGTCGAGAGCGACTACGACGCGCTCGGCTCGGGCTTGGTCATACTCTCGCCGGGCCTTACCCGCCTGCTGGAGTTGAAGTGCGCGACCGGCACCGAGACCTACCTGCAGATTGCTGGGGGAGACCGCAACGCAAGACGTGCGCTAGCCGAGTTCTACCGGCTAGACCCGGTGGCTGAGCACTTCCCGGCACAGCTCACGTCGAGTTTCGTGCCCACCATCCAGCAGGCGATCGCGCCCGAGGCGATCGCTCTCGGAGTGTTCGGCGGCATCGCCGGGCTTGCGGTTTTGTTGATCGTCGGTCTTTTGATCGGCCGCGTCGTGCGAGCCGAAGCCGACGAGACGGACCGCTTGCGGGCATTGGGGGCCAACGAGGCGACGATGCTCGTCGACGAAATAGCAGGCGTGCTCGGGGCAGTGTTCGTCGGCTCATTGTTGGCTGTAGCGGTAGCAATAGGTCTGTCCCCCCTCACCCCCCTGGGACCGTTTCGTCCGGTGTACCCGGAGCCGGGGGTCGGCTTCGACTGGACGGTGCTCGGGCTCGGCCTGCTCGCCCTGGTCGTCGTTCTTGGCTCGCTCGCGGTGGTGCTTGCTAGACGCGAGGTGAACCGCATCAGATCGCACCGTCCCTCCGAGACCTGGAGGCGTGAACCGCGCTGGGTGCGTTCCGCGTTGGTCTCTGGACTGCCCATCTCGGCCGTCACCGGATTACGTTTGGCTCTCGAGCCTGGGAGGGGCCGCGACGCGGCGCCCGTTCGTTCTGCCATGTTGGGCACAGCGATCGCCGTGACGGCACTCGTGGCCACGATCACCTTCGGGTCCAGTCTCGACAATCTCGTGTCGCGCCCCCCTCTATATGGATGGAACTGGAACTACGTGATGTTCTCGGGCTTCGCCGGCAAAGAGGACCTTCCCGGCCCTCGAATCGCCGGACTCTTAGACAACGATCCCGACGTCGCGGCCTGGTCCGGCGTCAACTTCGCCAGTGCAGAGCTTGATGGCCAGCGCGTCGGGACCATCACAGAGAACCCGGGCTCTTCCGTGGCACCGCCCCTGCTCTCCGGCCATGGGCTCGAGATGTCGAGTGAGATCGTTCTTGGGGGCGCGACCATGGCCCTGCTCCACAAGCATGTCGGCGACATGGTCACGTTCGACAACAAGGCCGGCCATTCGAGGAAGCTCCTTATCGTCGGCACGGCCACTATGCCGTCGATCACCTCCGGTTCCGCCATGGGGTCGGGGGCGCTGGTCGCGACCAGTGACTTTCCGACATCTCTGCTCAACGTGCAGGAGAGTCCCATCCCGGGCCCGAACGCCGTTCTCGTTCGCATCCGGGGTGGCGTCAGCTCCTCGCTCGCCTACCGCTCTCTCGAACAGATCGACACGAAAGTCAATGCGCTTCCCAACGACGGGGGCTCGGCTGGCGGCGTCGTTTCGGTCCTTCGCCCAGCCGCGATCGTCAACTTCCGTGCCATGGGTACGACACCTGCCCTCCTTGCCGCGGGCCTCGCCATCGGCGCAATCGTCGCCCTAGGCCTGACACTTGCGGCGTCGGTCCGTCGGCGACGACGCGACCTCGCGCTCTTGAAGGCTCTGGGTTTCACCCAACGACAGCTGGCAGCCTCAATCGCGTGTCAGGCCACGGTTGCCTCGGTCATCGGCATCGTTGTGGGGTTGCCTTTGGGTGCCGCGATAGGACGCCAACTATGGACAATGTTCGCCCACAATCTCAACGCGGTGCCCGACCCGACGGTGCCTGTCCTGTCTGTGTTCCTCGTCGGTTTCGGTGCTCTCGTGTTCGCTAACGTCGTGGCGGCACTCCCCGGGCGTAGAGCAGCGCACACCCCGACGGGGCTCGTCCTTCGAGCCGAGTGACGCCGCTTTGTAGGATTGTCCAGTTGACAGCGGACGGCTCGGCCGAGGTTGCGGCTGAGGCGCTCTCAACGCTTGTGACTCAGAGGCCCGCGGTGAGCACTATTTCTACAACCACCGCCGCTGGGCTGAGGCAAAGGCTTTACGTACTTATAGTGCAGGGTTAGAGTGAGTTAACGGCTCTGGCCCAAGGGGGGAGGCATCACATGTCCTGGCGTTTGCCCATTGCACCGAGGCTGGCTCTCGCTGCCGGCGTGGCCGCGCTCGTTGCGGTCGGTCCTGGTTGGAGCAACTCCACTTGGGCTTCGGCCGCGACAGGCCACACGCACTACCATGCCGCCCACCCGCCCAAGCACGGCTCTGTATAGGGGAAGTGGTCGGGGAGCTACAGTGGCGCCTTCAGCGGCACGTTCAGCCTGACGTGGCAGCAGTCGGGAAAGGACTTGAGCGGCACGATCATGGTCTCTGGGTTTAACGACGTACCCACGAGTATCCACGGGACCGTCCAAGGCGCCTCGATCCGCTTCGGCACCGTCGGCTCAGAATCAATCACCTATTCGGGTTCGGTCTCAGGCAACTCCATGTCCGGCACCTGGAAGATGCAGGCCGGCGGCCGCTCCTTGGGCGGCGGCTCCTGGAAGGCCTCCAGGTCGTCCTGAACGACCGGCACGGACCACTCGAGGCAGTTTTCGCTGTCTATGGGCTGGGATTCCCGCTACCTAGCCATCGCCCAAAACGAGAGCGATCCGCTCACAAACCTTCCTCGTACGATGGCGGTAGTTGCTCGCTGAGCCTCCGGTTGTGGAGGTCTATCGCAAGGCCCCTCTAGGACGCTGACGGCGTCGTCGTGCGTCCTGTTACGGCGTCGTGCGATTGGTGGCCACGAGACAATTCGTCCGAGCGACAGACGCCGACGGCCGAGTCCGTCCGGCCCCGCAATCCTCGCTCCGCCCCGACCCGACCGACAAACGCCTGAAGGCTCTGCCACCCGACCCCAAGGCGTCCGCTGGGCAATCAGCGAACGAAGCGAGCCGACACGACGACTGAATCCAACACCAACAAACGACTTGTAGCAAGTGGTGCCTGCTCGCAACTAGCTCTGCGTGTGTCGGTCAGCAGGTAAGACGCCGCGCTGTCACAGTTGCTGGTCAGCGCGCTCATGAGCCTGGTTGGCAGATCAGGCCAGTCCCTCCGGTCGAGTATTGGGGGACGCCACGGGCTGTTGGGCTGGATCCTGGCGTTAGAACTGGGACATGACATCTGTTTCCGCTCCGGTCCGCGAGGTCCTCGAAGGACCCTATCTGGCCCACTTAGTCACGCTGAATGCCGACGGCAGCCCACAGATATCGGTCGTATGGGTCGGTATCGAAGACGACGAGATAGTTGCTGGCCACCTTGGATCATGGAAGAAGGTGCAGAACCTGCAACGTGATCCTCGCGTGGCTCTTTCGATCGAGACCGGACGACCAGGTCCGCACGGGCTGGCCGAGTATCTCGTCGTTTACGGCACCGGCCGCATCACCGAGGGCGGCGCTCCAGAACTTCTCCAACGACTTGCCCGCACCTACATCGCTCCGGACGTGAGGTTCCCGCCGATGGACAACCCGCCACCCGGATTCGTGACCCGCATAACCGTCGAAAGGGTGTCCGGCAACGGCGACTGGTGACCTGGGATGCCGGCACCCACCCGGCCGGTGGGGCCGAGGGGTCAACCGCTGGATGTGGCACCGTCGCGAGTGGGAACGCGGCGAACGCCCCAACGGACCTGCCCACGGCCGCAGACGCGGCGAGGGTGAGAACGATGACCACCGTCACTGAGGCGCGCAACCTCACTGTTGCCACGCTCCCACGAAGCTCGGACGGGATGATTCCGGGTAAGGACATTGCCGTGCCGCTACGGGCAGTCAAGCAGTGCCCCCTCGTTCAGTAGTTCGACCCCGGTGATGTCCTGTAAGGCGTGGTATGGGGAACGCTGGAACGACGTGTCCTGTTGAGGATGACCATCGCGCGCTGGGCCAGATACGGCCGGGTGACCCCCGGGAGCTTCAGGACTCCGGTGCGAGCTTGCGGTAACGGCCTCGGTAACGGACGAGCGGTTGCCCAGCCTCTTCTACGATTTCGAGCGCCTCGATGCGTCCTCGCACGAGCATCTGGAAGCCGAGCTCCTCGGATCCGCCGAGGCGGCAACCAAGCGTGTGACGAGTGCCGCTGATGACCGGCCCGAATTCGCCGTCCACCGTATCGACCTCCTCGAAAGGGTCGACCGGGTAGGCGCCGGCGAACATGCCAGCGAGTCGTTGATCGGCCGCGTCGAGCACGTGGACGACGAAGCCTCCTTGCTCGACGAGCACGTCAAAGAGCTCCGACAGAGGATCGAGGAGCCCAACCACCTCGGCAGGGTTACCCTCGGCTACGAGCAGCGACGAGACGGTCAGCCCGGCGCGGCGGTCTCTTGATCCAGCCGTCCAGACCGTGACCGGGGCGACGAGGCGACCCCGAAAGCGCCTGTCCAGCCTGCGCTCCTCCCAGGGTGTGGCAAAGGGGTCATCGGAACTGAGACCGTTGTCACGAGTCTCCAAAGCATCGGGCACCTCCCGTGACCGGTCCGAAGGCTCAGCCATAGTCTCGGTCTACCTGAAGTGGGGCCAACACGGCTCGCGTTACGTTGACGTCGACGGCGGCTTCGACGAGCTGGCCGCCAAGCCCGCGGCTGCCAGGCGCCTCGGACACCTCGGTGTGGACGAGCACCAGCCGGCTCGTCGTCGCTGCGGTGAGTGACGTGAGCCAGGTGGCCGTCGGCGTCTAGCTCGAAGCGTCGCCCCGCGCTGTTGTCGATGAGGGTCACGGCACCTGCCGATGCGCGCCGCGGCCGTTCTACATCTCACCGCCGATGACCGCGCCTGTCGCCCGCTATCAGGAAGCGCTCTTGGTCCGGCGAACCGAAGTGGCGGACCTTGTGCTTGCGGCAGAGCGAACTCGCTTGGCGGGGGGGACCTCATGGTCGTGGACATGAGCCTCGCCGAGATGTTCCTGTTCGAAATTCTCGTGGGGGGTGTGCGAGTGGCGCAGCGCCGCATGATCGTGCTCGTGCTCATGAGAAGAACTCAGATGCTCGAAGCCACCGGACTGATTGCTGCGGTTGTGGGTCACGTGGAAGTGCTCATGGGTGTGGACCAACTTCTCGTGGTCGTGCTCTTGCGCTTCGCGCATGTCTGGTCCCCTGTTCTTCTTACGGCACCGAATTTGGCGCCTGTAGTAGCCCTTAGGCCCTTCGCGAGCAGCTTCAATCGCGCTCGTGACTCCACCCTAGGGGCGCCATCGAAGCCAACGGGTCGCGCACTCGCGAGACGTTCGCACCCTTGCCACACTCCGCGTGCAGCAACAACGCGGTCGGATTAGGCGCGCCGAGCACAGTCGGGTTGTTTGCGGGCTGCTGGCTCTATCGCCGGTGGTGCGACCGCCTCGGGCGCGAGGCTGTGCAGTCGGGCGGAGTTGACCCGGTCGCGTTAGCAAGGGTTTCTGTGCAACAGCTTCTTTCTCAAAGCCTGTGGGGCTGCGACAGATCAGCCTGTCGTCATGGGCGCCGCTCATGCGACTTGAGTCGTGTCATCCGTTGGACGACGCAGGCCCAGCGCTGACGATCGGGCCATGCCTAGCCGGCCTACATTTGGCACGTGAGCCCAGCCGCCGAGTGGGAGCCCGATGCCGAGAACTGGGTCCGCTGGGCCCGCACCCCGCGACACGACGCCTACTGGTATTACCGGGACGCTTTCTTCGATCGGCTCGTCCCCCCGCAGGGCCGAAGGTCCGTCGAGATCGGCTGTGGCGAGGGCCGGATAGCCCGGGACCTCTCCTCCCGCGGTCATCGGGTAACTGGTATCGACTCTTCCTCTACCCTCGTGCGCTACGCGCGCCAGGCGGACGCCACCGGCTCGTACGCGGTCGCCGACGGGGCTGCCCTGCCCTTCCCTGACCGCTGCTTCGACCTGGCCGTCGCCTACAACTCTCTCCAGGTCGTGGCGGACATGCCCGGCACAGTGCGCGAGGCGGCCCGGGTACTGGTCCCCGGGGGTCATTTTTGCGTCTGCGTGACCCATCCTCTTGCTGACGTGGGTCGTTTCATTGACGCCGAACCGGACGCCGCCTTCGCCATCCGTCAGGACTACTTCGCAAAGCGCCGCGTCGACGACAGGGTAGAACGTGACGGCCTGGAGATGACCTTTCGAGGCTGGACGTACTCGCTCCAGGACTACGCGATAGCCCTTGAGATGGTGGGCCTGAAGATCGAGACCATGTTGGAGCCGCGGCCCACCGGCGCCCCACGGACATACGGCAGATGGAACCGAGTCCCGATGTTCCTGCTTCTCAGGGCCATCAAGGCGTAGCCCTGGCCGAGTACGGAAGTGCTGACTGGGCGGCTCGGGCGCCATATGTCACTGACGGCTACGGCCTGTGACCGCCGGGTTTGTTGCCTCAGCCGTGATGTGAAGAGCATCGGGACCGGCCCGAGAGAACAGGTACCGGAGCGGGCACCCGGCCCCGGACAGCCGTAACTTGGGTGGCATGAGCGACGAATCAACGCACCTCGGCGACGCACAGGGTGAGTGGTACTACTGCTTTAGGCACAAGAAGGTCGAAACGCGCGACGAGTGCCGCAAGATGGATCGAATGGGCCCGTACCCCACCAAGGAAGACGCTGAGAACTGGCGCGAGCGCGTCGTAGCACGGAACGAGAAGTGGGAAAACGAGGAGCAGTAGACGTCTTCTGGAGGGCAATAGCCAGGATGACGGAGTGCACGCTCTGTGGCTTCCCTCGCAAGGCGATTGGGGGTCGTGCAGCCGCTATCAATCGCGGCGGGGTCGTTCGCGCCGGATCGGAAGTCTTGACTCGGGCTCCCCTGTACTCCACCGGTCGGAAGGTGTCATCCTGAAGTAATCGAGAAGTCAGGAGGAACTGCCATGACCGACCCATGGGAGTTCAAGATCGGCACGGACATCACCTGCAGGGACGGTGAGTGCGGAGTCCTGCGGCGCGTCGTCATTGACCCGGTCGCCCGATCCGTCACCCATCTGGTCGTCGGACCGCGACACCGAACAGGCAAGGACCGCCTCGTGCCCATTGATCTGGTCGAGACGTCCGCTCCCCGGATCCGACTTGGTTGCACGATGGCCGATTTTGCATTGCTGGAAGCCGCTGAGGAGACGACTACCTTGCTGCCAGGAGCGACCCAACCCTGGGAGACCGGTTTCGAAGGACCACTGGCCGATGAGGCTGAAGAAGAACTTCCGCTCTCTTACTACGAGCTGCGGACGGGCGGTATGGGCAGAGGCATTGGCGGGGTGAGCAGGGGCAGTACAGGCACGCCGCCTCGAACGGTGAGCTACGACCGAGTGCCCGCGGGCGACGTCCAAGTACGACGCGCTGAGCACGTCTATGCGACCGACGGTCCCGTTGGACGAGTCAAGGGTCTCGTCATCGATCCAAAGGACCACCACGTGACCCACCTGCTACTGGCCGAGGGACACCTCTGGGGTGAAAGGCAGGTCACGATACCTATCGATGCCGTGAAACGTGTCGAGGACGATCAGCTCCGCCTCACCTTGACAAAGGATCAGGTGCGGGACCTGCCTCCGGTTGAGATCGGGCCGGTAGGCACGGGGGAGGAGAAATCGTAAGTGGTGCCTGCCCTTCGCCTCAAGCGGTACGGGATGTTGCCAAACGGCGGCGCGCCGGCGACCCTGAGCGCAATCGAAGACTGAGAACGCTCACGTAGTTCTCCCGCGGAGTCTTGCGTCCTGCGCTTCGTGCTCGAAACCTTCACGGAGCCCCGTGAGGGATTCGAACTGGCGTACGGGTTGGCCGCCGGGCTCGCTATCGGATGTCGGGGCGAACACACCAATGCATAGGACTCGCGTCGTGGTTCCGCCATGGCTCCGGTAACGCGCTGACAAGTCCAGGTCTGGTATCCGTCGTTGCTCGCCGGCCCCGTCGGCGCTGCAAACAGGACCCCGATCACAATAGACAGGGCTACAAGTGTTCGGATCACAGCAGCTGGCTGGACGCACGAGGGTGATTTCCCCTTCGCGCCGCCGATGAGCTCTGCACGCTTCCCGCGGCCTGCGAGAGCTCCTCCGATGCCCCTACGCGGATACAGCTGGCGCGGGGACAGCGGCTCTGGGAACAGAAGGTTGGTGGCACCGATCGTGGGGCACAGGAGGTTTGAGAGCCACCGGCCTGAGGAGCGCGACACACGAGCTGCACGCATGGGCAGCGCCGCATCTCAACCTTGAGCATCACGAAGCCCGCGTGACTGAGGCCGTCAGCACTTTGTGGGAGAGACGGCCCGGAATCGACTCGACCGATGTCGGCCGGCAGAGGAAGTATCCCTGTCCGTAACGAATACCGAGTCCCCTCAGCACCTCCAGCTCTGCCGCGGTCTCGATCCCCTCGGCGATGATCTCGGCCCCCATTCGAGAGGCGAAACTCACGAGCGCCGTGGCGAGGGCACCGCGAACCGGGTCGTGGTCGATACCCGAGGTGAGCTCTCGATCCAGCTTGATGATGTCCGGACCGAGTTTGAGGATGTGAGCAAGACTGGCGAAACCGGCCCCGGTGTCGTCAATGGCCAGACGTGCGCCCATCAGGTGCAGCTGCCTGAGGGTATAAAGCAGTCGCGAGTAGTCGTCGACCTTGGCCTGCTCGGTCAGCTCCATGACGATGCGCTGTGGTTGGGAGCTTGCAAGGAGCTGGCACGCCTCCTCGGAGACTATTGCTTCAGGGCCCGCGTTCACACACAGGATGACGTCTTTCGGAAGGCCAGGTAAGCAGTCCAGGGCTCCCTTCACCGCGACGAGCTCGAGCTCGACGCCGACGCCCATGGCGTGGGCCTCGGCGAACCAGAGATCGGGGGTCAGCTTCGGCTGTCCCGAGAAGCGGGCGAGCGCCTCGACCGCGAAGCACTCCCCGCTCCTGATGTCATAGACGGGCTGGAAAACGTGGGTCAGTCCGCGGCCGCTCAAGAAGCGGTCGACCCGACTTCTGGACTCGACCCTTCCAATGGCTCCCGGGTTCAAGACGTTCGCCACGAAGCGTTGTTCTGCCGCCCGGTCACTTGTGGAGCCCGGCGTCGTTCGCCAGGCACGGGAGAGCAGGGCGTCTGTAACCCCCGCCAGATCGACCGCGACTGCGATCACGACGCTGATGAACTCGGCGAGGCTCGCCAGCGTGGCCACGTCGTGCTCGTCGAACGCACACGGCCGTGAGGAGTTGACGGTGAACACTCCCACCGCCTTGTCGCCGCGCCAGAAGGGCACGCAAACGATCGAGACGACGTTAAACGCGTGGCAGAGCTCGAGATCGACGCGAGGATCGCTCTCGGCATCGTCGCAGCGAAGCGTCTCGCCGCTCTTGAAGGCGAGCCCCGTGAGACTTCCCTCTATGGGTACCTTGCCACCGATTCTGTCCTCCACGAAGCCAGAGGCGCACTCGATGGTGAAATCTTCCTCGTCGTGGGCGAACTGGACGAGAATTCCTTCGGCACCTTGGACGAGGGCCATTGCCTCGTCGGCTACGCGCTGCATCAGCACCACCGGGTTGGCTGCTTGTCTGATGGCCTCTTCGAGGCCAGTTCGCCCGATCACCCGGGTCCCCCCTTCCGGCAACCTTCGGAAGCTCTCGAAACGGCTTCAGCTTGCCGGTAAATCGCCCGACGCGACACCTCTCGCCTTTCCGTTGTCGGCAGTAATGTGCCATAACTTGAGGAGATCGACAAACGCCTCTTCTATCCACAACTACGTCCGCACAGCCCCGAGGACAGAGCGACATCGGTCCAGAACACCCGCCTGTGCCGCGTAGTCCCCGCACAAACCGAGCTGATCGGCCGAAACGCCGTTTACGATCGCCTGGTCCGAGAGCCTGCCCGTCCGAGAGGGCCGAAACCGATCAGCCCTTCCGTGCAGTATCGAGCAGCCGGTCCGTCATCGGGACCAAGAAGGCATACGGAGGTTCCCCTCGCAGGGCGACCCGGTCATGCACCACCACCGGTTGTCTCAAGTGTTTCTCACTCAGGCTCCACTGGTTCGTCGAGCGCCGTGTCCAACGCCCTGGAGATGGCCAAATAGCGCCGAGGTTGTCGAACGACGTGGTCGCGGATGAAGGTGAGGATGCGGATGTGCTTCGCAGTGTCGTGCTCAATGAGCTCGACTAGCAGCGCCCACATGCTGGTGTCACGAAACGGCCCCAGCTTCTTGCGTAAGGCCCGCAGCTGCTTGGCATCGGCGCGCTCGGCGGCGAGGAACCGGCCGGTGACCTCTTCGAGCACCCGGTTAGGCGGTTCGTGCGGGAGGTTTGGCACGGCATCGGGGTCGCTCCGCGAAGCGATCCTGTTCCCGACGGCCGTCATGATCTCGTGCAGGACTCGGTGGTGGCGCTCCTCGTCCTCGAGTATCAGCTGGATGAGATAGCGCGCAGCCTCGGGCGTGGCGGGTGCCTCGGCCAGCTCCCGGTAGGCGGAGATGAACTCGGACTCAGACGCGATATGGTCGCTCAGGTGACGGAATACCTCCTCTTCGACGAGAAGTGTGCGTTCCGACAGTGGTGCGGTCTTCGGAATCGTCCCCAGTGACGGCACGTCCGCTGGCGTTGATTTGACGGTGGAGGGAGCTACAGCTCCTTTCGCCTCAGTGCACTCTTGGCAGTGGCAGCCGGGGCCGTGGGCCGAGCCTGTGCCGTTGGTCACTGGTCAGATGTCCCTTGGGGAAGCCGATCGGAACTTGCGTGATTGCTCGACGCGCCGAACACCACCGAGAAGATGCCGAGGGCAACACACAATGCGTGTCCAACCGAAAAACGCGAGACACTCATGTCGATGACTCCCCCTCGATCATTGCGTGGATAACGAGCCGCTGCCACAGTAATGCCCTTCCTCGGCTGAGTGGTCGAGCTCCTACACCAGCCCGGAGCAGCTCCGGCACCGCCCTGGAACCGATCGGCAAGAGTCTGCTGGAAGGACGCCCTCGGCCTGCCGAACAAGACGACCGGGGCTCCCGCACCCGATGCCGCGAACGGCACGTCAATTCGGCCTGAGTGCCGCGAAGGTGCGCGCGGACCACCTACTTGGCGGTTGGTTGCGACTTCTGTGCGCCATCGACGCGGCTATTCGGGCTCGCTCAACGTCTCCTGGCGCTTACGCGTACAAATCGTCGAGCACCTCCTGGACGGTACGTTTCGCCATCACGACAAACCCGGGATTCGTTTCCGGGTAGTAAGGGATGATGAGAAGCGCCTGATGCAGGGCGAAGCCGCGCGCTCGCACCCAAGTCCCGTCGTCGACGTCCAGCGCGCTGCGAAAGGTCTCTCGCCCGCCGCAGCCGAACACGCTCCACGCTGGCACCACGTCGAGGGCGGGATCGCCGACACCTACACCACCGAAGTCGATGACGGCCTTGAGCCGACCGCCTTCGACAAGCAGATTGGGAGCCAGGAGATCGCAGTGCCTCCAAACTGGGCTCCCGTCCCAGATGGGTGCTTCAAGCGAAAGCTCCCAGGCTGCAATGGCGGCATCGGTGTCGATGACACCGTGCAATGAGTCGATTGCCGCTCTCGTCACCTCGTCGAGCTGGACAAGCGGCGCGCGCCCGGATCGGGGCGCGCCCGACGGGTCCATTCGACGGAGCTCGGCAACGAACTGTGCCAAGTCTGCAGCCGCTTCGTGTTCGTCGCTGACGCGTCCGGTCTCGAAGGTCTCGCCTTCGATCCACCGGTAGATCGCCCACGGGAATGGGTAGCCGCCTACCGCTTCGCCCATCGCCACCGGCTCAGGCACCGCAAGAGTGAGAAGTCGAGCGAGCTTCGGGAGCCATTCAAGCTCTTTCTCCAGGTCCCCAGTCCCCTGCGGAACCCGCGGCAACCGGACGCAGAGGTCATCGCCGAGGCGATAAATCGCGTTCACGGTTCCCGTCGACAGAACCTCTTTGACCGGCATGTCGCACAGGTTCGGGAACTGATCGACGAGCAGCTGGTGCACGATCTGCGCGCTGACATCGACTTCCCCGTCATGCATCCTGTTGGCAGCCACGCCCTCGAGACTTTCGCAAGTGCACACCGTTCGGCGGCTTGGCACGGTTGATTGGACCCCGAAGTTTGTTTCTCGACTCCAGGTAACGCCGCCACTCCTGCCCCCGGCCGCCGGCTCGATGGCAATCCTATATGCGGCACCTGATACGACCTGGCACCGGTCAAGGGCTCTCCCGCGAGCAACCGGCGTCGACGTTGAGTATCGCCTGCGGACCGGGTCGAAGGTTGTGCGTGCGTGAGCAGCTTGGCGCCGAACACCTGTCAGACCCGAGATGACCCATCTGATTCGAGGAGAGCCGGACCGAACCTCCCCTCTGCAACACCATTGCTTTGACGGGCGCCGGACGCCGACGCGGCCCAGGCTCTCACAAGCTGAGTCCTGACTCGAGCTGCGCCAGCGCGTCGTCAAGCAACGCGACAAGGTCGCTCCCTGGATGCTCAAGCCAGTAGAGCTCGGCCGAGATCATCACGCCGAGAACCGCCCCCGCCATCGCGTACACGGCGAAGTCGCCCGATCGGCGATCGAGGCGCTCGGCGGTGAGGTCGGTGACCATCCTGACGGTCTGGGCGAAATTGTCGAACATCCCAGCACGGAGCTCGGGGACGGCGAGTGCCAGCTCAGCCCGTTCGCGCATGTCGGACATGTCATCGTCGGCGAGCCCGCCGAACACCGCTCGAAGCGCATTGCGAATCGCCTTTAGCGGGCCGACGTCGGCAGGCTGGGCGCAGAAGGCCTCGATGATCAGCGAGTCGTATTCGTCTGTCAGGACGAGGTCCTCTTTGGCGCGGAAGTAGCGGAAGAACGTGGAGGGGGCTATCTCGACCGCCGCGGCGATCTGTTCGATGGTGGTGGCTTCGTAGCCCCGCTCCCGGAACAGTCGGAGAGCCTCGTGCTGGATGGCAGCGCGAGTCTTGGCCTTCTTGCGCTCTCTGAGGCCACCAGCCGGTTCGGCCTCACGCGACAACGAGCTCACCTCCCGGTGATCCCTCTCCGGCCTCCGTCGGTACCTGGGCCCGTGCAGGCAGGAAGACCAACGACAGTACGAGGCCGATCAACGCGAACCCCACCGACACCGCAAGGGCGACGTCGATCCCGTGCACGAAGGCGGCGCGCACTGAGGTAGCAAGCGTCTTCGAGCCAAGAGCATGGGCGACCGCAATGCCTCCAAAGACGCTGCCGCGCACTGAGCGCGCGGCCGCCGGAGGAAGTCCGGCGAGGTGAAGCCGGCTCACATAAGCCGAGATGAGCGCGCTTCCCAAGACGGCGCTTCCTAGCGGGGCGCCGGTGTTCTTGAGAGCCTGAAGCACGCCGGAGCCGACCCCTGCTCGCTCTTTGGAAAGCTCGGCCAGGGCCGCGGAGGCGACCGCGACCATCGTGAGCCCCGTGCCGATCCCGACAATCGTCGACCAGAAGGCTACGAAGCCCTCGCCTGACGAAAGAGAAGTGGCAGTCCCTATCCCGAGTCCGATGCCAAGAACCAGAAAGCCAGCCGAGGCGGTCAGCTTGGCACCGATCGCCCTCGCCAGGCGTGCGGCCGGGACCAACCCGAGAAGCATCCCGCCGACCGCGGGGAGCAACCGGACACCTGATCCCTCGGGGTTCGTGCCCATTACACCCTGGAAATACTGGGGCATCGTGAACAGGAGGCCGATCAGGGCGAGCGTGAGAACGGCGAAAAGTATTACGCCCCAGGTGAACGACGCGGAGCGAAACAGGCTCAGATCGACAAGCGGCTGACCGCCGGGCTTGTCTTCGAGCAGACGCTCCCAGAAGAAGAACGCCACGATGACCGCCAGCCCGACGAAGAGCGGGACGAGCGCCCCGGGCGAGCTCCACCCGTGCTGTCCCGCCTCGATGAGCCCGTAGGTCACGCCGACGAGGCCCGCGCTCGAGCTCACGATTCCCACTGTGTCAAAGCCCGGGCGTAGCGCAGATTTCGACTCCGGCACGAGCGCGACCACTGCCACAAAACCGAGGACGGCGACCGGAACGTTCATCAAGAAGACCCAACCCCACCAGTAGTGGGAGAGCAGCCAACCGCCGAGGATCGGGCCGATCGGAAAGGCGAACATGTTGGCTGCCGCCCAGATGCCAAGTGCCTTGGGGCGTTCCTCTTCGGAGAAGAGCACGGTGAGGGCGGATACAGCCATAACTACGAGCCCCGCGCCCGCGAAGCCGAGGAGGACCCGAGCGCCGATGAACTCCGCAGGCGTACGGGAGTAGGCACAGGCAAGCGAGCCGGCAGCGAACAACGCGAGGGAGGAAAGCATGACCTTCTTGCGGCCGTAGCGGTCGCCCAAGAGCCCCGCCGGCAACATTGCCGCGGCAAGAACCAGCGCGTAAGCCGAGGAGAACCACTGGAGGTCCGACTCGGAGGCCTTGAGGGCCACAGAAAGAGTGGGGAGGGCCACACTGAGCACCGTCAGGTCCATGCCTACGGCCAGCACCGCGAGCATGACGCCCCCAAGCGCCCACCACCTGCGTGCTCCCGTCGCGGTCATCGTCAACACCTCCTTCTCCGAGAAGCGAGCTCACCACGTCAGGATTCCTAGATGCCCTCTCAATTGAGAGTGACATCTAAAATATAGTGACTCTTAGTTCTTCTGTCTCAGTGCCTGATCGGTTCAGGTGTGGAGAAGCCGCGACGCACAATTCTCCGAGCGGCACGGCCGACCGCGCCCAGTCGGGAACCCGTGCGCCCCAGAACCTGGCCGAGCGTTCAAGCGGCTTCTGTTCCGATCGCATCCGAGGAGTCATCGACGCAGCTGCCTGGCGACCGATTCCGCAGGACTGGGGCGCCCCGAGGGTGGTGACCAAGAGGTGCCTCGGCCGCGAGGGGTGTCGGCTTTCTCCCTCGAAGATTCTCTAAGGCTCGACGTGGTGCAGACCGATGCAACTTAGAGCGGCAGTTTGCAGCACAGAAGGACGGTCGGATGTCAGAGTCTGCCGAGAGGCTCCGCGTGGGTCGTCTCAGGTTCCGCCAAGACGCAGAGGCGGGCCTCACGCTCGTCGAACTACTCGTGGTCCTGCTGATCATCGGCATTCTGCTCGCGATTGTGATCCCACCTCGTCTGTCGCCGACCAGGACCGCCCACAAAGTCGCGCATGCCAACCTTCTCTACACGAACGGCCATCAGTCCCGTCTCGGCGTTTGCAGTCCCAAGACCGTCTCGACGATCACGGCCGTAGACGAGGGCTTGACCTTGGTGGGCCGTGCGCCGTCGACGAGAGCGAACACCACTTCGACCAGCTTCGTTCGCGCGACCAAGGGGCTCGGGTCACAGGTCTTGTCGCCGCGCGCGACACGATGCGGGATCACAGTCGTCCAACAGGCAAGCCACCCGACAGGAACCAGTGTTTCGAGCGAGAGGCGCTTGCCCAGCGGCCTCTGCTACGGCGTGAACGGGCATACGACGATCCGCAGGTGTAATGCTGCGAACGCTCTCGCCGGAACAGGACATTCATCTGTCCAATCGACCTGAACGTCACGCGTCGCGCCGAGGCGGTGTTGCCGCGACCTTCGGCACATTGGCACGTTAGCGACGAAGCTCCGGGCTGAGGCGGCGGCGTAGTGTGAAGGTTGGGCTTTGTCCCTATTCCGCCGGCACAACAGGAGTCAGCAAGTGACAGGCTTGACGCGATGAACGGACCGGCGGGTCTTTCTTCGTCCTTCCGACTGGAGGGGCGGGTCGCGGTCGTGATAGGCGGTACTGGCAGGCTCGGGAGCCAGATGGCCTTGGCGCTCGCTGAGGCGGGAGCGCGAACCGTGATCGTGGGACGGAATCGGGCGCGCGCGGATGAAGTCCTCGACCGCGTCGCCACGGCCGGACACGAAGTGGTGTTCGAGCGCTGCGATGCGACAGATCGCATCGAGCTGCGCGACCTGTTGGCGCGCGTACTTTCATCGCAAGACAGGGTTGACGTGCTCATCAACGGGGCCGGCACCAACTCGGCAACGCCGTTCTTGGAGATTGCCGACGAGGAGATCGATCGCGTCGTCACCACCAACCAGCTCGCAGTCATGCGCGCCTGCCAAGAGTTCGGACGGTACTTCGTCGAGCGTGCCTCTTCGACAGGAACAGGCGCAAGCGTCATCAACATCGGCAGCGCTTCAGGCCTCACGCCGCTTTCGAAGGTGTTCACGTACTCGATGACGAAGGCGGCCGTTCACAATCTGACCAAGAACCTTGCCAGGGAGTGGGGGCCGCTCGGCATCCGCTGCAACGTGCTCGTACCAGGGTTCTTCCCCGCGGAGCAGAACCGGGCGATCCTGACCTCCGAACGGGTGACGGAGATCATGCGGCACACGCCGATGGCACGCTTTGGGGAACTCGACGACCTTTCGGGGGCGACCTTGCTTCTAGCCAGCGATGCTGGGCGGTTCATCACCGGAGTCGAGCTCATCGTCGACGGCGGGTTCAGCGCGATGACCATTTGAGATCTGGACGATGAGCGCGGCCTTTCTGGACGAGGACTTCCTGCTGGAGGGCGACACTGCCCGTATGCTGTTCCACGAGGTGGCCGAGAATGCGCCGATCGTCGACCTTCACAACCATCTCTCAGCGGCGGACATCGCCGCCGATCGGGTCTACGAAACCCTTGCCGACCTTTGGCTCGGCGGAGACCACTACAAGTGGCGGGCGATGCGTCTCGCCGGGTTCGGCGAGGAACTCATCACGGGAGGTGCTGACCCCTGGGACAAGTTCTCCGCCTGGGCGGCGACTGTCCCACGGCTGATCCGCAATCCTCTCTACATCTGGACACATCTCGAACTTCGCCGTGTCTTTGGTATCGACCTCCCATTGGGTCCATCGACGGCTCGAGAGATCTGGGACGAAGCGAACCGACAACTGCCCAACTGGTCGAGCCAGAAGCTGCTGTCGAGATTCCGGGTCCGGGCGGTTGCCACCACCGACGATCCGACCGACGACCTTTCCGCTCACCGGAGCCTGCGGGAGCAAGTCGATGTTGCCGTGGCTGTCATTCCGACGTTTCGTCCCGATGGGGCACATCGTCTGCTGGATGATCCGGGAGCGTGGAACTCGTGGTCCGATCGCCTGTCGGCAGCGTCGGAGGTAGCGGTCGACGATCTCGACTCGTTGCTGTTCGCGCTCGCGAGGTCCTACGGGCGCTTTGTCGAGATGGGTGCACGTGCGAGCGACAACGGTCTCAGCCGGCTACCTGACAAAGCTCGCGACCCGACGCTCGCAGATTCGGCTGTGCGCCGCGTACGCCAGGGCATCGCGGCGACTCCTGAGGAGAGGGATGCGGTGATGCTCGAGGTTCTCGCGGTCGCTAGTCGGCTCGCTTTCGCCGATGAATCGGTGCTGCAATTGCATCTCGGGCCCCTTCGAGACATATCCCCTCGGATCCTCGCACTGGTTGGCCGCGACGTTGGCGCAGATGCAATGGACGATCAGCACCAAGCTCCAGGATTAGCTCGCTTCCTCGGCGGGCTCGAGCGTGACGGCGCACTGCCACGGACCGTTCTCTACAACGCGAACCCGGGCGACAACGCCTTGTTCGCAACCTTGGCGGGGGCATTCAGCAGGCCCGGGGTGGCTCCGCTCGTACAGTGGGGTCCACCGTGGTGGTTCAACGACCACGAGGGAGGGATGCGCCGACAGCTTGACGACCTCTCGGACAAAGGTCAGCTCGCAGGCTTCATCGGAATGCTGACGGACTCCCGGTCCTTGCTGTCCATGACGCGTCACGAGCTGTTCCGGCGCGTCCTGTGCGGCGTCATCGGCCGTGACGTCGAAGAGGGCCGTGTCCCAGCTGACATCGGGCTGTGCTCGAATGCGGTGCGCGACATCTGTGTCGCAAACGCGGTGCGGTACTTCGGCCTTCCGAACGCATGGGCTCAATGAGCCAAGTCCACCGCCCGACACGGTCGAGAGGCGGTTCGAGGTGCTGGAAGCTCCGGGAGAGTTCGGGCGCGGGTTGACACCGGTTCTGGCTTGGTGCTACAAGCAGACCATCAGAGAAGGGCCCGGGGCCTTGCCGAACCCGGGCCCTTCTTGTCGCCTGCGCGCAGCACCACCAACACCCCCGCGAGCTCGAAGCG
>JBEKBX010000024.1:0-59366 GCA_050015175.1 Acidimicrobiales bacterium | reverse complement strand
TCAAGGAGGCCTCCTCCTGGGTTGCGTGACTGTCTTCGAATACAGCCATTTTCCCAGTTGAGGAGGCCTTTCACGCGGATACTGGCAGCCTCATGCCGTTATCGCGCGAATAATCGAGGTTAATAGCGGGGTTAGGCAGGTCCGACAAGTCCGTGCCGGTACGCGTAGGCAACTGCTTGGGCACGGTCTCGAACTCCGGTCTTGGTGAAGAGATGGTTGATGTGGCTCTTCACGGTCGCGTCGCTGACCACGAGCCGAGCCGCGATCTCGGCGTTGGAAAGCCCGGTCGCGATCAGCTCCAGCACCTCGGCCTCGCGCGCAGTCAAGCCGTCGGGCAAGTCCAACTCAGTTTCTTGTTCGTCGACTGTGCTCAAACGTGCAAGGGCGTTGACGACGTGGTGCTGGACGGCGGGATCGATCGCGGCTTCGCCGCGCTCAACCGCAGCGATTGCCTCTCTAATCTCGTCGGCTCCAGCGTCCTTGGTGAGGAAGCCGCGCGCCCCAGCTCGCAGGGCGTCTACAACGGAGCGGTCGTCGGCGTAGGTGGTGAGCACGATGACCTTGACCTCGGGATGACTCTCGCGAAGTCGTCGCGTGGCCTCCACACCGTCACAACGCGGCATGCGGAGATCCATGAGGACAATGTCGGGGTCGAGTTCGGCAGCAAGATGAACGGCCTCCTCGCCATCGGAGGCCATGCCAACGACTTCGAGCCCGGCCAGGAGGCCTATCAGCAGTGCGAGACCTTCGCGGACGACGCGTTGGTCATCGGCAATGACGACGCGGGTGGCGTTTGTCACACCGGCACCCAGAGATCGACCCGGAAGCCGCTCTTAGTCGACGTCGCCGTGAGTTCGCCGCCCAGCAGCTTGGCGCGCTCACGCATGCCCGTGAGGCCGTAGCCCTCGCCGGGGACACTGAACGCGGGGCGACCATTCGCCCCGAAGTCCTCGACCGTCAGGCGCGTTCCGTCCGTCTCATAGCACAGGTGGAGCTCGACCTGGGTGGGTTCCGCATGCCTGCGGACGTTGGTCAGGGCCTCTTGGGCGACACGGTAGAGCGTCAGTCGCGCTTCGGAGCTCAACTGTCGTTCGGGACCGTCTACCTGCAGCCTGCAGGGAGTTCCGGTATCGCGCGCGAAGGAGCTCACGAGAGCCTGCAGGCCTTCGGGCCCCGGAAGCTCGTCATCCCGCAACAGCCCGATCGCCCGCCGCGCCTCTTCGAGACCTGCCTTGGCGAGGTGATGAGCGCGTTCAACGGCATCGGTCAGATCCCGATCTGCTTGCCTCTGTGTGGCAAGAAGTCTGGCGCCCTCCAGCTGCAGGACGAGCCCAGAAAGCGAGTGAGCCAACACGTCGTGCATCTCACGGGCAAGCCGCTGACGCTCCGCCAGAGCCGCGGCTTTCGCCTGTACCTCTCGACTCTGCTCCAGCTCGAGGAGCATCCGCTCCGCTTGGGCCTGCCCTTCGCTGAGGCGCCTAGCCAATAACGCAACGACAAAGAACGCCATGACTCCGAGCTCGTTCAACGCCAGCGATGCGGTCGAACGCCCGCTTGTGACGGTTCCCACGACCGCCTGAGCCACCAGCCCTACGGCGGCCACCGCGGCGCCCACAGAGGCGCGGACACGCAAGGTCGCGCTCACGACCGCTAGGTACATTGCGAGGAAGCCGGGGCCGTTTGGCTGCAGCCAGAACAGAGTCACCGAGCTCGCGACAAGTAGTGCAAAGAAGAAGATTTGAAGTGTCGTGGCGCACGCAGGGACGCGCATACCGCCAAGCATCCCGACGACCACTGCCACAAGGCAGAGCAGGACACCGAGATGATCGCCGCTGAGCCCGGGCGTCGGTTTGGTGAGCGAACCGGTGATCTCGATCAGCACGACCAGGGCGACTGCCGTCGTCCGTAATCCCCGTACCGCCACTTGCTGGCGCCGTCGTGAACGTTCGAGCGAGACCGACGTCGGCGCCGTCTCTTGACTCACGAGTAAAGGGTACGCACCCAGGAGATCGCGGTCATCGTCCTGTGGGCTGAGCTTCGAGCCGGTCCTGGTCCACCCACGGGTGGAGTGCCTCAACCCAGGGTCTGACGCGAGGGCAAGGAAGAAGTTCAATCCGGAGGCCGAAGACGCCACGGGTCGGCGATCGTACCGTGACTTCAGATCACACACGACCGAACAAGAACCTAGAGGGAATGACATGAACACGATCGAGAGAGCGCTTCCAGCGGCCGAGCAGGCCGCCGAAGTGGCAGGAATCGACCCGGTAATCAGCGTCCGTGGTCTGTTGAAGCGCTACGGCGAGTTCTCCGCCGTCGCCGGCATCGACCTTGAGGTCAACCGCGGGGAGATCTTCGCCTTCCTCGGTCCCAACGGTGCCGGCAAGACGACGACTGTCGAGATCCTCGAAGGTTTTCGTCAGAGAAGCGAAGGCGAGCTCTCGGTGCTCGGCGTCGACCCGTCCGACGCGGACGGCACCTGGCGCAACCGTGTCGGAGCCGTCCTGCAGGAGTCACAGCCCGAGCCCGGACTGACGGTGCGCGAGAGCCTTGACCTCTATGCCGGTTACTACTCATCTCCTCGCGACGTCGCAGAAACGATCGCCCTCGTCGGCCTCGAGGAGAAGGCCGACACTTCTGGCGAGCTCCTCTCAGGCGGCCAGCGGCGCCGCCTCGACGTGGCGCTGGCTCTCATCGGCGACCCCGAGCTGATCTTCTTGGACGAGCCCACAACGGGCTTCGACCCCTCGGCGCGCCACACCGCCTGGGATGTCATCGACGGTTTGCGCAGGCTCGGCAAGACTGTCTTCCTCACCACGCACTACATGGACGAAGCAGAGCACCTCGCCGACCGGATCGCCATAATCGCCGACGGCGTCATCGTCGCAAGCGGGACGCCGCAGACCCTTGGCGGCCGAGACCGCCTGGACACGACGATCACCTTCACGCTCCCAGACGGTGTCGCCTTGAGCGCACTGCCTGCCCAACTACAGGTGATCGCAGAACCCAGCTCAGATACCACTCTCGTGCTGCGCAGCCACACGCCGCTTGTGCACGTGCACGATCTCAGCACCTGGGCGATCACCGCCGGCTTCGACCTCCCCGATCTGGAGGTGCGGCGTCCGACCCTCGAGGACGTCTATCTCTCACTCACCGACCACGGAAAGGACAACACCCGATGATCCTCCTCATCCGCTGGCTCATTCGCCGTCACCGCGCTCGCACAGCCACTCCGTTACCTAAGGACAGAAAGGGCAACTTCTCGTGATTCTCCTGATCCGCTGGTTCATCCGGCACCACCGCTCTCGCAACACATCGTCTGAGAAGGTGAGAGGCGCACGTACGTCGCACAACGGTGTGCTTTCGCTCGTGCTTCATCAGGCCCGATACGACCTGCTCGGCTTCCTGCGGAACAAGCAGGCGCGGTTCTTCACTCTGCTCCTCCCGGTGGCGTTCCTCGTGATCCTCGTCGGCCTGTTCGGCAACCACATAGTCGGCTCCGAACACGTCAAGGCCTCGACCTACTACGTCCCGGGCCTATCGGCAATGGCGGTGATCGCCGCCTCGTTCGTCAACCTCGTCATCTCGATCACGACTCAGCGCGAGTCCGGTGTCCTAAAGCGCCGACGCGCCACACCCGTTCCGGCCTGGGTCTTGATTGCCGGCCGGGCGCTTACGGCCATGGCGGTGTCGCTCGCCACCATGAGCGTGGTGATGGTGATCGGGCGGTTTGCCTACGGAGCCGACCTGCCAGTAAGGACTATCCCCGCAGTCGCGCTCACGGCGATCGTCGGCTCTATCGCCTTCTGTGTTCTCGGCTATGCGCTGTCTTCTTTGATCGGTTCGGCCGACGCCGCCCAACCGATTGTGCAAGCCACGATGCTGCCCCTGTATTTCATCTCCGGCGTCTTTGTTCCTGACGTGAGCCTGCCCTCCTGGCTGCAGCACATTGCCGAGTTCTTCCCGGTCGAGCATCTGGCTGGCGGTCTTCACCACGCCTACGACCCAGCCGTCCGTGGGATCGGGATCGCCTGGAGCGATCTTGGCGTACTCGCGCTCTGGATGGTGGCCGGTCTTGTCATTGCTCTTCGGCGTTTCCGGTGGACGCCGGCCGCGGCTGCTGCCTAAATGCGTCGGTCGTGGCGTTCCATCCGCAGACATGTGAGTTCTGCAGTGGTCTCCGGAAGTTGCGCCAACAGCTAGGCCCGCAAGCGATATGGAGGTCAAGAAAGTGCAGTCCCGAACACCGAAGCGAGCGGCGATATCTGGTGCCAGTCCGACTGTCCGACTGGCCAGCGAGATGCCACACGATGTGTGTCTCACAGACGGCGCCGATCAATCACACGCCGGGGGACGCGATCCGTCGATCAGGATCTCGGATTCCGATCGCGATGCGGTAGCCAAAGCTCTCGGGAGGTACGCAGCCGAAGGACGGCTGACGTTCGCCGAGTTGGAGGCACGTATCGACACCGTCTACGCGGCTAGGACGTATGGCGAACTTTCCCCGCTGTTAGCGGACCTTCCGCAAACCTCCGAGGTAAACCGGCTCGGCACCGCTAAAGCGAGATCAGAAAGGAGGCAAGGACGCCGAGTGGGAAAGGGAGTGCTCTATGTCATGGCGAGCGGGATGTTCTGGGCAATATGGGGCATTTCAGTTGCCACATCCAGCCATCACAATCTGGACGGACTGTGGCCGCTGTGGCTCACCGTGCCCTGGGGTTTTGCCCTCTTGAGGCGTCGCCCTGCCTGCTCTCGTCGGGAGGAACCGAGACCTTCTCTCCGACGACCAGCTGGGACGTGCTCACTCCACTCGGCACCCCGCTGATGACGAGCCGTCGGCCAACGCAGCTCGTTACCTCATACGGCTTCTACATCACCGGTCGAACTTCTACTGGTCCAGCATCCTCGCCATGCTGGGCGTGACGCTATAACCGAAGTTGCCGCCGACGGTAGGCACGTGGACTCGGACGGGCCAACCGCGGGTTGTGGTCGTCGCTCCTGGCCGAGCCCGATCGACACCGTTAGGCCTCGAACACGTGCGCCCAGCCGGAGGTATTCCTGTCGACATATTCGCCCACGATCACGGTTGTGCCCGAGACTGCCACCCAGTCGCCGAAGCCTCTGCCGGTGCTGGAGTCCTTCAATTCGGCAACGTGTTTCCATCCGGTCGCCGTCTTCACGTACGCGTGGGTTAGAGCTCGGTTCCTCTGACGGCTGCGACGTGTCGGAGAAGGAGACGGACTCAAGACCCTTGAGTCGCTTGGCGGTTCAGCCCTTCACATAGGAAAGCTTCTCGGCGACCTTCCCGTCCCGCACCCGGAAGACATCGATGCCCCGCACGTGTCCGTCCGCCCATGTATACCGCCAGAGCTGCACGACGCGGTCATTGACGCAGAAGGTCTCCTCGGCCTCGAACCTGGCGTTGGTGTCGTTAAAGATCGACTGCCAGGCGCGTCGAACGGCATCCCGACCAACGTGGCGAATCCCGTCTGGGGCGGGTCCGGTGGAGTCAAAGACGCAATCGTCGGTGACGAGCGCCAAGGTGGCCTCGAGGTCGTGTTGTGCCCACGCCGCGCCAAAGCTTTCCAGTACCGCGAGCGCGTCCATCTCAAGACCCAAGCTCGCTACTTGGCGTAGTTGCTGGCGCCGAACCAGTCGACTGTCACCACAGGCTCGTCGTCGACAACCCAGGCGTCATGTCCACTGGGAAGAGACGTGATGTCTCCGGGTCCAGCGACGAACTCGCTTCCGTCGTCCATACGGATCGCGAGATGCCCACGCACGTGGTATTGGAAGTGGGGTGCGAGACAGCTCTTGGTGTTGGCGATTGGCTTCACGTCATTCGACCAGCGACATCCGGGCTCGAACGCAGGCCGCCCAACTTCACCGCCGCCTATCTTGATGATCTCCGCCCGGCCGTTCGGAAACTTCCGCACCTCATCGGCAGTCTCAAAACTGCGATGCCCGGTCTGCTGCATAACCGAGCCCCCCTCTCGTGATGCACTGGTGTTGATCTGGCCTGGGTTAGACCTACCTACTAGTAGGTAAAATGTCAAGAGTCTTCGAAAATGGTGTGCCGGTGGGGACTCGGAGCAAAACGGATGACAGGAACACTGCCGAGAGGATTCTCGACGTCGGCGAGCAGTTAGCCTGGTGGCGCTACCCTGACACTGAGTACCTGACTAGGGGGAGGACCACCGCTGGCCAGTCCGAGAAGGCTGAACGCGCGGTAACGTCCAAGGCCGGTCGGACACGAGGATGTGAAGCGGGGGGAACAGTGCAGCAGCGGTCGCGCCTACACGTGTCGAGATGGGCAGTAGCAGCTGCAATCGCGACCACCCTTGCAGCCACCGTGCTCGTAGACACCTTCCCAGTCGTAGCTCGTGCTCAAGCCACTGCCGGCAGAGTGACGGCCCTCCGGAAAACCTCGGTGAGCTGCGACCTCCAGCCGGCACTGTCGTCGTCCGCCAAGCATTTCCGGGACTACGCCTGTGACGCCACCGGCGAGAAGCTTGCCGAGCACGTCGCCAGTGAGCTGGAAGTCCTCTGGGGCCGATGACCGAGCCTGAGCCCAACGGGATGGGGCCTCCGCACGGATGGGCCACGAGCCACGCACCCACCAAGATCTTCTTAGTGCCCCCCTCAACCGCTGCATGCCTGCAGGCGAGCAGCTGCTCGGCGCCTTACAACGTGGGCCTCGCATTTCAGAGCAGTGGCGCCATCGTGATCAATGAAGAAGTATCAAATGCCAGTTATGAGCTGGATGCCGTCTTGGGCCACGAGTTCTTCCACATCCTTGAGTACGCACAAGCTCCGAGGCTCCCCGACATCTGGCTCACCGAAGCATCGGCCGACTGGGCGGAGACTGTCTACGTGCCGCAAGCCGAAGCTGCCGCCGCTTTTTTCCCGCCTGGGCCCGACCTCACCCTGAGCTACGGGGGCGGGGCTCTTGTTTACGACCTCGTCCCGTCCGGATGAGCCCGACTCGCGCTGAGCCGGCCCGCCATCGCCGAGTCGGCTATTTTCGTCGCGGTCTGTGACTATCCAAACTCTCGTTGTCTCTGACTACCCAGTAGATTCGGTATCAGGAACGCGTTCAGCAACGCGTTCAGATATCCGCTGACACGGCTGGCGTTGGCAGATTCCGGCGGCAGTCAGCGAGTGCTTCGACCCGGCCTTTTACAGCTCCGGGGGAGAGACTCGAACTCTCAACCACACGATTAACAGTCGCGTGCTCTGCCGATTGAGCTACCCCGGAAGTCAGCGCGAAGCCTATACGGGCTGACGGAGGTCGACCGACGGCGGTCCGAAGGCCTTGTCGGGCGACTCTCCGGAGGTTGTGGCGGACGCTGGCGAGGACGCCGGGATGATCGCCCGGGCGCTCCGCCGAGGGTTCCGTCGCACTTCGCACTGGCAAAGCCCGGACGTGCGATGTAAGAAAGGCGGATGCGGTTCAGGACCGGATTCGTCGTAGGGTGTGCAGCTGGCCTATACCTGACCCACAAGGCGCGCCAACTCCGGGCACCGGCTGCGGGTCGTAGTCAACCCGCTTCCTCCACGGTGGCCTGGCTGCGCCAACCCGGCCCGGACGTGCGCGCGGGCGAGCTCAAGGGGGAGAAGGTGCTCGCACTTGGCGATCTGGCGCGGGAGAGGGCAAGCGACCTGTTGCGCGGCCCGCTCGGGAATCTTGCGCGCGAACGCGTGATCGCCCTTTTCGAGAACGCCATGTCGTCTCAGCGCACGGAGGCGACAAAAAGGACTTGAGCCCGACCGCCCCGCCTCAGTCGCCTTCCACGTAGTCACGCAGTGGGCGCGACACCATCGGGTGCCGCAACTTCGCGAGCGTCTTCATCTCGATCTGGCGAATGCGCTCCCGGGTGACCCCGAAGATCTGCCCCACCTCCTCCAGAGTCCGGATCCGGCCGTCGTCCAGGCCGAAACGAAGCCTCACGACCTCCTGTTCGCGCTCGCTCAACTCGGAGAGCGCTCGCTTGACAGCCTCGTTGAGCAGCATCCGCGTTGCTGCGTCGACCGGCACCTCCGCAGTGTGGTCTTCGATGAGATCCGAGAGGCTGAAGTCCTCCTCTTCGCTGATCGGTTGTTCGAGGGAGATGGTGTCCTGACTGATCCGCTGGAGCTCGCGCACCCTCTCAACCGGGAACTGCGTCCGGGCGGAGATCTCTTCGATCGTCGGCTCACGGCCGAGCTCCTGGGACAGTTGGCGCTGGGTTCGCACGATCTTGTTGATCGTCTCGACCATGTGGACGGGGATCCGGATCGTGCGGGCCTGGTCGGCGACAGCCCGGGTTATGGCCTGGCGGATCCACCATGTCGCATACGTGGAGAACTTGAAGCCACGGCGATAATCGAACTTCTCCACGGCGCGCATCAAGCCGAGGTTGCCCTCCTGGATGAGGTCCAAGAACGCCATACCGCGATTGCGGTAGCGCTTCGCGATCGAGACCACGAGCCGCAGGTTCGCCTCGATGAGGAGATCTTTGGCTTCCGAGCCTTCGTGGATCGCACGTTCCGCGGCGCGACGCTCTTCGAAGGGCATCTTGTCGAAGGTTCCCGACGCCCTCTCGGCGGCCAGCTCCGCAGCCGCCTCTTGGCCGGCCTCGATCTTGCGTGCGCAAAGAACCTCGAGCTCGGGCGACAGCAGCGAGACGCGTCCGATCTCTTTCAGGTAGGCGCGGACGGGATCAGTCGCCTGGGTGTCGCCATTGCCGCCGCCGAGTGACATCGGTATCGAAACGACGCGAGGGCGCGGCTTGGGGAGGATGGCACCGTTCTCCTCAGCGCGGTCGTGGGGCAGTGCGTCGGCTGCGATTCCGTCGAGGTCCTCGAGCGCGGGTTCTGCCAGTGCAGGCTCGCGGACCTCGGCCGCGCCGTTGGACGCGTCTGTACCAGCGGTGGGGCCTGTGGCGCCCGACTGGGCCTGTTCGGTCGTGCCGGTCATCTCGCCTCCAGATAGCGCTGCAACAGCCACGCTACCAATCGATTCGCAGCGTCACTCACGGCAGGTGAAGTCCCATCGGCCGTTCCTGGCTCCTGCATTAGCTCCAGTTCGGACTTCAACCACGTAATCGCTGCTCCAGCCGCAGCGAGCCGGGTCGCGTCGGCCTCTGCCTCGGCCTGGCGGGCGTCGGCTTCGATCTCGCCAAGTGCGACCTGGGCCGCGGCGCGGGCCAGGGCAGCCACAGTCTGATCAGGGTCGGCGTCGGGTTCTGTGACCGCAAGGCGTCGCAGCAGATCCGCCACCTCGTCGTCGGCGCTCTCTATGGCATCGTGCAGGCTTCTCGCATCGGCGAGCGCCCTGAACACTGCGCGCTGGAGCGGGTCGGCGAACAGGGCCTCGTTCAGCCGCCCAGCCATGGCTCGCGGCTCGCGAACCGCGAGCACTAGAGCGTCCCGACCGGCACGCTCGCCTGATGGCGCCGTACCAGGGTGCCGCCTCGAGTTGGAAGCGCGCCCCGTCGCTCGTGCACTGGGCGGAGGGTGGTCCAAAGTGCGCTCCGGGTCCGGTTCCCAAGGGGGTTCCTCGTCTGAGTTCTGGGGTGGACTGCTCGCCGCCGCCTTGCCGGCCTCACCGGCGGTCTTGCGGCCGGACGCCGCGAAAGCGCGCACGAGCGCTTCGAGACGCGGCCTGAGTCGCTCGGGGTCAAGTCTCGTGCGGTCCGACACGGTGACCAGGTATTGATCGCGAACCAGTTCATTGGGGTGCTCGGCGACCATCGCGAGCGCAGCTTCTGCAGCGTGTGCTCTGCCCTCTCCCGTCTTGAGCTCGCTCGTGGCCAGGGCCCGTTCCACCCTGAATGAAAGGAACGTCCTCGCCTGCTCGACCGCCTCCCGGAGGACCTGCGGTTCGCGCATTGCGATATCTGCCGGGTCGCTGCCGGGGGGCAGGGACGCAACAGCGACCTCCAGTTCGTGACGCTTCTCCCACTCGTAAAAGCGGGCAGCGGCCGACTGGCCGGCGGCGTCGGCGTCGAAGGCGAGGACGACGCGTTTCGCGAAGCGCCCGAGGAGGCGGAAGTGCTCCTCGGTGAGCGCCGTCCCGCAAGTGGCCACCGCCCGCCCCAAGCCGGCGGTGAAGAAGCCGATCACGTCGGTGTACCCCTCGCAGATGATCACTTCGCCGGTTTGCACAATTGCCTGTTTGGCCCAGTTGAGGCCGTAGAGGGTGCGCCGTTTCGAGTAGATCGGTGTCTCTGGCGAGTTGCGGTACTTCGGCCCTGCGCCCTCCCCGGCACCGGGCAGGATCCTGCCGCCCAGCCCGATCGCCTTGCCGCCCGGGTCGAAGATCGGGAAGATGACCCGGCCCCGGAAGCCATCACGTAGGCCGTTTTGGCCCCTGTGGGCAAGGCCTGCCTTGATGAGCAGGTCCGCAGGGGCCCGGACCGCGTCCACCAGCGATCTGCCCGCCTCCGGAGCCCAACCGAGGTCGAACTGACGCACGGTCTCGCCCCCGTAGCCGCGCGACCTCAGGTACTGCCTTGCGCGTTTCGCGTCCGGCTGGCTCAAGAGCTCCTCGTGGTAGAAAGCGACCGCCCTCTCCATGACGGCGAGCAGGGCCTTGCGCCCTTCGCGGTCGGGTTGGTCCCTGCCCGTGGTGTCGTGGCGTACGGCTATCCCGGAACGTGCCGCCAGGCGCTCCACTGCTTCGACGAAGTCGCAGCCCTCGATGTTGCGCAGGAACGTGATCGGGTCCCCGGAGGCCTGGCACCCGAAGCAGTAGTAGAGGCCTTCCTCGGCGTTCACCGAGAACGACGCCGTCTTCTCGGAATGAAACGGGCACAGGCCGACATAGCGCCGTCCAACCCGCTTGAGCGGCGTGTACTCACCTATCAGGGCGAGGATGTCGGTTGCTGAGCGGACCGCCGCCACGTCCTCGTCGGGGATCGCCATCACTTGGACGGTATCGCGGCGCGCCCGCGTGCGTGTCCGGGATGTCCGATTGGGTTGGTTAGGAGCCGGTCAGCGCTACGCCGAAGCTTGCTTCGCCTTCTCCGCGTCCATGGCGAGGACCGCATGCGCTGCCGCGAGCCTCGCGACCGGCACCCGGAACGGCGAGCAGCTGACGTAGTCGAGTCCGGCCCTAGCGAAGAAGTCGATCGAGAACGGGTCGCCACCGTGCTCGCCACAGACACCGATCTTGAGGCCCGGGCGGGCGGCGCGCCCGCGCTCGACGCCCATACGGACCAGCTCGCCGACGCCTGCTGTGTCGATGTTCTCGAACGGGTTCGCGGGGAGCAGGCCCTGGCTCAGGTAAGCGGACATCATCCTGCCCTCGACGTCGTCGCGGCTGAAGCCGAAGGTCATCTGGGTGAGGTCGTTCGTCCCGAACGAGAAGAAGTCGGCCACCTCGGCGATCTGGTCCGCGAGCAGCGCAGCCCGTGGGGTCTCGATCATCGTGCCGATGGCGACCTCGATTCGTTCCGCGGCTTCGGCACCCTTGTCCTCGGAGGGCGCCGCGTCCTGCAGCGCCTGGACAACCCAGGAGCGGGCGAGCGCCATCTCCTCGCGGGAGACCGTGAGGGGGATCATGATTTCCACGATCGGGTGGCCGCCCGCCTCCGCCCTCTCGTAGGCGGCCTCCATGAGGGCGCGTACCTGCATTGCGTACAGGCCCGGCTTCAGGACCCCGAGCCGCACGCCGCGCACCCCGATCATCGGGTTGGCCTCACGCCAGGACATGGCCGCCTCGAGGAGCTTCTTCTCGTCGTCGGTCAGGCCTTCCTTCGCCTGCTTGACGAGGAGGGACTCGACGTCGGGGAGGAACTCGTGCAAGGGCGGGTCGAGCCCTCGGACGATGACAGGCAGGCCGTCCATGGCTTCGAGGATCCCTATGAAGTCAGCCTTCTGTGCAACCCGCAGCTCCTCCAGCGCCGCGGTCTCCTCGTCCGGGGTCGACGCGAGGATCATCCGCCGCATGATCGGCAGACGGTCGTCTCCGAAGAACATGTGCTCGGTCCGGCACAGACCGATCCCTTCGGCTCCTAGCCGACGGGCGTTCGCCGCGTCGTCGCCGGTGTCCGCGTTGGCACGGACGCCCAGGCGGCCCAAGCGAATCTCGTCCGCCCAGCCGAGCAGCTTTGTCAGCTCAGGGGGCGCCGCGGCGGAGATGAGGGGCACGGCACCGAGGATCACGGTGCCCTCCGAGCCGTCGATCGAGATCACGTCGCCCTCGCGGACGACGGTGTCGCCGACCCGGAAGAGCTTGTCGGATGCGCTGATCCGTAGGGCTTCTGCTCCGACCACGGCCGGCTTGCCCCAGCCGCGGGCGACCACTGCGGCGTGGCTCACCAGGCCTCCCCTCGCGGTCAGGATGCCCTCGGCGGCGAGCATGCCGTGCACGTCCTCTGGGGAGGTCTCGTTGCGCACGAGGATCACTCGCTGATTGTTGGCGGCGGCGACTGCGGCGTCGTCCGCGGTGAAGCACACGGCCCCGACAGCGGCGCCGGGCGAGGCGGCGAGGCCCCTGGCCAGCACCGGCAGGGAGGTGTCCGCGAATTGCGGGTGCAGCACAGCCTCGATGTGATCGGCGGTCGTGCGCTGCACCGCCTCGGCGTGCGTGAGAGCGATGGCCGGATCGTCGACCATGTCCACTGCCATGCGCAGGGCCGCTCGGCCGGTGCGCTTGCCCACACGGGTCTGCAGCATCCACAGCTTGCCCTGCTCGATGGTGAACTCCGTGTCGCACATGTCGCGGTAATGCGCCTCGAGCCTGGCGAATATCCCCATTAATTCGTCGTAGATCGCGGGGAACCTGCTCCCGAGTGCCGAGAGCGGCTCGGTGTTGCGGATACCTGCGACCACGTCCTCGCCCTGGGCGTTGACGAGGAAGTCGCCGTAGGCGCCCTTCGCCCCTGTGGCGGGGTCACGTGTGAACCCGACACCCGTGCCCGACTTGTCGTCGCGGTTGCCGAAGACCATGGCCTGTACGTTGACTGCTGTTCCGAGGTCGTTCGGGATGTGCTCCCGCAGTCGGTAGGCGACGGCTCTGGCCCCGTTCCACGAGGCGAACACGGCCTCGATCGCGCCGCGAAGCTGATCGATCGGCTCTTGAGGGAAGGGGCGCCCCGTTGCCCGCTCCACAACGCCCTTCAGCTCCTCGACGAGCCCCTGCAGGGCCGCCGCGGGCAACTCCGCGTCCGAGGCGCCCGTGCGCTCTTTTAGGGCCTCCAAAGGCCCGTCCAGCTCCTCGCCCGGGACTCCGAGGACGATACGGCCGTACATCTGCACGAAACGCCGGTACGAGTCGAACGCGAACCGCTCGTCACTGGTCTGCTTGGCGAGGCCCTCGACCGACCGGTCATTGAGGCCCAGGTTCAAGACGGTGTCCATCATGCCCGGCATCGAGAATTTCGCTCCGGAACGGACCGAGACCAGCAACGGGTCGTCCGGGTCGCCCAGCCGGCGGCCCATGCGCTCCTCGAGCCTTGTGAGATGCTCGGCGACCTCGGAGTCGAGTCCCGCCGGCCAGCCCTCCGACATGTATGCACGACAGGCGTCCGTCGAGATGGTGAAACCGTGCGGCACCGGGAGGCCGAGCACCGAGGTCATCTCGGCCAGGTTGGCCCCTTTTCCACCTAGGAGATCCTTGAGCTCCATCGGCGCACGTGGATGCGCGTGGTCGAAGTCGTATACGTAGCCCATCGGGGACCTCCTAGGAATCGTCGCGGCAATCTGAGCCTAAACGACACCCGCTCGATGGCCCAAAACGAGTGGTCCGGCCCGCGGCGCGAGCGCCGCCCCGCCTTGTTGTCGGTTCGCGGGAACGCTTCAGGTGTCGAACCGCCCGACAAGGTCACCAACGAGATCGTCGATCGGGAGCCGTATCTGTTCGGTCGAGTCACGATCGCGGACGGTCACCTGGCGGTCATCTAGGCTCTCGAAGTCGATGGTCACGCAGTAGGGGGTGCCTATCTCGTCCTGGCGCCGGTAGCGCCGCCCGATCGATTGGGTTTCGTCGAACTCGCACATGAAATAGCGCTGAAGCCGGTGCAGGACTTGTCTCGAGAGGGCAGCGAGCGTGTCCTTTTTCGAGAGGGGCAGGACGGCGACTTGGTAGGGAGCCAGCCGAGGGTGCAGGCGGAGCACCGCTCGCCGTTCACCGCCGACCTCGTCCTCGTCGTAGGCGGCGAGGAGGAAAGCCATCATGGCCCTCGTGGCGCCGGCTGCTGGCTCGACGACGTGGGGGAGGTAGCTCTCGCCCGTCGCTTGGTCGAAGTACTCGAGCGACGTGCCGGAGCTGTCCTGGTGGGCGCGCAGGTCGAAGTCAGTCCTGTTGGCGATGCCCTCCAGCTCGCCCCAGCCCCACGGGAAGAGGAACTCGACGTCGGTCGTCCCAGCGGAGTAGTGGGACAGCTCCTCCTTCTCATGGGGCCGGAGGCGCAGTTTCTCGCCAGCGATGCCGTAGCGCGTGTACCAGGCGAGCCGTTCGTCGCACCAGTACTGATGCCAACGCGGGCTGTCCGCGGGCGGGACGAAGAACTCCAGCTCCATGAGCTCGAATTCCCGTGTGCGGAAGACGAAGTTGCCAGGCGTGATCTCGTTCCTGAACGCCCGCCCGATCTGGGCGATCCCGAACGGCGGCCTGCGCCTCATGGTCGTGAGGACGTTGAGGAAGTTCACGAACATACCCTGGGCAGTCTCGGGCCGGAGGTACGCGACCGAGGAGTCGCCTTCGACCGGCCCGACGTAGGTCTTGAACATGAGGTTGAACGGTCGCGCTTCGGTGAGGTCTTTCGAGCCGCAGTTGGGACAGACGTCCTCGATCTGGTCCGCGCGCCACCGCTCCTTGCAGTTGCGGCAGTCGACCAGGGGGTCGGTGAAGGTCGCCAGGTGACCCGAGGCCTCCCACACCTTGGGGTTCGTGAGGATCGCGGCATCGATCGGCACGACGTCGTCGCGCTCTTGGATCATCGCGCGCCACCAGGCTTCCCGGACGTTGCGGAGCATGAGCGCGCCGAGCGGGCCGTAGTCGTACGTCGAACGGATGCCGCCGTAGATCTCAGCCGAAGGGAAGACGAAGCCACGCCGCTTGCACAGGTTGACGACGGCCTCGAACAGCCCGGGGTTGGTGGCGGACTCGGAAGATGTCGGCATGGCGGCAGGTTACTTGCACGTGGCCAGTGGCTTCGCCGCCCCGCGTCGAGTGTGCCGCGTCGCGCGCGACGCCAGACGACGGCTGTCGCCAGCCGGGGCTAGAAGGCGAGCGAAGCCGGCCCCGTCGCGCTGTCCGCGTCCTGCCCGGCATCGCAAGCCGCGGCGATGTTCGGCGCCTCCGCCTCGTATGCTTGCGCCCCGCCGCCCGTCGATTGCCAAATGTCCGCGGCGTCCGAGGTGCTCTTGTCCGGCCAGCCCTGCAAGCCGGCCGTCGAGATCTCAGCACCCCGGTGCGCCGAGCGCACCCTCCGGTCCAGGTGGTACTCGGTCGCGAGCATGGCCAGCTTCTCCGCTTCCGCCGTCGCGCGGCTCGGCGGCTGATCGAGCGCCCCGCGGAGGCCTCCGCCGAGAACCTGGCGGATCAGGCTCACCGTCTCGGTGCCGACGGCCTGGCCACGGCGGCAGGCACGACAGAGGAAGCCTCCTTCTCCAGCGTCGAATGCGACCAGCTCGGCTTCCGAGCCGCACCCGGCACATTGGTCGACCGAGGGGCCGACGCCCTCGAGCACGAGGAGCTTCCAGAGAAACGAGCCGAGGAGCGCCGGCGAGAGGCGCTCCTCCAAGGTCCTAAGCGCCCCCACGAGCATCCGGAACACCTCCGGCATGGGCTGGCGTTCGAGCGCGACATGGTCCACGACCTCGAGCATCGTCATCGCGACGGGGACCCGTTCGAGGTCCCCGCGAATTGCCTTGAAGTGCTCGATCGCTTCGACCTGGCTCACGACGTCGAGCTCTCGTCCGCGCCAGCACATCATGTTCACGTGGGTGATCGGCTCGAGGCGGCCGCTGAGCCGGCTCTTGGTCTTGCGGATCCCCTTTGCCACCGCCCGGACCTTTCCGTGACCGGGCGTCGCGAAGGTCACGATCCGGTCGGCCTCCCCGAGCCGCACCGTTCGCAGCACCACGCCTTCGTCGCGGTAGGTGGCCACCTCGGCGGTCAGCCCCTCATCCGAGTTCCGAGCGCGATAAGCCCTATCCCGACGACGATCACGACCAGCAACGTGACGGCCGCCTCGTCACCCATGACCGCTAGCGCCACCACGAAGAGGAACGCGACGGTACCCAACAGCAGCCCCGAGATGACTCCGATGTGGTCGCGGATCCTGAACTTCTCGCGCGGCGCGCCATTCACCCCTCTAGCCCTCCGTAGCGTCGGTCCCGTCGCTGGTACTCGCCGACGGCATCGAAGAGGTTCTGCCGGCGGAAGTCGGGCCAAAGGACGTCGGTGAAGACGAGCTCGGAGTAAGCGAGCTCCCAGAGCAGGAAGTTGGAGATGCGGAACTCGCCCGAGGTGCGTATCACGACATCGGGATCGGGCATGTCGGGCCAGTAGATCCGGGCGCGGAGAGCTTTCTCGTCGATTCTGTCCGCGGCGACGCCGTCGGCTACGAGCTGGCGGACCGCGTCGACGATCTCGGCTCGGCCGCCGTAGTTGAAGCAAACGGTGAGGGTGAGTCGCCGGTTCGAGGCGGTGAGGGCGCTCGACTCGTCCATGTGACGGATGAGGCGGCGTGGGACGCGCCAGTCCCGCCGACCTGCGAACCGTATGCGCACACCCTTGCTGTTCAAGTCGTCACGATGACGCGTGAGGATCCCCTCGTTGAAGTTCATGAGGTAGCGAACCTCGTCCGGCGGGCGCCGCCAGTTCTCCGTCGAGAACGCGAACATCGTCAGCCAGTCGACCCCGAGCTCCAGGGCTCCTTCCACCGTGTCGAACATCGCCTCTTCGCCGGCGGCGTGACCCTCGGTGCGCGGCAGGCCGCGTTGGCGCGCCCAGCGGCCATTGCCGTCCATTACGCAAGCGACGTGCCTGGGTATCCGAGTGGGGTCGATGTTCGCGACGGCCATCGCGCCGAAGTTACTCCCCGTTCTGGCCCGATCTCTGTCCATCTCGCAGGAAGACTTGGCCTGGCACTGCGCCCCGCCCTCTGTCTGCTCGAGCGGGCCTACTCGAGCGGCCCTATCTCCGCTTCCACCGCTGCGACGAGCTCTCCGGAGCGAACGAGCGCGATTGTCGCGTCGACGTCGGGCTTGAGCGCCCGGTCCTGCACGAGCGTGGGCACGACTCGGCGCAGCGACGCGATTGCCGCCCGGCTGGCCGGGGCGGCGAGCAAAGGGGCCCGCAGGTCGCAGGCCTGGGCCGCGGCGAGCACTTCCATCGCGATCGCCGTCTCGGCATCGCGGATGCACTCGCGTGCATGGCGGGCAGAGATCATGCCCATGCTGACGTGGTCCTCCTGGCCGGCCGAGGACGTGATCGAGTCGACGGCCGCCGGGTGCGCAAGGCTTTTCATCTCCGACACGAGAGACGCCGCGGTGTACTGGCACACCATGAATCCCGAGTTGACGCCGGCCTCGCCGACGAGGAACGCGGGGAGGCCGTTCGAGGTCTTCGGGTCGAGGAGCCGGAAGAGCCTGCGCTCGGAGATCGAAGCGAGCCCGACGGTTGCCGCGGCGAGAGAGTCGCAGGCGAGCGCCACCGGCTGGCCGTGAAAGTTCCCACCGGAGAGGATCTCGCCGGTCTCGCTCAACACGACGGGATTGTCCGAGACCGACGCAAGCTCGATCTCGAGGGTCTCTACGCTGTGTCTGACCACGTCACGGAACGCCCCGTGGACTTGAGGCGCGCAGCGGATCGAGTAGGCGTCCTGAACGATGTGGTCGCTCCTGCGGTGCGACGACAGGATGTCGCTGCCCTCGAGGAGCCGCATCAGGTTCCGAGCCGACGCCAGCTGACCGGGATGTGGCCTAAGCCCCACGACCCGCGGGTCGAACGCACGGTCGGTGCCGAGGATGGCCTCGATGGTGAGCGCAGCCGAGATGTCCGCGGTCTTGGCGAGACGACCCGCTCGAAAGGCGGCCAGCACCCCGATGGCGGTCATCGCCTGCGTGCCGTTGATGAGGGCGAGGCCCTCTTTGGCTTCCAGCACCAGCGGTTCGAGACCGCAGCGGCGAAGGGCCTCGACGGCGGGGAGTCGCTCGCCCGCCAGCCGGACCTCGCCTTCCCCGATGACGGGAAGGGCGAGATGCGCTAGCGGTGCGAGATCGCCTGACGCGCCGAGCGAGCCCTGCTCGGGCACGACGGGAAGGATGTCCCTCTCGAGCATCTCGATGAATCGCACGACGACGTCGCGTCGGACACCCGAATGGCCGAGCGCGAGGACGTGCGCCCGCAGCGCGAGCATGGAGCGGACCTCCTCGGCGGAGAGCTCGTTCCCGACCGCGACCGCATGTGAGCGGAGGAGTCCGTGCTGGAGGGCGGTGGAGTGCTCGGGAGTGAGGCGAACGTTCGCCAGGGCGCCGAAACCAGTCGTCACCCCGTAGACGACCGACCCCGCCTCGACGGCCGTGGCGACGACCTGCCGAGCCGAATCGGCCCTCCGCAGGGCATCCTCGCCCACCGTTGCCCGGGCGCCGAGCGCGATCTCGACGACGTCTTCGATCCGGAGCGGGCCGCCGAGTTCCACCGACGCGGGCACGTTCACCAGCCGAGTATTGCATCGGGGGGCGCTCGTGGCTCGTGAGTCGGCTCCCGAACCTGCCTCGTTCCGACAGTTATGCTCCGGAGAGTGGTGGACCCGAGGATCCCCGAGGAGCTGTTCACCGCCCGGCTGCTGCTTCGCAGATGGCGCCTTTCGGACCTGGACGCGTTGGCCGAAGTGTTCGCGCGGCGCGAGGTCTGGGAGTTCCCCTTCGGCAGGGGCCTCACCAGAGACGAGACCGAAGAGAGGCTGCGCCGCTATCTCGAGACATGGGAGCGCGACGGCTTTGGCAAATACGCCGTCGAGGTTCGAAGCACCGGCTCGCTAGTCGGTTACGTAGGCCTCGAAGTTGTGAGATGGTTCCAGGAGATCGACGGCGAGGTCGAGATCAGCTGGCGCATCGACCCCAGGTTCTGGGGCCAGGGCTATGCGACCGAGGCGGCGCTCGCGAGCCTCGAAGGCGGCTTTGAGCACCTCCGGCTCGATCGGGTGCTCGCGGTCATCGAGCCGGCCAACGTGGCGTCTCTCAGACTCGCCGAGCGCATCGGGCTGCGCGCGGTTCGCGAGACGGTGGAACCGAAGTTCAACAAGCGGCTGGAAGTCTGTGTGCTCGAACGCGGGCGCCTTGCAGAGCTGCTCGGGTCGAAGTCCTCAGCGGACCACGCGGATCGAGCGACCGCCTGGAGCACGGGGACCCGGACCACCTGATGCGCTCGAACGATTCTCCGGAAGGATCCGGCGCGTGATCAAGTACCTGGGCTCGAAACGACGCCTTGTCCAGACGATCTCGTCGCTCGCCTCCGGTTGTGGCGCCTCGACCGCCGTCGACCTGTTCACCGGGACGACACGTGTGGCCCAGGAGCTGAAGCGCCAGGGCGCATTCGTCACCGCGGTCGACATTGCCACCTACTCCGAGGTTCTCGCCCAGTGCTATGTCACTACGGACGCGACGGCCGTGGACCGGGCGGAGCTCGAAGATGCGATCGCCGAGCTCAACGCGCTCCCGGGCAGGAAGGGCTACTTCACAGAGGTCTTCTGCGAGAAGTCCCGCTACCTCCAGCCGCACAACGGCGCCCGGGTCGATGCCATCCGGGACGCGATCGAAGAGCGTCACCGGGCGAGCTGGCTGTACCCGATCGTGCTCACGAGCCTGCTCGAGGCAGCCGACCGGGTGGACTCGACGACAGGGTTGCAGATGGCCTATCTCAAGCAGTGGGCGCCGAGGTCGTTCCTACCTCTTTCGCTCAGGGTCCCCGAGCTTCTGGTCGGTCCCGGTCGCTCCATCCGGGCCGACGCTCGGGATGCGGCGGCGTCGATCGGCCCCGTCGATTTCGCGTATCTCGACCCTCCTTACAACCAGCATCGCTACTTCACCAACTACCACGTCTGGGAGACCCTGATCCGCTGGGACGCGCCCGACCACTACGGGGTCGCCTGTAAACGGGCGGACTCCAGGAGTGCAGCGACCCGCAGTGATTTCAACTCGAGACAGACGATGCCGAGTGCCCTCGCCGAGGTCGTCGCCACGATCGACGCGACCGTGGTCGTCGTGTCTTGCAACGACGAGTCCTGGCTCGGCCGTGACGACCTGCTCGAGATCTGTGCCGGGCGCGGCCACGTCGAGCTCCTCGAGTTCGACTCGCGGCGATACGTGGGTGCCCAGATCGGCATCCATGACCTGGCAGGTCAGAAGGTGGGCCGAGTCTCCCACCTGCGCAACATCGAGCGGCTCGCCGTATGCGGCCCCCGCGCCGAGGTCCTCGGTGCGGTCGAGGCCTGGCGCCGGCGCGCGCAGGCCTTGGACGAGGTCCCCTCTTCGGCCGGGCCCAACGAGTCGTGCCATCCGGCCGGCACCGAGGACGTTAGGCTTCGCGGGCGGTGAGGTCACGATGACGACTTCGACCGTTGTGCTCGCCCTCGCAGTGTTCGGCGCCAGCGCCGTCGAGATGGTCGAGGCGTTGACAATCGTCACCGCGGCAGGCGTGACGAGGGGGTGGCGTTCGGCCCTCGAGGGAAGCGCAGCCGCCGCGCTGGTGCTCGCCGCGCTGGTCATCGCCGTCGGCGTCCCGCTTGCTCGGCTAGTTCCGATCAACGTCCTGCGAGTGGTCATCGGCGCCCTCCTGCTCGTGCTGGGCCTCGACTGGCTGCGCAAGGCCGTGCTTCGCGCGAGCGGTCACAAGGCGCTGCACGACGAGGACGCGATCTACGCGAAGACTGTCGCGGACCTCTCTGACGGATCTGCGGAGGCGCGAGAAGGAGCCGGGGCCGGGTCATGGAGGCACGCACGCCGCGACGCGACAGGTTTCACCGTGGCCTTCAAAGGCGTCTTTCTCGAGGGCATGGAGGTCGTGCTGATCGTGATCACCCTCGGGGCGGGCTCGGGCCACCTCGCGCTCGCCGCCGCCGCGGCCGCCGCCGCCGCGGTTGTCGTCTCCATCGCCGGGTACCTCGTGGCGCGTCAGCTCTCTGAGGTCCCGGAGAATGCGATGAAGCTGGGCGTGGGCGTCATGTTGACAAGCTTCGGCGTCTTCTGGGTCGGCGAGGGATCCGGGCTTCGCTGGCCCGGCAGCGACCTCATGATCCTGGTGCTCGTCGCGGTCTTCGCCGCGACCGCTGCCGTCCTCTCACTCGCGATGCGCAGGATCGGGCCTGCCCGGCGGGCCGCAGCAGCTGACGTCGGTAACCCCTGATGACGTCGGTTATCCGGGCCCTCGGAGCGTTCGCAAAGTTCTGGAAGGGCTTCCTGATAGGGGACGCGCCCGAGCTGTTCATCGGGACGCTCGTCTTCGTGGGTTCCGCCCTCGCGCTTGGGCATCACCGCGATGCTGCTGTCGTCGTGCTGCCGCTTATCGTCATCGTGTTTCTCGCCGCCAGCGTCCTGCGGGGTCGGGGCAGGTCCTGAGCCTGTTGCCCGAGCCGGACGACCAGCGGTCCGGTAGCGTCCGCATGTGAGCGAACCCGATGTCGCCGAGTTGTTGCGAAGGGTCGTGTCGACCCTTCCAGCCGGCGAGGTGCGCCGGGGCCAGGTCGAGATGGCCGAGGCAGTGGCGAGGACGTTCGCCTCGGGCTCCCACGTCGCCGTGGCGGCTGGGACCGGCACAGGCAAGTCCCTTGCTTATCTCGTGCCCGCCGTCAACTCCCATAAGCGCGTCGTCGTCGCGACGGCGACCAAGGCCCTGCAGGACCAGCTCGCGAACAAGGACCTCCCGCTAGTGGCCCGGGGGCTGGGCCAGCCGGTGAAATGGGCGGTGCTCAAAGGGCGCTCGAACTACGTCTGCAGGCAGCGGCTCCATGAGCTCGCGCGCCTTTCGGACCAGCAGCGGCTGGACGTGCCCGACTCGGTGAGCGACCTGTCGCCGGAGGTGGAGGCATTCGGCTCGGAGGTGCCGGACACCTGGCCCGAGGCGCGCCCGAGCGGCTCGGCGCGGGCGGTCGCGGCACGGCGGATCGGTGAGGAGGTGCGGCGCCTCGCCGCCTGGGCGGAGTCGACCAGCAGCGGGGACAAGGCCGAGCTCGAGTTCGAGCCCTCGACACCAGCGTGGTCGAGCGTGAGCGTCACCGCCGACGAATGCCCTGGGGCCCGCCGCTGCCCGTCGGGCAGCGAGTGCTTCGCGGAGGCGGCGCGTGCGAGGGCTGCCGCCGCGGACATCGTCGTCGTGAACCTTCATCTTCTCGGCGCCGATCTGCGATGCGGGGGAGAGGTACTGCCCGAGCACGAGGCGCTGGTCGTCGACGAGGCCCATGAGCTCGAGGACGTTCTCGCCGCGTCGCTCGGGGCGGACATCAGCCCCGGACGCGTGCGTGCGCTGGCGTCGACGGCACGGGGAGCGTTGAGCGCGGCGGGCCGGCGCGCTCAACGCGGCGAGGACACAGCGCCGGCTCGGGCGGTCGAGGCGGTCCTGGCCGCAGCCGCCGCTTTCGAGGAGATGCTCGCCGACGGCGAGGACCGTCGGTTGCCTCCGGGACTAGGCGGCCACGTCGGCGAACAGGTGACGCTCATGGTCGACCGGCTCGAGCGGCTCGGCGTCGAGCTGAGGCGTGGGTCAGAAGCCTCCGGCGGTCCCGGGAGCGGGCTCGGAGCGCAGGGGGGTGCAGGCGCCCCGGGCAGTGCTGACGGCGCTCAACGTTGCCTGAGGGCCCTTCTCGGAGTCGACCGCTGCCGCGAGGAGCTGGCCGCATGTATCTCGGCCGGCAGCGACGAGGTGGTCTGGGTCACCAGCGGGATCCGCCCCGCGATGCACTCGGCGCCTTTGGACGTGAGCGATGTCATGTCCGCCCAGGTGTTCTCGGCCATGCCGGTCGTGCTGACGAGTGCCACGTTGCCACGCGGGCTCGCCGCGCGGGTCGGCGCGCCACGGTCCACGTCCGAGCTCGACGTCGGCAGCCCGTTCGCCTACAAGGCGCACGGGCTCTTGTACTGTGCCGCGTCGCTGCCCGATCGCCGCCGTCCCGAGGCCGAGGCGGCGATCCACGACGAGATCGAGGCGCTTGTGCTCGCAGCAGGCGGCCGTACCCTCGCCTTGTTCACGAGTCGACGCGCCATGACGGTCGCCGCTCAAGTGCTGGCCGACAGGCTCCCCTGGCCCGTGCTCGTGCAGGGAGAGCTTCCCAAGGCAGTGCTGCTCGAGGCGCTCAGCTCTCAAGCCGCGGCGTGCCTGTTCGCGACGATGAGCTTCTGGCAGGGTGTCGACGTCCCGGGTCCGGCCCTCACGCTCGTCGTCATCGATCGGATCCCGTTTCCTCGACCCGATGATCCTTTGATGGCGGCCCGCCGGGAGGCGGCGGGCCGCGCCGGGTTCCAAGCGGTCGACCTCCCGCGAGCGGCGACGCTGCTCGCCCAGGGTGCCGGGCGCCTGATCCGGACCGCCACCGACCGGGGAGTGGTCGCGGTCCTCGACCCCCGTCTTGCGAAGGCCTCCTACGGGCCTGCCCTGGTCAAGGCGTTGCCTCCCATGAGGCGGACCAGGGATCGGGCCGAGGCGGAGGCCTTTCTCCGCGGGATCCACGCGGAGGCCACCGGGGCGCTGGGGGCGTCGCAGCCCAGCGGCGCTGGGCCCCGTGCCGACGCGATGCTCCGGCCCTCCCGACCTCGACACCGGGAGCCGTAGACTCCTTAGTCAGTCATGGAGCCCGCGACCGAACCACGCCAGCAAGCCGGAGCGCCGACGGCCGGCATCTCTTCCTCCCCCTCGCCGGGACTCGCCAGCTCGATTGTTTGCGGCGGTTGTGGTTCCATCATCGACGCATCGGAGCCGTATCCGTTCCGTTGCCCGCGCAGCGGTGACGGTGGGGACCACGTCCTGCGCCGGGTGCTCGACATCGGCCGGCTGTCGTTCCCGCTCGGGGACCCCGAGCCGAACCCGTTCGTCCGCTGGCGCGGGCTTTTTCACGCTTATCACCTCGCCACTGCCAACGGCATGAGCGACAGGGCCTACGTAGATCTCGTGCGCGGTCTCGACGACGAGGTGGCCAGGGTCGACGGGCACGGCTTCGTCGTGACGCCGTTCACAGCGGCCCCCGGACTCGCCGCCCAGATGGGGACCGCCGCCTCGATCTGGGTGAAGGACGAGACCGGCAACGTCGCGGGCTCGCACAAGGCCCGGCACCTGTTCGGGCTCCTCGTCCATCTCGAGGTGGTCCGGTCGCTCGGCATGACCGAGGGCCAGCTCCCGCCACTCGCCATCGCCAGCTGCGGTAACGCCGCCCTGGCGGCGGCGGTCGTCGCGGCGGCCGGGCGTAGGCGGCTGCTCGTTTTCGTACCCACCGACGCCGAGCCCGCGGTGCTCGAGCGGCTACGAGCGCTCGGGGCCGAGATCACGGTGTGCCCGCGCCAGGAAGGAGTCGCCGGCGACCCGGCCTATCACCGCCTCCAGGCGTCGATCACCGACGGCGCGCTACCTTTCACGTGCCAGGGGAACGAGAACGGGCTGGCGATAGAAGGCGGCGTGACTCTCGGTTACGAGATGGCTGCCACGCTCGCCGGTGAGGGGCGCCTGGACCACGTCGTGATCCAGGTCGGTGGTGGCGCGCTCGCCAGTGCGGTGGCCCAGGGACTGTCCGAGGCGACGGCCTTCGGCGTGCTGACGGGGACCCCTCGGGTGCACACCGTGCAGACCGCCGGTGCCTGGCCGCTCGCTCGGGCATTCGAGCGGGTTGCCGCGCGTCTCGGGGCCGAGCCCGGACGCGACGAGATTCGCGCGGCCGTGCAGTATGCCGCGGCACACCGATCCGAGTTCATGTGGCCCTGGGAGACCGTGCCCCGCAGTCTGGCCCACGGCATCCTCGACGACGAGACCTACGACTGGGTCGCGGTCGTCGAGGCAATGCTCAGCACCGGTGGGCAGGCGCTCGTGGTGGACGAGGACGAGATCGGGCGGGCTAACAGCATGGCAGTCGAGGCCACCGGCATCGAGGTGGACGAGACCGGCTCGGCGGGGCTCGCCGGTCTGGCCCAGCTCTGCCGCCGCGGCTTGATCGGTCCGCACGAGCGTGCGGCCGTGTTGTTCACCGGAGCTCGCCGCTAGCCGACCTGGCCCTCAATAGCCGAGGCGCTCGATCACGTCCGGATGGCGCTGCCAGCCCTTCTCGACCTTCACGAACAGCTCGAGGTAGGCGCCTGGCTCGAGCTGCTGGCGCACGGCCGTGCCGGCCGCCTTCAGCACCCGACCACGTTTCCCGATGACGATGCCCTTCTGCGATTCGCGCTCCACGAGGATCTCGCAACGGATCCTCGGCCATTCCCATTCGGTCACCCGGCAGGCGATCGAGTGCGGAAGCTCCTCCTCGGCGTTCTTGAGCAGTTGTTCGCGTACGAGCTCCGCGACGTAGAAGGCCTCTGGGACGTCGCTCACCATGCCGGCAGGGAAGTAGCGCGGGCCCTCGGGCATCCGGGCGGCCAGGTACTCGACCAGAGCCGGAACGCCCTCGCCGGTCTTCGCCGAGATGGGGAAGTACTCGGCACCTGTGAGCCCGAGCTCGGCCGCGGCGAACTCCAGGTGCTGGAGCACCTTGGTTCGGTCCACGCGGTCGATCTTGTTGAGCGCTATCACGGTGTCGGGGCGGAGTCGCTCGGCGATGTAGCGGTCGCCGGCACCGATCGGCGCGCTGGCCTCGAGCAGGAGTACGCAGCAGTCGACGTCGTCGAACGTCGACTTCGCTGTTTGGTTGAGGCGGTCTCCGAGGGCCGTGCGCGGCCGGTGCACTCCGGGCGTGTCGGTGAAGACGATCTGGCCGTCAGGCCTGTCGAGTACGCCGCGGACGCGGGTCCGGGTCGTGTGAGGCGTCGCCGCGGTGATGGCGACCTTGGTCCCGAGGATCTGGTTGAGCAGGGTCGACTTGCCGACGTTGGGCCGGCCGACGAGAGCGACGAAGCCGGAACGGAAGCCGGGCTCGGCATCGGGACCCTGGCCTGCGGGTGTCCCGGAGCTGCTCATCGACACCCACCGTTCACAGGCCGCTTTCGCCTTCTACCCCGGCGCCGGGGTCGGAAGACCCGGCACGGGCCTCGCGGTCGGCGCGGTCGCCCAGGCGCTCTTCGCGTTCGGCGACGATTTGGGCGCGTTCGGCCAGCCAGTCCTCGTCCGGGTTCTTGGGGCCGGTGTGCAGCGGGGGCCCGTTGAGCCGCATGATCCGGACGCTGCCGATACGCCTGCCCTGCAGCTTCTCGACGACGAGAAGATGTCCGTCGACCTCGATCGACTCTCCCTCGGCAGGAACGTGCCCCGCGATCGCCAGCACGAGCCCACCGATGCTGTCCCAGTCACCGGCGGGCAGGTCCGCACCCAGGAGGTCGTTCACTTCGTCGACGTCCATCTTGCTCGAGACCCGGAACTGTCCCCCACCGAGCGGCACGATCAACGGGTCGTCGACGTCGAACTCGTCGAAGATCTCGCCGACGAGTTCCTCGATGAGGTCCTCGAGCGTCACGACACCGGCCGTGCCGCCGTACTCGTCGATGACGACGGCCAGATGGAACTGACCGGCCTGCATCTCACGCAAGAGTGGGGCGACGCGCTTGGTCTCGGGGACGTAATTCGCGGGACGGCACACCTCTCTCACCGGGCAGTGCTCCTTGCCACCGCGAGCCGCCCGGATAAGGTCCTTGGTGAACGCGATCCCGATGACGTCGTCGAGGCTCTCGTTGAACACCGGGATACGGCTGTAGCCGGCCTCGATCGCCCGCTCGAGCACAGCCCCGGTCTCGGCGGAGTCCTCCACGGCGACAACGTCGGGACGTGGCACCATGACCTCTCTGACGATCGTGTCACCGAACTCGATGATCGAGTGTATGAGCACCCTCTCGTCGCTCTCGATGGCTTCGTCCAAGGCCGCGACATCGGCAAATGCCAGCAGCTCGGACTCGGTGACGTCAGCAGCGGCTTGAGGGCTGCGCCCGCCTGGGGTGATCAGGCGCGCCAAGCCGATGAGGGCGCCCGACACTAGGCGCGTCGGCGGGAACCTGACGAGCGCCGTGACGAGCGGTGCCGCGAGCAGGGCGGCACGGTCGGAGTGGCGCACCGCCCACTGCTTGGGCACCGCCTCTGAGAACACGAAGATGACGACGACCTCGAACGCGGTGGCGATCGCGACGCCGAGCGGGCCGAACACCTGTGCCGCTATGACGCCGACGAGAGTGGCGGCGACCAGCTGGCAGAGCAGGACGAGCAGCAGGATCGGAGCGAGGAAGGTCTCTGGCTCCTCGACGAGCCTGCGCAGCGACCGCGCGCCACGCTGGCCGGCATCCTCGAGCGACTTGGCGCGCGCCCGGGAGGTCCTGGTGAGCCCTGTCTCCGCGAGCGAGAGGACGGCTGAGCCCACGATGAGGATGAATACCGCCACCAGGAGGGCGCCGTCGGCGCCGGTGAAGCTCCGCGTCGACGCCAGGATCACGGGCGCGCGCCAGGTTCTCGATGGTGAGCGGCGAGCAGCTGCTGTTCGAGCGCCTCCATCAGCGCCGCCTCCGTGTCCTCCTCGTGGTCCATCCCGAGCAGGTGCAAGATCCCATGGACGAGCAGCAGGGCGAGCTCGTCCTCGTAGGCACCGGCGTGCTCGGGTGCCTGGCGCCAGGCCACTTCCGGGCAGATGACGACATCGCCGATGAGAAGTGGCATGTCCTCGAACTCCGCCGGCCCGCGGCCCGGCCCGCTCGCCTCCTGGTCGGGGACATGGCCTGGGCCGATGAGCTCGTCCTCGATCGGGAACGACAGCACGTCGGTCGAGCCTTTGCGGCCGAGGAACCTCTCGTTGAGGCCGGCTATGGACTTCTCGTCGACGAACATGAGCGACAGCTCGGCGTCGTCGCCGATACCTCGGTCGGCGAGCACCCGCTCGGCGAGGGCCACCCAGCGGGCGAGGTCGACCGGTCGATCGGATTGCTCGTCGGCAGCGAAGACCTGCGCGCTCACTGCAACGGCCGATGAGGGGGGGTGCTGTAAGCCGGCGAGGGGGCGTTCTCGTGGGCCCCGTTGCCGGCGTCGGGGCTCTCGGTCCCCTTGGCGGCAACTACGGGCACAGCGTCGCGAACGGTCCCTGAGCCGATGCTCCGGGCCTTCTCGGAGCGGTCGTACGCGGTGACGATCTCCCGCACGATCCGGTGGCGCACGACGTCGCCTTGCCCGAGACGGATGAAAGAGATCCCCTCGATCTCGCCGAGCAGCTCCTCGAGGTCGAGCAGGCCCGAACGGCCACCCGCGATGTCGATCTGGGTCACGTCACCTGTCACGACCACCTTGGTGCCGAAGCCGATGCGAGTCAGGAACATCTTCATCTGTTCCGGGGTCGTGTTCTGAGCTTCGTCGAGGATCACGAAGCTTGCGTTGAGCGTGCGGCCCCGCATGAACGCGAGCGGGGCCACTTCGATCGCGCCCCGTTCGAGCAGCCGCTGGGTCCCCTCCGGCTCGAGCATGTCGTAGAGGGCGTCATAGAGAGGCCGCAGGTACGGATCGACCTTGGCCATCAGATCGCCCGGCAGGAACCCGAGCCTCTCACCGGCCTCCACCGCCGGGCGGGTCAGGATGATGCGGGCCACCTCCTTGGCCTGGAGGGCTTGCACGGCGAGGGCGACTGCCAGGTACGACTTGCCCGTGCCTGCGGGGCCGATCCCGAAGGTGATCGTGTTGGCGTTGATCGCGTCTACGTAGCGCTTCTGGCCCGCCGTCTTCGGGTGCACCTTGCGGCCGCGGGCGTACCGGCCGACCTCGGCGGTGAGGACCTCGGACGGCCGCACGTCCTCCTTGACCATTTCGATGGTGTGGCCGACGTTGGTCGGATCGAGCCAGTGACCTCGTTCGAGCAACGAGACGAGCTCTTCGAACAGGCGTCCCACTCGCTCGGCCTCGGGGCCTTCGACGGTGATCTCGTTACCGCGGACGTGGATCCGCGTGCCGCCGAACGCCTCTTCGACGGTACGCAGCAACTCATCACGTTGCCCCAGCAGGCCCACCATGAGGTGGTTCCCGGGGACGAGGATCTTGACCTGGGTGGACGACACTTGGCTCTCGCACGAAGGGTACCAGGCACCTAGCTGCCGGCGGGTCGTCTCGCCTGCTCGCGCTCGCTCTGGCACGCGCGCGGCGCTCAGGGGATCGCCGCCCCGAGCGGATCGGGCACGTCTCTCAGGCGCCTCAGCCGGGCGGCCAGCCCAGGCGCCGGCCGCCGAGAACGTGGAGGTGCAGGTGGGCAACGCTGTTGCCGGAGTCCGGTCCAACGTTCAGCACAAGACGGGAGCCGCGTTCGGCAAGGCCGTCGGCCAGCGCGACCCACCTGGCGACATCGAACATCTCCGCGAGCAGCGGCCCGTGGTCAGCGGTCAAGTGCGCGGCGTCGACGATGTGCTCTCTCGGCACGACGAGGACATGGGTAGGCGCGACGGGGTGCAGGTCCCGGAAGGCGTAGACGAGGTCTGTGGAGAGCACCTCGGTCGAGGGGCGCTCACCTGCCACGATGGCGCAGAAGAGGCAGTCCGTCACGGGCACCGCGGCTTTACCGGCGACCGCCCGCTGGGACGGGCTCGGGGCGGAGCTGTCCGACATGGTGCCGGGCGACGCCGGTCGGCACCCGGAGCCGGCAGGCGACCTCGTTGGCGAGCATCCGGCCGCGAAGGGTGAGCACCGCGCGACAGCTGTCGCGCGCCACGAGTCCCGCCAGCATTTCGTCGTCCGGCAGCGCGTCGGCGTCGACGCCTTCTCGGGTGCGCACCGCCAGTTCGAGGGACTCGAGCAGGCGATGATCGAAGTCGAGGCGTTCCTCGCCGGCGACAGCGGAACGATTCGAAGCGATCGCCGCCATGTAGCGCTCGGGGGTCCGGATGTTCCAGAACCTGCGGCCGTCGAGGTGGCTGTGGGCCGCACAACCCACGCCGAGGTACTCACCCTGGCGCCAGTAATTCTGGTTGTGACGACACTCGTGGCCAGGGCGCGACCAGTTCGAGATCTCGTACCAGCCGAGCCCCGCGGCCTCGAGCACCCCGTCCGCGATCTCGTAGCGCCGGGCCTGGACGTCGTCGTCGGGGTGGCGATCCGGGTCGCGCCACAACACCGTGCCGGGCTCTGCCTGGAGCGCGTATGCGCTCACGTGCGGAGGCGACGGGTCGAGTCCGAGCACTCCGTCGAGCGTGGCCGCCCAGTCGTCGTCGGTCTCACCCCTGGCACCGTAGATGAGGTCGACGTTGAAGGACCTGAAGCCGACGTCTCCTATTGCGGCGACGGCTCGTGGGACGGTCTCCGGGCGGTGCCGGCGGCCGAGGCTGACCAGGACATGAGGTGCGAGCGACTGCACTCCGAGAGAGATGCGGGTCACGCCCGCGGTTGCGTAAGTGCGCAGCAGCCCGACGGTGACGTCCTCCGGATTGCACTCCACGGTCACCTCGGCCCCCTCTTGGCGGCGGACGCCGCCGAGCAGCCGGGCGAGTTCGCTCCCGGGGAGCTGGGACGGGGTGCCACCGCCGAAGAAGACCGAGGCCGCGGGGCCGAGGCCCTCGTCGTAGGCAAGACGGAGCTCGGTCAGGCACGCGTCGACGTAGGCCTGCGAGAGATGGTCCAGACCTGTCCAGGTCGCAAAGGCGCAGTAGTCACAGCGGCGCGCGCAGAACGGCACGTGCACGTACACGCCGAGCGTCCGCCCGGCACCGGTACCGGGCTCAGCCACGCAGCAGGCCGAGCTCTTCCAGCCGTTTGAGGAGGGTGGTGAGGTTCTGCCCGAGCATCGACGCCATGACTCGCAGGTCCTCGGACCTGATCGTCAGGACCTCGCCGTTGAAGTCTTGGCGCTGCACTTGTACCGAGGCGAGGAACCGCCGCAGCAGCTCGCGTTCGGGACCCTGCACCTCCGAGAGCCGCAACAGGTCGACGGCGATCTTGAAGGGCTTGCCGGAGGCTTCGGGGTTCTCGCCATTGCTGTGGAAGGCCACGCCACGCCCGGCGCTTGGGGGCTCCGCCGCATCGGGCGGGAGCAGCTGATCCACCGGCACGCGGTACAGCCTCGCCAGCCGTTGGAGCCGCGGTACCGAGATCGTGCGCTCACCGCGTTCGTATGCGCCGAGCACCGACGCCTTGAACTCGAGCCTCGAGGCTTTCTCCACCGCTTGCAGGGAAAGCCGCTTCTGGCGCCTCACAGTGCGCAGCCGAGCACCCACGGCGACCGCGTACTCGGGGTCGACTCCTTCTGTCTGGGTTGGGGGCATTCCCGTCACTCTCCGGTCGGTATCGACGCGTCGTTGCGCTCGGACACCGTCAACCCGAAATGAGCTTGCTTAGGCTGTGCCAGAACGCCGGGTCCTCGCCTGTGACCACCGAGCCAGGGCCCACGCCTTAAGTGTTGCGCGAAGTGGCGGTGTCCTGCAAGAACGCCCCATCGCCGCGCCCATCTCAAGACGGTCGGGACGGCTCATGGAGGCGCCGCGAGGGCCATGCTCCGAAGCGCCGTCAACAGCGCGCCGGCTACGACGGCGGCTGTCTCCACCCGCAGAATGCCGTCGCCGAGGGACACTTTGTTGCAGACCAGCGCGAGCTCGCGTTCGGACCAGCCACCCTCCGGACCGACCAGCACGACGGGAGTCGCGAGAGAGACGGGACCGCCGCCGGGCTCGGCCAGAGCGACGCTGGAAGCCGGTGAGCGTCCGAGGACCGCGTCGAGGCTCTGGGTGGCGCTGATCTCGGGGAGGAAAGGCCGGCGAGATTGCATCGCCGCCTCCCGGACGATCTTGCGGAGCCGACCTTCGCGGCGGATGGCTGCGTCGGGGTCGGGGCGCACGACCGTCCGGTCCGCCGCGAGCGGCGTCAGGACGTCCACGCCGAGCTCGACGAGCTTCGCGACCGCCCATTCGGTCCGCTCCGCCTTGGCCCACGAGAAGCCGACCTCGAGCATCGGCAACGGGCGTTGCCTGTGGTGGATCGGGCCGGAGGCTTCGAGCCCGAAACTCGGGGCCCTCCGAGAGCGTCCTGCGGCCAGCCGACGGGGAGCCGCGGGCAGTGACGTGAACCCACAGAGCCTAAAGGAGCCGGTCCCGTCGGCCGCAGCGACCGTCTCGCCCGGCCTCAGGCGCAGGACATCGCCGAGGTGGCGGGCGTCGTTTTCGCTGAGCTCGGGGGCGTCGAGGTCTTCGACGAAGACCAGCGCCGCGGCGGCCCGGAGCTCCGTGTCGGGGGCGCAGGCGGCCACGCTCAGCCGAAAGCGGAGCGGAGCCGGGAGAGCAAGCCTGGATCGGGCGGTTGAACCTGCTCACCGCGGAGGGTCGCGAGTTTGCGCAGCAGCTCGTCCTCCTCCTTCGAGAGCTTGAGCGGCGTGTCGACGAAGATGCTCACGAGAAGGTCACCACGTCGGCCACCGCGAAGCCGCGGAACGCCGTGGCCGGCGACCTTTAAGACGCGGCCGGTCTGCACACCCGCTGGGACCGACAGGAGATAGGGCCCGTCGAGCGTGTCGAGCTCGATTTCGGTGCCGAGCGCCGCCTGGGCGACCGACACGTGCAGCGTTGTGACAAGGTCCGTGCCCGACCTTTCGAAACGGGGGTCCGCTTCGACGCGGAGGTGCACATACAGGTCCCCTGACGCCCCGCCCCGCAGTGCGGCTGCGCCGGCGCCGGCGATGCGCAACGTCGCGCCGTCGTCGACGCCCGCCGGTATGTCGACGGTGAGCGTCCGGTCGTCCAGTCTCCTGCCCTCACCACGGCAGTCGGGGCAGGGAGAGGTCACGACCTGTCCCAGGCCGTTGCAACGTCCGCAGGGCGTGGCCGTCATCATCTGGCCGAGGATCGACTGGCGCACACGTTGGATCTGCCCCGAGCCGCGGCAGTCCGGGCAAGTCGTGGCGCTCGTACCCGCACGGGCACCGCTACCCGAACAGGTCGTGCACGGCACAGGTGCCTTGAGGTTCACGTCACGGCGTGTCCCGAAGACGGCCTCTGCGAGCCCGATCTGCAGCACGATCTCGGCGTCGGCACCCTGACGGCGCGCTCCGCGCTGTCCGCTCGCCCCGAAGCCCTGATTGAAGAAGACGTCGAACAGGTCGCCTAGGCCGCCACCGAATCCGAAGGGGTCGCCGGTACCGGTGCCGGCACCGGTACCCCTCACGGCTTCGGGCCCGAACATGTCGTAACGGCGGCGCCGCTCCGGGTCGCGCAGGGTCTCGTAGGCGACGGTGACCTGCTTGAAGCGGGCCTCGGATTCCGCGTCCCCCGGGTTCGCGTCCGGGTGCAGCTCGCGGGCTAGCCGCCGGTACGCCCGCTTGAGCTCGTCCTCGGACGCGGAGCGCGGGACACCCAATAGCTCGTAGAAGTCCTGGGTCATCGACACCGCTAACCCCTGCGGAGCTCTCGCGTGAGCCGCTCACCCACAACAGCGACAGCGGCAAGAGCGTGCTCGTAGTCCATACGAGTCGGTCCGAGCACTCCGATGGTCCCGAGAGCGACTCCGTCCGACTCGTAGGGTGCCACGACGAGCGAGCACTCGGCGAGGGACTCGATGCCGGCGTGCTCCGAGCCGATCGACACCGACTGTCCGTGCGCGAGAACGTCTCGCAACAAGGTCACGACGACATAGGACTGCTCCAGGATCCCGAGCACGGCCCGGACCTTGCCGATCGCGTCGAAACGCTCCGCCATGTACGCCGCGCCACCTACGAAGACCTGGTCGTCGCCTCCGCTAGCCCACCCGTCTTCGAGGGCAGCAACGCAACTGCTGACCAGGTCGTCAACGTCGGCATCGCCGCTCGGCGTCTCGGCAGGGACGAGCCCGAGCGAGCTACCTGAAAGGCGTTGCTGCAGCGCCGTGCTCGCCGCCGACAACACGGCATCGGGGATGTCCTCGTGGACGGCGATCGTGCGCTTTTCCACGACGCCGTTCGCGAGAACCGCCACCGCCATTGCAGTGTGCGCCGAGAGCCGAGCGATCAGGGCAGAACGGACCACGAGCGCCTGATGGGCCGGGCTTACGACGACTCCGGCGCAGTCGGTGAGCTGGGCAAGCAGACGCGAGGTGTCCTGGAGCACTCGTTCCAGCTCTCCGTGTGCCCTCGAGAAGAACGCCTGAACTTGCTCGTGCTCGGCACGTGCAAGCGGCTGCGGGTTACCCAGGTGATCCACGAAGAACCGGTACCCCTTGTCGGTTGGGATGCGTCCGGCACTGGTGTGGGGGTGGGTCAGGTACCCTTCGCGCTCGAGTGCTGCCATGTCGGCCCTGACCGTCGCCGGCGAGACCTCGATGACGGGATCGCGCGCGACCTGCGAAGAGCCAACCGGCTGTGCCGTTTCGACGTAGCCGGTGACCACGGACTTCAAGATCGCCGCTTTGCGGTCGTCAAGATCGTGGTCGTTGCGGGTAGGCATCTCAAGAGCTCCTCGCTCAGGATTCTACTTGGGCCGTCCGGATGCGACGGCAACGCGACCACCGGCGATTCGCCAGAACCGGCACCAGCCCGTGACCGGGTCTCACCACACGGTCATTCCTCCAGTGTCAACGCACTGATGAAAGCCTCCTGGGGGATCTCGACGCGCCCGATCGACTTCATCCGCTTCTTGCCCTCCTTCTGCTTTTCGAGGAGCTTGCGCTTTCGCGTGATGTCGCCGCCGTAGCACTTGGCGAGCACGTCCTTGCGCTTGGCCTTGACAGTCTCTCGGGCGACGATGCGTCCTCCGATTGCCGCCTGGATGGGGACGTCGAAGAGCTGCCGGGGAATGAGCCCGCGCAACTTGGCGGTCATCTTGCGTCCGTAGTCGTCGGCCTTCGAGCGGTGAACGATCGTCGAGAAGGCGTCGACGGGCTGGCCCGCAAGAAGGACGTCGACCTTGACGAGGTTGTCGGTCTGGGTTCCCGCCGGCTCGTAGTCGAGGCTCGCGTAACCCTTGGTCCGGCTCTTCAGCACGTCGAAGAAGTCGAGCACGACCTCCGCCAGGGGCAGTTCGTAGATGAGCTCGACGCGGTCGGCCGAGAGGTACTCCATCTTCTGCATCCGGCCCCGGCGCGTCTGGCAAAGGTCCATGATCGTCCCTGTGTACTCGGCCGGACCGAGGATCGTGAGCTTCAGCAGTGGCTCTTCGATGTGGTCGATGAACTGCGGCTCCGGCATCGCCGAGGGATTGTCTACCGGCAGGATCCCGCCGTTCGTGAGGTGTGCGATGTACTCGACCGACGGTGCGGTCGCTATCAGGGAGAGCCCGAACTCTCTTTCAAGGCGTTCCCGGACGATCTCCATGTGCAACAGGCCGAGGAACCCGCAGCGGAAGCCGAAACCGAGCGCGGCGCTCGTCTCGGGCTCGTAGGTCACGCTCGCGTCGTTGAGCTTGAGCTTCTCGAGAGCGTCGCGCAGATCCGGGAACTCGTCGCCGTCTATGGGGTAGATGCCGCAAAACACCATCGGCTTCGGGTTCTTGTAGCCCTCGAGCGGCTTCGACGCCGGGCGCGAGGCCTCGGTGACGGTCTCGCCGACGCGCGCCTCGCCGACGTCCTTGATGCCCGCTATCAGGTAGCCGACCTCACCCGGGCCGAGCTCGTCCACTTCCGCTAGCGCCGGTGTGCGAATGCCCACTTCTTCGACCTCGTGAATGGCCCCCGACTGCAGGAAGCGCAACCTGGCGCCCGAGCGCATCGTCCCGTCCACCACCCGTACAGCGCTCACGACTCCCCGGTACTGGTCGTAGTAGGAATCGAACAGCAGCGCACGCAGCGGGTCTGCAGGATCGCCTTTCGGGGCGGGAATCCGCCGGATGACCTCGTCGAGCAGCTCGACGACACCGGCGCCCGTCTTGGCGGAGATCCTCAGGATCTGGTCCCCCGGAAGGCCTAGCACGCGCTCGATCTCCTCGGCGTACCGGTCCGGATCGGCGGCCGGCAGGTCGATCTTGTTGAGGGCTGCGACGATCTCGAGGTCGTGCTCGAGGGCGAGATAGCAGTTGGCGAGCGTTTGGGCCTCGATGCCCTGCGACGCGTCGACGAGGAGAACCACCCCCTCGCAGGCGGCCAGGCTCCGCGAGACCTCGTAGCCGAAGTCGACGTGGCCCGGAGTGTCGATCAGCTGGAGGATGTAGTCGCGCCAGTGAACGCGTACGTTCTGCGCCTTGATGGTGATGCCACGTTCGCGTTCGAGATCCATCGAGTCGAGGTACTGCGCCCTCATGTCCCGCGGGTCGACCGCATGTGTGAGCTCCAAGATGCGGTCCGACAGGGTCGACTTGCCATGGTCGACATGACTGATGATCGAGAAGTTGCGAATAACCTCGGGAGCGACCACGGCTTCCATCGTGCCACCTTGGCCACGGTGTGCCGTCCAGTTCGATCAGCTGGTACTCTCGGTGGTCCCGGAGGCTGTGTTCCTCCTGTCCGTACGCGTCGAGGGACGAATGGCGAATATCAAGAGTCAGATCAAGCGGAACCGTCAGAACGAGCGTCGCCGCGTCAGCAACAAGGCGGTGCGCTCGGAGCTGAAGACGCGCACGAAAAAGGCGTTCCTTGCTGCCGAGACCGGTGCCGAGGACTCGGCCGAGCGCTTGCGCGAGGCCGTGAAGCGGATCGACAAGGCAGCGGCCAAGGGCGTCATCCACGCCAACCAGGCGGCGCGGCGCAAGTCCCGCCTCGTTCGCCACATCGCAGCGATCACAGCCGGGAGCGCCGAGGAGAGCTGAGCCCGTCGGCTCGCCAAGTCCCGGTGAGCGTCAGGTTCAGGCTCCGGCGAGGGGAAGCTTCACCGGGAGCCTGCCACCGAGAAGTGCCTCAGTTATGGACCCGTCGTTGCCCGACATCCCCAGCTCCCAGACGCCTACGCCGGCGCAGTGGAACTGGGCCGCGAGCGCGGACTTGAGGGCGATCGAGACCGGGTCGTCGAACCAGGTCTGGTGCCACTTTCCATCTCTCTTGAACACTGTCCATGGAGTTTCGGTCACCGGGTCCCATCGCGGCGGGTGACCTGCAGCCACGATGTCCGCGTAGGTCACAGCCAGCGGGGGGCCCGTGGTCGCCGCTCCGTCGAATCGACTCGCGGCCGGGAAGTCGTAGCCGTAGAGCGGAATACCGAGCACGATCCGCTGCGCGGGCACCACTGACGCGTACTCGGCGAGCGTGACGGCGTCGCTCCAGGGGGCGTTCGTCAATGGCGCGGTCGCCGAAGCGACATCGGGCTGCTGCATGTCGTAGGCCATCACGAAGAGCTCGTTTACATATCCGATAAGCGCTTTGATGTCGAAGAAGTCCAAAGGGTCCAAGGCAGAGGTCGGATACGTGTCCAACATGATCGACCAGGTAGGGCCCAGCGACCTCAAGGTTTTCGAGAACGAAGCCACAAAGCGGACGAACCCATCCCGATCCGCTGTGCTATTGCCTTCCAGGTCGAGGTCCACGCCGTCGAACTTCCCGGCCGAAAGCAGGACCGCCGTGTTTCTCGCGAGCCGGAGCCCGGCGGTCGAGGGATGTGCGGCGACGGAGTTGAGGACCGAAGGGCTCTGTGAGAAGACCGTGAGCAGAACGCGGTCGCCTGCAGCGTGAGCCTGGCTCACGTCCATAGCGAGGGAGGCACTTGTGAGAGTCGAGTAGCCTTCCCCACTCTGCGCAATCGAGCCGCCCGCGCCGAGGCCAACAGCCCAGTAGGCGAGCGTCGTCAGGTCTCGGTAGTCGGGAGTGAATCCGCCGACTTCCCAATAGGGAAGGAAGCCGACCACCTGGTGGGCGCGTAAGGGCCGCACGAAGGCTCTCGCCGGGAGGGTAGGGGCGGGACGGCCCGGGGCAGTCGGCAGGTGAACAGCCACCGCCGCTTCTGCTCTGATCACCGCTACCTGCTCGACGGGAATGAGGCGCTGAGCCAGGCTCGGCGGCTGAGTCGTGGTAGTCGGCCCTCCTAGCAGCCCGCAGGAGGCACTGGCGAGCGCGCAACACACGACTGTGAACAGGGAAAAGGCGAGGCGAGCGGCGGCGGGACGCCGCGTGGAGGCCATGACGGCCCGAGCGTAGTTCCCGTCGGTCCGCCCGCGGCGTCGTCCACTCGTAGCCCAGGCCAGCAAGCCCGGCGTGCCCTGACCCGGCGAATGCTCCTACGCTCTGCACGATGGTGTTGTTCGTCGAGGTCTTCCGGTTGTTCGTCGCAGTCTGCGGCGCGCTTGTCGGCCTCGCGGCCGGCAACCACTACGCCGCCACGGCGCTGGGGCGCTCGACAGGTGCCGCCATCGGGGTCCTTGTCGGTTACGTCGTCGGTGGCGTCGTCGGTCGCCTGGCGGCCGGCGGCATGAACGAGGCGAACCGCTCGCTTCGTGATGTCCCTGCCCCCGAGCTGCTCTCCGGGATGCTGTTCGGCAGCCTGGGCCTTCTGATCGGCGTCATCATCTGCATCCCGTTGTTCGTCTTCGTCAAGGAGGACTTCGACTTCCTCATTGCCGCGGCAGTGGCGTGGGTGCTCGGCACGCTCGGCTTGAAATTGGGCATGGCCAAGGGCCGTCAGCTTGCCGATGCTCTCGGCGTGACACGCCACCTCACGACGTCGCGCCAGGACGTCCCGATCGGCGGCGATCTGGCGGACACTTCGGCGGTGATGGACCGGTCGTTTCTCGTGATGGGGCAGATCGGTTTGTTCGGTCCCGAGCTGTTGATCCCCGAGCCCGTGGCCGACGAGCTCGCCACGTTGACAGAAGGCCCGGACCCGGTTGCGGCCCGGCGGGCGAGGCGCGGGCTCGAGGCGATAGACGAGCTCAGGAACCTCGGGATAAGGGTCACCTTCGTGCACAGCGACGTCCCTGCCGCAGCTTCGATAGAAGACAAGGTCGCCATACTGGCCGACCGTCTCAATGCCCGGGTCGTAACGTGCTCTGTCGAGATGGCCAGGCGCCGGGAGGCGGCGGGCGCGCGCGTGCTGGACCTTCGCCGCCTCGTGAGCGACCTCTCCCCGGACCACATTCCCGGAGAGCATCTGAAGGTCGACCTGATCCGAGCGGGCCGCCAGCCGCAGCAGGCGATCGGTTTCCTGCCCGACGGCGACATGGTCGTGGTCAACGACGCCGAGGAGATGGTCGGTCGGACAGGCGTCGAGGTCGTCGTCCTCTCGACGAGGCCGACGAACCAGGGGCTGCTCGTCTTCGCCCGCGTCGCGGACGAGGCGAATTCGTTCCGCGGCGTCGCTCGACACGCCGGAGGAGACCTGTTCCGCAACGAGCGATCAAGGATGGGAGAGCCCGAGCGGGACTGAGCCGGCGCGGCGTGACTGCCGGCAACCGGTGCCGGTCCTAGCGGACCTGGAACCCGTTCTCCCCGAGCAAGGGGACGAAGCGGGCTCCGCACAGCACCCGCAGTTCCACCAGCGTGCCGTCTCGTGCTTCGAAGACCTTCACCAGATCGCCGCCGCCGTTCCCGACGGGCATGACGAGCTTGCCCCCAGGGACGAGCTGGGCCGCGAGCGGACCCGGGACGCGGAGGAAGGCTGCCGCGACCACTATGCCGTCATAGGGAGCCGAGTCGGGAAGACCGAGCGTGCCGTCGCCCGTTACGACCTCGGCGTTGAGGACGCCTTCGGTGTCCAGGTTGCGCCGGGCCGCCTGCGCCAGCTCGGAGATGCGCTCGACGCTGAAGACCTTGCGGACGAGCTTGGAGAGCAACGCCGCCTCGTAGCCGTAGCCGGTGCCGATCTCGAGGACATTGTCCTCAGGTCCGAGCTCCAGCGCCTCGATCATGAGCGCGATGAGGGACGGCTGTGAGGTCGTTTGGGCCTGGCCGATCGGGATGGCGCAGTCGTAGCCGACCTCGTTGCGCATCGCGACTGGGACGAACGAGGCGCGGCGCACGCTGCGGAGCGCCTCGAGCACACGAGGGTCCGCGACGCCTTGGGCACGTGCCGCTCGTACCAGTGATTCCGCGTTCGCGCGATCGGCCCACGTCTCGCCGCCGGAGCGCTCGCCGAAGTGGTCCCCGCTCACTTCCATGCGCTCATTCGAGCGGCGAGGTGGAACCGCCTGGCGCGGACAAGCTCACCAGCGACACAAGACCTTGACCATTGGCAGGAACGAGGTGGGGACACGAAAAGGGCGCGGTGACAGGTTTCTCTCAGCCTGGCCGGCGGTCCCGGCATCGAAGCTGCCGCGGCCTTGTGAGAGCAGCAAGACCCTGGGAGTGTCGTAGCGATGATGACTGTCAACGGTGGGGTATAGGTTCTCCGGGCACCTGGTGGCGCCGGTACAAGCGTACGGTCAGAGAGCCTTGACAGCGGCTACGACCTTGGTCAGCGAGTCCTTGGCGTCACCGAACAGCATTGTCGTCTTCGGGTCGAAGAGAAGTTCGTTGTCGATGCCGGCGAAACCCGGGCGCATCGAGCGCTTCATGAACACGATGTTGCGGGCCTCGTCGACAGCGAGGATCGGCATCCCGTAGATCGGGCTGTCCGGGTTGTTCTTCGCGGCCGGGTTGACGACGTCGTTCGCGCCGACGACCAGCGCCACGTCGGCGGACTGGAACTCCGGGTTCGCCTCGTCCATCTCCTTCAACTGGTCGTAGGGCACGTTGGCCTCTGCCAACAGGACGTTCATGTGGCCCGGCATACGGCCCGCTACGGGGTGGATGGCGTAGATGACCTGCACTCCGCGTGCCTCGAGCAAGTCGGCAAGCTCGCGGAGCGTGTGCTGAGCCTGCGCGACCGCTAGTCCGTAGCCCGGAACGATGATCACCTTGTTCGCGTACGCGAGCAGGATGGCGACGTCTTCGGCGGACGCGGACCGGACGCTGCGGGTCGTGTCGCCCTCGGCGCCACCGGTGGCCGTGATGACCGAACCGAAAGCGCTGAAGAGGATGTTCGGGAGCGAGCGTCCCATCGCCTCGCTCATCTTCTGAGTGAGGAGCGTGCCCGAGGCGCCGACGAGCGTGCCCGCAACGACGAGCACGACCGAGTGCAGCACGAAGCCGCTTGCCGCGACAGCGAGACCGGTGAACGAGTTCAGCAACGAGATGAGGACGGGCACGTCCGCGCCGCCAACGGGCAGGACGAACGCGACGCCGAAGACAAGCGCGAGGGCAAGCACGATCACAATGAGCCAGTTGTGGGAACTGACGCAAAGCGTGATCCCGAGCCCGAGGATGGCGACGCCGACGAGGGCGTTCCAGACCTGCTGACCAGGGTAGGTGATCGCCCTGCCGGTCATGAGCTCTTGGAGCTTCGCGAAGGCGATGCAGCTTCCTGAGAACGAGACGCAGCCGATGACCACGCCCAGGAGGACCTCGACCACTTGGTAGACCGCAAGTGTGCCGGCCGGGGCCCTGAGGAAGGTCGCCAGTGCGATAAGCGCTGCTGCTCCGCCGCCGACCCCGTTGAAGGCCGCGACCATCTGCGGCATTGCAGTCATCTTGACCAAGCGTGCCGCGGGGACGGCGATGACCGCCCCGATGAGCATTGCTCCGATGATCAGCAGGAAGTGGGTCAGCCCGTGGGTCGCGAAAGTGATCCCGACAGCGAGTGCCATACCGCCGGCACCGAGGAGGTTTCCGTAGCGGGCGGTCTTCGGCCCCGTGAGGCCGCGCAGCGCGAGGATGAAGCAGATCGCCGCAATCAAGTCAGCGAGGCGGATGCCGGTCCCGAGGCTCACTTCGCGCCCCCTTCCGTGCCGGGTGCAACCGCACCGGCCGACTCCGCCGAGGCCTTGGCCGGCTTACGGACCTTGAACATCTCGAGCATCCGGTCGGTGACGACGAACCCACCGACGACGTTCAAGGTGGCCAACACCACGGCGACGAAGCCAAGCACCATCTGGGTCGTACCGCTGGCCGTGCCGAGGATGAGGATGGCGCCGACGAGCACGACGCCGTGGATCGCGTTCGTGCCCGACATCAACGGTGTGTGCAGTGTGCTCGGCACCTTGGCGATCACCTCGAAGCCCACGAACGCCGAAAGCACAAACACGGTGATGAGCGAGAGGATGTCCCCGCCGTTCATTGCGTCCCTCCTTGGAGCAGGTCGCGGGTGGGGGCGTGGCGGACCTCGCCCCCGTATGTGACGCACGTGCCGGCGACGATCTCGTCGTCGAAGTCGGGAGCGAAGGCTCCCGCCTTGATGACGAGCGTTAGGAACTCGGCGACGTTGCGCGAGTAGAGGAAGCTCGCGTGCAGGGGCATCGAGCTCGGGAGGTTCTTCACCCCGATGACTGTGACGCCGCCTTCGTCGAGGTTCTCTCCTGGGCGGCTGAGTTCGCAGTTGCCGCCCGTCTCGGCGGCAAGGTCGACGATCACGCTGCCCAGGGCCATCTGGTGCACCATCTCCGCGGTGACGAGCACCGGTGCTTTGCGCCCGGGGATCGCCGCGGTCGTGATCACGACGTCTGCGACAGCGACCTCCTTGCCGATGAGCTCACGCTGGCGGCGCAGGAAGTCCTCCGACTGTTCGCGGGCATACCCGCCTTCGCCCTCCTGGGTCTCGAGATCGAGCTCGACGAAAGTCGCGCCGAGGCTCTTCACCTCTGCGCGCGCAGCGTCGCGAACGTCGTATGCACGGACGTTCGCACCAAGGCGGCGTGCCGTCGCGATCGCCTGGAGTCCTGCGACGCCGGCCCCGAGCACCAGCACTTTGGCGGGCGGCACCGTGCCGGCCGCGGTCATGTAGAGGGGGAAGAACTTCGGGAGGTACTCGGCCGCCAGCAGCACTGCGCGATAGCCAGAGACCAGTGCCTGGGACGAGAGCACGTCCATCGACTGCGCCCGGCTGATCCGAGGCAGCAGGTCCAGGCTGAAGGCCGAGATCCGGTGGTCCGCGAGCGCACGGACGACGTCGAGGTTCGCCGCGGGTTGTAGGTAGCTCACGACGCCGGCGCCCTCGTTCATGAGGCCAACCTCGTCCAGCGTCAACGGCTGTACCTTGCAGATGAAGCCCGATGTGGCGAACAGCGTCGGGGCGTCAACCAGCGTGACGCCCGCGGCCGTGTATGCCTCGTCGGCAAGCAAGGAAGAGGCGCCGGCGCCGGCTTGCATCGCGACATCCGCGCCTAGGGCGGTGATCCTTGGGACGACGCTGGGGACGAGCGCAACCCGACGCTCGCCGGACGTTGTCTCGCTCGGTATTCCCAATCGCATGAGTTCGGTCTAGCAAACGCGGACGCTCCAGGTCTAAACGGCGCTGCCCGCCCTCGGCGGTTGTTGCAAGGTGGGTTCGCCTCCTGTCACCTCGACGGTCCTGGCGCCCTGCGTCGGCGGTGGCGGCACCTCGTCCGGGATGCAGGTGGCCAGCCGCCCAGGCGTTGATAACCTCGCTCGAGTGGCCAGCGACGTGATCGGAGAGACAATCGGGGAGCGGCCGGTCCGCGTCCGGATTGCTCCGTCGCCTACTGGCTATTTCCATGTCGGAGGTGCCCGCACGGCGCTCTACAACTGGTGCTTCGCGAGGCGCCACGAGGGCGTGTTCATCCTCCGGATCGAGGATACCGACGCCGAGCGCAACAAGGAGGAATGGGTCGACGGGATTGGTTCCGCGCTGAGGTGGCTCGGAATTGACTGGGACGAGGGACCTTACCGTCAGTCCCAGCGGGGAGAGCACTACCAGGCGGCGCTCGGCGAGCTCTGGGAGAACGGCTACCTGTACGCCTGCGACTGCACGCGCGAGATGGTGCTCGAGCGGACGAAGGACAACGCGACGCCCGGCTACGACGGCTTCTGCCGTGACCGCGGTCTCGCCCGTCAGCCGGGGCGTGCCCTGCGATTCAAGGTTCCCCGAGAGGGCGTGACGGTGGTGAACGACGTGATCCGTGGAGAGGTTCACTTCGTGAACTCGACCATCGACGACTTCGTGGTGGCGAAGTCGAACGGCAATCCCCTCTTCGTCCTCGCCGGTGTCGTCGACGACCGGGAGATGCGGATCAGCCATGTCATCCGGGCGGAGGAGCATCTCCCGACGACACCCAAAGCGGTGCTCTTGTGGGAGGCGCTCGGGACCGAGGGGCTGCCGCTGCCCACCTATGCGCACCTGCCAGTGCTCGTGAACGAGAAGCGGCAGAAGATCTCTAAACGACGCGATCGTGTAGCGATCGAGGACTTTCGGGCGCAAGGCTTCCTGCCCGAGGCAATGGTCAACTACCTCGCACTGCTCGGGTGGAGCCCAGGAGACGGGCGCGAGTTCTTCAGCCTCGAGGACCTAGTCGCGGAGTTCGACCTCAGCAACGTCAACCATTCACCAGCTTTCTTCGACGAGACGAAGCTGCTGCACTTCAATGGCGTCTACCTGCGCGAACTGCCAGTCGAGAGCTTCATCGAGCGCTGCCGTCGGTGGGCCGCAGAAGATGCGCCGGCGCAGGTAGCGGCCGATTTCGCGTCCCCGGAGTTCGCCAGGCTCGCCTCAGTGGTCCAGGAGCGGGCGACCACTTTGTCAGAGGCGGCAAGTCTCGTCGAGTTCCTTTTCGCACCCGATTTCGCCGTCGAGCACGAGTCGTTCGAGAAGGCGATCTCCCGGGATCCGGAAGCCGGCTCAATCCTCGCCGAAGCCCGCGAACGGCTCGAGAGCTGCGCCTTCGAGGCGGGGTCGCTCAAGGCCGAGATCTCAGAGCTCGGCGAGAAGAGGGGACGCAAGCTCGGAAAAGTGCAGGCGCCGATTCGGGTGGCAGTGCTCGGACGTGGGGTTGGTCTACCGCTGTTCGAGTCGCTCGTGGAGCTGGGCCGGGTTAGGACCCTGGAGCGCCTTGACGCTGCGATCGAGCGACTGGCCGCGTCGGGCTCCAGGGCATAGAGCGCCCGACTGCTTTGGTCTGTCCAGCTGGTAGTCCGGCGGTCCGGTGGGTCGGGCACGAGTCCGTGACGTGCCCCGAACCTCCCGCGAGCCCGTCCGCCGCGCCTGTTACGATGACGCCGCCCGTTCGGGGGTGGTGTAATCGGCAACACGGCAGGTTCTGGCCCTGTAATTGGGGGTTCGAGTCCTCCCCCCCGAGCTGCGAGCGGCCGCAAGGCCGCTCGTTTCGCGATCGGTAGGTGTCAGACGCGGACAACGTCCTGAAAACGGTCGGCGACCTGTCGATTACCGAAAATCTCCAACCGCTCGGTCGGCAGCCGCCCCCAGATCCAACATGCCAATTCGAACGCGGTGCCCCGGAGTGCCACGTCGGCCTTCGCGTGCTCACGAGAAATGAAGGTCTTACCGGCTCCTGGGTCCAATGTCCATTCCGCGCCAGGTAGGTCGGTGGCGTGAAGGTGCATGGAGTTACCGGGTCCGGTCGCGAGCATCTGGCTCTCGAAGCGGGGGTAGAACAGCTCGAAGTACTCCGTGACCGTGTCCGCCGCCACTTCGGGATAGCCGTGTGCAGGCTCGAAGCCCTGTGCCAGCTCGACGTCGACACGGTGGATTAGCGTCTCGTGCGCCAGGCGGCGGGACCAGAAGCTCGTCGAGCCTGGACTGTCCCCGGTCCAGTTCCACACCGAGGCGTCGTCGTCGGTCGCCTCGAGTGCAGCGAGCACGGCCGTTCGCTGCTCCGCGAACCAGCCGAGCAACGCTTCGCCATCGGGCACGGTCGGAAGCTCGCTACGGTCGGGAGGCGTGGTTCGACGGTCGGAGACGACAAGAGCAGTCCGGCTGTAGATGACCCCAAGATGATTCACCAGCTGTGCCACATCCCAACCTGGGCACGTGGGCAACGGCGTGTCGAGTGCCGCCTCAGGGTTGGAAACGGCCACGAGAAAACGGCTGGATTCCAAGTCAAGGGAATCCAAGGCGGTTGAGCGATCCATGCTGTCAGTCTGCACCCTCGGTGGGTCCAAGAGTGCGCTAACTCCTCTTGCTCGATCACCCATGATCGATGGGGCACCCGGCGACTATCATGATCAAGCTCCGCTGACCGTGATGCCAGCTGAGCCCTGCAAGGCGAGCCCGACTTCAAGCCTCGCCGCGCACGGCCCCATCGTCTAGAGGCCTAGGACACCACCCTCTCAAGGTGGAGACACGGGTTCGAATCCCGTTGGGGCTGCCAGTTAAGTAGCTGGTCAATTGCTATTTTTCTGGTGTTCGAATCCACTGCCCAAGGTGGCAGACAGTGGTATCCGGCTACGGTCGGGACTGTGGCGCTGCCGCAAGCGGGAGGCGCGCAAGGGCGCGCTGAGGCGCCAGACACCAGGGCATTTCCAGAGCACGCAGTACTCTGAGAGCCGATGAGCGATGGTTTCCAGCCAAGTACAGAGAAGGAGTACTGGCACGAAAAGCGTCTTGGAACCGCCCGCCCTGGAGGGCCATCGGCACCTCGTGAGCCAGACCGTCAGGCAGCAGACAGCCCAGCCACTCCCGTAGTCACCGCTCCGTCGGAAACGACGTATCGGAACCTTCGCCATCCCATTGCGAGCTTCGTGCTTGTCGTCCTTGCTGTCATCTTGGTTGGCGTGGGCCTGCTCGCTGTAACGGGCAACGGAGCACTGTCCGTCCCGCCGCTGAAGCTCGCAGCCTGCGCACCGCCGCACTCTGCATTGCTTGGAGCGCCAGGAGCGCAGTTCACCGCGGACTTTCCCGTCGGGCCGCGGACAGCCCTCTTGGGTCCGGCAGCCAACGACTTCTGCTTCTACGCCTTCTCTGAGGACGACGGAGATTACGCCCGCCCGTTGGGTTTCGGTATCACCGCCACTTATGGACAGGTGCATGAGAACGGCTGGTCAGTGGGTGACATTGGCTCGGTGCCTTATTGGGTGACTCCACCCGACCTGAGGCGGGTCTCTGTGGGAGGGGCAACGGGGTTGGAGGCTTTTCAATGCACCGAGCGAACCGACTGGTGTTATGGCTGGCTGCGCGTCTCGCGTGGTCGTGTGATGTGGGTTGTGACTGCGAGCGGCAACGATGCCCGCCTCCCGACCATCACGGCGTTCGTGCGGTCCTTCCGTCCCGCTCGGTGAGCATGGCCTAGTTGACCAGGCTGTTGACGGCAGGGGCGACGCGCATGGTCCTCGTGGTCGTCTGCGCTCGGGCATCATCTGGCGAACCGAGGATGGTGCCCAGCCGGTCGTGGGGTCAGCGCCCGTCGTGACTCTCGTTGCTGCCGAGGCCCTCATTCGCCGGGCTGTCAGGTGACCAGTAGACCGTCGCGGACCACCACGAGCCGGCGCCGGTCATCTCCTGATGGATTGTCAGGTCCAGGAGGTCCATGGGGCCGATGTCGCGCTTCTCAATCTCGGTGGCCACGCGCCGGAGCAACTTGGGCAGGTCGCTGGCTCCCCGGTTTAGCGGGTTGGCGAGGGAGAAATGCTGGCACGACCATTTATCCGTCATGGGTTCATCATGTCCGACGCGGCGGTGCCTCAGGATTTCCAGAGCGCGACCACGCTTCCATTCGGACGCAGTTCCAGAATCGCGCTGACCGACGTGAAGGTGTTGCCAGCGTTCGTGTCGACATAGATGTCGCCATATTTCGAGACGGCAACACCGTCCCCACCGATGAACATGTTCTGACGCGGTTCCTTGCTCATCTTGCCGAGCGCGCTGTCGATGGCAGTCCAAGCAGGGCCTATCCGCGTGATGGCGCCCGAGGACGAGAAGCGGAAGAGACCGCCCCCGTACAACAGCACGACGCTTCCTCGGCTCGCCTCGGTGAGAGAACCCCAGTATCCGTCCCCACGGAAGGTCTCCAGGAACAGGAGCTTTCCGCTTCTCGTCATCTTGTAGAGGCCCCAGCCGCCGCCACCGGCGACAAGGAGGTCGCCCTTGCCGTCAAACGCCAGCCGAGTGGCAGGCATGAAGTCGCTCTGGATGGCGGGATTGGAGTAGACACCGCCCCAGCCCTTCGGCAAGTCCTTCGGAGGGACCAACTTTCCGACGACCCAGTGGAGGACGCCGTCCGGGCTGAGGCGGTAGACGCCGCTGGTGCCGATGTAGAGCTGTCCGTTGGGGCCGATGGCCAGAGCGAACAGCGAGAACGGTCCGCCGAACGTCGCGCTGAGGGCGGCCACGGGCTTCGTCCCGAGGGGGATGTTGCCACCGCCTGCGACCGTCTTGATTATCCCGTCCGACAGGACTTCGCGGACCCTGCCGTTCAAGGCGTCGGCAAAATAGACGGTGCCGTTCCTCGTTACCGCGATTCCAGCCTGATAGTCCAAACGAAGTTCAGCGTCGACTGCAGGACCACCATCGCCGGAGAACCCGCGCTTGCCGTCACCAGCGAGCACTTGGAACTTGCCGGAGGGCAGACGACGGAGAATCTGGTCCCTGTCGCTGTCGACAACCAGCAGGTCACCGTTCGGGGCGATAGTTAGCGAGTGTGGGGCCTTGGGCGAGACGTAGGAGCCGGACTGGGCCACAGAGACCGTTTTGGTCGGCGACGAAGTGCGGGTGTGGCGTGCTCGGGCACTGGGGCGGCTGACGATGGCGTAGGTGATACCGCTCACGACCATGGCGATGAGCACGACGATGCCGATGAGCAACCGGCGTCTGCGTTGTCGTTGGCGCGCCTCTTTGATGAGCGCCTCGGCGTCTGGAACGCTTGCCGCAGTCTGTTGGGGTTCCTCGATGACCCTCATGAGAGGCCAGGTGGGGTTGCGCCGAGAGTCGATTTGAACGGGGAGACGCCGCTCCTTGGGGCTGTCAGACCGCCCTTGCAGAGCGCAAGCGTAACAACCGAACGCGTAAAGGGAATGGTCAACGCTGTGCCTACCCCAGTCCCGGCAGGCCGTTGCGCACCGCCGTAGGCGACATGGGCTGGAAGTCGGACTTTGGCGCGACGCGGCGCGTGCCGACGAGGGTCAGGTTGACCCAGGGTGAGGCCAGTTGTGGGTTCCCCCGCTGGTACTCGCTCGCGGGCAAGCCTCGCGCGGTCAGGCACCAGGTCACTGAGGAGATGTCGGTCCGCGCCACATCCGCGCGCTTCGAGGTGAGCCACGTCATGCTGGTCAGGCATTCGAGCTTGCCGAGCTTGGCGCTGGATTTCGAGGCCACCGTGAGGCGTTGGTGTTCACCATGTCCCATGGGATAGCCGTCCGTTGCCGATGCCCTGATGTCGCCGTCCACTGTGGCTGGGACGTATGGCATGGTAAACAGCGCGAAACCGTTGGACGCGTAAACAGTGCCCTTTCCGCAGCGCCATTCTGCCCCTGCCTGCAACCAACATGCTTCATAGCGGTTGGCGTGTTCTATCCATTGCAACTCGTACCCGTTGCCTGTTCTGAGTAGAAACGACGACTCACCGCTGCCAAGCATCCAAACGCTCTTTACTGCCCAGGGTCCCTTGTGGGCGACGACCACGGTCCATATTGGCCCAGGGAATAACGCGAGTTTGCCGCTGAGCTTGTACGTCGCCTCGAAGTTACCGCTCAATCCCTTGTTGGCGAGACGCAGAATCCCCCCAGGTGACAAGGGCGAGGTCGACGCGGTCGGCTTGGGTGTGGGGTTCTTTCCTGTCGCGCCGCTAGAGGCGCTCACAGCGAGTCCAATGCCCAATGCGAAGGCGAGCACGACAGTCAGGACAGTCAGCCACCGCTTTCGTTGACGCCGGCGTGCTTCCTTGATCAGCGCCTCAGCATCTGAAACGTCTGCCTCAGCCTGTCGGGGCTCCTCGATGACCTTCACGGCAACCACGACCACTCGAATTTCGCCACGGCTTGGGGATTAGGCAGCGACACGGTTCTTCTCCTGCCAGAGCAGGGTGACATAACCACCGGCGACCGTTACAAGCTGCTGATGCGCTTCGAAGCCCATGTCACCAGGAACCTCGTCGGCGTAGATGGCACCGTTCGGAGCAAAGGCGAAGTAAGTGAGCCAAAAGTATTGGCCTTTCACCGTCGTGAATGTGTAGCTCGTAACGAGTCGTTTTCCTTCGATGCGGAGGATGTTCGACCCGTCCTCTCCGTAAACAGCGCCATCGGGTCCGCGCTCAAGTATCGAAGTGTTTCCGCTGCTGCGCCTCGCCTCGGCCACGGTTCCGACCTCGGTGGCGACGCCATTCGGGTCCACCTGCCAGATGGACCAGCCGTTGAACCCGGATACGTCTATGTCCCCGTGGGCATCGACTGCGATTTGGGAAAGATTCCTGTCAAGCGGGCCTTTGAGCAAGCCGGAAGTGACCACTGCACGGATTGTGGCCAACTTGCCCGTAGCGGTTAGTCGCAACAGTTGTGACCCGTCCGAGATGTAGAGCCGTCCATTCGGGCTGAGGGTGATGTACAAGGGGGAGGCGAGTGGAGCCGAGAGCGCTGGGGTGCCGTTGGCGACGATGCCACTGCGGCCATTCCCGGCAATCGTGGTGATGATGCCCGCTGTGTTGAGGGCCCGGACACGCCCGCCGTCAGCCATGTAGAGGTCACCGTCCGGTGCGAAGGTGATGTCGGAGACGTTCGAGAGCGCGGCCTTGGTCGCAGGTCCCCCGTCCCCCGAGAAGCCGTCTTTACCGTCGCCTGCCACGACACGGAACTGGCCGTTGGTGAGACGGACGAGTACTTCATGACCTTGCTCGTCCACTACATACAGGGCACCGTTTGGACCTACGGCAAGCGGTCCGGCGAGTTTGAGCGAAACGGCCCGACCCATGGGTGGACCCGCGACCTTAGGCTTGGTCGGACCTGCCGCCACCTTGCGGGCAGCAGGATGGTTGGTGAGCATGGCGACAGCGGTGGAGGCGGCTGCAATGACCAGGATGGCAATCACGGCGAACGCGACGTAACGCCGATGTTGGTGCTGTCGGGCTTCCTTGATGAGCGCCTCGATAAACGCCTCGGCACTGTGCTCAGACGTTCTTTCTTCGCGTGACTCCATGACCTTCATGGCAGGAAATGAACTTGCTTCGCAGAGCTTGGCGTACTCGCGACCGGAATGCTGGTAGTGGGCGCTGCCTCGTAGATGTAGTTATCCACACCCGGGGGTAGCGTGAGCGGTCCCGTGTCGAGTGTCCGCTGCGCCGCGGTCCAACTCATGAACGGCGAGGTCACGACGGCGACGCACGACCAGAACGGAGAACCCGTGGGGTCGAGGTTCCCGGCCGCGTACGTTGCCTTCAGCTTCGGAATGGTCACGTTCAGCGTGCTTTCGTCTGGCAAAGTAACTCGCAGGCCCAGAGGCGAAATGCAGGTCGAGGTGGCTGGCGGGTCCACCGAGGTGTACGTCCTGAAGAAAATGGCGGCTCGACCACCTGGACGGAGCATGACCGATGAACTGACGGCCCGTCCGAGTACTTGAAAGTCAGCCTGTTCAGGAGAAGGTAGCGAAGCCAGGTTCAAGAAGTCCGTCCACGTAGAGCCTTCACCGTCGGGAAGTGGCAGGGCGACCGGTGCTAGGACGTGTCCGTCGGAGGTCAGCATGGCGATGGCCGAGGGATACCCCATTAGGGAGCACACAGCGGAGGAAGTATTCCGCAGGTTCAGGCCATCAATCTGACCCTGCATGCTGGCCGGAGTCGCCCAGAAGGCGGCACCTAGTTGAGCCGAGGCACATGGGGACAGCCCAGCCGACTCCCTTGTTCGAGTTCCAGGAGAAGCCGACCGGACAGCTGAAAGATATGTGTGAGCGACCAGAACTGCTGCCATGCCCAGCACCACGACACAGGCGATGACCAACCAACGTTTTCGCTGACGCTGACGCGCTTCCTTGATTAGCGCCTCGGCCACGAGCGCCCCGGCGTCTGGGAGGTCTGTCGTAGCCCGTCGGGGTTCCTCTAAGATCCTCACGACGCCTCCTACGACACCTGTTCGATAATCCGTACCAGCTCGTCAGGGCGATAACCGAACTTGCGGGCCAGCTTGACCAGTTCCCGCGCCTTGTCCATCACGAGGCTGCGCTGGGGGGCAGCACTGGTGACCGACACGCCGCGGCCGCGAGAGAACTCCAAGATGCCCTCGTCGCGGAGGGTGTGCAGCGACCGGAACACCGTGTTCGAGTTGACCCCCAATACTGCGGCTAGGTCACGAGCCGGAGGCAGTCGTTCACCCGGTTTTGCTTCCCCGTCTGCGATGGCTCTGCGGATGGCAGCAGCGACCTGTTCGTGCAAGGGCACAGGGCTGTTGGGGTCGATTTCCACCTTCGGGTTGGTACTACTCACACTGTGACTATACGCTCGCGCAGTCCTGCGTCAAGTCGCCCGTTGCGCGACCCCCTGACGACCGACGACGGGTGCATGATTCCATCAGTGGGCAAGCTCGTGGTTGTCGCGACAGTGGCTATGACGCTGATGCTGGCCGCTAGCCCGAGTGTGGCCTCGTCGACGGTCGCGACGACAGGGGCCACGACCACACCACCGATGCCGAGGACGGCCTCGGCCACATCGCCCTGCCAGTCAGGACCGGTGACCATTCCGGCGACGCACGTCCCATCGAGCGGGCTTGTCGAGGTCGACCTCGATACCCACCGGCGCTTTGACCCCATTCTGTTACTACCTCTGGACAATCCGCTCGCCACGACCATCGCAGGCGGTTTCGTGTACGTCTCCTATATGCCCCCTGGCCCGAAAACGGGCTTTCGGGTAGCACGGATTAATCCCAAGACAGGCGCCGTGGTCCGGTCTGCCTGGTTCCCCGGTGACTACTACAACGAGCCTCCGGTGGTGGCGTACGGCTCGCTCTGGGTGGTGAGCGGCTTGTGCCGGCTCGAGGTCGTGCGATTGAACCGAGCCACGCTCGCCGTGACCATGAGGAGGTCGATTCCCCGGAACTTCAGCGCCTACCTGGTCGCGGACGACGGAGCGCTCTGGTTATCCAGCCGAAACTCCGCGCGACTTGCGCGTCTGAACCCCCACACCGGACGTTTCAGCACGGTTATTTTGCCCGAGATGGTCCCCGACTCGCAGGTCGTCGGGTTCGCATCTGACCCAAAGTCGGGCTTGCTCTACGTGTCAGTCATCAACCAGAACGCCGCTCATTCCCAAGCGACCGAGCGCTTCGACCCCACGACCGGTTCGTTCTTCATCGTTCCTGCGCCACCGTTCGAACTCACCCGCGTGCTCGGCGTTGCCGGAGACATCCTCTGGGTCATTCAAGGCGGGGGCATGATGACGTATTTCGCTCCGTTCTCCACCTCGTTACTGGCTCCCCTTTCCTGCACGAGGGCTGTCAGCTGCGCACTGGCGGGCGTCAACGGCACGGTCGACGGGGGTGTTGAGGATGGGATTTTCGCCTTCGAGGAAGCCCATAATCCTGACAGCGGTACTGGGTATTGGCGGCTCGATTGCATCGCGGGTCCGAGCGCGTCGACCGTGGCTCGGTTGCAACTGCCAAGTGATTCTGCTTCCTTCGGAGCGCCCACAAGCCCTGCACCACTTCTTGCCCTCGGGGACGGCTACCTCGTCACCTTCGCCAGGGTCGCTACCAACGGGGGGTCTGGGATTGCCATCTTCCCGCTCGACCCCCGATGTGCGCCATGACCATCATGCGCAAGCTCGTGATTGTCGCGATGGTGGCCATGACGCTGATGGTCGCCGCGTGTACCAATTCGACCACGCAGTCGACCGCGACCACGACGTCTACGACGACGACCTCGACCACACCGGTCTCAACAGCGTCACTCGGCGCGAATTGTGGTCCAGCCTTCTTTTCACCCACCGACCAGGCGAGAGTATCCAGTTGGTTCGGGCGGGACGAGCTTTGCCTCCGTTGGACTCACACATGGGTCGTTTTGGTCAGTTCGGGGATGATGAAGGCCGAATCGCGAGGCGGTGCGGCCTTGCTGCTCGACACTTGCCGAGCAGGAGCTACCACATGTCTTCAGAAGGAGACGCCCCATCCACTCAGTGACTTCAGGGCGTACCCGTTGCCTGACCCGGCGGCAGTCGGTGCCGAGGTCCTCGCTCGGTACCCGAACAACCTTTGGGGGGTCGGCGATGGGCGCTGTGGGCTTATCCTGTTCGACTTCGAAACGGACCACTTTTACGCTGGCTCCGAGGCTGTCGCCGAGTTGCTCCAACGTCACCCTGACCGGGCGCTTCCACCATTGTCCGCGCCGAGCTTCCTTGCCAACGAGTCCCCGCTGCCCAAAGCATCACCGTTGCCATCTTGGTGCAGGGCGGCGGGGTAGGGACCCGATGCGCAGGCTCGTGGTGGTCGCGATACTGGCCATGGCCCTGGCCCTCGCCGCATGTACGAGTTCGATGGCGTCCCAGCCGCCGAGGTCAACACGGGCCACGGAGGCCCTCGACCTTACCTCGGAGACAGAGGCGCGAGTCACCCCGACCGCCGTAATCGGCGCCGCAGGGCACCTGTGGATGCTCGGGACGTACCCGTGTTCCACCGGGACCTGCCCTGTGCTCATGCGAAGCGCCGATGGCGGCAGGTCTTGGGTCCGGGTTGGTTCGCCTCCGTCGTCGGTCGACGCGATTGACTTCGCGAATCGTGATGACGGTTATGCCTACTTCCGAGGGTCCTATGACGAGAGAGCCACGCTCTACTGGACGGGGAACGGAGGAAGGACCTGGCGGCTTGTCCCGCTCAGGTTTCCTGAATCGCGCTCTCCGTCAATCGTCATCGCCAGCGGGCGCGCCTACCTGCTCGTGCCCGAGAACTGCCTGGCAAACGGGGAGTGCAGGTCCCAAGACCTTGCGTCATCGCCGGTGACGAGTGATTCGTGGACGACGACTGCATTGCATCTCCCAGTTGAAGAAGCCATCCAACCGGTTGGCTTGGCAGCGTTCAGGTCAAAGGTATGGGTAATCGGGACGGGCGCGAGTGCTGTCCTGTCCGTTTCGAGTAACGGCGGCAGGAGCTTCGCAAATCTGTCGAGCACGGGGTTGGCGGGTCTCGCTTGTGACGCGACTGCCACGTCGGCAAGTGTCCTTTGGGCCTTCTGTGCTACGGGCAGCCTCGGCTACGCGGCTCGCTCGACCGATGGAGGTCGGGAGTTCGCGCTCATGCCTGGACGGAATCACGGCTACAAGGGAGATGCATCGAACGCGGGCAGCATCATTCCCCTCTCCGATAACGAGGCCGTTTTCTGTTCCGGCGGTCCGCACTTTTACCTGACGCGAGACGGCGGTAAAGACTTCAGTTCCATATGGTCACACAACGATTGGAACCATCTGTATTCCATCGCTTTTGCCGATACGACCAGTTGGGTAATGCTCGGAGTCAGCGAGGGACCTGACGGGAACAACCCGCTCTGGCGCACCACCAACAGCGGTCGCACCTGGCAGTCAGTGAAGGCCCCAACTGTCACCGCCCCGACGACCGTTAGCCGGGCAGACCTGTCCCGATTCGTGACCCTGGCCCACAGAGGGCTGCGTGAGCCGTTCGAGGCTTCCTACCGATTCGTTCCGCCGCTGGACATCCTGCCAGGTCAGATTTCTAGCTTTGCGGTCTGGTCTGAGCCTGCAGTGGGTTCTGACCCCGAGGGGAACTTCGTCTTCGAGACCCCGTTCGGCCGGGGGACGTTTCGCTTTATCCAGACCGGAAATGGTGACTACGAGTGCCTGGGCACGGAACCACGGAGGGCATGGAAATGCGTCGGGCCGTTTGGCCCCCAGAGCATCGGGCAAATCATGCTGGTTGAGGGATACCGGATGCCCATGTGGGTCATGGAGAACCTCAGCACCAACATCCTCGGCCTGCTGGTCTTGTCCCACCGAACCGTCCTCGGGCGTCGCCTGTGGTGTCTGAACGTCCTGAACATCCAAGCCGAAGGCGTCGTCCTCTGTCTCACGAAGACAGGACAACTGGCCTTCGACGCTGAGTGGTTCGTCGAAACCGAAGCCGTGGACAGGCCCCCTTCTTCCAAACCTGTGTGGCAAAGTCCAATGTCCGTCCCTGGGCGTGCTCTAGGACCATGATGCGCAGGCTCGCGGCGGTTGCGATGGTGGTTATGGCGTTGATGCTGAGCGCCTGTACGAGTTCGACGGTGCCCAGCCCTACGACCACGACCACCGTGTCGAAGACCGTCATCCACGGAAACAAGGTCAAGCCCACCGGCGCCGTGACCGGGGTTGCTTACGCCTGCTGGGGAACGGCGGGTAGTCCCCCGCCCGTGACCGTCCTGCTCTACTCCGGGTCGCGTTTCATCGCTTCGGAAACGGTCGCCTCGGGTAAGGAGTACCGGTTGACTGCCAAGGCGGGCATGTACACGGTGAAGCTCCGGCAGGAACAGGGGAGCCGAAGTTTTCAGCCATACCGCCCGAAGGGTGTACTCGTGCGGGCCGGTCGTACAGTCACTGCCAACTTTCCGGCAATCTGCATCTAAGGGCGTGGCAACGGTGAATGAACCAGACCCTTCGGGCTTCTTGGGAGTGTGGCGACTGTGAGATTACGCGCCCTCGTGCCGCTGGTCCTGGCGATGATGAGAAACTGGCCGAGCCTCGGACACGTTAGGGAACCGGTTCCCCAGTACCGGACATAGATAGTCAGTGGACCGCGCGCACCAAGGGGTTCCCGACAGCGAACTGTGGCTACAAGCCGGTAACCAGGACGGTGGAGCTTTCGGCGAACTGTTCGAGCGCCACGCCGATGCGGTCTACGTCCACTGTTTTCGGCGGACGGCCTCATGGACGCGCGCCGAGGAACTGACGAGTGTTGTCTTCCTAGAAGCATGGCGTCATAGGCAGTCGGTTCGCCTGGACACCGACTCCATCCTGCCCTGGCTCTTAGCAGTGGCCAACAACGTCATCCGCAACGCCAACCGGTCGCTGCGCCGTCACCAGCGACTCTTGGCCAAACTGCCACGTCCGCTCCAAGCTGACGACTTCGGGGACGACGCCGCTGGCCGTTTGGACGACGAGCGCGAGATGGGACACGTCCTGAGTCTCCTAGAGACGCTTCGAGCAGAGGAACAAGAGGTCATAGCTCTCTGCGATTGGGCTGGTCTGAGCTACACGCAGGCCGCTACCGCACTCGACGTGCCGGTCGGAACCGTCCGGTCCCGGCTCTCTCGCGCCCATGAACATCTTCGCGCCCGCCTGGGTGAGACCGCTGAGAACCCACACCCGGTCGCGCCCGCCTTGCAACACCCCGAAGGAGAGACATGAACACCTTTGACCAGCCTCCCGGTCCGCGGCCAATGCGAGCCGAGTATCGGGCCGCTCTCCGCCAGGAGCTGGAGGTCCTGGTTGCCGTTCAGACTCAGCGGCGCAGATGGCTTCGCAGCCAGTTCGGCTCGTGGACCCATCGCGCCGTCGTCATCGCTGTCGCAGCGGCCATCGTGGTCGTGTTCTTCGTCCCCCTGCCACACGTCAGCTTGTTCCACAGTCTCGTCACCCCGGCGAAGGTGACCCCGTCGAGCACACCGACGGTCACCTCAGCGCGGGTCACCCCGATCGAGGTCACAGGTGCGGGAGGTTACCTCTGGATGCTCGGGACCTACCCATGTTCAACCGGGACCTGTTCGGTGGTCATGCGAAGCTCCGACGGCGGGAAGTCCTTCGTCAGGGTCGGTACGCTCCCCGCGGCCGACTACCGCATTGAGTTCGCGAACCGGGAGGACGGCTACGCCTTCGGTTCGGGAGGCCCGGATGACGAGTCCCGCCTCTATTGGACTGGCGACGGGGGGAAGACCTGGCGATTTGCACTCGCCCGATTTCGATACTCGCCTCCACAGGTAGCCGTCATTACAGACGGGCACGCCTACGTGCTCGTCTCCACGAACTGCTCAGGCAAAGGTCCATGCAAATCCGTCCAACTCGCTTCGTCCCCCGTGACAAACGATAGGTGGACAACAAGACCGGTGCCGCTGACGGTGGGCGAAGCCGAGAACCAGTTTAGCTGGGCAGTTTTCGGCTCGAACGTTTGGCTGCTTCTGACCTCGGTCAGCAACGCTCACCTGCTCGTTTCCCACGATGGCGGCAGGACCTTCTCCAAGCTGACACCGGGGGGCTATCTCGGTGCTCGTGGCTGCAATCTCACCGCTACGTCGCCCACCACTTTGTGGGGCTTTTGTGCGACGGGTAACGGCGGCTACGCGATTCGTTCAACCGACGGGGGCCGAAGCTTCGTCAACGTTCGGACCCCGGGGGGCATGTCGAACTACATCCTGATATACCCCGTCTCTCACAGCGAAGCCATCTTCTATCAGCTCGCCGGGGACCTGTGGCTCACCCGAGACGGCGGCAAGCGCTTCAGTTCTCTGTTGCGAATCCCTCACAGTTCGGAATACAGCTGCGAAGTGGCTCTCGCCAGCGCGGCAACGTGGCTGGTGTTCGGATTCCTTGCGCTTTCTGGACCCAACACTTCCTACTTGATGTGGCGCAGCACCAATGGCGGGCACTCCTGGCAGTCAGTGAAGGCCCCGACTGTCACCACTGCGACGGGTGGCGAGGAAACGGTCACGGGCAGCTTCGTCGCGGTTGGAGGTCCGTCCCCCGGTTCACCTAGACCGCTGTCGGGTCAGGTGACGGCCCAGAACTCAGCCGGGCAGAAGTTCACGGTGGCGGTTGGCAAGAGCGGCAAGTTCGTGCTCTGGCTGCCAGAAGGGTTGTACCGACTGACCGGACGCAGTCCGATGTTCTTGGTCAACGGAGTGGAGGGGACATGCGCGGCGGACCAACCTGTGCGTGTCAAGGCTGGGAAGAAGACACTGGGTGTCGAAGTGGTCTGTCTACTTAAGTGATGAGCGCGCCGTCTACAGGAGTGTGGGCGTCGTACGCGAACCCGCCCTGTCAGGGCGTCGTGGGAGCATGACGACAATGAAGTTGCGCGCGCTCGCGATGGTGGTCATAGCCGTAGCGCTCACCGTGTTCACTAGCTCGGAGACCTTCGCCACGACAGTGGTGCCGACCACGGCCAAGGCGCTCCCTACCGTTGACCTTTCGGCCACACCAGCCGGATGGATACCGGTCGCCTTCGGAGACGCGCAGATATCGGTACCGGCTGCCTGGTGGGTGCTCTACAACTCGCCGCCGTGCCCTACCGGCTCGCCGACAGGAGAGGTATTCGTCAATCCACCCCCTGGCTTGTTCGCCTGTCCTTTGGAGACGGCTCCCGGTCCGAGCACGACGGTCTCGTTCGGACCCCCAAGGTCTCCACTCAGCACCGTCCTCGGTCACCCAGAGGTCAACGGCATCTTCGTGTACCCGTACCCCACGGGACCGCAGAGCAGTTACCTGGTTCCATCGCTCGGCGTTGAGATCACCGTTGACGGGCCACTCGGCCAGCAGGTCCTGCACACGCTCACCCGGTCACCGCGCTCGGTCGTACTCGCACCGAGGTCTTCACCGGCAATCCCGTCGTCATGGCAACAGGTGACCTTCGCCGGGCTGCGGTTCTCGGTTCCAGCAAACTGGCCGGTCAATCGGACCGAGGTGACCCCTGGTCTAGTGACGTGTCAGCGTGAAGCGCTGCTGTTTTCGGTCACCGCCGAGCAGTAGCCCGCAAGTCGCTCGAGGATCTCCTCGGCGCTCTTGTGCCAGACGAACGGCTTCGGGTCCTCGTTCCA